>JAZLIZ010000031.1:0-80221 GCA_045617665.1 Acutalibacteraceae bacterium | reverse complement strand
CAGTACTGTCTTCACTCGAAGAAATCGCTTTTTTCATCCGATTCTGCCTATCAAAATTGGCGTGCTACTACTCAACTGCCGTCATCTGATTTATACTACCCTTTAACTGCTGTGATGTTCAATAGGTTGTTTTAAATATTTGTTCTCACAGCACAACCATAACCACCTTTCCTCTATATCCCATATGGATAGGACAGTTTTCAAAGTTGCAAAGCAACTTTGTGCCTTCCTTTTGAAGGAAGGGTGGCGAACAGAGTGAGCCGGGTAGGTAGGGTGCGTTGGCAAACGCACTTTGATTTTCAGTAAGAAAATCAAAAGTCATAACCTTGGAAAATATAATGAATTAAAGAATAAGCATTGACTTAAAAACTCAAATGCTGTATTATAACCAGCAGATAGGACTACTTAACGGTAGCGGTTACACTCTTTGCCCTCGCAAGGGGGGTGTTTATATGGAATATCTTGTCATAACAGCCATTATTATTCTGTTTGCAACAGGTTACATATATACTGTAAAAAAGAAATAACCGCCCATGCCCGACCAAAAGCAAAGCGGTTAATCTTTTTAACTATTTTCTTTTGAGGGCGTAGCCGTTATCGGTAGCCCTATCAACACCTATATAATAATTCATTCAAAGCGTTTTGTCAAGTGGCAGACTGCTTTTTATTTTTTTAGATTGTGCCTCCGCACCCTCTATAGGTTAGGACAGGTGATGGTTCCTTGTCCTATGATTTTTTATCAATGTCGGCATTTTATGAATTGATTGATTTTTGTTTATATTTCATAAGGTTATGACTTTTGATTTTCTTAACGAAAATCAAAGTGCGTTTGCCAACGCACCCTACCTACCGAAATTTTTCTGACGAAAAATTCCACCTTCCTTCAAAAGGAAGGCACAGACGGCAAAGCCGTCTGAAAAGTGTACTACCCAACCGACGGTTGAATTATTCGGTTTCAAAGGCTATAAACGGAACTGTCATTTCTTCTGCTGTCAGACCTGCGTGAACGCCGATAAATTCACGCTCTTCACGCTTATTGAAAATTGATTTTTCGCCCGTTGCCACGGCAAGAAAATCACCGACAAAATCGCTTGCTTTCTTATGTGGTTTGCCGAGACCCAAAAGATTTGAATTGAACACTTCTTCCTTTGTCATCAGTCTGAATGAATCGCCGAAAAGCCGGTTGAATTCCGCTTTGAATTCGTCCTGCTTTCCATCTTTTACAAATAAACTTAATGCTCTTGGCTCTATTGACGGCGGCACTTTCAGCATTTCTTCAAGCTGCGGATAATCTTCAAGGTATTCATTCGTGCCGTCAATAAGTCCGTGGTCGGCGGTGATGATAACAACCGAGTTTTTAAGCTTCTTGCATAGCTTTTCCACCTTGCTGTTTATCAGCAGAATCTGCTCGTGCACCTCCTGACTGCTCACACCATAGTCGTGCATTGCCTTGTCGGGCTGATACCAATATGTATAGATGTATTTATGCTTTCTTTTCTTTGAAAGTTTGTAAACGGTTTTGCAGATTTCTGTAACGGATTTCGAATGATATTTTGAAAACGGTGATACGCAATATGCCGTTTTTCTGCCGTTCACCTCTTCTATTCTCTGAAAAATGCTTTTATACGGAATATATTTTGCGGCAATGTTATAATCTGCGGCAGGTTTTCCGTTCTTTTGCAGAGAGTTTCTGAATACCGCAACATTTTCGCCTATTTCATCAAAATATAAGTCCCAACCGAGCCATGCGGTTTCGACAGGTGAACAACCGCTTTCAATCGTCGTGGTGGCGGCAACGGTGGTTGACGGATAAACCGATGAAATCGGGCAGACAAAATGCTTTCTCAAAAAATCGTTTTCAGACAGATGCTCGTTAATAGCGGATACGCCCAAACCGTCAAACAGCATTACAACAACGTTTTTATAATTTTTGTTTAACAGCTTATCAAATTCGGGTAAAGACTTATGACGGCAGTCTTTTACTCCGAAATGATTTAAAACCGAAGAGGCAACAGATAAAATGCTCCTGTCATATTCGGGATATTTAATCATGATTTACTCCTTCCATTATGTAATACTGAATAGAGAAATTATATTACCATAGATTATTAAAAAAAGCAACTCTAAAGCTCTTGACTTTATTGTGGTAAAGTGGTAAACTGCTAACACACTAACAGAATAAATTACGGTAAAATAAAATTCTTGAAAAAGCTGTGAACTGATGTTATTATATTAAATATTGTTGTAATATATAAATATGTCGGCAGAAATAATTTCAACGGCAAATGACAAAATCCGTTCACAGAGAAAGGGTTAATCAATGCAAAATAATGACTTGAAAATCAGAAATGAGGAGCAGATAATTTTTACTCTGCGTTCTCTTTTTGAAAAATACGGTTATTCCCAATATAAAATGACAAAGTTTGAGGAGTATGACCTCTATGTTCGCAATAAGGATTTCCTTATGAGCGATAATGTCATCACCTTTAACGATACCAACGGAAAGCTTATGGCTTTGAAGCCCGATGTTACCCTTTCCATAATCAAAAACAGCAAGGATAAGGCGCAGGGGCTTAACAAGGTTTATTATAACGAAAATGTTTACCGTGTTTCAAAAAGCACAGGCTCATTCAAGGAGATTATGCAGATAGGTCTTGAATGTCTCGGCGATATTGATGATTACTGTGTTTCAGAGGTTCTTTCGCTCGCCGCAAAGTGCCTTATGAATATGCCGGGTAAGTCGATTTTTTCAATCGGCAGTCTTGATGTTATTTCTTATGCGGTCGAAAATGCAACGGATGATAAGGAAACCAAAAAGGCGATTTATCAGTATATCGGTGAAAAAAATCTTCATGAGCTTAAAGCTGTTTGTGATGAAAACGGCGTTTCGGAGAAAAACAAAGAGGTGCTCTGCTCTCTTGCATTTCTTCACGGCAGTCTTGAAAAGGTTATGCCGAAGCTCCGTGAGCTTCTTCCCGAATGTGAAGCGGTTGAAACCATTGAGCGTGTAATAGGCTCACTTGATGATTCCGTTAAAGCCATTATTGATATTGATTTTTCTTATGTTGGCGATTTGAAATATTATAACGGCTTTGTTTTCAAGGGCTTTATTGAGGGCATACCAACAGCCGTTGTTTCCGGCGGTCAGTATGATAAGCTTATGGTTAAAATGGGCAGAAAGTCAAAGGCAATCGGCTTTGCAGTTTATCTTGACAGCCTTGAACAGCTTGATAATCCTGATGATGAATTTGATGTTGATACGGTAATTCTTTATGATGATAATGCGGATATTTCCGCTTTAGGCAAAACCGTTGAGGGCTTCACAACTTTAGGTCTGCGTGTTTTAGCGGCAAAACAGTGCCCCGAAAAGCTCAGGTATAAACAGCTTATGAAGTTTGACGGCAGGGAGGCAAAAATAAATGGAAATGCTTAATGTTGCTCTTCCCAAAGGGCGTCTTGGCGAAAAGGTTTATGATATGTTTGAAAAGGCGGGCTTTGAGTGTCCCTCAATAAAAGAGCCCGGCAGAAAGCTGATTTTTGAAAATCCCGAGGCAGGGGTCAGATATTTCTGGGTCAAGCCCTCCGATGTTCCTGTTTATGTTGAGAGAGGTGCGGCTGATATAGGCGTTGCAGGTAAAGATATTCTGCTTGAATATGAGCCGGATATTTATGAGCTGCTTGACCTTAATCTCGGCAAATGCAGAATGGCGGTTGCCGCCCCGAAGGGCTTCAGAGATAATTACAGAAGGACTCTGAAGGTTGCCACAAAGTTTTCAAACATTGCAAGGAATTATTATAATTCCCTCGGCAGAGATATTGATATTGTTCACCTTAACGGCTCAATAGAAATTGCCCCGATTTTAGGGCTGACAGATGTTATTGTTGACATTGTTGAAACTGGTGAAACCTTGAGGGAAAATAATCTTGAGGTTTACGAAACGGTTGTACCTATCAGTGCCAGACTCATTGCAAATAAATCCGGCTACCGTTTCAAATCCGAGCAGATTGAAAATCTTACCGAAAACCTCAGAAAGCAGGTAATGGGCAAATGATTAAAATTATGAAATACGGCGAAGTGAAAAACGAAGAAATTTTCGCCAGAGGAACAAGCGCAACAGGGGTTGAAGATATTGTTGCGGATATAATTTACGATGTAAGAAAAAACGGCGATTCAGCCCTTTTCAAATACTGTGAAAAATTTGACAAGGCAAAGCTTGATACTTTGCTTGTCAGCGAAGAAGAAATTGCAGAGGCTTTTGATGCAGTTGACGAAAAGTTTATTGAAATTCTCGAAAAAGCAAAGGCAAATATTGAAAAATTCCATAAAAAACAGGTTCGTAACAGCTTTATCATCAATGATGAAAAGGGTATTGTTATGGGGCAGAAGATTATCCCCGTTGACAGAGCCGGACTTTATGTTCCCGGCGGCACGGCGGCTTACCCCTCAACCGTTCTTATGGATTCAATCCCGGCAAAAATCGCAGGGGTAAAGGAATTGTATATGGTTACGCCCCCGAATGCAGAGGGCAAGGTTAATTCGGTTATTCTTGCCGCCGCAAAAATTGCGGGTGTTGATAAAATCTTCAAGGTCGGCGGTGCGCAGGCTGTTGCCGCCCTTGCCTACGGAACACAGAGTATTCCCAAGGTTGATAAAATTGTCGGCCCCGGCAATGCCTTTGTTGCGGAAGCAAAGAAACAGGTTTTCGGCGTTGTTTCCATTGATATGATTGCAGGACCGAGTGAAATTCTTGTTGTTGCGGACGGCAAAAGCAACCCTGCCTATGTTGCGGCAGACCTTCTTTCACAGGCGGAGCATGATAAAATGGCATCTGCTGTTCTCGTTACCGATTCCGAAGAGCTTGCAAATAAGGTCAGCGAGGAGCTTGAAAAACAGATTCCTCTTCTTGAAAGGGCTGAAATTGCAAGGGCATCCGTTGATAATAACGGTAAAATTATTATTGCGGAAAACCTTGAAATCGTTATTGATATTGCAAATGAAATTGCCCCGGAGCATCTTGAGCTTTGTGTAGATAATCCATTTGATTATCTTGATTCAATCCGTCACGCAGGCTCAATCTTTATGGGCAGAAACTGTCCCGAGGCACTGGGCGATTATTTTGCAGGCCCCAACCATACGCTCCCCACTTCGGGCAGTGCAAAGTTTTCATCACCCCTTTCGGTGGATGATTTCATCAAAAAAACACAATATACTTATTTCACAGAAGATGCTCTTGTAAATGTTGCACAGGATGTTGCATATTTTGCAAGGCAGGAGGGTCTTACGGCTCACGCAAAGAGTGCCGTAATCAGAACCGAAAAGTGAATTTGAATTTTTCAGAGGTATAAAATGTCGCAGTTTTTCAGTAATAAATATTCAAGGCTTGTTCCTTACACTCCCGGTGAACAGCCAAAGGATATGAAATATATTAAGCTAAATACAAACGAAAGTCCCTTTCCTCCCTCCGAAAAGGCGGTAAAGTACGCTTTTGAGGAAGCAAAAAGGTATCAGCTTTATTCTGACCCCGAATGTACTGCTCTGAACAGGAAAGCGGCGGAATATTTCGGCTTGAAAACCGAAAATATACTTATGACAAACGGCTCGGATGAAATACTGAATTTTGCCTTTATGGCATTTTGCGATGAGGAGCACCCTGCCGCTTTTGCCGACATAACCTACGGCTTTTATCCCGTTTTTGCTCAGCTTAATAATATTCCCTATGAGGAAATACCTCTCAATGACGATTTTACATTGAATGTTGAGGATTATATCGGCATAAATAAAACAATCTTCATTGCAAACCCCAATGCCCCCACGGGAATAGCGATTTCTCCTGATGATATTAAGAGAATCCTTGAAAGCAACCGGGATAATGTTGTTGTTATTGATGAGGCTTATGTTGATTTCGGCTGTGAAAGTGCGGTAAAGCTCATCAATGAGTATAAAAATCTGCTTGTTACCCAGACCTTTTCAAAGTCCAGGTCAATGGCGGGGGCAAGGCTCGGAATGGGCTTCGGCTGTGAGGAGCTTATCAATGACCTGAACACAATCAAATATTCCACTAATCCCTATAACATAAACCGCACAACCATGGCGGCGGGCATCGGTGCTCTTGAGGATGATGCCTATATGAAAAAGAATTGCAAAACCATTATGGAAAACAGAGAATATACATCTGCGGAGCTTAAAAAACTCGGCTTTGAAATGACGGATTCTCTGACCAATTTCATTTTTGCAAAGCATAAGGCTGTCGGCGGAAAAGAGATTTATCTTAAGCTTAAAGAAAAAGGCATACTTGTTCGCCACTTTGACAAAGAGAAATTAAAGGATTATAATCGTATTACGGTAGGCACAAAGGAACAGATGGATGCTTTGCTTGAAGCACTCAAAGAAATTATAAAATAAGCCCTTGACTGAAAGGTGATTATTATGAGAACATCGGAAATTAACAGAAAAACGGCTGAAACAGATATTAAACTGACCCTTAACCTTGACGGAAAGGGTGAAAGCAAAATTGACACAGGCTGCGGATTTCTTAACCATATGCTGACTCTTTTTGCAAAGCACGGCAGATTTGACCTTGATGTTACCTGCAAGGGAGATGTTGAGGTTGATTATCACCACACGGTTGAGGATATCGGCATCTGCCTCGGTATGGCTTTTGCACAGGCTCTCGGTGATAAGAAGGGGATAATCCGTTACGGCAACACAATTCTGCCCATGGATGAGGCTCTTATTCTCTCTGCCGTTGATATTTCCGGCAGAACTTACCTTAATTATCAGCTTGATGTTCCCACGGCAAAGGTTGGTGATTTTGATACGGAGCTTTGCGAAGAATTTTTCTTTGCCTTTGTCCGTAACTGCCCCTGCTCACTTCACATAAAGAAGCTTGACGGCACAAATTCTCACCACATTATTGAGGGTGCGTTCAAATCCGTTGCCAGAACTCTCAAAACGGCGGTTAAGATTGACCCGGAATTTGCAGATGAAATTCCCTCAACGAAGGGAGTTCTGTAATGCTTGCGATAGTTGATTACGGCGTAGGTAATCTTTTTTCTCTCAAATGCTCCCTTGAAGCAATAGGCGTTGATGCCGTTGTTACATCTGATGAGCAGAAATTGAGGGATGCACAGAGAATTATCCTCCCCGGTGTCGGTGCATTCGGTGATGCCTCTGAAAAGCTGAAGGCAACAGGGCTTGACCGTGTTGTTATTGAGGAGGCAAACAAGGGTAAACCCCTTATGGGTATCTGCCTCGGTATGCAGCTTTTACTTGAAAAGGGCTTTGAATACGGCGTTTATGAGGGGCTCGGCTTAATAAAGGGAGAAATAAGACCCATTTCCGATGTTATTCCGAAAGGGCTTAAAATCCCCCAGATTGGCTGGAACGCATTGCAGTTCAAACAGAACAGCCCCATATTCAAATATATAAAAGACGGTGATTATGTCTATTTTGTTCATTCCTATTACGGCGCAGGCTGTGAAAAGGATACCCTTGCGGTTACGGAATACGGCGTTCCGCTTACCGCCGCAGTGGGCAGAGATAATATTTTCGGTTGTCAGTTCCACCCCGAAAAAAGCGGTGAGGTGGGCTTAAACATTCTCCGTGGATTCTGTGAGGTTAAGTAATGAATATTTTTCCCGCAATAGATTTATATGATTGTAAAGCTGTTCGCCTTTACAAAGGCGATTATAATCAGATGACGGTTTACAGCGAAAACCCCATAGAAATTGCCCGTGATTTTGAAAAACAGGGTGCATCCTTTGTTCATCTTGTTGACCTTGAGGGTGCAAAAAACGGCACAACACCGAATATTAAAATCGTAAAGCAGATTGCCGAGGAAACCTCTCTTTTTACCGAAATCGGCGGCGGCATCCGTTCCCTTGAAACTATTGAAAAATATATCAGCATCGGTGTTGACCGTGTTATTTTAGGCACAGCCGCAGTTGAGAATGAAGCACTCCTTGAAGAGGCAGTTGCAAAATACGGCGATAAAATTGCAGTCGGCGTTGATATTAAGGACGGTATGGTTGCCGTAAAGGGCTGGCTTGAAAAAAGCAGTTATGATGCTTTCACATTTTGCGAAAAAATGCAGAATACGGGCGTTAAAACTCTTATCTGCACCGACATTTCAAAGGACGGAGCAATGAAAGGCACAAACCTTGATTTATACCGCCGGTTAAGTGAAAAATTCAAGGTTGATATTACTGCCTCCGGCGGTGTATCATCAACAGAGGATATAAAAAGGCTTGCCGAAATGAAAATTTACGGTGCAATAATCGGCAAGGCATACTATATAGGCGCAATCAATCTTAAAGAGGCAATCGAGGTAGCAGAATGATTACAAAAAGAATAATTCCCTGCCTTGATGTTAAGGACGGCAGAGTTGTTAAGGGCGTTAATTTTCAAGGCCTGAGCGATATTTCTTCGCCTGTTGCCCTTGCGGAATATTACAGCTCCCACGGTGCGGATGAGCTTGTGTTTTATGATATTACCGCTTCATCAGACGGCAGAAAGCTGTTCACCGATATTCTCTGTGAAACCGCAAAAAAGGTGTTCATCCCTCTGACTGTCGGCGGCGGAATAAATACCGTTCGGGATTTTGACCGTGTGCTTAAATGCGGAGCAGATAAGGTCAGCGTTAATTCGGGTGCAATTCGCAACCCTGACCTTATTTATGAGGCGGCAAAGCTTTACGGCGACCAGTGTGTTGTAATATCGGCGGATGTTAAAAGAGTTGACGGCGTTTTCCGTGTGTTTGCCAAGGGCGGCAGAGAAAACACGGGGCTGGAGGCTGTCAGCTGGATAAAACGGTGCGTTGATAACGGCGCCGGTGAGGTTGTGCTCAATTCCATTGATACAGACGGAGTTAAACAGGGCTTTGACCTTGAGATGCTTGAAAAAGTGTGCGATGCGGTCAATGTTCCGGTTATCGCCTCCGGCGGTGCAGGCTGTAAGGAAGATTTTATTAAGCTTTTCAAATCCGTTCCCAAGGTTGATGCAGGACTTGCCGCTTCGATTTTTCACTTCGGCGAGGTGGATATTTCGGATTTGAAGCAGACCCTGAAGAATAACAATATTGAGGTCAGATTATAATTTAATTTTGAAAGGAAAACGAAAATGAAAATGACAGAAATTTCAGAGCTTAAATTTGACGAAAACGGACTTATCCCTGCTGTTGTGGTAAATGCAGATACAAACGAGCTTTTAACCCTTGCATATATGAACGAGGAAAGCCTCAAAATCTCAATTTCAAAGGAGCTTACCTGTTTCTGGAGCCGTTCAAGACAGAAGCTTTGGCTCAAGGGTGAAACGAGCGGAAATTATCAGCACATCGTCAGCATAATAACAGATTGTGACAAGGATTCTCTGCTTGTTAAGGTTAAGCCGGACGGCCCCGCCTGCCATTTAGGCACAAAATCCTGCTTTACAAGGGATGTTTTTGAGAGCGAAGAGAATAAGGCATTTAACCTTGAGCTTCTTATGCAGCTTGTTAAAGGCAGAAAAACAAACCACAAGGACGGCTCATATACCTCTTATCTTTTCAGCAAGGGAATTGATAAAATTCTTAAAAAAGTCGGTGAAGAGAGCACAGAGGTTATCGTTGCCGCAAAAAATAAGGATAAAAAAGAAACGATTTATGAAATTGCAGACCTTGTTTATCATGTAATGGTGCTTATGATTGAAATGGGTATTTCGCTCGATGATATCAGCAAGGAGCTTGCTTCAAGACACATTATCGACCACAAGGTTAAGCAGGAAAAAATGGTGTAAATCATATAACGAAAGGCTGTTGCAGTTGGGAGGCTAATTTGTATCTCCCTTTGCAACAGCCTTTTTGTTATATGCAGTTGATTTTATCAGAACAGGCCTGTAATTTTGCCGTTTTCGTCAACATCAATCTTTTCTGCGGCAGGAACCTTGGGTAAGCCAGGCATTGTCATAATATCACCGGTGAGAACAACGATAAAGCCTGCACCTGCGGAAACCTTAACATTCTTGATTGTAACGGTGAAGTTTTCGGGTGCACCGAGCTTTGTGGGGTCATCGGAGAAGCTGTACTGTGTTTTGGCAACGCAGATGGGCAGCTTGTCATAGCCGAGGGCTGTGAGTGTTGCAATCTGCTTCTTTGCGGCAGGGAGAACGGAAATTCCGTCACCGCCGTAAATCTTTTTAACAATGGCTTCAATCTTTTCTTCTATTGTGCCGTCAAGCTCATAGGAGAATGTGAAGTCACCCTTTTCCTCTTCGCAAAGGCGAACAACCTCTTTGGCAAGGTCAACGCCGCCGTTGCCGCCGTCTGCCCAGACAGTTGAAAGAACTGTGTTTACGCCAAGCTCACGGCACTTATCAATTATGAAATTGATTTCTGCATCCGTGTCGGTGGGGAAGCGATTAACTGCAACAACGCAGGGAAGCTTGTAAACATTTTTGATGTTTGAAACATGTCTTAAAAGGTTGGGTATGCCCTTTTCAAGAGCGCCGAGGTCCTCTGTGCCGAGAGCCTTTTTATCAAGACCGCCGTGCATTTTAAGTGCTCTGACAGTTGCAACAATAACAACTGCATCAGGTGTAAGCCCTGCCATACGGCACTTAATATCAAGGAATTTTTCTGCGCCGAGGTCAGCGCCGAAGCCTGCCTCTGTAACGGTGTAGTCACCCATTTTAAGAGCCATTTTTGTAGCCATAACGGAGTTACAGCCGTGGGCAATGTTAGCAAACGGGCCGCCGTGAACAAAGGCGGGTGTGCCCTCAAGGGTCTGAACAAGGTTGGGCTTAATGGCATCCTTAAGCAGGGCGGTCATTGCGCCGACAGCCTTAAGGTCGCCTGCCGTAACGGGCTTATCGTCATAGGTGTAGCCGACAATTATTCTTGAAAGTCTTTCTTTAAGGTCGGTGATTGATGAAGCAAGGCAGAAAACAGCCATAATTTCGCTTGCAACCGTAATGTCAAAGCCGTCCTCTCTGGGTGTGCCGTTGGGCTTTCCGCCGAGACCGTCAACAACAAAACGAAGCTGTCTGTCGTTCATATCAACGCATCTCTTCCAGGTAATCTTTCTGGGGTCAATGCCTAAGGCGTTGCCCTGCTGAATATGGTTATCAAGCATAGCGGCAAGAAGATTGTTTGCCGCACCGATTGCGTGAAAATCGCCTGTAAAGTGGAGGTTAATATCCTCCATGGGAACAACCTGTGCATATCCGCCGCCTGCGGCACCGCCCTTAACACCGAAAACAGGACCGAGTGACGGCTCACGGAGAGCAACGGTAACATCCTTGCCGATTTTTCTTAAACCGTCTGCAAGGCCGATTGTTGTTGTAGTTTTGCCCTCACCGGCAGGGGTGGGGGTAATGGCGGTAACAAGAATGAGCTTGCCGTCAGCCTTATCTGTTTCTTTAATAAGTGCAGGATCAACCTTTGCTTTATATCTGCCGTACTGCTCAAGATATTTTTCGTCAACATGAGCGGTTTTTGCAATTTCCTGAATAGGCTTCATTTCGCACTGCTGTGCAATTTCAATGTCTGATAAATAACCCATAATAATATCTCCTTTTTTCTCAATCAGAAAAATATTACTTTTCGGGGCAAGTTGCGTAAACATTGCCCCGAGCTTTTTATTATTTGAAATACTTTACTGCGGAGCGGAACATTCCGATATCGTAGTTGCCGGGAACATTCTTGTAAAGACCGCTGCCGATTCTTTCGCTGTGACCCATTTTACCGAATACTCTGCCGTCAGGTGAGGTGATACCCTCAATTGCATACATTGAGCTGTTGGGGTTGAAATGAATATCCATTGTGGCATTGTTTTCAAGGTCAACATACTGTGTTGCAATCTGACCGTTTTCGGCAAGCTTCTTAATAAGCTCTTCACTTGCAAGGAAACGACCCTCGCCGTGAGAAATGGGAACGCAGAATACATCACCCACATTTGTTTCGGCAAGCCAGGGAGATTTGTTTGAAGCAATTCTTGTTCTTACAATTCTTGACTGGTGGCGTGCGATTGTGTTGAATGTAAGGGTGGGGCAGTTTTCGTCGGTATCAATAATCTTGCCGTAGGGCACAAGGCCGAGCTTTATAAGAGCCTGGAAGCCGTTACAGATACCGCACATAAGTCCGTCTCTGTTTTCAAGAAGGTCTGTAACGCCCTCCTTGATTGCGGCGTTTCTGAAGAATGCAGTAATGAATTTACCGCTTCCGTCAGGCTCGTCACCGCCGGAGAAACCGCCGGGGATGAATATCATCTGTGCATCCTTAAGCTTCTTTGCAAATCTTTCAACGCTTCTTGAAATACCGTCAGCGGAAAGATTGTTTATAACAATAATTTCGGGCTCTGCGCCTGCATCTCTGACAGCCTTAGCAGAGTCAAATTCACAGTTTGTGCCGGGGAATGCGGGAATAAGGATTTTGGGCTTTGCCGATTTAACGGCAGGGGCACCGTAGCCCTTTGCTTCAAAGCTGAAATTCTGAACGGGAGCATCGGGAGTTGCAATATTGCAGGAGTAAACCTTTTCAAGCTTATCCTCATAGATTTTCAGCAAACCGTTAAGGCAAAGCTTTTTGTCGCCCTGCCTGATTTCGGGCTTGTCGGTTACAAAACCGATTGTTTTTTCTGCAAAGGTATCATCCGTAACTTCAACGAGGAATGAAGCGTAATCGTAGCCGAAGATTTCTTCCTTGCTTAACTTTTCATCAAATTCAAAGCCTAATCCGTTACCGATTGCCATTTTAAGAACAGCCTCGGCAACGCCGCCCATACCGGGTGTATAGATTGCGGCAACCTTTCCGCCGTCACGAAGTGCCTTAACTGCGGCAAAAACATCAAGCAAAGAATCTGTAACGGGCAAGCCGTCTTTATCATATTCGGGAGCAAGGCGAATTACTCTGTGACCTGCCGTCTTAAATTCGGGAGAAATTACATCCTTAACCTTGCCTGTTGTAACGGCAAATGAAACGAGGGTGGGGGGAACATCAAGGTCTTCAAATGAACCGCTCATTGAATCCTTGCCGCCGATAGCACCAATGCCGAATTCTTTCTGTGCTTCAAACGCACCTAAAAGTGCGGCGAGGGGCTTGCCCCAGCGCTTCGGGTCCTTGCCGGGCTTTTCAAAATATTCCTGGAATGTGAGGTAAACATCCTCAAAGGTTGCACCCGTTGCAATAAGCTTACAAACGGATTCAACAACTGCAAGGTAAGCGCCGTGGTAGGGGCTCTTTTCGGTAATGAACGGGTTATAGCCCCAGCTCATAAAGGAGCAGTCATCGGTATGCTTCTTTTCAACGGAAATCTTCTGAACCATTGCCTGAATGGGTGTAAGCTGATTTTTACCGCCGAAGGGCATAAGAACTGTTCCGGCACCGATTGTTGAGTCAAATCTTTCGGAAAGACCTCTCTTTGAGCATACATTGAGGTCGGCAGCCATTGTCTTGAAGTTTTCTTCAAAATCACCCTTGACTTCTTTCTTCCAGCAGCCGGGCTTAACGGGTGCAATGTCAATATGCTTATCTGCACCGTTTGAGTTAAGGAACTCACGGCTGATGTCAACGATTGTTTTGCCGTTCCAGACCATTGTAAGTCTTGGCTCTGCCTTAACCTTTGCAACAACACACGCCTGAAGATTTTCGCTGTCGGCAAGCTTTAAGAAAGCATCAATGTTTTCTTTTTCAATAACAACAGCCATTCTCTCCTGCGATTCGCTGATTGCAATTTCCGTGCCGTCAAGACCCTCATATTTACGGGGAACGGCGTTAAGGTCAATATCAAGTCCGTCTGCAAGCTCACCGATTGCAACGGAAACGCCGCCTGCGCCGAAGTCATTACATCTCTTAATCATTCTGCAGGCATCGCCGTTACGGAAAAGACGCTGAAGCTTTCTTTCCTCCGGTGCGTTACCCTTCTGAACCTCTGCTCCGCAGGTTTCAACGGAGTGGGAGTTGTGTGCCTTTGAAGAGCCTGTTGCACCGCCGATACCGTCTCTGCCGGTGCTTCCGCCTAAAAGAATAACAACATCACCGGGGGCAGGAACCTCTCTTCTTACATTTTCGGCAGGTGTTGCGGCAATAACCGCACCGATTTCCATTCTCTTTGCGGCATAACCGGGGTGATAAAGCTCATCAACAATGCCTGTTGCAAGACCTATCTGATTGCCGTAGGAGGAATAGCCTGCGGCGGCTGTGGTAACAAGCTTTCTCTGAGGAAGCTTGCCGGGAATTGTTTCGCTTATGGGTACTGTGGGGTCAGCCGCACCGGTAACACGCATTGCACCGTAAACATAGGAACGGCCTGAAAGCGGGTCACGGATTGCACCGCCTATACAGGTAGCGGCACCTCCGAAGGGCTCAATCTCCGTGGGATGATTGTGTGTTTCGTTTTTGAAGAGGAGAAGCCAGTCCTCCTGCTTGCCCTCAACATCAATTTTAATTTTAACGGTACAGGCGTTGATTTCTTCACTTTCGTCAAGCTTATCAAGCTTACCGTTCTTTTTAAGATATTTAACCGCTATTGTGGCAAGGTCCATAAGGCAGATGGGCTTTGTTCTGCTGAGGCTCTTTCTGACTGCGATATAATCGTCATAAGCCTTTTGAAGAAGCTCATCCTCAAAGGTTGCGCTGTCAATAACCGTGAGGAATGTGGTGTGACGGCAATGGTCAGACCAGTATGTGTCTATCATACGGATTTCGGTTATTGTGGGGTCACGGTGTTCGCTCTTAAAATAGTTCTGACAGAATTCTATATCATCGGCATCCATTGCAAGGCCGTAGTCTGCAACGAATTTTTCAAGCTCTGCTCTTGAAAGAGCGTTAAAGCCGTCAAGTGTTTTAACCGTTGTGGGTATTGCATAGTCGGTTTTAAGTGTTTCGGGCTTTTCAAGAACAGCCTCTCTTGCTTCAACCGGGTTGATTACATATTTTTTGATTTCGGCAATATCATTTTCACTGAGCTTGCCGTAAAGGGCATAGACCTTTGCGGAACGGATAATGGGTCTGTCACCCTGTGAGATAATCTGAATACACTGTGCCGCCGAATCGGCTCTCTGGTCAAACTGACCGGGGAGAAATTCAACCGCAAAAACAGTTGCACCGCCAAGGTCAACATCTGCAGAGGCAATATCGAGCTGAGGCTCCGAGAAAACAGTGCCCACAGCGTAATCAAACAGTTCTTCGGTAATATTTTCGGCATCATAGCGGTTGATGATTCTCACATCCTCAATGCCGGCAATGCCGAGAAGATTTTTTGCATCTGATAAAAGTGCCTTTGCCTCGTTGGCAAGTTCTTTTTTCTTTTCAACAAATATTCTGTAAACCAAATCAGTTCACCTTCGCTTTCAGTGCTCTTGCACCTATGTCTTTTCTGTAAAATGCGTTGCCGAATGAGATTTTTTCAACAAGCTTGTAGGAGGCGCTGATTGCTTCCTGAAGCGTTGCACCCTTTTCGGTTACGCCTAAAACTCTGCCGCCGTTTGTGAGAAGCTTACCGTCAGCAAGCTTTGCACCTGCAACATAAACCTTGTCGCTTATTTCGGCGGGGATTGTTATTTCATAGCCCTTTTCGTATGAAACGGGGTAGCCCTCCGATGCCATAATAACACAGCAGGCGTTATTCTTTTCAAACTCAACATTTATTTCGCTGAGCTTTTCTTCCGTAACAGCCTTCATAACGGTAAAGAGGTCTGTTTTAAGAAGCGGAAGAACAACCTGTGTTTCAGGGTCACCGAATCTGCAGTTATATTCAATAACCTTGGGGCCTTTTTCGGTTATCATAAGTCCGAAATAAAGACAGCCCTTGAAGGTTCTGCCCTCCTTATTCATTGCATTGACGGTGGGCATAAAGATTTTTTCCATACACTCTGCGGCAACAGAGTCTGTATAATAGGGGTTGGGAGCGATTGTACCCATTCCGCCGGTGTTGAGGCCGGTGTCATTGTCACCTGCTCTCTTGTGGTCCATTGATGAAATCATAGGGACAACGGTTTTGCCGTCTGTGAAAGAAAGAACGGAAACCTCCGGGCCCTCAAGGAATTCTTCAATAACGATGCTGTCACCGCTTTTGCCGAATTTTTTATCCTTCATCATTGAAACAACGGCTTCCTTTGCCTCCTCACGGGTCATTGCGATTATAACGCCCTTGCCAAGAGCAAGACCGTCCGCCTTGATAACTGTGGGAATCGGTGCCGTTTCAAGGTAGGCAAGCGCCTTTTCCATATCGGTGAATACTTCATACTCCGCTGTGGGAATACCGTATTTTTTCATAAGGTTCTTTGAGAAAACCTTACTGCCCTCAATGATTGCGGCATTTGCCCTCGGGCCGAAGCAGGGAATACCCTTTTCTTCAAGAGCATCCACACAGCCCAGAACGAGAGGGTCATCCGGGGCAACAACCGCATAGTCGATTTTATTTTCGGCTGCAAATTTAACAATGCCCTCAATATCCGTTGCACCTATCGCAACGCACTCGGCATCGGCAGAAATACCGCCGTTACCGGGCAATGCATATATTTTTTCTATTTCGGAATTTTCTTTAAGCTTTTTGATGATGGCGTGCTCTCTTCCGCCGCCACCGATAACTGCAATTTTCATAGCTACCTCTGTTCTGGTGGATTTTATCAGTGATGGAACAATCTCATTCCGGTGAATGCCATTACCATGCCGTATTTGTCGGCACATTCAATAACAAGGTCGTCACGGATTGAGCCGCCCGGCTCTGCAATGTATTTAACACCGCTCTTAAATGCTCTTTCAATATTGTCGCTGAAGGGGAAGAATGCGTCTGAGCCGAGTGCAACATCTGTTTTTGTTGCAAGGTATGCTTTCTGCTCTTCATCTGTAAAGGGCTCGGGCTGAACCTTAAACCACTTCTGCCAGATGCCGTCTGCACAAACATCCTCTTCATTCTTATTTATATAACCGTCAATAACATTATCTCTGTTGGGGCGGCTGATATCATCTCTGAAGGGAAGGTTAAGAACCTTATCTGCCTGACGGAGGAACCATGTGTCAGCCTTTGTGCCGGCAAGTCTTGTGCAGTGAATTCTTGACTGCTGACCTGCACCTACGCCGATTGCCTGGCCGTCAACTGCATAGCAAACGGAGTTGGACTGTGTATATTTAAGAGTGATAAGAGAAACAATAAGGTCTCTTGCCGCAGAGGAGGGAAGCTCCTTATTTGCGGTAACAAGATTTGAAAGAAGCTCGTTATTGATTTTGAAATTATTTCTGCCCTGCTCAAAGGTGATGCCGAAAACCTGCTTGTGCTCAACCTCTTCGGGAACATAATCGGGGTCAATCTTAACAATGTTGTAGTTGCCGTTTCTCTTTGTTTTGAGAATTTCAAGTGCTTCGGGCTCATAGCCGGGGGCAATGATACCGTCAGAAACCTCTCTCTTAATCATCTTTGCTGTTGTAACATCACAAACATCGCTTAAAGCAACCCAGTCACCGAATGAGCACATACGGTCGGTTCCTCTTGCTCTTGCATAAGCACAGGCAAGGGGAGAATCGTCAAGACCCTCAATGTCATCTACAAAGCAAGCCTTTTTGAGTGTATCCGAAAGGGGAATGCCTACTGCGGCAGATGTGGGGCTGACATGCTTAAAGGATGTAACTGCAGGCAGGCCGAGAGCTTCTTTAAGCTCCTTAACAAGCTGCCATGAATTGAAAGCATCAAGGAAGTTGATGTAACCGGGACGGCCGCAGAGAATTTCAATGGGGAGGTCATCACCGTTATTCATAAAGATTTTTGCGGGCTTCTGGTTGGGATTACAGCCGTATTTAAGTTCAAATTCTTTCATTTCCCTTTTCTCCTGATTATTTATTTTTGTTTATCATTCTGTTTTCTTCTTTGCCTGTTTCAAGGTCAACATAACGGACATAAAGTGAAATCTTGTTATCCTCGTTAAGACCTTTCCAGAGCTTTCCGGTGAATTCATCAATATCATCGGGTATGGCAACTCTTTCGGGCTCACCCTGGAAGGTGGGGATGGGGTTGCCGTCACCGACATAGGTGTGAATAAAGTGGCCGAGACCGGGAAGCGAGGGGTAAGAGAATGTATATCTGTTGCAGGCTGTTCCCTCTGCATCGGCACTCTTGAGGATGCTCATCTGATAGGTGAAATCCTTGTTTTCAAAGGTGAGCATACCGCTGATTCTCGGTGTGAAGTTGGGCTTATCCGGCTCAAATTCTCTTGATTTAAGAGCACAGCCGAAGCCCTTGCCTGCTGCAAGACCGTCATAGATTGTGTCAGTCTGGTCGCCGTTTGTAACTATGAGCTTGTTTTCATAGCTTCTGATTGCGGCATAAATGATAAGTGAGGGGTCTTCAACCTTTGAAGCATCAAAAGGCTCTGTGTAAACAGCACCGTCCTTTTCGGTGAAAATACGGTTACGGCTGTTTGCACTTCTGCCCATAATGAAATAGGCTGTTGCGGCTTTTTTGCCGTCTGCTGTTTTACCGATAACGATACCTCTGCCCACATAGGAATTATCCTTTATGAGCTCATATATATCGTTGATTGCATAAATATCCATTTTCATTACCCTTCTTTACTTTTATTTTGTGTTTTATTTTGAACAGATTGTTTCAACTGCTCTCGGCAGAATAATCCACTCCGCCTGTTCCATAACTCTTTTCTGGAGAATTTCGGGGGTGTCACCCTCCTGAATTTCAACCGCTTTCTGTGCGATTATTTCACCGCCGTCCGGAATCTCGTTTACAAAGTGAACGGTTGCACCCGTAACCTTAACTCCCTTTGCAAGTGCCGCCTCGTGAACCTTAAGCCCGTAGAAGCCTTCACCGCAAAACGAGGGAATGAGGGATGGGTGAACATTTATAATCCTCTTCTCATAATGAGAAGTGAATTTTGCGGAGAGAATACTCATAAAGCCGGCAAGAACTATAAAATCAATTCCGTTTGAGTCAAGCTCGCTTATAATTGCATTTTCAAATTCTTCCCTTGACTGAAAGTCCTTTTTGAGAATTACCTTTGAGGGAATATCCGCATTTGCCGCCCTTGTGAGAGCATAGGCATCTGCATTGTTTGAAATCACAAGTGATATTGCTCCGCTTTTGATTATTCCGCTTTTTTCAGCATCAATAATCGCCTGGAGATTTGTGCCGCCGCCTGAAACAAGAACGGCAACTTTTTTCTTTTCAGCCATGGGATTACCTCTTATTCAAGAATAATCTTGTCATCGCTTTCGATTATTTCACCGATAACATAGGCGTCCTCGCCTTTTGCTTTGAGAATTTCAAGAGCCTTTTCCTTATCTTCGGGGGCAACAACAATGCTCATACCGACACCCATATTGAATGTGTTGAACATATCTCTTTCACTTATGTTGCCTGTTTTTGCAAGAAGCCTGAAGATGGGCAGAACCTTAACATCGGATTTTTTGATTTTTGCGCCGAGTCCGTCGGGGATGCTTCTGGGAATGTTCTCATAGAAGCCGCCGCCCGTAATATGTGAAATGCCCTTAATCTTAACCTGCTCAAGAAGAGCAAGAACGGGCTTAACATAAATTTTTGTCGGAGTGAGAAGTGTTTCACCGATTGATTTGCCGCCGAGCTCCGCAACAGGGGATTTGATATCGGCATTTTCAACATCGAAAATCTTGCGGACAAGTGAAAAACCGTTTGAGTGAACACCGCTGGAGGGGAGAGCGATGATAACATCGCCTGCTTTCATCTCTTTGCTGTTGATAATCTTTGCCTTGTCAACAACGCCTGTGCAGTAGCCTGCAAGGTCATATTCGTCAACAGGATAGAAGCCGGGCATTTCTGCGGTTTCACCGCCGATAAGTGCGGCATCGGACTGAACACAGCCGTCACAAACGCCCTTAACAATATCAGCTATTCTTTCGGGAACATTTTTTCCGCAGGCAATGTAGTCAAGGAAGAACAGGGGCTTTGCACCGCAGCAGATAATATCGTTTACGCACATGGCAACGCAGTCGATACCGACTGTATCATGCTTATCCATAAGAAAAGCGATTTTAAGCTTTGTGCCTACGCCGTCTGTTCCGCTGACAAGAACGGGCTTTGTTATGCCCTCAAGGTCAAGCTCAAAAAGACCGCCGAAGCCGCCTACATCGGAGCAGACACCGCTTGTCATTGTTTTTGCAATGTGTTTTTTCATAAGCTCAACAGCTTTGTATCCGGCTGTAATATCAACGCCGGCTGCTGCATAGCTGTCTGATTTTGATTGTGTATTCATTTTGTTATTCCTTTCCGTTCCAGCAGTAAGTGCAAAGCTCGCACTCATTAAGACCTATTGATTTGATAACGCCTTCAAGTGACTGAAATTCAAGGGATGCAAAATTGAATTTTTTGCATATTCCCTCACGGAGCTTACGGCCTCTTTCCGAAGTTCCGTCGCTGTATTCCTCAAGATGGTTGAAGCCCTCTTCTCCCTCAAGCTCTTTTATCACAACTCTTGCAATGAGCTCCATATCGTTTGTTTGTCTGGAGAAATTAAGGTATTTACAGCCGTACATAATCGGGGGACAGGCAGAACGCATATGAACGGATTTCGCTCCGCTTGCATAGAGGAACTCAACCGTTTCACGAAGCTGAGTGCCTCTGACGATTGAATCGTCAACGAAGAGCAAATCCTTACCCTTAATGAGAGAGCTTACGGGAATCTGCTTCATTCTTGCAACTCTGTTTCTCTCCGTCTGCCTTGAGGGCATAAAGCTTCTTGCCCAGGTGGGTGTATATTTAATGAATGCTCTCGCAAAGGGAACACCGCATTTGTTTGAATAGCCTATGGCATGGGGTGTGCCGGAATCGGGAACACCGCCGACAAAATCAAGCTTCGGGAGCTTGCCGTTAGCCATATCGTATTCAGCCATAATTTTACCGTTGCGGTATCTCATTGATTCAACCGTTACGCCCTCGTATTCGGTGGTGGGGTAACCGTAATAGCTCCAGAGGAAAGCACATACTCTCTTCTTTTTGCCGGGTGCGGAAAGCTGTGTTACCTTTTCAGGTGAGATTTCAACAATTTCGGCAGGGCCGAGCTCACAGTATTTCTCAAAGCCCAGCTTTTCATAAGCAAAGGACTCAAAGGAAACGCAGAAGCCGTCACTTCTCCTGCCTATGTGCATGGGAAGTCTGCCGACCTTATCTCTTGCGGCAATGATGTGGCCGTCCTCCTTCAGAACGAGGATGTTTGCCGTGCCCTCGATAACCTCCTGCGCATATTTAATGCCGTCTGTGAAATTATCCTTCTGGCTTATCAGGGAGGCAAGAAGCTCTGTTGAATTGACCTTACCTCCGGTCATTGTGTTGAAATGATAACCGCAGGCTGAAAGCTTGTTGTTAATCAGCTCCTCGCTGTTGTTAATAATGCCGACCATATAAATAGCAAATTTACCGAGCTTTGAACGCATGAGCAGGGGCTGCGGGTCAGTGTCGTTAACACAGCCGATGGCTGAGCAGCCCTTCATTGTGTCAAAAATATGCTCAAATTTTGTTCTGAACGGTGAATTTGAAATGTTGTGTATTTCTCTCTGCAGACCTATCTCCGGGTCGTATGAAGCAACACCGCCGGTTTTTGTGCCGAGGTGAGAGTGATAGTCAACGCCGAAAAATACATCTTCAATTGCATCTGTGGTACCGGTAAATCCGAAAAAACCGCCCATAGGTAAATGACTCTCTTTCTCGTGTATGATTCGGGTTGATTTAACATTGTTATGCTAAATCAACCCTGCTGATTTTATTTGCGTTTGAAATTGTATGCTGAATTATTCAGCGAAGAAAAGCTTTGAAAGAGTCATGGGGTCGATATATTCGCCGTTCTTGTAAACTCTCATATTGCCTGATGCGATTTCGTCAATGAGCATTACGCTGCCGTCGGGAGCATAACCGAACTCAAATTTGATGTCATACATATCAAGACCCTTTGCTTTAAGGTCATCGGCAACAATCTTTGTAATCTTCTGTGTCATTTCCTTGATGTCGTCATACTGCTTTGCGGTCATAACGCCGAGGTCAACAAGGCCGTCCTTTGTAACAAGGGGGTCGCCCTTTTCATCGTTTTTGAATGTCATTTCAACATAAGCGGGAAGGTCAGCGCCCTCTTCACAGTAATCACTGTAACGGCGGAAGAAGCTGCCTACTGCCTTGTATCTGCAAATAACCTCAAGACCCTTGCCGAATACCTTTGCGGGAAGAACCTCCATTGTGGTTTCCTTGAGGTCGGCATTTACAAAGTGAGTTTTGATACCTGCCGCATTGATTTTTTCAAAGAAGTAAATTGACATACGAAGGTTAACATCACCGACACCCTCGATGGTTAAACCGACTGAGTTTTCACCGGGGTCAAAAACACCGTCTTTGCCTGTGCAATCATCCTTGAACTTGAGAAGATAATTGCCGTTGTTGAGTGAGTAAACATTCTTTGTTTTTCCTGTGTAGACGAGATTCATTTTGAATACCTCCAAAAATAATAAAAATTGAATTGATTAGTGAGTTTATTGCTTCGGCTCAGATTTCAAGAGCCTTGTCTTTTGCGAGAACCTTTTCGGCATCTGCCTTTCTTTTTGCATCAAGCCTTGCGGCAAGGTCTTTATCTTCAACCGCAATAATCTGTGCAGAAAGCAAAGCGGCATTGACTCCTCCGTTGATGGCAACAGTTGCTACGGGTATGCCGGAGGGCATCTGAACTGTTGAAAGGAGGGCATCAATGCCATCTAAAACCGTTGATTTACAGGGTATACCTATAACCGGCAGGGTGGTGTTGGCTGCAATGGCGCCTGCGAGGTGTGCTGCCATACCTGCTGCGGCGATTATCGCACCGAAGCCGTTTTCTCTTGCGGAGCGTGCAAATTCTGCTGCCTCGACAGGTGTGCGGTGCGCAGAATAGATGTGTACTTCATAGGGAATTTCGAGAGCTTTGAGGGTATCGGTAGCCTTTGTAATGATAGGCAAATCACTATCCGAGCCCATAATAATTCCGACTTTTTTCATCATAAACCTCCAATAAAACCAAAAAAGGCCGCACTATTCCCGAGGAATAATGTGCCCAGACGGTCGGCTGATTTCTCTCCCTGTTCCACTGCGGTTTTTTCCGCAATTATCCGTCAGTTTCAGGGAGGGGGACCAATTGAACACAGCCCCTTAATTACAGATGAAAGTATATCATATTTATATTTATTAAGTCAAGAAAATAACAAAAGTAAAATCAAAAATTCGCAATTTTCACATATTATTTTTCAAAGAGGAATAAAAAATTGTAATATTATTGAAACGATCGTAATTTAATGGTATAATTCGCTGTGAAAAGATAAAATTGAGTCATTGTATCCTGAACGATGCATAATATACGAAAGGGGGAATTTTCAGTGCCGCAAAATGTAATAACCCGTGCCGTTTCATCGGTTATCGCTCTGCTCCTTGCACTGATAATGACCTTTTTCGGCCGGTGCCGTTCAACGGTTGAAAAAATATTTCACTGCTGTGAAACCGAAACGGTTACCGAAGAGGTGACAACCGAATTTTCAACGGAGCCGGAGAGCGAAACAATCACCGAAAGCACAACAGAATCAACAACGCAGGGCTCAACGGAAAGCACAACCGAGTCAACCGCCGTGAGCACTGCGGAGAGTACAACCGAAAGCACCACGGAGAGCACTGAGGAAACAACCGCAAAAAAGATTAACGATGTTACCGCCGTTGACAGCGGTGCTTACATCAAAAGCTACAGTCAGGCACGAAAAATGTATTTCGGCGGCAGTAAAACAGATTCGGTTACTGCCGGAGCGACGGGCTCGGACGGTGCGTATTACTGCTGCGGCACAACGGAGTCTGCTGACGGTGATTTTACATCAAAAAACAGCGCTTCAAACGGTGCGCCGGCATCCTTTGTGATGAGGATTGAAAGAAACGGCTCCGTAGGCTGGCTTAAGGTTAAGGGCGACACAAATTACAAATATTATTTCACCTCAATGGCGTGCCTTTCGGACGGCAACATTGCCGTTGGCGGTTATATGACAAAAAAGAATGTTTCAGCCGGTCAGAGTATGAAATATCAGTCCCTTGTGCTGATTTATGATAAGACCGGAATCGTCAAAAAGACAATTCTTCTTCAAGGCTCCGAAAATGCTTTTATTGACTGCATTGCAGCTACACCCGAGGGCTTTGCAATAGGCGGAAAAACCGATTGCCATGACGGTAATTTCACCTTTGTTCCCAATGATTTTAAGGCAATGTACGGCTTCGTTATTTATTACGACAACAGCGGTAAAATCCTTTCATCCATGTGCTACGGCGGCTCTGCCGGGGCGGAGGTTAAGGGTATGTCATCCGATAAAAACGGCAATGTTTTTCTCGGAATCACAACCGCTTCAAGGGACGGCGATTTTGCAAAATACAGCGGATTTGTAAAGCAAAACTCCTTGTCAACGGTTGTTGTTAAAGTCGATTCAACCGGCAAAGAAAAATGGGGCAGAGTATTTTCAACAAGCAAAAAAACAGATTTTTCATATATATCAGCTGACGGAAGCGGCGGATGCATTGCAGGCGGAAATGTTGATGAGTTTTCCGGCTTGCCGGACGGATTTCTTGCTTCTGTCAGCCATTACAGCGGAACGAATGTCTGTATTTACAGGCTTTCGGGTGCAGACGGTTCAACCCTCTGGAATTACACTATGAGGGGAATCGGCAACAAATATATTGAGGATGTCTGCTGTTTCTCCGGCGGTATTGCCGTGGTCGGCGAGTACAACACCGCATCCGGCGATTTCCCGAAAAATCACGGCGATTATGACGGCTTCACGGCTCTGTTTTCTCCTGCAGGAAAGCTTAAAGCCTGCATCAATAACGGCGGCAGTGATACGGACAAAACGACTGTGGCTGTTTACGCAAACAGTTTTCTTAAGGTGTTCGGCAATTCCCTTTCAACCGACAATTTCTTTGACGGAATGAACACTAATGTTACCCCGGCAAATATAATGGCATTCGGAACTGTTTTTGATTGCTTCAGCGTAAAATATCAGATTGACATTTATTGAAATTAAAGAAACAAAATATATTTTCAAAAGGAAAGAAAAATGGCAGATGAATTTAATGCATTTGCCGAGGGCATTGAACTCGGCGGGCTGAGAAATAAAACACAGATAAAACTGCTCCTTGAATATCTTGTAAGCAATTTGAAAGAGCCTGTTACGGCACAGCTCCTTACGGATATTTTAACAGAGGGCAACCTTGCCAATTATTTTGAGGTTGTTCAGGCTCTTGATGAGCTTGTTGAAAATTCAAGCCTCGAAAAAAATGAAAACGGTTTTCTGACCCTTACCGCAAAGGGCAATGTTGCCGTGCGTGAGCTCGGGAGCGAGCTGCCTGCATCCGTTAAGGAAAGCGCCCTTGAGCTTGCGAAAAAAACGCTTTTACAGCTTCACAACAGACAAAATAACTTTGCGGAAATTGTTTCGGATGAAAACGGCTGCAAGGTTATATGCAATGTTAAGCAAAATAAAATTGTGCTTATGAAAATAGAAATTTTCGCTTCGGATTATGAAACTGCGGAAAGGGTTAAGCAGAATTTTATGAACAATCCGGCAGAAACTTATAAAGCTGTCACAAACAAACTCTTCTCATAATTTTTCGGAAGCCTTGAGCGAAGAACGCAAAACAAACGATAAATAAATTCAGGAGATAATCAGACTTGAAATGAGTTCGGTTATCTCCCGCTTTTTATTTGGAATATTATATTGTTTTGCTAAACGCCCTCTTTCGCTCGCCGTACCTCGGTACTGTCTTCGCTCAAACGGGCGTTTTCTTCATCTCAATTCTTCTCGAAAAATGGCGTGCTGCCTCTAATCTGCCTTGTGGTTCAATAGGTTGATTTAAAATATTTTATTCAAAACAACCTATTGAAAATCACAGCAGATGAGAGGCAGTTACGCCGATTTTGATAGACAGAATCGGATGAAAAAAGCGATTTCTTCGCCGGAAGACAGTATTTCTATACGGCGGAGGCGAAAAATCGCTTAACAAAACGATATAATCTTCCTTATAAAAAGTGGGGTAATCAGAAGTCTTTTGATGTCTGATTACCCCTTAAAGTTATACTATTTTCGTTTTGTGATTTTCGCCGATTATGTCATCAAAATCAGAGTTTTGACGGGGCGGGGCGGGTTTTCCTGCTCTTTTCATCCGGCTTCGGAACAATATCCCCTGCCGCAGTCAGAGCCATCTTTGTCATAACCGGGCCCACCAGCTCATAGATGAGAACCGAGAAAAGCACAATGTTTCTGATAATCGGACCTATTGTGCCGAATTCCATAACCGTAACGCTCATTCCGAGGGCAACACCTGCCTGGGGCAGAAGCGTTATGCCGAGATATTTAACCGTGCTTTCTTCACATTTGCAGATTTTTGCACTGCCGAAGGCACCGGCATATTTGCCGATTGAACGGGAGATAATATAAGCGATTCCGATTCCGACAACCGCAATATCCTTGAAAACCTTTAATTCAAGCTCCGCACCGCTTAAAACGAAGAAAAGAACGAATAAGGGCTGTGTCCAGCGGTCGGTTTTATCCATAATTTCAGCGGAAAAATCACAGAGGTTGCAGAATGTTGTGCCGAGCATCATACAGGTTAAAAGCGTTGAAAAGCCTATGTTTACAGAGCCGATTCTGAATTTGAGCATAGTTATGGCAACCGTGAGCATTACTATCATAACAGAAAGGCAAAGGCGCTTGCTGTTTGAATCGAACGCCTTTTCCACAAGGGTGAATAAAAAGCCAACAACCGCACCGGAAACAAGGGATACAACAATTTCAGCAAGTGGCTCAACAACAATGGCAATAACGCTGAATTGACCGTTTTCCATAGCCTTTGCAATGCCGAATGAAATTGCAAAAACAATCAGACCGACCGCATCGTCAATGGCAACAATGGGCAGCAAAAGGTCTGTAAGCTTGCCCTTTGCCTTGTACTGTCGAACAACCATAAGCGTTGCCGCAGGGGCGGTTGCCGCCGCAATGGCGCCGAGGGTGATTGCCATTGAAACAGGGAGCTTGTCACCGAGAACGAAATGAAGCCCCACAAGGGTTAAATCAACAAGAACGGTGGCAATAACAGCCTGCCATATTCCGATAAATGTTGCTTTTCCGCCGATTTTTTTCAGCTGTGAAAGGCGGAATTCGTTACCGATTGCAAAGGCGATAAAGCCCAGCGCAATATTTGAAATAAGCTCAAAATCCTTAACATTTTCGGATGAAATGAAGCCAAGCCCGGGTATTCCGAGTCTGCCGAGACAATACGGGCCGATAAGTATGCCGGCAACAAGATATGCCGTAACGGAGGGCAGACCAAGCGGCTTTGCAAATCGTGATAAAAACAGCCCTGCCGCAAGGGCGATTGAAATACAAAAAAGAGTTTCCATTAAATTACCTCTCGATTAAAACCTCACCGGTTACAGCATTAATAACATTCTGGTAAATTGCAATCTGCGAGGATGAAATATATTTATCAAGATGCATTGAGCCGAAAAACCAGCGGCGGCAGGTGCAGGCACCTGCAAGCTCTTCAAGATAGGTGTTAAGCCCCGTGACAGGTACGGTTTCCGCATCCTTTAAGCGTAAAAATGTTTTTATGTTTGCAGGCGGCTCGTGGGTAACGACAAAATCAACCCTGCAGTTAAGCTTTTCAAGGTTGTCCGCACCCTCCATAAGCTCATCCCTTGTGGGGATTTCATCCTTTGACCAGGTGTTTTCTTCAAATCTTATGTCAATATCGGGGCTTTCGCCGCCGCCCATTGCGAAAATTGTCATATTGTCAATTTTGAAAATCTGACCTCTCATAAGGTGAAAAATATTATCTCTTACCCTGTGCACCTTACCGCCGTTCCATTCCGTAACGGGCAGAGCGTTAAGAATTTCAAAATTTTCGTGTGTGCCGTCAATAAAACAGATATTATATTTCTTTTTGCTCAGCTTTTTGAGAAGCTTCTGCTCCCGCTTTCCGTTATCCCATATAAATCCGAAATCACCGCAGACTATAAGAGTATCATCCTTTGTCAGCTGCTTCATTGCAGGGTGCTCAAAGCGTGAAATATCGCCGTGCATATCACCGGTTATGTAAATCATAAATCAAACTCCGATATATTTATTAAAGTGCGTTTACAAGCTTTTTGAAATGCTCTCCACGCTCCTCAAAGCAGGAATACTGGTCAAATGAGCTTGTTGTGGGGGAGAGAAGAACAACATCTCCGCTTTCTGCGATTTTGCCGGCTTCTTCAAGAGCCTCCGGCAGAGCATCAACAACAATTCCGTTTTCACCCGCAAGCTCCTTAACAAGCCTCGGACCGCATAAGCCGAAGCCGATAACCTTTTTAACAGAGCCGAGATTTTTGCGAAGCTCATCCATAGGCAATCCCTTTTCAAAACCGCCCACAAGGAGAATTACACCCTTTTCAAAGGATTTTACGGCGGTGATTGTGGCATCCGTATTTGTGCCCTTTGAATCGTTGTAATACCTTACTCCGTTAAGCTCACGCACAAATTCGATTCTGTGCTCAACCCCTCTGAACGATGCAACCGCACCGGCAATAATGTCGTTTTCAATGCCGATTGCCTTTGCAAGAGAAATTGCAATTATAACATTCTGAAGATTGTGCCTGCCTACGAGCTTAATATCGCTCACGGGCATTATTTTTTCGCCCTTAACGAAAATAAAACCGTCTTTAATATAATTATCCGCATTTTCGGTGTTTACGGAAACGGTGTTTACCCTGCATTTTACAGGGTATTTTTTTGTGTATTCTTTCAGAATATCATCATCTGAATTCAGAATAAATGTGTCGTTCTCCGCCATATTGCGGTAAATTTCCGTTTTGGATTTATAGTAGGCTTCAAGGGAGCCCATAAAGTCAATATGGTCGGGGGTAAGGTTAATGATTGTTGCGGCTTCGGGTCTGAATTTATCAATATTTACAAGCTGAAAATTTGAAATTTCAAGGGCGATATAGTGGCTGCCCTCGTTCATCAGATTGTTTTCCAGAACCGTTTCGCAAAGGGGTATTCCTATATTTCCGCAAAGGTGCGCTTTGCCCGGAAAGGCCTTTTCGAGTATATCATACATCAAAGATGTGGTGGTTGTTTTACCGTTTGTTCCCGTTATGGCGATATAATGCTGAGGCTTTGCAACAATGAAGGCAAGCTCGATTTCCGTAATAATCTGAACACCGTTTTCCTCAAGCTTTTTCATTGCAGGGCTTCTGAAAGGAACACCCGGGTTTTTAACGCACAGGTCATATTTCTTTTCAAAAACCGGCATATCCTGGCTGACGATTTCAACACCGAGGCTTTTGAGAAATTCCGCTTCCTTTATTTCACTTTCGGGCTTACTCTCCGAAAGGGTGATTTTTGCACCCAGCCTGTTAAGAACTTTTATTGCGGCAAGTCCGCTCCTTGCAAGACCTGCAACAAGAATGTGTTTGTTTTCAAAATCCATTTTTCGTTTCCTTATTTCTTCAAAATCAGCATAGCATCGCCGAAGGAGAAAAATCTGTATCTCTCTTTTACGGCTTCGTTGTAAGCATTCATTGTGTGCTCATATCCGCAAAATGCACTTACAAGCATAATCAAGGTGCTTTCGGGCAGATGAAAATTAGTTATAAGGCAGTCGATGCACTTAAACTCATAGCCGGGGTAGATGAAAATGTTTGTCCAGCCCTCATCTGCAACGATTTTTCCTCTGAATGAGGCAACGGATTCAAGAGTTCTCGTGCAGGTTGTTCCGACTGCGAAAACTCTGCCGCCGTTTGCCTTTGTACGGTTAATCAGGTCAGCCGTTTCCTCCGGCAGATAATAATGCTCCGAGTGCATATGGTGGTCTTCAATGTTATCCGCCTTAACGGGTCTGAATGTGCCGAGCCCTACATGGAGGGTGACAAAGCCGATTTCCACACCCTTTGCCCTGATTTTTTCAAGCAGCTCCGGGGTGAAATGCAGGCCTGCCGTGGGGGCTGCCGCAGAGCCCTCCTCCTTTGCGTAAACGGTCTGATATCTGTCTTTATCTTCAAGCTTTTCGGTGATGTAATGGGGCAGGGGCATTTCACCGATTTTGTCGATTACATCAAAGAAATTACCCTCAAAGCCGAATTTTGCAATGCGGTTGCCATCCGGCAGAACTTCAGTTATTTCAGCGGTCAGAGAGCCGTCACCGAATGTGAATTTATGTCCTTCTCTTGCCTTTTTACCGGGGCCTGTAATAACCTCCCAGGTGTCACTGCTTTTTTGGGTCAAAAGCAGAAATTCAACAACAGCACCCGTGTCTGTTCTCCTGCCGTACATTCTTGCCGGCAAAACCTTGGTGTTGTTGAGAATGAGGCAGTCGCCGGGCTTGAAATATTCCGTAATATCGTGAAAAATTCTGTGCTCTGTTTTGCCTGTTTCTTTGTTAAGCACAAGCATTCTTGAAGAATCTCTCGGCTGAGCCGGAGTCTGTGCAATCAGCTCCCGGGGCAAATCGTAAAAAAACTCACTGCGTTTCATTTTATCTGAATTATTCCTTATAATTTAGTAATTGACTACTATCGCCAAATGTGATATTATTTTAATACTAATATGTATAACTGTCAAGAAAAAGCAGAAAAACGCTTATCTGAAAGTTTATTTTCCCGAAAAGAGGTTTTATTAAATGGAAAACAGAAGTTACAAAGTCGGAGTTATCGGTGCAACCGGTATGGTAGGTCAGAGATTTATTTCTCTGCTTGCAGAGCACCCCTGGTTCAATCTTGAAGTTCTTGCCGCATCACCCAGGTCAGCAGGCAAGCCCTATTCGGAGGCTGTCGGCAAGAAGTGGGCTATGAAATGGGATATTCCCGAAAAAGTAAAAGATATGATTGTTATGGATGCGAGTGCCGATGTTGAAAAAATTGCGGCAAAGGTTGATTTCGTATTTTGCGCAGTTGATATGAAAAAGGATGAAATCAAGGCTCTTGAGGAGGCATATGCAAAGGCTGAATGTCCTGTTATTTCAAATAACAGCGCAAACAGACACACTCCCGATGTGCCCATGATTATCCCCGAGCTCAACACAGACCACGCAAAGATTATTGAGTCACAAAAAAAGCGTCTGGGCACAAAGAGAGGCTTTATTGCAGTTAAATCAAACTGCTCACTTCAGAGCTATGTTCCCGCCCTTTTTCCCCTTGATGAAAAATTCGGCGTAAAGGATGTTCTTGTTTGCACCTATCAGGCAATTTCCGGCGCAGGCAAAACCTTTGAAACATGGCCCGAAATGGTAGATAATGTTATTCCCTTTATCGGCGGCGAAGAAGAAAAGAGCGAAATTGAGCCTCTTAAAATCTGGGGTAAAATCGAGGGTGACGAGATTGTTCCCGCAACAAAGCCCAATTTTACCGCACAGTGCCTGAGAGTTCCGTCATCAGACGGTCATATGGCTGCCGTTTTTGCAAGATTTGACAAGAAGCCCTCAAAGGATGAAATTCTTGAAATCTGGAAAAACTTCAAGGGCTATCCCCAGGAGGCAGACCTGCCTTCGGCGCCCAAGCAGTTTCTCAACTACTTTGTTGAAGATAATCTTCCTCAGACAAAGCTTCAGAGAGATTTGGAGGGCGGTATGGCAATTTCAGTCGGCCGTCTGAGAGAGGATACACAATACGATTATAAATTCGTATGCCTTTCACATAACACATTAAGAGGTGCCGCAGGCGGCGGAGTTCTTCTTGCGGAAATGCTTTGTTCACAGGGATATATTCAGGCAAAGTAATTCATTGAAACAGGAGAAGCGTTTTTATGAAACCCGTTGTTTTTACAGGTGCGGGTGTTGCCATAATTACACCCTTTAACGAGGACCAGAGCGTAAATTACGATAAATTCTGCGAAAATGTGGAGTATCAGATAAAAAAGGGCACTGATGCCATTATCGTCTGCGGAACAACAGGTGAGGCAAAAACCCTTTCAACCGAGGAGCATGTTCGCCTTATAAAGCTTTGCGTTGAAACCGTAAATCACAGAGTTCCCGTTATTGCAGGTGCGGGGAGCAACGATACAAGATATGCCGTTGAGCTTTCAAACGAGGCTGAAAAATGCGGAGTTGATGCTCTCCTTTCAGTTACTCCGTACTATAATAAAACATCACAGAGAGGTCTGCTTGCTCATTACAGGTTTATTGCGGACAGAGTAAGTGCCCCGATTATTCTCTATAATGTTCCGTCAAGAACGGGTGTTAATATTAAGCCGGAAACCTATGCCGAGCTTTCACAGCATCCGAGAATAGTTGCCACAAAGGAAGCAAACGGCAACATTTCCGAGGTTGCAAAAACGGTTGCACTCTGCGGAGATAATCTGACGGTTTATTCGGGTAACGATGACCAGATTACTGCCATTATGTCGCTTGGCGGCAAGGGTGTTGTTTCTGTTCTTTCAAACATCGTTCCCGGTGTTGCACATGATATTGTTCAGAAGTATCTTGACGGTGACTGTATAGGAAGCCGTGAGCTTCAGCTTGAATATCTTGACCTTTGCAACAACCTGTTTATTGATGTTAACCCCATTCCCGTTAAGGAAGCAATGAATATGATGGGGCTTAATGTCGGCCCTGTTCGTCTGCCGCTTGTGGGTATGGATGAAGCGTCAAAGAAAATACTTCGTGAGTCACTTGTCAGACACGGTCTTGTGTAAGGAGAAAACAGAATGATAAGAATTATTCTTAACGGCTGTAACGGAAAAATGGGTAAATTTGTTACCTCTGCCGTTAAAGCAAGAGAAGATATGGAAATTGCTGCCGGAATTGATATTTTCGGCGAATGTGACGGCGGTTTTCCCGTCTATGCTTCAATAGACGAGGTAAAAGAAGAAGCGGATGCACTTATTGACTTTTCAAATGCCGCCTCCTTAAATTCCGTTGTAACAGGCTGTGTTCAGAGAAAACTGCCTGCGGTTATCTGCACAACGGGCTTGAGCGGTGAGCAGATTGAGAGCATAAATGAAGCCTCAAAGGAAATTCCCGTTTTCTTTTCGGCAAATATGTCAATCGGCGTAAATCTTATTGCGGAGCTTTCAAAGACCGCCGCAAAATTTCTCGGCGGCAGTTTTGATATTGAAATTGTTGAAGCACACCATAATCAAAAGGTTGATGCACCCAGCGGAACGGCTCTTATGATTGCGGATGCAATTAAGGGCGAGCTTGAGGGTGATATTGATTATGAATATAACCGACAGGCAAAGAGAGAAAAAAGACCCCGTAACGAAATAGGTATCCATTCCGTCAGAGGCGGAAACATTGTGGGCGAGCATGAGGTTATTTTTGCCGGCAATGACGAAATAGTTAAAATTTCACATTCCGCAAGAAGCAGAGCGCTTTTTGCAACCGGTGCTGTTAATGCCGCAGTATTTATTGCGGATAAAAAGCCCGGAATGTACAGTATGTCGGATATGCTTAAATAAAATTACCCCTTGCCGAAACAGGAGGAAAAAAATGAAACTTAAAGCACTTGCGGCTTTGGCTGCCGCAGGAATAACAGGTGCAGGTTACTTTGCATTCAGAGAGGTTATGGGCAGAGAATCCCTTGTGCAGCCCCTTACTCAGCTTATGGCTGACAAGCAGGAAAAGGCTGACCCTGATGCCCTTCCGTCCCGTGCATCTGATGAAAGAACAATCTGGTTCAATCAGCAGGAGCTTACCGAATATGAAATGGTTAACCCGAAAAATTACCGCTTAAAGGCATTTTTGCTGCCTGCCGAAAAGGAAAGCGATGTTTATGTTTTCTGCTCCCACGGTTACAGAAGCTCCGGCAAAGGTGAATACGGCGTTATGGCTAAATTCTATCACGATTTAGGCTATAATGTTTTCATAATCGACCACCAGGCTCACGGCGAAAGTGAGGGTAAATACATCGGCTTCGGCTATCACGAAAGTCAGGATGCGATGCTCTGGCTTGAATGGATGCTTGAAAAGTTCGGCAAGGATATCAAGATTATTCTTCAGGGCATTTCAATGGGCTGTGCCACCGTTACAATAATGAGCGGAAGCGATAAGCTGCCCGAAAATGTTAAATTCATTGTTGCCGATTGCGGTTACACCTCCGCAAAGGCTGAATTTGAATATATAATGAAGAATAATATCCATCTGCCGCCGTTCCCCGTTGTTGATACGGCAAATGTATTCAATAAATACATAAACGGATATGAGTTTGAGGATGCAAATCCCCTTGAAAGCGTTAAAAACGCCAGGGTGCCTATGATGTTTTTCCACGGCGGTAACGATGATTTTGTGCCGACATATATGGTTTATGAGCTTTACGATGCCTGCGGCAGTGAAGATAAAGATATGATGATAATTGACGGTGCACGCCATGCGGAAAGCTACCGCAGAAATTCCGAGGCTTATGAAGCAAAGGTTAAGGAATTTGCGGAAAAATATATTTAATTTTTGATAAAAGCCATATTCAGGCAGAGGAGAAAAATACTATGAGATGTCCTTTTTGCGGATGTGAGGAAAGCAAGGTTATTGATTCAAGACCCACTGACGAGGGTGAAAGAATCAGACGCAGAAGAGAATGTATAAACTGCGAAAAAAGGTTTACAACATACGAGGTTATCGAAACTGTACCGATTATTGTTGTTAAAAAGGATAAATCCCGTGAGGTGTTTGACAGAAACAAGCTTCTCGGCGGTATGCTCCGTGCCTGTGAAAAAAGACCTGTTTCACTTGACCAGCTTGACAAGGCGATTGATGAAATCGAGTCACAGCTTCAGAGCAGTCTTGAGAGAGAGGTTTCAACCGTTGCCATAGGTGAGCTTGCAATGGAAAAGCTCCGTGAGCTTGATGAAGTAGCATATGTACGCTTTGCTTCAGTTTACAGACAGTTTAAGGATATAAACACCTTTATGGATGAGCTTGCAAAGCTTCTTACCGAAAATAAAGGATAAGTGAAAGATTATGTTTGATTTTCGTTTGCCCATTCCCCTTGACCTTTCACAGCTTATTAAGGACAGGGATTATGAGGGTATGAAAGCTCTTGTTATTTCAAAAGCACCCCTTATTATTGCCGCACTTGCCATAATGGTTATCGGCTTTATGGTTGCGAATTTCATAGGCAAGCTTCTTGTAAAGGCGCTTGAGGTAAAGGGCGTTGATAAATCGGTTCATCATTTTATCAGAACCATTGTTGTTCTTTTGCTGAAAACGGGAATAGTTCTTTCCGCACTTTCAACAATAAATGTGGATGTTAATTCCTTTGTGGCGGCTCTTGCGGCGGGCGGCGTTACAGCCGGCTTCGGACTTTCCGCTTCAATCGGGCAGATTGCCAGCGGATTTCAGATTTTAATAAACCATCCGTTCAAAAGCGGTGATTTTATTGATATAGGCACTGTCAGCGGAACGGTTGTTGAAATTAAAATGGCTTATACCGTATTGCTCACACTTGATAACAGAAGAGTAATTGTGCCGAATTCCACAATCACAACCAGCAATATAATCAACTACAATGCGGAAAATAAAAGAAGAATGGACCTTGTTTATTCCATTTCTTATGATGAGGATATTTCAAAGGCGAGGGAGGCAATTCTCACCGTTGCAAGGGCGGGAGAGCTTATTCTCCAAAACCCCGAGCCTGCGGTTTATGTTAAGGAGCACGCACAGAGCAGTATAAACCTTGTTGCCTTTGTGTGGTGTGACAGCGGAAATTACTGGCCTGCATTTTTCTATATGCAGGAAAAGGTAAAAAATGAGTTTGATAAGAGAGGCATTACAATTCCTTTTAATCAGCTTGATGTTCATATTGATAACAACAAATGATAAAGAAGAAAACGCTGTTAAAACGGCGTTTTCTTAATATGGAGAAGGATATGACAAAACTACTTATAAGGCTCTTTGTAAAGGATTACGAAAACACAAAGGATGAAAGGGTCAGGGGCAGATACGGTGTTTTGAGCGGTGCGGTAGGTATTGCCGTTAATATTATTCTTTCTGCCTTCAAAATCGTTTTCGGAAAAATCGTTAATTCAATTTCAATCGTTTCAGACGGCGTAAACAACCTCTTTGATGCGGTTTCTTCGATTATTACCCTTGCAGGCTTCAAGCTTTCAGGCAAAAAGCCCGATAAAAATCATCCGTTCGGCCACGGCAGAATCGAATATCTTTCCGCCATAGTGCTGGCGTTCCTTATTATTGTTACGGGTGTTGAGCTGCTCAAGGGCTCAATCGAAAAATTCAGAGAGCCTACTGCCGTTACATTCAGCATCTCTGCGGCGGTTGTGCTTGTTGCTTCGATTTTTATGAAAATATGGCTTGCCCTGTTCAACAAAGATGTGGGCAAAAGGATTGATTCCGTTTCCGTTGATGCGGTTGTAAAGGACAGCTTAGGCGATATTCTGGCGACAACCTGTACTCTTATTGCCCTTATTGCTTCAAAATTTATTTCCCTGCCCATTGATGCCTTTATGGGCTGTCTTGTTTCGCTTGTAATTCTGTATGCCGGTATAGGCGTTATAAAGGATACCCTCGGGCCTCTGCTCGGTGAGCCGCCTGAAAAGGAAGTGGTTGATGAGCTTGAAAAGCTTGTTATGTCACATGACGGCATTGTCGGTATTCACGATTTGGTGCTCCACGGTTACGGCCATGCAAAGGTTATGGGCTCACTTCACGCAGAGGTTCCTGCTAACAGGGATATAATGGAAAGCCACGACCTTATTGACCTGATTGAACAGAAAATCAAAACCGAAATGGGAATTGAGATTTCAATTCATATGGACCCGATTTTGACTGATGATGAAAAAACCAACGGGCTTAAGGCTGTTGCGTTGAAATGCGTCAAAGAAATTGATGAAGGAATCACAATTCACGATTTCAGAATCGTTGTGGGACCTACGCATACCAATATGATTTTTGATGCGGTTCTTCCCTTTGAATTAAGAATGACGGATGATGAATTTAAGGCGGAGCTTGAAAAGAAGATTAAAGCAGTTAATCCGGCATATTTCATTGTTTTAACCATAGACAGACCCTATGCCTGAAAGGAAAAATATGTATAACGAAATTAAAGAATTGTTAAAATCACTCTGCAAGCTTAACGGAACATCCGGTAATGAGGGCTGTGCGGCTGACTTTGTAAGGGCAGAGCTTGAAAAATATATGCCGGCTTCCGTTGACAGATTAGGTAATGTTATCGGCTCAAGGGGTGAGGGCAAATCAATTTTGCTTGATGCTCACCTTGACCAGATAGGCCTTGCGGTAACTGCCGTTGATGATGACGGCTTTATCAAGGTGGCAAGAGTGGGCGGCTCGGATGTTCGGGTGCTTACTGCCGCAGAGGTCACAATCCACGGCAAAGAGGATATATACGGCGTAATAACCTCAACGCCTCCTCACCTTGCAAAGGATAAGGACGGCAAGGTGAACGGCTTTGACGAAATCACCGTAGATATCGGAATGAAAAAAGAGGAAGCCGAAAAGCTTATTAAGCCCGGTGACAGAATCACCTTTAACGGTCCCTTTGATGAGCTTCTCGGCAACAGAATTGTATCACCCTGCGTTGATGACAGAGCCGGAGTTGTTGCAATCCTGAGGTGTTTACAGCTTCTTGAGGGCAAAGAAAAGTGCAGAATTGATGTTCAGTTTTCCGCACAGGAGGAAACAGGCGGAAGCGGTGCAACCGTGGGCGCTTTCAATTCGCAGGCTGATGAAGCCATAGCGGTGGATGTAAGCTTTGCCGCCGCACCCGGTGTCAGCAGTGAAAAATATGCACAGCTCGGCAAGGGCGTTTTGATAGGCTATGCTCCGTCCTTGGACTATGAAATGAGCAGAAAACTGACGGCTGTTGCAAACGAAAAAACATTCCCAATTCAGCTGAGGTAATGAGCGGCAGAACGGGAACAAACGGCGATGAAATTCAGGTTTCCGGTAAGGGAATAAAAACGGCTGTGCTTTCAATTCCAATCAGAAATATGCACACCGCCGTTGAGGTCTGTGACCTTGAGGATATTGAAAACACGGCAAGGCTTATGGCAGAGTATATTCTTTCAATCTGATTTATTGCGAGGAAATTATGGCTTCAAATATTAAGAAAAATCTCAAAGCACTTTGCAAACTTAACGGAATATCCGGCAGAGAAAACAAGGTCAGAGATTACATCATAAATGAAATAAAGGACTATGCCGAATATGAGGTTGACCCTCTCGGCAATCTTATTGTTTACAAAAAAGGAAAAAACAGAGCCAAAAACAAGGTTATGCTTGATGCCCATACGGATGAGGTGGGTCTGATTGTTACAGGCGTTAATTCAGACGGCTTTCTCTCCTTTGAAAAGGTCGGAGGGGTTGACAGCAAGGTTATAATCGGCAGAAATGTTTTGGTGGGAGAAAAGCAAATTCCCGGCGTTCTCGGAATTAAGCCCATTCATCTGATTGAAAAGGATGAGGAGCAGAATGTTCCCAAGGATGACGATATGTATATTGATATCGGCGCAAAAAACAGGGAGGATGCTCTTGCTAATGTTTCGCTCGGCGATGAGGTTACCTTTGAAAGCGAATTTGTCGAATTCGGTGACGGCTTTATCAAAGCAAAGGCGATTGATAACAGAGCCGGCTGTGTAATTCTCGTTGATTTAATTCAGAGCGAGCTTGAATATGACTGCGTTTTCACCTTTACCGTGCAGGAGGAAATCGGCACAAGAGGTGCGGGAACGGCTGCCTTTGAGGTACAGCCCGATTATGCCATAGTTGCGGAAACAACAACTGCCGCCGATATCAGCGGAGTTAAGGGTGAAAACAGGGTTTGTATTTGCGGCGAGGGCCCTGCCGTTTCGTTTATGGATAACGGAACAATATACAATACGGAAATATATAACAGAGCACTTGAGCTCGGCAAAGAAAAGGGCATTAAGTGTCAGATTAAAACAAAGGTTGCCGGCGGCAACAATGCAAGAAGTATTCACACAAGCAGAGGCGGTGTCATAACCCAGGTTATCTCGCTGCCCACAAGATACCTCCATTCTCCCTGCTGTGTTTGTAAATATGATGATATTGAGGCTTCAAGAGAGCTTATAAAGGCTCTTGCAGAGGATTTGGCTGTCAGATGATTAAACTGATTGATGATGTAAATGCACTCGGATTTATGAAATCGGGTGCATTTTCAGCTAAAATACAGGGGCTTGCTCTGACATACGGCACAAAATACGATTTTGCGTTATTTTATGTGCAGTATGCCGGGGATATGCCCGTTTCGGCTTTGTCAAGGGTTGACGGAAACATAGTTCTTTACTCAACCCCCGAAACGGATTTTGACGAGCTTCGTGAATTTATCGGTGTTGTCGGTTACAGTACAGTTCAGGGGGATTATCAGGCTCTTGAAAAGCTGGGGCTTAAAATTTGTGACGGCTCGTATATTGTCAAATCAGAAAAAAGATTTAATATAGAAAAGTCCGAAAATTTCAACGAAACCCCGGATATGAAAAAAATACACTCTCTGCTGTCGGAGAGCGGATTTGAAATGGGTGATTACTCTGCTTTTGCCTCTGATGTTTGTGCAAGACTTAATAAGGGCACGGCACAGGCCGGAGTTATCGGCGAACGGGATTGCTGTGTATTCAGACTCTTTGAGGGAGAGAACTGCGTTCTTCTCGGTGCTGTGGCAACGGATAAAAGCAAGAGGGGGCAGGGTCTGGCATCCGCTCTCGTGCAGTATATGGCGCAGGGCGAAAAGGATGCCTACCTGCTCACAAGAAACGACTCCCTGCTGAATTTCTATGAAAAACTCGGCTTCACCCCGGTGGGAAAATGGGGAGTGTTTAATTCATAATGCATAATTCACAATTCATAATGCATAATTCATAATTAAGTTTCGTGAGTTTGGAGTTAGGATGGAGGAGTGAGGAGTTGCGGACAAATTAAATCAACCTATTGAACATCACAGCAGATGAGAGGTAGCACGCCAATTTGACGAGGAAAATAGGATGCAGAAACCGTTTTTACGAGCGAAGACAGTACCGAGGTACGGCGAGCGAGTAAAGGCGGTTAGTCAAACAAATATAATACGCTGAAAAAGAGCCACCGAACTATATGTCCAATGGCTCTATCTTACTTATGTGGTTTTGTTTGACGCTCTGCGCCTATTTTGCCGTCAAATTTTGTATTGGGGACCGTAGGCGGCACAAGCCCTGTAATCTGCGCCCTCTCTGTCCTTTGTTCCGAATGCGCCCCAGCAAGCAGGACGGAAAATCTTTTCATCGGGAACATTGTGGAGAGCAACGGGGATGCGGAGCATTGATGCAAAGGTGATAAGGTCTGCACCGATGTGGCCGTAGGAGATAGCGCCGTGGTTTGCACCCCAGTTATTCATAAGGTCATAAGCGGAATTGAAAGCGTCACCGCCTACGCCGTCACATCTGGGAGTAAACCATGTGCAGGGCCATGTGTAGTCTGTTCTCTTCCAGATTTTGTCTGAAACATCATCGGGGAGAGCAACTGTCCAGCCCTCTGCAATCTGAAGAACGGGGCCGAGACCCTTAACAATGTTAAGACGAATCATAGTTGCGGGCATTTCAGCTCTGGTAAGGAATCTTGAGGAGTATCCGCCGCCACGGAAATAGCCGTTATCGGATGCACACCAGGTTGTAGCCTTGAGCATCTTATCCATATCCTCTTCGGTAACCTTCCACCATTCTTTCATAACGCCGTTGCCGTTTTCGTCCTTCATTTCGCCGCAGGCATCAAGGCAGCAGGCACCGGAGTTGATAAGGTGAATGAATCCGCCGGCTTCCTTTGCCTTGCCCTCAAGGTCATAGCCGGTAACTCTCTTAACGGAATCTGTGCTCCAGCAGGTACGAACATCAGCAAACATCTGAGGCTTGTTGGTAAGTAACTTCATAAAGAGCATACCGAGGCCGTTAAGTGTATCATTTTCGGTTGCAAGAATGTAGGGCTCTCTTGCACCTGTCCAGTCAAATGATGTGTTGAGAAGAGCCTCTGCAAAGTCAGCGTTGGGGTAGTGGTCTGTCCACTGTCTTTGACCCTGGAAGCCGGCAGCGATTGCGTTGTGGCCGCACATTTCTTCTTCTCTGCCCTCGGGAAGATTCTTGTTGCCGTTCATAAGGTCCTTGACGATGCACATCATCTTAACGGTGAATTCCCAATCCTTTTCTTTCTGCTCGGGTGATTTACGAACAAAATCGGGGTTCTTATCAAGACCCTCGGGGCAGTTAGCCTTTGTCCAGGCAAGAGCCTCCTTAAACTCTTCCTCGTCATAAATTCCCTCTTCCATACGGCGGAGAATTTCAACCTCGTCAACGCTCTCAACTCTCATACCGAGATATTCCTCGATAAATTCGGGGCTGATTGATGAGCCGGCAATACCCATACAGATTGAACCGATTTGAAGATATGACTTGCCTCTCATTGTTGCAACTGCAACTGCGGCACGGCCGAATCTGAGAAGCTTATCTTTTACATCGCAGGGGATTGATGTGTCGTCTGCATCCTGAACGGTGTTGCCGTAAATACCGAATGCGGGAAGACCCTTCTGTGCGTGTGCTGCAAGAACTGATGCAAGATAAACAGCACCGGGTCTTTCGGTTGCGTTGAAGCCCCAGACACCCTTAATGGTGTTTTTATCCATATCCATTGTTTCTGAGCCGTAGCACCAGCAGGGAGTAACTGAAAGAGTGATGTCAACACCCTCTTTCTTGAACTGTGCGGCACATTCTGCTGCTTCTGCAACACGGCCTATGGATGTGTTGGAGATAACAACCTTAACGGGCTCGCCGTTTGAGTAGCAAAGATTTTCTTCAAAGAGCTTCTTTGCTGCAAGAGCCATACCCATAGTCTGGTCCTCGAGAGATTCTCTTACATGGAGAGGGCCTCTTCTTGCGTCAATGATGGGGCGAATACCGATTACGGGATAATCGCCGATAAGTCTGCTTTTTGCCATTAGATTTTCCTCCAAATCATAATTTTATATTATTGTTTTGAAACACTCGTATGCTTCATTCCAACTGTCAACATTTTCAGGAGCATACTCGGTTGTTTGTTCACTGTTGCCGATGATTTTTCTTGCCTGCTGAACTGAATCAATATCGCCCGATGCCATAAGCTGAACGGCAATATTACCCAGAACTGTTGCCTCAACAGGGCCTGCAATAACCTTTCGCCCTGTTGAGCAGGCAGTCATTGAGCAAAGGAGAGTATCCTTTGTTCCGCCGCCGATAATATGAATGGCGGGGTAGGTTTTGCCTGTGCAGTCCTCAAGGTTTTCAAGAGTAAGGCGGTATTTAAGAGCAAGTGACTCATAAATACATCTCATAACCTGACCTACGGTTTCGGGAACGGGCTGATTGGTTTTTCTGCAATATTCCTTAACTCTTTCGGGAATGTTGCCGTGGGGCACAAATTCGGGTGCATCCGGGTCAATGAAGCTTCTGAAGGGCTCCGAAGCAAGAGCAAGCTTTTCAAGGTCGGCATAGGTGTAATGGTTACCGAGCTTGTTCCAGTGACGGCGGCTTTCCTGAATAAGCCAAAGGCCGATAATGTTTTTGAGGAAGCCTACGCTTTTACCGTAACCGCCCTCGTTTGTAACATTCATTGCAATGCTTTTTTCGTTGATAATCGGCTCTTTAAGCTCTGTGCCGAAAAGTGACCATGTTCCGCTTGAAAGGAAAGCAAAATCCTCATCCTCGCAGGGAACGGCGGTTATTGCACTTTGAGTGTCATGGCCGCAAACGGAAATGACAGGCACTTCCTTAACGGAGCATTCCTCGGCAACCTCTTTTTTGATTGTGCCGAGAACGGAGCCGGAGGGTGCAATATCGCAAAGAATCGAAGAGGGGATTCCCAAACGGTCAAGCAAATCAACAGTCCAGGTTTTTGTGCTCAGGTCAACCATTTGCGAGGTTGTCGCAATGGAATATTCCGTTGTTTTATTGCCTGTAAGGAAATAACCGAAAAGGTCGGGCATAAACAGAAGCTTATCCGCTCTTTCGAGAATATGAGGTCTGTTTTTTGCAAGTGAATAAAGCTGATAAACCGTATTCAGCTCCATAAACTGAATACCCGTGCGGTTGTAAAACTCCTCGTTAGGAATTATATTTGCCGCATCCTCAATCATACCGACTGTTCTCTCGTCACGGTAATGAACGGGGTTTTCGATAAGACAGCCGAATTTATCAATCAGACCGAAATCAACACCCCAGGTGTCAATGCCGATGCTGTCAAATTCCTTTGCCTTAATCATTCCCTGCTTGATTTCGTGAAAAAGACGAAGAACATCCCAGTACATTGCATTACCCAGCTTGACCGGGTCATTTGAGAAACGGTGTACCTCCTGAAGAGAGATTTTTTCACCGTCAAAGGTACCAACAATGGCTCTGCCGCTTGAGGCACCGAAGTCAATTGCCAATACTTTTTTCATTACTGAATAACAACACCTTTTTTGAGAATTATGTTTGCATAGATTGCTGTTTCACCTGTGGCAACAACACAGTATGCTTTTTTAGCTCTCTCATAGAAAGCAAATCTTTCAACAAGCTCAAATTCTTTTTCACCCTCGTTTGCCTTAACGGTTGCCTTGTAATCGCTCCAGATAGGGGGCTGATTTGCAGGGTCGCCGTTATCCATAAGGGCAACGGGCTTTTCAACATGGGTGTCAAGGGGCATAAGCCTGAGAATTGCATCAACAATTTCATTTACGCCGTGGCCGTCAAGACGGACGAGCTTGCAGGTGCCGAGTGCTCCTGCAACGGAGGCGGCGGGAAAGTTGCCGTCACCGATAACGATTTCATCGCCGTGACCCATTTCCATAAGGATTTTAAGAAGCTCGGGGGAAAGAACAGGGGAAATATTTTTTAACATAAAACAGCATCTCCTTTGTTTTATCAATTTTCTTAATATTCTGCCGAACCTGTTGTTCTGGGGTAAGGAATTGCATCACGGATATTGTCAATACCCGTAAGGTACATAACAAGTCTTTCAAAGCCGAGACCGAAGCCGCTGTGCTTAACTCCGCCGTATCTGCGAAGGTCAAGGTACCAGTCATAATCCTCTTTGTTAAGACCCAGCTCTTCAATTCTTGCTTCAAGAACATCAAGCCTTTCTTCTCTCTGACTGCCGCCGATTATTTCACCTATGCCCATTACAAGGCAGTCTGCGGCGGCAACGGTTTTGCCGTCATCATTCAGGCGCATATAGAACGCTTTGATTTCCTTGGGATAGTCTGTAACAAAAACGGGCTTTTTGAATATTTTTTCGGTAAGGAATCTTTCGTGCTCCGTCTGCAGGTCACAGCCCCAGCTTACTTTGTAATCAAATTCGTCGTTGTGCTCTTCAAGAAGCTTAACGGCATCTGTATAGGTTACTCTGCCGAAATCTGAATTTGCAACGGTTGTAAGCTTTTCAATAAGTCCCTTTTCAACAAATCTGTTAAGGAATTCAAGCTCCTGCCTGCAGTTTTCAAGAACATAGCTGATTGCATATTTAATCATACCCTCTGCAACATCCATATCACCTGCAAGGTCGGTGAATGCCATTTCCGGCTCAATCATCCAGAACTCTGCGGCGTGGCGCTGTGTGTATGATTTTTCGGCTCTGAATGTGGGGCCGAAGGTGTAAACCTTGCCGAATGCAAGAGCCATTGTTTCAGCCTGAAGCTGACCTGAAACGGTTAAATAAGCGGGCTTTTTGAAGAAATCCTCCGCATAATCAACCTTGCCGTCTTCTGTTTTGGGAACATTTTCCATATCAAGAGTGGTTACTCTGAACATCTCACCTGCACCCTCACAGTCCGAGCAGGAAATAAGGGGAGTGTGAGCATAAACAAAGCCACGGTCATTAAAGAACTTGTGGATTGCATAGGCGGCTGTGGAGCGTACCTTGAAAACTGCATTGAAAAGATTTGTTCTGGGTCTTAAATGAGCGATTGTTCTCATATATTCACGGGTGTGACCCTTTTTCTGAAGAGGATAATCGGGAGTGGAAATCGCCTCAACGCTTATTTCGTCAGCGTTGATTTCAAAGGGCTGACCTGCATCCGGGGTAAGCAGGAATTTGCCTGTTACCTTTATTGCGGCACCAACATTGAGCTTTGCAATATCCTTATAGTTTTTGATTTTTGCACATTCAAAAACTATCTGAACACCCTTGAAGCAGCTTCCGTCATTGATTTCGATAAAACCAATCTGCTTTGAATCACGCAGCGTTCTTATCCAGCCGTAAACAGTGACCTCTTTGTTGCCGAAGTCTGCACTGTTATCATACAGCGTTTTGATTTCTGTTCTTTCCGTACTCATATATTAATCTCCTTTGAGTAATTTACACACATATTCTGAAACGGTTTTTGTTTACCGTTGCTAAGCCTATGCCCTCAACCTTTGCAAGCTCGTCAACGGAACGGAATCTGCCGTTTTTGTTGCGGTAATCTATTATTGCCTGTGCCTTTTTTTCACCGATTTCCGTAAGAGCGGTAAGCTCCTGCAGGGTGGCGGTGTTTATGTTTATCTTTTCACCGGTTGATGAAGCGGAAATGCCAGGTGCAGTTAGTGAAAGGGTTACTGCCTCAAGGCTGTTCATTTCAGGTGAATCAAACACTCTGAAAAGCAGTACCGTTCCCGTTATCACCAAAGCGGCGGCAATCAGCAGTAATTCATGTTTTCTGTTTTTCATCAGTTTATCCTCAGAAAATCTCTCGGCTCAACCGTTACGCCGAGTATTTCATAGGCTCTGTCGGTATAATTCACATATATCATTGCACCTGTATCGTATTCGGTGCAGAAAACGCCGTCATCAATTTCATAGTGGTCGGTTATTCTTGCGCTTCTTAAATCTCCGAGTGCTTCGTTTGCCCTTTGATAACAGGCAACGGCATCATTGATGGTGTTGTCGTAATAATATCTGTCACTTTCGCCGGAAAGCTCCTCATAATTCCATTCATAGTGGGGGCAGGAGCCGTATTCCACAAATTTCAGAATGGTTTGAGCCGGGTTGTTGACCGTGTTCACGGGCATACCCGCATAGTCAACAATTCCGTGCAGAACAAGCTGAATAAAGGGGATGGGCTTATATGCACCGCTTTTTGAAACCGTTGTTTCAGTCGGAATGTTTATAACGCAGTCAACATTCTTGAGAATTGAGAAGTTGCCTGTATCAACCATTATTTTTCTGCTTGATGAAAGGGGAAGCACCGAGGCAGCGATTATATCTGCCGCCTCCTGCCTTAATACACCGTCAGTTGAAAAGTCGGAGTAAAGCAGGGAGCCTGCATCACCGAGGCAGAAGCCGGAGAAAGCATAATTCTTTGTTTGTGCCAGCAGGGATGACATAGTTGAGCTGAGCTTGTTGATGTTTCGCAAATATCTTTTCTTTAACTCCGTTCCCATTTTATCCGCAAGGGCATCGTACGGCTCATAAAGTGAAGGGGCTGAATTTATGCTTTCGGCACTTGCTTTGAAGGGCTTTGCGGAGGAAAGAATATCCGTGTCAAGGTAAAGCCCCATTTTCTGCTCCGAAACATAGGAGTAAAGCTCTTTAAGACCCTTTGTGCCGCCGAGGGAACGGTTGATTACGGACTTTTTTATATCTATGCTGTCCTGACCGCCTGTGAAAATATCGGTATAACGGATATTAACATTGTTTATACCCTTGTTTTTCATTCTGACAAGCATATCCTTTGCCTGGTCAAAATTTGTCAGAACAGAGGGGTAATTTATAAATGAGAAGGATTTTTTAACGCTTCCGCTGACTGTTAAAAAGAACGGAAGATAATCGGACTCGGTAAGAGTGCCGGAGGAAAGAACTCTGTTTCTGATAAGCTGTTCTCTGACGGCGGAGGCAAGGCCGGCGTAGGTTGCGTTTTTACCGCTCAAAAATCTGTAGCAGATTTTTATTCCGTCAGTTTCGTTTCCGTACTTATCCTTTGTTATAAGAGCGGATTTTTGCGAAACATAGAGCTTTTTATCGCTGTAATCAACGGGGGTGATGCTGAATGATGCATAGGCTCTGTTCATCTCCGAGGCATCGGTTGCCTTTTCGGCTCTGATAACCGAAAGAGCATCCCCCTCTTCAATGAGCGCCGCAAAGGCACAGCTGCCGTGCTTTATGCCGAATGTGGGTATGACTGCCGTTCCGGAGGTTTTCTCCGCAGTTGAGGGGTCATTGCCGTAGACGGAAAATGAAAGTGACTTAAAGGATTCGTCATAAATCGAGGTGTTTATAATCGCTCCGCATCCGTCAGGCACAAAGATGAAATTACCGCTGTCGGTATCGTTATATGCGCCGAAGTAATCAAGCAGGGATGCGCTTTCTATAAATGCGGATTTATTGCCGGTTAAATTTTTGAATTTACATGAAACGGACATATTGCCGTCAATGAGCTTTACCGTCATAACCGCACGGAAGCCTATATCCGTTTTGCCGTAGACCTTTTTTTCGGCGGTAGCCCTGTCGGGAAACATATCGTATGTGAAAACGGCGTTACCGTCCTTTGTTTCTATTTTTGCTTTTCCGAATGCAAGGGCATTATCCTGGCTGTTCAGCTCGTAAACATCCGTTCCGCCTGCAATTCTCAATGAAATCATACTTGCTCCTGAAGAAAAGCCCTTATCTGTCTTACAGTCCTCAAGCAGGGGCAGGGCTGTCCAGAGTGAGCCGCCTGCGGTATCGTAAATACCGAATGAGCAGGTTTCTTTGTCAATAACAAGCTTAATCAGTCCTGAGGAAGCAACATTTTCGGTGAAAGCGTCCTTGCCGGAGGAGTAATGTAACTTTTCGGGCTCTTCACCTGAAAAGGAAATAACATTTCTTGTGGTAACGGAGGGGGTGACGGAGATTACCGTCCCTGCGGCCGAACTGCAGGAGCAGAGCATACAGAGTACCAGCAAAAGTGCGGATACCTTGACGGCTATTCCTTTTTTACCCTTCGTTTGCTTCATAGTAGGATTTATCTTCAGCCACCGTAAAGGTGAACTCAACGCCCTTTTCTTTATTTTTTGCTTCATAACCGCATTTGTGGTTTTCCATTATGCTTTTTACAATGGAAAGACCGAGACCGAAACGGTTCTGACTTCTTCCGTGGGATTTATCCGCCCTGTAAAAGCTGTCCCATATTCCGGAAAGGTCATCCTCCGCAATGTGATTGCCTGTGTTGAAAACGGAAATCCTGATTGTTTTATCGTCTTTTTCACTGCCGATAATGATTTTCTTTTCACCCTCGCAGTGAGAAATTGCATTTGTGATATAGTTTTTAAGAACAAGCTCGATTTTTTCACTCTCCGCATAGCAGATGAGAGAATCGGGTACATTATTTGTAACCGTTACCCCCGCATCCGAAAGCTGAATTGAAAGATGTGAAATGAGTGAGGTTATCATATCACCGATATCAAAATAATCGGGCTTAAAGGGTCTTGTTTTGCTTTCAAGCTTTGAAAGCTCAAGAAGTTCAAGCACAAGCTCGTTCATCTTTTCACTTTCGTCTTTTATTACTCCGCAGTAATCTCTGATAACCTGAGGGTCATTGCTTATGCCCTCATAAAGCCCCTCCGCATAGCCGGAAATAATCGCTATGGGTGTTTTCAGCTCGTGAGAAACGTTGCTTATAAATGATTTTCTTGCATTGTCAAGGTCACGGCGAAGCTCAATATCCTTTTCAAGCTGTCTGTTTTTATCCTTCAAATCCATAAGGGCAGAATCAAGAGCGGTTGAAAGGCTGTTTATGCTTTTGCCGAGTTCACCGATTTCATCCTTGCCGTAATCCTTGCACTTGCGGTCAAAATTCAGCTTTGCCATATCGCCCGTAACATCGTTCATTTCTTCAAGGGGCTTTGTAAAGCCGGATAAAACCAGACAGAATATTATGCCGATTAAAATGAACATTGCTATGGCAAAGAAAGAATATACTCTTTCGGCAACCTCAACAACGGCTTCAACATCGGCAACCGGGGAGTAGATATAAACAGTCTGCCCCGAAAGAAGCTGTCTGTGATATATGAAATAATCCGCATTTGTTGCGGTTTTTCGCTTTATCTCGAAATCCTCGTAATTATATGTTTTTGCTTTTGAATCGGATTTCTGCATTGATTCGTATGCAGGGGCTTTGTTTGAGGAGGAGGGGAAATGACTGCTGCTCAACGGAGAGCCCTCACCCTCGGAGGTGTAAAGCAGCATTCCGTCACTGTCGGCAAGCTCAAAATCAACATTGTTGCCGGTGGAAATGTAATAGAGGTCAAAATAGAAGCCGGAGGAATCCGGGTTGAAATAATCAATGTTGTTTGCCGTTGAAACAAGGCGGTTATATGTGCTTTTTGTAAAAGCCCTGAAAAGCAGAGGCTTTGAGGTCATAAGAATAACGGCAATAAAAAAGATGATAACGGCACAGACGGTCAGAATAAGCTTTATTCGGATTTTACTGCCGAGAAATGAAACAAGTTTTTTCAAGGCTTGTTCACCTCAATCTTATAGCCTACGCCGAAAACGGTTTTAAGGTGCTTTTCACCCCAGGCACCGAGCTTTGTTCTTAAACGGGCAACATGGGAATCAACAGTTCTTGCTTCACCCTCGAAATCAGCGCCCCATATACTTTCAAGCAGATTATCCCTTGAAAAAATTTTGCCCTGATTTGTCATCAGCTTTTCAAAAATTGCGTGCTCCTTGATAGTCAGCTCAACCTCAACGGAGTTGATTGTTACGCTGTGCCCCGGAATGTCAAGCATAAGGCCGTCAAGGGAATAAACCTCGCCGCTGCTTATGTTTTGCCTGCCGCTGCTCCTTTTGATAAGCGCTTCAATTCTTTTAACAAGAACCGTGGGGCTGAACGGTTTTGTGACAAAATCATCCGCTCCCGCTTCAAAGGATGAAAGCTCGTCAAATTCCTGCGTTCTTGCGGTGAGCACTATGATGGGAATGTTGGAGGTTTCTCTGATTTTTTTGCAGACTGCCCAGCCGTCAAGCCCGGGCATCATAATATCGCACACAACAAGGCTGATATTTTTATCGGAAGAAAATTCAGCAACCGCTTCGTTGCCGTCAGAGGCTTCAACGGTTTCATAGCCCGAATTGTGCAGAAAATCACAAACCAGGCGCCTTATTCTGCTTTCATCGTCCGCAACAAGAATTTTGCTCATGATTTCCTCCAAAACAAAATCTGAAGAGTCTGAAAATTCTGCAAAATGTGTATTACAAAACATTCCCCCATAATTACTGAACATTTTAGCACACAAGCACCGCATAAATCAAGACTATAAAGAAAAATAAAAATAAATTAATTTTGGGCATATTTCCAATATGGAAATATGCGAGTTATGCTCCGTGATATAGTTAAACTGATAGTTTACGGCAACCTGCCCCGAAATGAGCGGAGGCGGTTAATTCACTAAATTCACGGAGGGAGAAAGGATGAAAAAGTTTATCAGCGTTTTGCTTTGCCTTGCTTTTGCTTTGCTTTTTGCATCCTGCAGCGGCGGCGGTGAGGGCAAGAGCATAATTTATCCTCTCTATTCATCCCCCGAAACTCTTGACCCGCAGTATTCCTCCGAAAATGAAACTGCGCTTGTGGTCAACAATATTTTTGAGGGTCTTGTCCGTCTTGATAAGGACGGAAAAATAATACCCGGTATTGCGGAAAAATGGGAAATTTCAGAGGATGAGCTTACCTACACATTTCATCTGCAAAAGGGTACGGAATGGTATTGCCCCATCACAATGAAAACCGCCTACGGCGATGAATTTTATGAAAAATTCTCAACCGAAACGGTAAAGGCACAGGATTTTGTTTTTGCCTGCCGGAGAACTATTGACCCTGCCACAATGTCGCACAACGCCAACAGACTTTTTGCCATTGAAAATGCGGCTGAAATAAATGCCGGAGCCCTTGAGCCATCTGCTCTCGGAGTTACCGCACCTGATGAAAACACTGTTGTTTTCAGGCTGAAAGAAAAATGCGAGGGCTTTTTAAGAAGACTTACCGAAAGTGAATTTATGCCCTGCAATGAGGAATTTTTCAACCGTATGGGCGGCAGATACGGTCTTTCACCGAAGCATATTCTTTGCAACGGCCCGTTTTATCTTTCTTCGTGGGATTCGGAAACAACAATGACAATCAAGAGAAATAAGTGCTATGCAGGTCAAAACACCGTTTTGCCGTCATCGGTAATTTTCTCATTCGGCAATGATGAAGAAACGGTACTCAAAAAGCTTGCAAACAGCGGCTTCAGTGCCGCCGTTATTTCGCCGGACAGCAAGCTGCCGAAGGATTCAACCCTTGTAAAAACTCTTGAAAATACTGTTTACGGCTTTGCGTTTAACTGTGAGGATGAAACTGCTTCAAATAAGAATTTCAGACTTGCTCTGTGCAAAAGTGCGGATTTATCCCTGCTTGAAATCAAAGACGAAAATATGAAGCCGCAGGCAGGTCTGATACCCGACAACTGCTTTGCCGGCAGTAAAAATTACAGGTCTGCGGTCAGCTCATCCCCTGTTCTGAGCAAGGATGAAAAAAGTGCGAAAAAGCATTGGAAAAAGGCACTTTCACAGCTTGAAGCAGATGAAATATCGGTTAAAATTCTCTGCACGGATGAAATGGATACCTTTGTCCGTCTTCAGCTTCAGAAGTGGCAAAAGCTTTTCGGAATGAGCTGTACAATTACGGTTGAAAATATGCAGGCAAACGAAATTGCTTCCGCAGTCAGAAAGGGTGAATATCAGGTTGCTCTGACCTGTGTAACCTCCGAAACGGAAAATGCGGTAAACTTCCTTGATAAATTCAACGGCGGCGGAGTATTCAACTGCCAAAACGATGAATACACCGCAGTTGTAAACAGATTGCTTGTTACGGACGGAGATAATGAGCTGCTCTCCGGCTGTCTGACGGCAGAAAGAATAATCCTTGAAAACGGAATGTTCCTGCCTATCTATTCAAAGCCGGAACAGCTTGTCGTTTCAAAGGATATCGGCGATATATATTTGCAAAATTCCGAAAGCACACTCTGCTTCATAGATGCAAAACGCTTTGATTAAAGGAGATAAAACAGATGAAAAAGAAATTTTTGGCGGTCATTCTTGCCCTCGCAATGCTTTTCTCAATGCCGGCGGTTGCCTTTGCGGCCGGCACCTCAAAAACCGAAGCCCTGCTGAAGGATATTTCAAAAACAGGCAGACTCAGTGCAACGGTTACCTCATTCCACTCCGATGAATGGCAGTTTACGAATTATATCAGATTTAACATTTACGATGATTTTAATGAAAACAAAATCCGTGTGGATTTCAAAAATTCTCCCTTTAATGTGATTTATGCGGATAAAAAGCTTAACATTGTAATTCCGAGGCTTATTTCTTATTTTCCCATTTCAACTGCCGATGTGGATATTGTAAATGTTTTGGTAAATTCGTTCCAGAAGCTTTTCAAAACCTTTGTTGATAACCCTACATTGAGCGCTTTTAAGATGACAACATCAACGGAAACGAGAAACGGAAAAACCGTTACAAAGGAATATTTCAAGGGCAAAACCATAGGCACCTCGGGTACATTCTATTACGGTGAGGACGGAAAAATCTGCGAAATAGTCCTTTCCGACAATGCAGATGTTTCAATCAGTATGACCCTTGAAAATTACTCTTCGTCCTTTGAAAAAACAGTATTTGATATTCCTCTCTATTATTTCAACCTTACAATAATCGCAAAGCTTCTGATTATGATTATCACGGCCTTGGGCTTGATTTAAGAGCATAAAAAATACAGGCACTGCTTATCGGACGGTACTTAAACTGTACCGCTGTCCGGCAGTGCCTGTTTGTTTATCATCAGGAATTATTTAACTATCATCAAAACAACGAATGCGACCCAGAGCAGGAAGATAATGCAATATCTTTCAAGGAATGTGCCGATTCTTGTGATGAGTGCGGGGATGAATACGATTATTCTTAAAATGAACTGGAATACTCTTAAAACACCGTGTGCCTTAACCTTACCTGTTTTGCTGTATGCCATATCCCAATAGTTGAGAATATCCTCACAAAGGGGGAATACGGAGCAGAGAAGTGAAATGCCGAGGTAAAGAATTACGGCATAGGCAATGAAAAGGGGCTTTGAATCATAGAAGGTTATGCCCATATATTCAAGGTTCATAAAGCCCAGCAGGAAGAATGCCAAGCCCATATTAAAGGTTAAAAAGCCGGGCAGAGTTGCAAGAATATAAGCGCCGAAGGGCTTTTTTGCAAGGCCGTGCTCAACATGGCCGCAGGCCTCATCCGCACGCAGGTAGCCGGTGGGCTCGATTGTAACTTTTATGCATCTGCAAATCAAATGCTCCCAAAAGCTTCTTATGTATGCGCCGGGGAAAGTAAGGAATTTAGAAATTATATAAAGAATTTTCATATAAAGTCATAAGCTCCTTTCGTAAGTACTTCTTTGCAGGTTAAATCACCCTTAACAATCTTTGTTGCCGTTTCGGGGAATTTTGCACCCTTGAATGAATCAAGAACCTGTGCAAGGGGTTCCGCATTTTCGCCCTTGTATGTTCCGCCCTTTTTGCAAAGGTTTGCGGCAACATAGAGAGTGATGTTGAGTTCTTCTGTCATCTGTGAGGAATCGTTATAATAGTAGTACATATAGTAGGCGGTGTTTTCAGCCTCAAAGGATTTATCATAAGCGGAGTTATAATCACCCTTTACAAGGTAAATAAGTGCCTGCTGACGGAGAAGCTCTGCAACTGTTGCGTATTTTTCACTGCCCTCTTTTGCAAGCTCCATTGCTTCATCAAGCTTGCCCTGGCATCTGAGCAGATAAACACGCAGAATGTATGCGGCATCGGAGTCTGCTCCCTCTGTCTTGTTGTTTGCGGAATATGTTTCAACAAGCTGTTTTGCCTTTTTGAAATCGCCCTGCTTGATGTAAACTGTCATCATCATTTTGTGGGCGGCATAGTTACTGCTGTCTGCATTTATTCTTTCTTCAAGGAACGGAATGGCTTCAGCATCCATATCACAGGAGATAAGGGTCTTTGCGTAATCCTCATAGTAGAGCCATTTATAATCCGTATCGCTCTTCTTTGCATCCTTATCAAGAGCCTCAAGGTATTTGAGCAGAGTGTCATTACCTAAATTGCAGTAGCCGGCAACGCTGAATTCAAAATAATCAAGGAAAACATCGTCAATGCCATCCTGACCTCTTAATTCCTCCATAGATGCAAGAACTTTTTCACCGTCGGGCTTTTCTTCGGTCTGAATAGCGGTGAGGGGTTCTTCCAATCCCATATAGGTGCTCTGATAACGGTCATAAATCTTTTTGCAGTTCTGATATGTTTCATCCTTTTCAATGGGGGCTGTTTTGCCCTCGCCGAAAATATAATCGGCATACTGTGCCGCTTCAAGGGGTGAATAAACCTTTGCAAAGGCCTTGAACTGCTTGATTTTGAAGCCGGAGCCTGTCTGAACAAGCTGGCTGAGGGTCGGGTCGGAGCCGAGGGCACCCGTTACCTGTGAGGTAATGTCGGCAACCTGCTCATATTCGCTCTGTGCATTGAACCAGTTGCCCTTTGCGGCTTCCATATCGCCCTTTGCAATCTGCATTGAGGGGCCGGAAACGAAAATTGCCAAAATGAGCGCAACAAACGATGCAAGCAAAACAACAATTCCCGCAATTATTGCAAAAAACGGGATTTTTGTCTTTTTGAGCCTTGCTTCACAGGCGGGGCAGTAATCCTGATAACTATGGATTCTTCTTACTCCGCAGCCGGGGCAGAATGCATCATCCTCGCTGAACTCATCTTCATCTTCTGCATCTTCGTCATCTTCAGCAAAACATTCGCAGGGCTCTTCACATTCGTCTGCACATTCTTCACAGCAGCATTCGTCTGCTTCGTTCTCTGCTTCATCCTGTGCTTCTTCGGCACATTCAGCTTCTGCCGGAATTTCTTCGGCACATTCGGTTTCATCCTGTGCTTCTTCACAGCACTCTGCCTGCTCTGTGCATTCCTCCTGCACTGCTTCGGGCTCTTCTGTGCCTGCTGCTTCAACTTTTTCTTCGTTTTCGGCAACAGCTTCTTCAGCCTTGTTTGTTTCGTCAAGAAAATCTTTTTCCAAATCTAACCATCCTTTCGGATTATAATGTGCTTATAATAACACATTTTATCAACTTTTCAAATAGAATTTTTATTTTTTACAGTTTGTTAAAAAATAAACGGACTTTACGGGGCTTTTTGAGCCGTAAAGTCCGTTTAAAATTTTTTCTTATTTACCGAGGCTGTCGGTGATGCCGACTGTTTTTGTATCCTGATAACATTCAAAAATTTTATCAACATTACCGGGCTTTGGTTTTGCGGTAATAAGACTGATAACGGGAACGATAATCAGACCGCCTACCATTGCGAAAACGCCGGAATACAGGGAATTTGTAAATACAAACGAAAGAACGGGGCTTTCCGCAAAGGAAATAACATTGAGCGAAACGAGAAGCTGAATTATCTCAAGCCCCACGCCGAAAATAAATGATACGGCAACAGCGCTCTTTGTTGTCTTTTTCCAGTAAAGACCGTAAAGGAACGGCGCAAGGAAAGCACCTGCAAGTGCGCCCCATGAAACGCCCATCATCTGTGCAATGAAAATGCTCTTATCCTTTGCCTGCTTAATGGCTATAACGGCGGAAATTATAATGAAAACAACAATGAAGGCTCTCATAATGAGCATCTTTGATTTTTCTTTGATTTCTTTCTTTGAAAGGGGGGCAATAAAGTCAAGGGTAATTGTTGAGCTGCTTGTAAGAACGAGTGATGAAAGGGTTGACATTGATGCCGAAAGCACCAAAACAATTACTATGCCGATAATAACGGGTGAAAGGGTTGAAAGCATGGTGGGTATAACCGCATCAAAGCCCTCTGCCGCAACATCAACATTATAAAGTCTGCCGAAGCCGCCGAGGAAATAGCAGCCGCCTGCAACTATAATTGCAAAGACGGTTGAAATAACCGTTCCTGTTTTAATGGCATCTTCATTTTTGATTGAATAGAATTTGCCGACCATCTGGGGCAGACCCCATGTGCCGAGGGAGGTAAGCAAAACAACAAAAAAGAGAAATACGGGATTCGGGCCGAAGAATGAAGCGTATTCCCAGCCGCCGTTTGCACCTGTTGCAAGCTTTTCGGTGGCGGCAAGAAGTCCGCCGTTGTTGTTGAGAACGGAAAGCACAACCGCAACAATGCCGGCAAGCATAATCAAGCCCTGAATAAAATCGTTTATTGCCGCAGCCATATAGCCGCCTATGAGCACATAAACGCCTGTCAGAATCGCCATAACAATAACGCAAACGGAGTAATCAACGCCGTTAAATGCCATGGAGAAAAGCCTTGAAAGACCGTTATAGAGCGAGGCTGTGTAGGGGATAAGGAAAACGAATGTGATTATGGAGGCTGAAATCTTCAAGCCCTTTGAGCCGAATCTTGCACCGAAGAAATCGGGCATGGTTTTTGAAGAAAGGTGCTGTGTCATAATTCTTGTTCGTCTGCCGAGAACACTCCAGGCAAGCAGAGAGCCGATGAAAGCGTTTCCAAGGCCTATCCAGGTGGAGGCAAGGCCGAAATTCCAGCCGAACTGACCGGCATAGCCTACAAAGATAACGGCTGAAAAATATGATGTTCCGAATGCAAAGGCGCTGAGCCACGGGCCGACTGAACGGGAGCCTAAAACAAAGCCGTTGACATCCTTTGCGTGTTTTCTTGATTTTATGCCTATGCCTATCATCAGCGAAAAGAAGCAGACAATAAGGCAGAGGGTGATGATTATTGTGGAATTCAAAATGTGTACCTCGTATTTTCTCTTTTTACCGTTGCGGTGAACGAATATTGCGAATAAATATACTATATTATCGTTAAAATGTCAAATTTAATGATTATCTTCGCTGAAAATGTTTTATCTGTTTTATCTGTGCCACAGCTTTCGGTCAAGCGACCTGAACTGAACGGCTCTTGCAATGTGCTGAACATCAATTTCTTCACAGCCGTCAAGGTCTGCGATTGTTCTTGCAACCTTGAGCACCTTATCATAGGCACGGGCTGAAAAATCAAGCTTTTCAAAAACCTGCTCCAGCATTACCATTGCCTTTGGCGTGGGGCTGCAAAACTGCCGGGTCATTGCACCGTCCATTTTTGCGTTGCACGAAATTCCCGTACCCTTAAGACGCTCCTGCTGAATTTTTCTTGCGGCATTAACCCGCTTTTTTATATCTGCGGAGCATTCCCCCTCCGATTTTGTGCTCAGCTTCTCAAAATCAAGAGCCGGCACTTCAATGTGAATATCTATTCTGTCAAGCAGAGGGCCGGAGATTTTGGAAAGATAACGCTGTGCCGCACCGGGCGGGCAGGTACATTCTCTTTTCGGGTGTCCGAAATAACCGCAGGGGCAGGGGTTCATTGCGCAAACTATCATTGCGGAGCAGGGGTATGTTACCGAACCGCTTGCTCTTGAAATCGTGATTTTGTTATCCTCAATGGGCTGACGGAGCACCTCCATTGACTGCCTTGAAAATTCGGGAAGCTCGTCAAGGAAAAGAACTCCGTTATGTGCAAGCGAAATTTCACCGGGTCTCGGCATAACTCCTCCGCCGGAAAGCCCTGCGGGTGAAACCGTGTGGTGCGGTGAACGGAAAGGTCTTTCACGGATAAGCGAAACGCCCTCCGGCAATGTGCCAGAAACCGAATAAAGCTCAGTTGTGCGCAGGCTTTCTTCAAAGGTCATATCCGGCAAAATTGACGGAAGCCTTTTTGCAAGCATACTTTTACCTGAGCCGGGAGGGCCCACCATAAGAATATTATGGCCGCCGGCTGCCGCAACCTCAAGGGCGTATCTTGCCTCCTGCTGACCCTTGACATCCTTGAAATCCGGGAGAGGGGGACGGCTAAAATTCTCTTTTTCTTCGTCATAAACCGCAGGAGCAACAAGGCTGTTGCCCAAAAGGTGGTCAATAACCTCGCTGACCTTTTCAACCGGGTAAACCTCAATCCCGTCAACCACAGAGCTTTCAAGTGCATTGGCTTTAGGAACGAAAATCTTTTTAATTCCGCTTTTCTTTGCCCTTATAACCATAGGCAATGCACCGTTTATGTGGCGAACATATCCGTCAAGCGAAAGCTCGCCTATAAAGGCGTAATCATCTGTATTTACACGGAGCTGACCCATTGCACGGAGAATGGCAATCAGAATGGGCAAATCGTAAATCGGTCCCTCTTTTCTCACATCGGCAGGCGAAAGGTTAATCGTAAGACGGCAGGAGGGCGTGGTATATCCGCTGTTTTTCATAGCAGAGAAAACACGGGAAAAAGCCTCGTTGACAGAAGCATCCGGCAGACCTACTATATTAAAGCTTGCTATCCCCGGCCCGTTATCCGCTTCAACACCGACCATATATGAATCAATGCCGAAAAGCCCCATACTGTTTATTCTTGCAAACATCTTTACTGCCCCTTATCTGTTAGTGTGAATACAGTTATCATAATATCATATAAATATGCCAAATACAATAAAAAACCGAATTTGAATGCAATGCAAAAGCAAAAACCGGTCATATACCGCAGATTTTTATTTTCCGTGTTACGGATAACATATATTGATTTTGCACATTCATAGTGCTACACTACTTTCAAAAGATAAATATTTTTTAAGTTTCGAAAGTGGGAACTGCTATGAAATATGTTGAGCGCACCTCATATTTGAACAGATTAAAGGGCTTGCAATAAACAGTGAAAAAATATTGATTTACAAGGCAGGAGCATCTATGAATTGTAAAATCACCCTTACCGAGCCGGTGGATGTAAATTCAATAGTTGATTACGGGGTTTCCTTTAAGGTGGAGGGAGCCTTTGATTCCGACTGCCCTTTGCCCGGCGATGCGCTGCTGAAAATTGAACTGTTTGATATGAACGGCAAGGTAATCCGCTGTGTTTCGGATAACAAAAAAGGCAACGAAAATCTTTTTGCTTTTCACCCGGATTTGACCTGCTATGCCGATGAAAAAGACCCCGGAAGAAAAGGAATGTATAAATTCGGTTTTCCCGAGCTTATGGTAAAAAATATCGAAAAGCCTTATGATTCTCTGAAGGATGCAAGCATAAAATGCTTTTATGACGATAAGCGTTTCAAGGCTCTGATTGTCAGCGGAACGGATATGGCTCACGGAGCTGTTGCGGATGACGGAATAGGCTATGTTTCAGAGGACGGAAAGCCTTTTGAGGTTATTCCGGCAGGGGATTACAAAATAGTTGTTACTCTTTCGGATAACTGCGGCGGGGAATTCGGCAGGGCGGAAAAGCTTATTCATATTCTGCGTCAGCCGGACAGACTGATTGTCAGATTTAACCCCGTTTCACACAAAAACAGAATAATTGAGTGGGCACACGAAAATGATTTTGCTGTTATAGAAAATTGCCTGCCCGGTTATCTTGAGCCTTATTTGGGGCAGTGGTTTTACCATATGGGCTTGCTTACAATGTACAGGGCAAACGATATGGCACTTTTTGATACGGAGAGAGTGCATTTCTTTGTTTATCTTGATGACCCGAAAAGCACATCTTATGAAACGGAGCTTGCCTATCTGCAGACAAAGGGGATTGTCGGCAACCCCGAAAAATTCAAAGCTTATTGCTACGATACAGGCGAAGCGGTTATGGGCGCAGGCAAAAAATATGAGCGAAAGGGCGAAATAATCGAATTTTCGGAGAATGAATATCTGCACCTTGCAAGAGTTGATATTGTAAATGACAGGGCAAAAGAAAATGTTTTCAACCTTAACTGTGAAGCGGTTGAGGATGTTATTTACAATACCGAGAAATTTACGGTTAAATCCGGCAGCCGGATTGCGGTTACGGGGGTTGCAAAGCCCGTTGCTTTTGATAAGAAATATTTTACCCTGAAAAAGGATAACACCTACAAAATCGAAAACAGAATTGAAAATGTAATTTACACCTTTACAAACGGCAATGAAACAAGAATTTTTGAACGGAAGCTTATGCTTGAAAGAATTGATGAAAAGTCAATCGGCTCATCGGTTTTTGAGTTTTACAATATCTTTGAGCTTGACAGTTCATTCGGGTGCGGAGAGTGGAAGGTTTCCGTCAGATGTACCGATGCTTTCGGCAGCGATTTGCCCCATAAGGGTGAATTTATACTGAATATTTTGTAAAATCTATTGTGTTTACGGAAAAAAAGTGTATAATAACACCAAATTATCCTGAGGTTATATGTGTTTTTTATTCCACAGTTCAGCAATTTTTAGGTATAACCTCCTCGAAAGGTGTGGATTATATGCTCGGCAAATATGTCAGAGTCAGGGTCACGAACCCCATCCACTCCGTAAACAGACAGTTCGGCTTTACTTATCTTCTCAATTTCGGCACAATTGAAGGCAAAAAGCGTTATGACAGCGTCTCTTGCGGAGCGTTCATTATGGGAATTACTCATCCCGTAAGAACCTTTGACGGCAGGGTTATTGCCGTTGTCAGGTACAGCGATTCACCTTATCCGGTTTATGTTGTTGCACCGAAAAGCACCAGGTATATCTCTCACCAGATTACGGATGCGGTTGCATTTGCAAATGAGGGCAGAGAATACAGAATAGAATGTCTTTACGAGCGTTCCTGCGGTGCGGTAGTTTACAGATTCATTAACGGCGAGCTTCGTTTTCTTCTCATTAAAAACCGCCGCTCGGCACACTGGGGCTTCCCGAAAGGCCATGTGGAGCGGGGCGAAACAAACGAACAGACCGCTATGCGTGAGGTTCTTGAAGAAACGGGAATCCACATTAAAATACTTCCCAAATTTGCGATTAAATCAGATTATATAATTCAGGGCAGAATTGAAAAAACCGTTACAATTTATCTTGCAAAAACAGATGATGTGCAGACTGTTATTCAGAAAGAGGAAATAGAGGATTATATCTGGCTCGGTTATGAGAGGGCAACAGGTATGCTGCGCTTTCTTAACGACAGAAACATTCTCAAAAACGCCCGGGATTATCTCATAAAAAACGGAACAATAGAGGAGTGATATTTTGGTTGAAGCCTTAACAAATTCCCTTGTTGAATTTTTCCGCAATTCAGTTCCCAAGGAGCTGATTGTTTTCATAATTTCACTTTTTCCCGTTCTTGAGCTTCGTGGCGGAATGCTTGCCGCAAAGCTGCTTGATGTGGATTTTATAAAAGCGTTTTTCATTTGTTATCTCGGTAATATTCTTCCCATTCCCTTTATTCTTCTTTTCATCCGAAAGATTTTTGATTTTCTCAAAAAGTTCGGTGTCGGCAAAAAAATTGTCGATAAGCTCGAAAAGAAATCAATGGGTAAAAAGGATAAGGTTTTGAAATATAAAAGGTGGGGTCTGCTTTTCTTTGTTGCCATACCTCTGCCGGGAACAGGCGGATGGACAGGCGCTTTGATGGCTGCTCTGCTTGATATAAGAATAAAAAGCTCACTGCCGATTATCGCCCTGGGAGTTCTGATAGCGGATTTGATTATGTCTGTTCTTTCCTACGGACTTCTCGGCTTGATTGTTTGATTGATATGAGTAACAAAAATGATTATATCGGCGTTTTCGATTCCGGCATCGGCGGCTTGACCGTTGTTCGCAGTATCGTTGAAGCAATGCCGAATGAAAACATAATATATTTCGGTGATACCGCCCATGTTCCTTACGGCACAAGAAGTGAGGAGCAGATTAAGGAATATGTTAAAAACGATGTAAATTTTCTTTCATCCTTTAACATAAAAGCGGTGGTTATTGCCTGCAACACGGCGGATTCCATTGCCAGGGAAACGGTTGAAAAGCTTTATGATTTGCCCTTTTACGGCGTAGTTATGCCTGCCTCCGAAAAGGCGGTTAAGACAACCGAAAACGGCAAAATCGGAGTTATTGCCACAAGTGCCACAGTTAACAGCGGTGCTTATGAAAGGGCAATTTATTCTGCGGCAGAGGATGTTCAGGTTATGAGCATAGCCTGCCCGCTCCTTGTCCCTTTAGTTGAAAATAACAGATACAAGAAAAACGATAATGTTATTGAAACCGTGCTTAAAGAATATCTTGCACCGCTTAAAGAATGGGGTGCGGATACCCTTGTGCTCGGCTGTACTCATTACCCCCTGCTTTCGGATGTTATTGCCGATATTCTGCCGGGCGTTACCCTTATCAGCTCATCCGTTGAGGCGGCAAATGTGCTTAAAGAGGATTTGGCAAAAAAGGATATGCTTAACACCTCCGAGGGCGGCAAAAAGGAGTATTATGTCAGCGACAGCCCCGAGCTTTTTGAAAAAACGGCTATAACATTTTTAGGTGATACCCTCGGCGGTAAAATTACCCGTGCAGATGTATGATAAATTATTTGCTCGTTTTAATTTTTCAAAACAGAAATTAAAGCGGGCAATTTTTAATGAATAAGTGAGGATAATATGAAGAAAATTGTTTCTGTTTTGCTTTCGCTTTCTTTTTGTGCTCCGTTTGCGGTATTGTCTGCGGTTTTTTCAAGTGCAGACAGCGGAATAATGTATAAATATGTGCTTGACTGTGACGGAATTGACGAAAACTGCGATTATATAATCGTTGATGAAAATTCGTCCCTTGCACTTGACCGCACAATGAACGGCGTTGCCGTAAGCGATAACGGCGGCGAAATTCTTGTTGACTGCAATGTGAATGATGCGGTTAAAATGCAGTTTTCTTCAATGGGTCAGCACAGCGGAAATATCGGCGATGACGGTTATGTGTTTTATGATACGGATGATGAAACGCCCGTAACGGAAAGAACGGTTTATTCCGTTTCAAACGGTGCAGATTATATAAACGCCGATGAAAAAGGGCTTTCAATTTCAAATTCTCCCACAGGCTTTGTGATAAACAATATGGGTAACGGCAGTTATGATATTGCCTATTATTCAAATGCTTTCGATACAGACGGAATATACACCGCCGGGCTTTGCTACAATAATTTGTGGACTGTTGACTGCGAAACGCAAACGGCAATCGGCTCAAAGCCCGTGCCGAAAACATATTATAAAAGAATTGAAAACCTTGAAACGGGTGATACGGTTTTGATTTCTACCAAGACCTCAGCCACAAGCAAAGCACCTGTTTTGACTGCGGACGGAGCTAATGTTATCGCTTCCGAATTAAGGTTAAACAATTGTACCAAAACAGAGTTTTATGACAGCGAAAAGAAACAGTTAACGGCAAATTTTTTCATTGACCCCGAAAGCTCAATGGAATGGACGGTTATAAAAAATAGTGATGGTGCTTTACAGTTCCGCAACAGTGACAAGTATATGTCATATTCCTCGAAAGATATTGTCGTTATGCAGACAGCAAAAACGAACAGCGAATGGCTATGGGGCGAAGGTCAGAGCGGCACAAACAATAAAATGCGTGAAAAAAAGGATATGTCAAAGCAAATATCCATAGACGGTTCAAGCGTTAAATTGACTAAATATGCACAGGATGCCGCATCCCTGTATATGTATAAATCCTTTAACGGCTATATTCCCGGAGAAGCGGTTACATATAAGAACGGTAATGTCAACAGCGTAAAGCTTTATAAATTCATTGAAACGGTTGAGCTTGAGGAGCATAACCCTCTTAACGATGACAGGGTCGTGCTTGATTACGGCTTGCCTGTTCGGATAAATCCTCTCGCAAATGACGGTGAAGCAACCCTTGTAACAGGCTTATCCGCAGATGCACAGGGCATTGATTTTGAAAAGGGTTATGACGCTCCGCAGCTTGCTTCAGCCTCTGTAACCGCAGCCTACGGCAAGGCTGAAATTTCCGAAAATGAGATAATATACACTCCTTTTGGCGGCGTGTTTGACGGCGTGGAAAACCTTGTTTACGAGGCGAAGGCAGGGGATAAATATTACTGCGGAAAGGTGTATGTTGCCCCTGCGACTTCAATTCTTTATGAGGATGATTATTTCACCTATTCGGGTAACTGGCAAAGCACATCAAAGAGCACCGGCAGTGCCTTTCAATCCGCAGCTGCACCGGGGAGCGGTGACATTTACGGCTTTGATGATGTTTATGCAAACGGAGGTACAGGCTGTGCCCTTGGCAACGGACACTATGTGACGGTTAATTCCTTAAGCAACGGGAATAAGCCGACTGCCGAATTTGAATTTAAGGGCACGGGCTTTGAGCTTATTTCTGTTTCGTCCTCCGATTCCGGGCTTGCAAGAATAATGCTTACTGACAGCTCCGGCAGAACGGTTAAGAGCAATCTTTTGAGCACATATTTCGGCAATTCCTACGGCAGACTTTATGCAGATGATAAGGGCGAAAAAACTCTTTCGCCAAGCGGAACACCTCTCTATTACGAAACGGACGGAAACCGCATTTCTCAAAATCCCACTCATTATGAAAACGGCGTAATTGTTGAGGGAGATGGTGATGAGCCTGCCTATGCTTACGGCTGGCTGCCCACGGATTCCGACTTTGCGATTTATCAGACACCGGCAATTAAATATACAAATCTGCCCTATGATAATTACAAAATCAAAATCGAGGTTGCCTACTCCGAAACCTATGATGAAAGAAAAGCAGGCAGTTATTCATTTTATGTTGACGGCATAAGGGTCTATAATCCCTGCCCTGATGATGAAGCGAAAAGGCTTTACGGAATGGATAAGGAGGCAGACCCGGTTTATATAAAAATCCGTGATGAGCTTCTGAAATCCCAGGCTCTCTATGACCTTGAAAATTCAGCTTCCGTTCCCGGTGAAGCCGGATTTACAAAGGGCGCCGTGTTTATTGACGGCGTTTCAGAGCTGAACGGCTCGGACTATAAGTCTTATGAAATGTTTGTTAAGGCAGGGCCGAAAAATGAGGTTTATCTTTCACAAAATCAAGCTGTGGCTTTCAGTATAGATGTTTCGGGCGGTGTTCCGGAAAAGGTTTGCATAGGCGCAGGTAATGCGGATTCATCGACACTTTCACAGCTGTTTATCTATAATGCCGAAACCTGCAAATCAAAAACCGTTTCGGTTAAGGGTAACAGCAGATTGTTTTATGATGTGAGCGATGTTTTTTCATTTACTCCGTCAGCCTCCGGCTTCAAAACGGGAACGGTTGTTTTGCTCAATAAATCCGATTCCCTGCTTTCTCTTACGGATTTACGCCTTACAGGCTCCGGCGGTGAAGTCTTAACGCCTATGCTTTCCGTTTCTCCCGATTCGAGAAAGGTCGGCGCTTCCGTTCTCGGCAACCCCGTCATTACTTCGGGCGAAATCAAAACGGATTTTCAAAAAACAGGGCTTAAAGAGAATGAGTTTTATTCATTTAATATTGAAACAAATTCAGCCGTTGACTATATTACTGTCGGTAAATACAGGGTGAATGATTGCAGGCAAAGCGGCGGCGAAAAAATCTGGAATTTTTCGTTTATTTGCTGTGAAGAGGAAAACGGAAATTACGAAATATCAGCCTATGATAAACAGGGTAATCTTATTTCCAAAACAGAAACAGGCGCTCTGAAATATGAAAAAATCCCGGTTAATCTGAAAATTCCTGCTGATTGCAAAGTGAATTACGGTGCTTGCATTTCCGCTTTTGCAACTGCGGAGCATATTCCCTACGGTTACCACCTTGCGTGGCTTGACGGAAACGAAAAAATCAGCGACAGCGGAGAGCTTAAGACAGAAGAATTAAAGCAGAGCAAAGCCTTGACGGTTAAGCTCATAAATTCAGAGGGTAAAGCCTATATTGATGCAGACGGAAGCGAAGTGTCAAAACAGGTTAAAATTGAGGTTAAGAAAAACATATTTACGGTTATAATTGCCTTTTTCAGAAGATTATTCGGTCAAAAAAGCGTTGTTGAATTACAGTAATTCGTAATTTTTATTAAAACAGTTGCAAAATCCGTATTTTTCGGGTATAATCTCATACAATATTTCAAAAACAGATTTTCAGGAGGAAAACCCAATGCCTAATATTTCAGCACTTTTAGCTACAGCCGGTGCACCTGCAGCAGGTGCTCAGGGTTCGCAGCAAAGCCCCGTTTCCATGATAGTTCTTATGGTTGCTCTTTTTGCGGTAATGTATTTTGTTATGATTCGTCCGCAGAAGAAAAAGCAAAAGGAAGAGCAGTCAATGCGTGATACCATCCAGGTTGGTGACGAAATCACAACAATCGGCGGTATTATGGGCAGAGTTGTAACCGTTAAAGAGGATTCACTCGTTATTGAAACAGGCGCTGACAGAAACAAGATGAAGATTACAAGATGGGCTGTTTCAACAAATAACACCGCTAATGAAAAGGCAGAGGCAGAGAGAAAGGCCGCTAAAGAAGCCGCCGAAGCCGAAAAGCAGAAGAGAATTGAAGATGCCGCCGCAGAAAGCAAGTCAAAGAGAAAAAAATCAAAGAAAAATAAGGATGACACCTTTGATTCATAAATTTTGTCAATAATAAAAGCCGACAGCTCATTTGAACTGCCGGCTTTTAATATTGCCTGACAAACGCTATCGGCTGTATTACAACGTATTACAGAAAGAGGTGATAATATGTCAATTTCATTAAGAATATCAGAGGAAGAGGCTGTTTTATTCGAAAAATATGCGGAGCTTAAAAAGCTTTCGCTTTCAGAACTGATTCGTTAGGCGGTTATGGATAAAATTGAGGATGAATATGACCTCGAATGTTACGAAAAAGCCTATGCAGAGTATAAGAAAAACCCTGTTACCTATTCACTCGACGAGATTGAAAAGGAGTTAGGGTTTTAATGATTTATCACATTGAATTTACGGAAACAGCAAAAAAGCAACTGAAAAAGCTTGATAAGTTTACTGCTTCAATGATAATTGCATGGCTTCGGAAAAAATGTTGAGGGAACGGAGAATCCAAGGCTGCACGGTAAAGCGTTAAGTGCCAACCGAACGGGGCAATGGCGATACAGAATAGGCGATTATAGGCCTATTTGCGAAATTGAAGATGACAGGCTCATTGTTCTTGCTTTGACCGTGGGGCACAAACGGGAAATATATGAAAAATAATCGGCTTACCTGTGTGCTGACCAAACAATTTTCACTCCTCACTAAAATTATGCATTACGCATTGCTTTCTTCGGGCTTCTCTTTCTTCTTTTCAATTGCTTTGCCGATGAAGAAACCGCCGAGACCGAACACAACCGCCGCCGCAATGGCGCAAATAATTGTCAGGTTTCCCTTGGAGAGGACGGAGCCAGTGGCGTTATCGGTATAGCCCCATGCTTCAAGCAGTTCATCAGGTGTTACTTCCTCATCGCAATTATTGCAGAACAGCGTCCCATCATGAGGGCATGAAATTGCGTTAAACGGGATACCGTTTTCATTCGCATATTGCTCAGCAGTCGAACCGCTCATACCGCTGAGAGTGAGACCGTCCAGCTTTGTCCTGCTTTCGATATATCCAAAGGCACAGTATCCAATTTCTGTCTGAAGGGCTGTAATGGTTACTGCTTTCAGTTTTTCGCAACCGGCAAATGCATACATTCCAATGCTTTCCAATTCGGCGTGCAGCGTTAAGCTCGTTAGGCCGGCACATCCGTTAAACGCATAGCCTCCAATGCTTTTCAAACCTGATGGCAGCGTTAAGCTCGTCAGGCCGGTACATCCGTTAAACGCACGGTCTCCAATGCTTTCCAAACCGGCGTGCAGCGTTAAGCCCGTCAGGCCGGCACATCCGTTAAACGCATAGCCTCCAATGCTTTTCAAACCGGAGGGCAGCGTTAAGCTCGTCAGGGCGGCACATCCGTCAAACGCATTGTCTCCGATGCTTTCCAAACCGTCGTGCAGCGTTAAACTCGTCAGACCGGTACATCTGCTAAATGCACGGTTTCCGATGCTTTTCAAACCGGAGGGCAAAACTACACTTTTTAATCTGGTGCAACGAAAAAACGCAGAGTCACCGATGCTTGTCACCTTATGATCGTTCAATTTCGACGGGATCTCAATATTTGCTGAGCTGCCGTTATAGAAAGTGATTTTCGCCTCACCGTTATCTAAAACATCAAACGACCAGTTACCGTAATCCTCCGCAAAAGCAGGAACGGCAAAAACGGTCAGCACGGAGCATAACATCAGCACCGTTAAAATAATAACTGCGATTTTTTTCATTGGGGTTATCTCCTTTATATCCCTTTCTGAAAACTGAACTCTGAAAACTGAAAACTGATTATCCGATTTTCAGCATATCGAAAACGACTTTTTCCATTTCGTTTTTGTCGGTGCAGCCGTTAAAGCGGACTGCCTTATTTCTGAGGCTTGCAAGCTGTTCGGGACATTTAAGCCCTGTGATTTCGGCAAGCTTTTCAACCATATCAAATTCGTTCAGCTCGCTCTTTTTGCCCTCAACGGCTTCAAGAACTGCCTTGCTGAATTTGAACGGGCTTGCTGTTGCGGCAATAACGCAGGGTGTTTTGTCGCCGGTTGCTTTTCTGTATTTCTCGCATACCTTGACGGCAACTGCGGTATGAGTGTCGCAAAGGTAATTCTTTTCTTTGAAAATTCTGCTGATGGTTTCCTTTGTTTCGTCATCGTTGCAGCAGCCTGCGGCAAACTGTGATTTGATTTTTTCGAGCGTTTCGCCGTCAACCGTGTATTTTCCGCATTCGGAAAGCTCTTTCATCCATTGCTTTGTGCTTTCACTGCCCGCAACGGAATAGAGCAGTCTTTCAAGGTTGGATGAAATGAGAATATCCATTGAGGGTGAAATTGTGGTGTAAAACTGTCTGTTTTTGTTGTATGTGCCGGTTGTGAGGAACTCTGTGAGAACGGAGTTGCTGTTTGAAGCACAAACAAGCTTTGCAATGGGTAAGCCCATTTCTTTTGCATAGTAGGCGGCAAGAATATCACCGAAATTGCCTGTGGGCACAACAACATTTATCTTGTCACCGCTTTTGATTTTACCCTCTGCAAGCAAATCACAGTAGGCTGAAAAATAATAAACAATCTGCGGAGCAAGGCGGCCCCAGTTAATGGAATTGGCTGATGAGAATGCCATACCGTTTTGCTTTAATTTTTCGGCTATTGCGCTGTCTGTAAATATCTTTTTAACTCCGCTCTGTGCATCGTCAAAATTGCCCTTGATTGCACAAACGGAAACATTTTTGCCCTCCTGGGTGCACATCTGAAGCTTCTGCATGGGGCTTACGCCGTCGCTGGGGTAGAAAACGAGAATCCTTGTGTTTTCAACATCCTTGAAGCCCTCAAGCGCCGCTTTGCCCGTATCACCCGATGTGGCAACAAGAATAACGATTTCCGTTCCCTTTGCGGCCTTGCCGGCGGCAACGGTCAGCAGACGGGGGAGAATCTGAAGTGCCATATCCTTAAATGCGCAGGTGGGACCCTTGAAAAGCTCAAGAATATGTGTGTTTTCGTCTATTGAAACAACGGGTGCAACCTTTTCACTTGAAAAGCCTGTTCCGTATGCCCCCTGAACACAGGCAGAAAGCTCTTCATCCGTAAAATCGGTCAGAAATCTGCCTAAAATATTTTTTGCCCTCTCAATATAGGTGCAGGGGGTGAGTGCCTTTATTTCCTCCGCTGTAATCTGCGGAATTTCGTTCGGTACAAAAAGACCGCCGTCCTTTGAAATTCCCTGTGCGATTGCCTGTGAACTTTCAACAAGGATGGATGTATCTCTCGTGCTTACATATTTCATAATCATTTGCTCCGTTTCTGTCGGTTTTGCATTCGTCTGTAAGTATAGCATTTGAAAAAAATTTATTCAAGAGTAATGTTAATATTTATTTTCTTGATAATTAATAAAAGTAATGTTATAATCAAATGGATTATTATGGGAGAAGGCGACTGTTTATGGTTAAAATTTCGCCCTCAATGCTTGCTTCTGATTTTTCAAAGCTCGGCGATGAGGCAGTAAGAATGGAAAAAAGCGGTGCGGACTGGCTGCACCTTGATGTTATGGACGGCCATTTTGTGCCGAATATCAGCTTCGGTGCTCCCGTAATTTCTTTTTTAAGGAGCAGAACAACCCTTGTTTTTGATGTTCACCTTATGATAAGTGAGCCGATAAAATATGCCGGGGCGTTCAGAGATGCCGGGGCGGACATTATCACATTTCATATTGAGAGTAATTCATCCGTCATGGAAACGATTGATAAAATACATTCTCTCGGCTGTAAAGCGGGGTTAAGCATTAAGCCCGAAACACCGGTTGAAGCGGTTTTTCCTTATCTTGATAAGCTTGATATGGTGCTGGTTATGACGGTTGAGCCGGGCTTCGGCGGTCAGGAATTTATGCCGGAGATGATGGCAAAGGTTTCCGCAATCAGAGAAAAAGCACCCGGTATTTTCATCCAGGTTGACGGCGGAATAAACACCGAAACGGCAAAAATCGCAGTCAGGGCAGGGGCAAATGTGCTCGTTGCCGGCAGTGCGGTGTTTAAGGCGGAGGATGCCGGACAGGTTATCGCCGCTATGAAAAATGCAGATTGATTTTAATTTTTAATGAGGTTTTAATGTCAAATCGGAAAAATAAAAACTCAACAGATTTTGCAAGGGCTTACGGCGATTATCTGCTTATGCTTGTTGCCTCCCTTTTTATCGCCGTCAGATTTTACGGTTCAAGAGCCATACTCACGGCTGCCGTATCTGTGGGCACAGCCCTCATTTGTGAGATTATCGGCAGTCTGCTCACCAAAGAAAAGAAAAACGAAAATGAGCTGAAAGCACTTTGCACCGGGCTTATTGTTGCCCTTATGCTTCCGGCAAATGTTCCTCTTTATGTTCCTTTTGCGGCAGGCGTTTTTTCGGCTTTGACCGTTAAAATCCCCTTCGGCTCCGAAAGTTATTCACCCTTTGTGCCCTCTGCGGTAGGCTTTGCCTTTGCTGCAGTCTGCTTTAAGGAGGATGTTTTTACATTCGGTCAGGGTAAAGCGTATATGTCAGCCACATCCGTAGGCTCAATGCTTCTAAGCGGTAAAGCAATGAAGCTGAACGGAGTAAACATTATTGATATTCTTTGCGGTAATTTTGTCGGACCAATGGGAACGGGCTGTATTCTTTTGCTTTTTGCCTGCTTCATATTTTTGCTTATAAGAAGAAAGGATTGTCTTATATCATCCCTTTCTTTTATTCTTTCCGTCAGCCTTTTTGCGGCGGTATTTCCGAGAACAAATGCAAACATTTTAACAAATATCTTTCTTGAATTATTTTCCGGCTCCCTGATGTTTGCGGCGGTATTTCTGCTGACGGATTATTCAACCCTGCCCGAAAAGAAAATTCATAAGATTTTTTACGGATTTTTCTGCGGAGTAATCACAATGGTTATGCGCAAAACAGGTGCTTATGAAGAGCCTGTTTGCTTTGCTGTTATTATTGCAAATGCCTTTTGTCCGCTTCTTAAAATTCTTGCAGACAGAGTTCTTGTTTCTGCTTCTTCAAGAGTCAGGAGGGCGGAAAAATGAGAAAGCTTACATTCAGAGATGTCTTTTACAAAGGCTCGGTAAAGTTTAATCCGGTTCTTGTGCAATGCGTTGCACTCTGCCCGGTTATTATGGCTTCGTCAACCCTTAAAAATTCACTTTTTGCGGCGGCGGTGCTTCTTGCGGAAATGCTCATAACCTGCGTTTTTGCAAGCCTTGCTATGAAAAAAATACCACGCTATATCCGTGTAATGATTTATTTCATTATGGGTCTTGCCATGGTTACGCCTGTTCTCTACTATTCGGATAAAATTTCCGCTTTCAATCTTGATTCGGGAATGAAGATATATCTTTCTCTTATTGCAGTCAATTCCATTACCGCCGTGCACTGTGAAACCTTTTCGGTAAAAAACACCGTAAGAGTTGCTTTTTATGATGCAATCGCTTCCGGCATAGGTACGGCAGGGGTGCTCATTATTGTGGGTGCCGTTCGTGAAATTCTCGGCAGGGGCACTGTTTTTGATATCCCTCTTAAAACAGGCTTTGCCCTCAAAGGAGCTTCAATGCCCTTCGGCTGTCTTATAATTCTCGGTATTCTTGCCGCAATTCTGAATTTGATAACCGGCAAAAAGGAAATTGCCGAAAAAGAAATTACAGCTGAGCCGGAGCCTGCTTTTTCGGAAACTGCGGAAGAATTTGCAATTGAAGAAATTACACAGCCGGAAGAGGCTTATTCCAATAAGCAGGATGAAAACAGCGAGCCTGCCCCTACAGAGGTCAGTATGGATTTTTCGGATGAGGATGATGAATATATGAGGCTTCTTTCCTCCGTTGATGAACTGATTGAAAAATTTTCGGACGATGCGGGAGGTAATAAAGAATGAAAGCAGTAACCTCACTTCTTATTACCGCCCTCTATACGGTTTTTGTGCAAAACCTTGTGGTAAGCTCCGGCCTCGGCTTAAGCGAAGCAATCCGTGTTTCCGATAAAAAGGGAATGTTTGTCCGCCTTGCTCTGATGATTTCCGGTTTTTCAACCGCAACGGGCTTTATCTGTGCCTTAATTGATAAATATTCCGCATCCCTTGAGCAGTTTTACATTAAGGCGGCTGTTTATGGCGGTGTGCTTGCACTTCTCTATTTCATCTCCGCTGTTTTTGCCAAAGCCGTTTTTAAGGCGGATAAGGAAACAATGGGTGTTCTCGGCATTTCCGCACTTAACACCCTTGTTTATGCAGTACCTTATATCAACAATTCGGGTGCATATTCCATTGCCGAAAGCATCGGTTCGGGCATCGGCGCAGGCTTTGCCTTTGTAATAGCCGCCGCACTTATCGGCAGCGGAGCGATTATTCTGAAAGAGAATAAAGACATCCCCGAAATATTTAAGGGAACACCCGCCATGTTTATTTATGTCGGCATTATTTCCCTCGGATTTTCCGGCTTTACGGGAACAACAATATTTTAATCCGGCGGTAAGTTGAGTTTATGAAAAATAACAGTAACGGAAAAATTGAAAAGGCACTTAAGCCGTCACAGAGAAAGAGCATAACACCGTTTTCAAAAACCTTCGGCACAGGCGATTTTGAAGAAAAAATGAAGCTTCGCAGGTTTTTCAGACGGGCATTGATTATTGCTCTGATTATTCTTTTGATTTATTTCGGCTTCTTTTTTACGGATACACTTTTGAAAATAACGGAGATAGTCTGATTGTTTATTCCATATAATTCAAAAAAAGAATATCACAAATATCCCTTCGGTGCTGTCAAAGAGGGTACGGAAATCACATTCCGTATTATTCTGCCCAAAAGCTTCGGCTGTAATTATGCCGAGCTTTGTATTCACAGGGACGGTGAAAGCACCTCATATCTGCCTATGGATTTTGACAGAAACGAGGGAGAAAATGAGGAATGGCGGATATGCCGCTTTAAGCCCGGAGCAAGCGGACTGTATTTCTATTCATTCCGCATAAAAAATGCTTACAGCGAAAATCTCATAACCCGTTTTGAGGGCTCGCAGGGCAGAATATCCGACTGCGGCGGCGAATTTTTCTTTACCGTCTATGATAAGGATTTTTCAACGCCCGATAAAATAAAGGGCTCTGTCATATATCAGATTTTCCCTGACAGATTTGCTTTTTCCGGGGAGAAAAAACAGAATATACCCTCCGACAGAATCATCCGTGAGGACTGGGGCGGAAAGCCCCTCTGGTCGCCGGACGGTGAGGGCAATATAACAAAATACGATTTCTTTCAGGGTGACTTAAAGGGTATTGAACAAAAGCTTGAATATATTTCCTCACTCGGCGTGGGCTGTATCTATCTTAACCCGATTTTTCTTGCCGCATCAAATCACCGTTACGATACGGCTGATTATGAAAAAATCGACCCCCTGCTCGGTGATGAAAAGGCTTTCAAAAGGCTTTGTAAAAAGGCTGAAAAATACGGTATAGATATTATTCTTGACGGCGTTTTCAGTCATACAGGCTCCGACAGCCGTTATTTTAACCGTGAAAAAAAGTTCGGTGACGGCGGAGCATATAACGATAAAAATTCACCCTTTTTCCCGTGGTACAGATTTACGGAATACCCGGATAAATACGACTGCTGGTGGGGTGTTGATATTCTGCCGGAGGTTGACGAAACCAATGACGGATATATTGAATACATAGGTGCTGTTCTTGAAAAATGGCAAAAAAACGGTGCAAAGGGCTGGCGGCTTGATGTGGCTGACGAGCTTCCCGATAAATTTCTTGATGCCTTGAGAAAAAAGGTTAAGGCAACAGATGAAAACGCCTTTATTCTCGGTGAGGTCTGGGAGGATGCTTCCGTTAAGGAAAGCTACGGCGAAAGACGCCGTTATCTTCAGGGCAGACAGCTTGATTCCGTAATGAATTATCCCTTTGCGGACGCCTTGATTGATTTTGCTGTAACAGGTGTTGCGGAGGGCTTTAACGATAAAATCAGCGACATTTGCGAAAATTACCCGAAATGTGTTGTGGATTGCCTTATGAATCATATCGGCACTCACGATACCTGCCGTATTCTTAACCGGCTCGGCACTCTTGACGGCTATTATTCCGACCATATCAACAGATATGACGGTACAATGACTGCCGGGGAAGAGAGCAGAGGAATAAAGCTGCTTAAAATGCTTTCATCAATGCAGTTTACTCTCCCCGGTGTTCCGGCGGTTTATTACGGTGACGAGGCCGGTGCTTCGGGTGGTGTTGACCCCTTTAACAGAGGGTGCTACCCCTGGGGAAATGAAAACGGCGAGCTTCTCCGGCATTACAGATTTCTCGGAAGGCTTCGCAAGGAGCACTCTGTTTTTGCACAGGGTGAGTTTGTTCCCGTTTCATCAATGTGGGGTTGTGTGTGCTATTTAAGAAAGTGCGAAAAAGAAACAATAGCCGTTATTGCCAACAGAAATGAACACCCGGTTGATTATTATCTGCCGGAGGACGGCTTTGTATCTCTCACAGGGGAGAAAACAGAGGGCAAAAAGGTGACTGTTGAGGCTTATTCAACGGCGATTCTCTGCTCCGTTTCCGAACAGTAAGGATAAAAGTATGAAAAAAACATCATTCAGAACCGAAAGAAAGCACGGTAAAAAAAAGAATAAAAAAGCGGTTGCAATTTTTATTGCGGCTGTGGTTTTTATATTCGCAGGCTCTCTTCTTTATTCTCTCCGGCAAAATGATTTTAACCTTAAAGTAACCCTTGGCGGAGAAGAGGAAACAAGTACCGTTTCCGGCGAGGGTGAAGATGTTAATGCCGAAAATGTCGAAAAGAATTATCTGTTTTTCTGCTGTGACAGTGATAAAACCGAAATCCGTTTTATGTGGCTTGTCAATGTGCGGCTGCCCGACAGAATTATGAAAATCAAATCCGTTTCACCGTATATGACGGTTAACTATTCGGGCGAAACGGTAACCTTAAGCTCCGTTTTTGCCTCTGCCGGAGAAATCGCAATGAAGGAAGCGGCTGAAAAGGTATTGAATGTTAAGGCTGACGGTTATCTCGGCTCAACCCCGGAAAACTTTAAGCAGATGATAAACTATTTCGGCTCCGTTACGGTTACGGTTGAAGAAAAGATTGAATATAAGGGTGAGTTTAACCTCATACTTATGGACGGAAATATAGGAATGAAGGGCGATACCCTTTACCGTTACCTTTGCTATCAGGGTACAATGGGTGACAAGGGACTTGAGGAAAGGGCTGAAACCCTGAAAGAGATTTTTGAAGCCGTGCTTAAGGAAAAATACATCGAACGGGAAGATAAAATCTTTGCAAAAATATCAAACGCCTTAATGACTGATATTTCCATTGTGGAATTTTCACAGGCAAGAGGTAATATAGAAACAATATTGAAAAACGGTTTTGATAAATATGTCATCTCAAAATAATATGAAAAAAATAAAATATGTTATTTTGGTTATCAGCCTTTCGTTTATGGTTATAAGCGTTATGTCGTTTCATAAGATGTTTCCGGAGATAGGCGTGCCTTATCTGCGAATTTCGTGGCGTGAGCCGTCATCACCCTCTGAAAACGGCAGTCCCTATAAGCATTACTATTATGAACTGACAAATGTTGAAAAATACGGCTATAATCAGGTGCTTGATAAAATTTACGATATGCCCGAAAAAATCAAGGTCTGCGCTTTGTCGGAGGAGGAGCTGAACAATGTGTTTTTCGCTCTGCTCCTTGATAACCCGGATTTGTTTTTTGTGGGCAGAAAATGCCGTGTAACCCGTGAGCTTTGGTGCGATTTTTTCACCATTGAATATATAATGGATTCCGCAGAATATGAAGAAAGCCGAAAAAAGCTTGATTCGCAGGTTAATTTTATCGTTCACACTCTGACGGATAAAAACGATGCCCGGCTGACCGAAAAGGAAATTCACGATTATATAATTCAGAACTGCTCCTATAAGCTTGAAAAGGATGCTCACATTTATTCTTCAGCCTACGGTTGCCTTGTAAACGGTAAAGCCGGATGCGAGGGATATTCCAAGGGCGCAAAAATGGTGCTTGATAAGGTGGGTATTGAGTCGGCACTCATAACGGGTATGGCAAAAAGCTCTCCCGAAAAGACAGGTGCTCATATGTGGAACGCCGTAAACCTTAACGGCGAATGGTATAATGTTGACTTAACATGGGATGACCCTGTCAGCACGGGCAGAAAAAATGCAAACCGCTATACCTATTTCAATGTGTCAAACGAAACTTTAGGTGCAGACCATTTTGATTTTTCAATGACATTTCCCTGCAATAAGGATGATAATAAATAATTTTCAGAGGACAGAATTATGGATAAGGCAAAAATCGAAAAAGCAGTCAGAGATATTCTTGAGGCAGTGGGCGAGAACCCGGACAGAGAGGGTCTGCTTGAAACTCCGGCAAGAGTTGCAAGAATGTATGAGGAAATATTCGGCGGACTTGAGGATGACCCCACAAGACATCTGAAAATGTTTGATGAGGGCAGTGATGAAATGGTAATCGTCCGTGATATTCCTATGTATTCAATGTGCGAGCATCACCTGATTCCCTTTATCGGCAAGGCTCATATTGCTTATATTCCTGCTGACGGCAAGGTTATCGGCCTTTCAAAGCTTGCAAGAATAGTTGATTCCTTTGCAAAAAGACCTCAGCTTCAGGAAAGGCTGACAGGCCAGATTGCGGATTTTCTCAACGATAATCTTCACCCACAGGGTGTTGCCGTTGTGATTGAAGCGGAGCACCTTTGTATGACTATGAGAGGAGCAAGAGCATCGGGAGCACAAACAAGAACATCCGCCCTCAGAGGAACAATGAGAACGGATGCCAAAACAAGAGCCGAGGCCCTTTCTTTACTGACAGAATGATAAATACAGAAAAAAAGCCCTTAGTTATGGGTATTCTGAACTATACCCCCGATTCTTTTTCAGACGGGGGACTTTATAATACTCCGCAGAAAGCACTTGAAAGAGCGCAGGAGCTTATCGGTGACGGTGCGGATATTATCGACATCGGCGCAAATTCCACAAGACCGGGTGCTTCAATCCTTACGGGAAATGAAGAACTGCAAAGGCTCGGCGAGGTGCTTCCCTTTTTCAAAGATAAATTAGACCTGCATGTTTCGGTTGACACCTTTTACCCTGAATGTGCCCGGCTTGCTCTTGAAAACGGGGCTGAAATAATCAACGATGTCAGCGGAAAATTCAATGAAGAAATCGCAAAATCAGTTATGGATTATAACGCTTATTATGTTGTTACTCACAACCCCTGCGGAGCGGATAAAAAGGCGGATTATCCGCAGGGCGTAACAGCCGCAGTCCGCAATTTCTTTCTTGAAGTGATTGAAAAGGCGGCAGAAACCGGCTTTCCGAGGGATAAGCTTATTCTTGACCCGGGCTTCGGCTTCGGCAAAAGCATTGAGGATAACAAAGAGCTTCTTGAAAATTTTGAATGGCTTAAATTCAAAGATATTCTTCTTCTTTGCGCCCTTTCAAGAAAGCGTTTTATTTCCGCATTAAAGCCGGAAAATGAAGATGTTGATTCCGCCTCTGCAAGGGCAAATGCCGTTGCTGTTTCAAAGGGTGCGGATATCATCAGAACTCATAAGGTATAATTCTTATTTCCGAAAAGGAAAAATAATATGTCAAATTACGAAAAATCCAACCCTGATGCCTGCCCTCTTGCAAAAAAATGCGGAGGCTGTCAGCTTCAGAATATGACCTACCCCCGTCAGCTTAAATGGAAGCAGGCGAGGGAGGAAATTTTATTAAAAAAATTCGGCAAGGTTAAAAAAATAATCGGTATGGATGAGCCGTATCATTACAGAAATAAGGTTCAGGCGGCATTCGGCAGAACAAAAAGCGGTAAAATCATTTCCGGCGTTTATCAGAGCGGAACTCACCGCATTGTTTCGGTTGATTCCTGTATGACGGAGGATGAAACTGCCGATAAAATAATTGTTGATATCCGTGCAATGCTGCCGAAATTCAAAATTCAGGTCTATGATGAGGACAGGGGAACAGGCTTTCTGCGCCATGTTCTTGTTAAACGGGGCTTTTCAAGCGGCGAGGTTATGGTTGTGCTTGTCGGCTCGTCAAATTATTTTCCGATAAAGAAAAAATTTACTCAAAAGCTTCTTGAAATGCACCCGGAAATAACAACCGTTGTGCTGAATGTTAACTCAAAGCATACAAATCTTGTGCTGGGCGAAAAGGACGAAATTCTTTATGGCAAGGGCTATATTGTTGACACCCTCTGCGGCCTTGAATTTGCAATTTCACCGAAATCCTTTTATCAGATTAACCCGGTGCAATGTGAAAAGCTTTATAACAAGGCTATGGAATATGCACAGCTTGATGAAAGCACCACCGTTATTGATGCCTATTGCGGAATAGGTACAATCGGTATGGTTGCCGCCAAAACCGCAGGCAATGTAATCGGCGTGGAGCTGAATAAGGATGCGGTTAAGGATGCAATTTCAAATGCAGGGCGTAACGGTATGAAAAACATCCGCTTTTTCTGTGACGATGCCGGAGAGTTTATGGAGGCGATGGCAGACGAGGGGGAGAGCGCTGATGTTGTGTTTATGGACCCGCCCCGTGCAGGCTCCAGCCGGAAATTTATTGATTCAATGCTTAAAATGAAACCGAAACGCATTGTCTATATTTCCTGTAACCCCGAAACCCTCGCCCGTGATTTGCAGCATATCACCAAAGGCGGCTACACCGTAAACGAAATAACCCCCGTAGATATGTTCCCTCATACAAACCACGTTGAGAGCGTTGTTCTTTTAGTCAAACTTCCGCCGGATGATGTGGTCAACATAGAGCTTGACCTGACAAAGCTGCCGGTATCAATTCACGACGGCGATGCAACATACGATGAAATCAAGAAATATGTTCTTTCACACCACGGTCTGAAAGTATCATCTCTTTATATCTCACAGATTAAACGTAAATATGGATTAAAAGTAACAGAAGCATATAACAAACCCAAATCCGAAAACTCCCACCAACCCCAATGCCCGCCGGAGAAAGAAAAGGCAATTACAGAGGCGTTGAAATATTTTAAGATGATTTCAAATTAAAGAATTACGGGCTTTTTTGAGATTAGGCAATAGCTCATGAAAGTCCGTAATTCTATTTTCAAAACATATCAACGTCAAAGGATTTAGACTATGGATTAGATGTCGTGGGTTGTAGGACTATGATAAATGTTCTATAGGGTGCAATCTCAATTTGAGTGAGTTATTTAAATGTTGACTAATCAGGCAACTTGACTGTTGGCAATATAGCAGGCAGTGGATTAGATGTTTTGGAAGGAGTGACAGAAAATGAATAGACTAGCAACAGATGAAGCAGTCCAGTTTATGTCTCAGTATTCATTGGAAGAAGTGTTGTCTGGAATCATAGAGATGCAGATGCTTCTCTATGGATATGATGATACATTTATTCCTGCTTCCGAGTATTTAGCAGTAAACGCATTATTTGCATGTAAAGAAGTTGGTAACAAAGATTTTATGTGGCGAGATTATAAAATCTTAGAACAGTATGCAAAGAATGCTTGTGTATCAAATATAAACGAACTTTTTTCTGAAACAATTAAAATGGCAAATGCCAGCGATGAAGAAAAGCAAAAATTTCTACAATCAAAAATGATGCAGATGAAGGGTAACTTCTATAGAGGAGACGGATATATTCATCAGTTGGTAGATGTTGCTAGACGTTTATATGCACCTCTTGATAGCGAAATGGAGAGCAAATTAGACAATATGAAATGACCTCCAGTTTGTAGGAACGTGGATTTACCTGTATAATGTAGGTGTTCACAACTACAAAACAGGGATTACCGCATACAAATGGAGGTCATCAAATGCATTATAGCACAGTTTACGTCGGAATGGA
>JAZLIZ010000030.1:0-33731 GCA_045617665.1 Acutalibacteraceae bacterium | reverse complement strand
TTTTACTCTTTAATTGCAATATTGTGCCCTTTCTCGCTTCTTTTTTCCTTTTTTGACCTTTTACTTCTTCATCTTTCCCTTGTTTCTCAATGTAAATTCCACTTCTCTCCTACTGTGGAATTTACTTTGAGAAATCGCCTTCCTCCGGCGGATTACCCGCGCCCTTTTTTCGGAACGGTAAATTATATATAAAAAATACTTGTAAAAATAAGAGCCATTTGGTATAATACCAAAGATAATGGGCGTATAGTCCTGTCTTTTCACATTCATTAAAAAGGATGAAACGATTATGACGGCATTTACCTTGGCTCTTTTGAAGATTATATCGGTTTTTTCTGCTGTTATTATGATGCCTCTTTCCTTTCTGACAAGCGGACTTGACCTTATAAATTATTCAAAACAGCCTGAAAGCGTTAAAACAAATATTGCGGGCTTCGGTGCGATTTTTCGCTCACAGGGTATTACCGCAGACGGTGAAAATTTCTATTTTTCGTCAAAAACAACCCTGATTAAAACACAGGATGATTACCGCACACCTGTTAATGTCAACCTTTCGGCAATTCCCGATGAGCTTAATGAAAAGTACGGCATAAAGCATATCGGCGGTATCAGCTTTTATAACGGCAAAATTTATGCCGGTATGGAAGACAGTAAGGTGTGGAAATACCCGACAGTCGGTGTGTTCAATTCGGACACGCTTGAGCTTGAAGAATATTTCATTTTAAGTGACACGGAAATTACAGAGGACGGAGAAAAGCTTGTCGTTTCAAGAGGGCTTCCCTGGGTTGCGGTTGACGGCGAAAACGGTATTTTATACTGCACCGACCATTCAAAAAAGCCGAAAAGACTGCTTGCCTTTGATGTAAATGACGGTATGAAGCAAAAGGCGGTAATTCCTCTTTCCGAAAGTGTGCCGTCAATTCAGGGCGGTGAAATTTTCAACGGCATTCTTTATGCCGCAACAAATGATGATAACGCTTCGGTTTACACCATTGATATTAAGACAGGCGAAGCAAAGAAGCTTTTTGACAGAAATCTTCTCGGCGGAGAGGGTGAGGGCTTAACTCTTAAAATCATTGACGGAAAGCCCGTTATTTTTGCTCTTGATATGGGAACGATATTTGTGAACTGCTTTGTCAGAGAATATGAGGTAATCAAATGAAAAAAACACCCGTTATTCTTATTGCTGTTGTTATTGCGGCGGTTATTGCAATATGCGGTGCGCTCGGCTATAAGCTCGTAAAAGAAAAGCCCGGCGAAGAGCTGACAACGGATTTAATAACCGGCGAAAGCTCCTTTACCGAATATTCTCAAACGGAAATTATGCCGGAGGAAATTACGGATTTTTCCGAAACGGAAATATCAAGTGAGCCGACTTCAACTGCTCTTACCGAATCGACTTCGGCTGCACAAACGGAATCACAGCAGACAAAAGCTGCGGCTGAAAGCACTGTTACGGAAAAAATCACAACGGTTGCAGCCTCGGCTACGGCAAAGGTCAACGCAGGCTTTGATAAGATTTTCAAAATGCCCAAGGCTCCGAAATATGTTCCGCCGGCAATTGAAATAGATTTTGATAACACATCGGTGCTTGCTTATAAGTACGACCCCAACGGCAATTATTTTTACACCGATGATAAAAATGCGTGGCAGAGAGGCTTCGGCTATAATCAGATTTATGACAGCCTTGCGGTTATTTCCGCTATGTATTATGACACGGTGAGAAACACATTCAACTATGACGGCAAGGACTGGCTTATTCAGCTCTGGAAAGGGCAGTACGGTTATTATTTTGTCGGCGGTGAAATCGGCGTCTACACAAAGACAAAAAAGGGCAGCACCTACGCCTGTGCCGAACAGCAGGACTGGATGAAAATGGAAATGACCTTCTGCTGGGACCAGAACAAAGAAGGTAACTATTCACTGGTTTTCTCAAGACCCTACACGGATTACTGGTGGTGCACCGGCTTCGTTCCGGGGCTTGAATCCCTGACATCAATGAAGAGCAGGGAGCAGTTCAGATTAGTCGGTCATATAACATTCAAATCAACGGAAATGGCAGAGCTTTTCTGTGAAGCGATGCAGAATAACGGCTTTAAGAGAGTTTCGTTGTTTGATAAAGATATAAAAGACACCTTTGTTCAGGCGGGGCCGGATGTGGGCTTCTGCTGGCAAAGCATCAATCAGCACGTTATATAATTTTGAGAGGTATAAATATGAGCGAACTTTACGAAAAGGTTTCAACCAATCTTGATTTCGTAACAAGAGAAAAGAATGTTCTTGATTTCTGGAATAAGAACGACATTTTCAAGAAAAGTATGGAAATAAGAGAGGGCTGTCCCACCTATACTTTCTATGACGGACCTCCCACCGCAAACGGCAAGCCCCATATAGGACATGTTCTTACCCGTGTTATCAAGGATATGATTCCGAGATACCACACCATGAAGGGTGAGTTTGTTCCCCGTAAGGCAGGCTGGGATACTCACGGCCTCCCCGTTGAGCTTGAGGTTGAAAAATTACTCGGCATTAACGGTAAGGAGCAGATTGAAAATTACGGCCTTGAGCCGTTTATCAAGCTTTGTAAGGAAAGCGTCTGGAAATATAAAAGTATGTGGGAGGATTTTTCGGGTACTGTCGGCTTCTGGGCTGATATGGAAAAGCCTTATGTAACCTACCACAATGACTTTATTGAGTCCGAATGGTGGTCACTCAAAGAAATCTGGAATAAGGGCTTGCTTTACAAGGGCTTCAAAATCGTTCCCTACTGCCCCCGCTGCGGAACACCTCTTTCTTCACACGAGGTTGCACAGGGCTATAAGGTGCTCAAGGAGCGTACTGCAATAGTCCGCTTCAAAATCAAGGGTGAGGATGCCTATTTCCTTGCATGGACAACAACTCCCTGGACTCTCGCTTCAAACATTGCTCTTTGTGTAAATCCCGATGAAATTTATGCAAGGGTTAAGGCGGCAGACGGCTTTACATATATTCTCGCAAAGGCTCTTCTTGATACCGTTCTCGGCTCAGTTCAGCGCGAGGAGGGTACACCTGCCTACGAGATTATTGAGGAATACAAGGGTACAGACCTTGAATATAAAGAGTATGAGCCCCTTTATCAGTGTGCAAAGGATGCCGTTGATAAGCAGAATAAAAAGGCATTCTTCGTTTACTGCGATAACTATGTTACAATGTCAGACGGTACAGGTATTGTTCACATTGCTCCCGCCTTCGGTGAGGACGATGCAAGAGTCGGCAGAAAATATGACGCCCCCTTTGTTCAGATGGTTGATGAACACGGCGTTATGAAGTCCGAAACTCCCTTTGCAGGTATGCGCTGTAAGCCCACACAGAAGGAAATGGATGCAGGTGCAGTCAACTGCGATGTTGAGGTTCTTAAAGAGCTTGAGGGCAGAAACATTCTTTTCTCCGCTCCCAAGGTTGAGCACGAATATCCGCATTGCTGGAGATGTGACACTCCGCTTATCTACTATGCAAGAGAGACATGGTTCATAAAGATGACTGCCGTTCGTGACAGACTTGTTGCGAATAACAACACAGTTAACTGGATTCCCGACAGTATTGGCAAGGGCAGATTCGGTGACTGGCTTGAAAATATACAGGATTGGGGCATAAGCCGTAACCGTTACTGGGGTACACCCCTTAATATCTGGGAGTGCGAGTGCGGTCACAGACACGCCATAGGCTCAATCGCAGAGCTGAAAGAGCTCAGTGACAACTGCCCCGATGATATAGAGCTTCACCGTCCGTTCATTGATGATGTTACAATCAGATGTGAAAAGTGCGGCAAGCAGATGAAGAGAGTGCCGGAGGTTATTGACTGCTGGTATGATTCAGGCTCAATGCCCTTTGCACAGCACCATTATCCGTTTGAGAATAAGGAGCTCTTTGAACAGCAGTTCCCCGCAGCCTTTATTTCAGAGGCAGTTGACCAGACAAGAGGATGGTTCTATTCTCTTATGGCAATTTCAACTCTCCTCTTTGATAAGGCGCCCTATCAGAATGTTATTGTTCTCGGACTTGTTCAGGATGAGAACGGACAGAAGATGTCAAAGTCAAAGGGCAATGCGGTTGACCCGTTTGATGCTCTTTCAAACCTCGGTGCAGATGCAATCCGCTGGTATTTTTATACAAACTCCGCACCCTGGCTTCCCAACCGTTTCCACGACAAGGCTGTTGTTGAGGGTCAGCGCAAGTTTATGGGTACTCTCTGGAATACCTATGCTTTCTACATTCTCTATGCTAACATTGACGGCTTTGACCCCACAAAGCATACTCTTGATTACAGCAAGCTTTCCGTTATGGATAAGTGGCTTCTCTCCCGTCTGAATACTCTTATCAATACGGTTGATGCCTGCCTCGGCAATTATGCAATCCCCGAAGCAGGCAGAGCACTTCAGACCTTTGTTGATGAAATGAGTAACTGGTATGTCCGCAGAGGCAGAGAGCGTTTCTGGAAAACAGACAGCGATGAGGATAAGGTCAATGCATATATGACCCTTTACACCGCTCTTGAAACGGTAATCAAGCTTGCCGCCCCGATGATTCCGTTTATGACGGAGGATATTTATCAGAATCTTGTCCGCTCCGTCAACAAGAATGTTCCCGAAAGTATCCACCTTTGCGATTATCCTGTTGCAAATGCGGAATATATCAATAAAGACCTTGAAAACGCAATGGATGAGGTTCTTAATGTAGTTGAGCTCGGCAGAGCCGCAAGAAACGGCTCAAAGATTAAGAACAGACAGCCCTTAGGCAAAATGTATGTTGGCGTTCCCAAGGAGCTTTCGGAGGAATTCCTTGAAATTATCGAGGATGAGCTTAATGTTAAGAGCGTTGAATTTGTAAACGATTCATCCTCCTATGTTTCATACATCTTCAAGCCCCAGCTTAAAACTCTCGGTCCCAAGTACGGCAAGCTTCTCGGCGGTATCAGAAATGCTCTTCAGTCAATGGACGGCTCAAAGGCAAAGAGAGAGCTTGACGAAAAGGGAGCAATTACATTTACCGTTGACGGCAATGAAATTGTGCTTGCACCCGAGGATGTTCTCATTGAAACCGTTCAGAAAGAGGGTTATCAGGCTGAGAGTGCAAACGGCTACACCGTTGTTCTTGATACCAACCTCACGGACGAGCTTATTGAAGAGGGCTTTGTAAGAGAGATAATCTCAAAGGTACAGACTATGCGTAAGGACGCAGGCTTTGAGGTTATGGATACAATTAAACTCTATAACAGCGGTAACGATAAAATTGCCGGAATACTTGAAAAGAATAAGGCAACCGTTTGCCATGATGTTCTCGCAACCGAGATTATTGCCGGTGAAGGCGGCTCATTCTCAAAGGAATGGGATATAAACGGCGAAAAGGTTACCATTGCAGTTGAAAAGAACTGAATTACGATTTAAGAAAGAAGAATTGACAGTATGAAAAAGGTTGAGGATTATATCAGAACAATTCCCGATTTTCCCGAGCCGGGAATTATGTTCAGAGATGTTACAACCGTATTCGGTGATGCGGAGGGCTTTAAGCTCGCCATTGACGAAATGAAAAAATGTCTTGACGGTGTTGAGTTTGATGCAATCGCAGGTGCAGAGAGCAGGGGCTTCATTTTAGGCTCGGCTATTGCTTATTCAATGGGTAAGCCATTTATCCTTATTCGTAAAAAGGGTAAATTGCCCTGTGAAACAGTTGAAGAAAGTTATTCTCTTGAATACGGCCAGGCAACAATCGAAATACACAAGGATGCCGTTAAGCCCGGTCAGAAAATAGTTGTTGTTGATGACCTTATTGCTACGGGCGGAACAATGCTTGCTTCCTGCCACCTTATTGAAAAGCTTGGCGGTAAAGTAGCAAAATGCCTGTTTATGATTGAACTTGCAGGCCTTAAGGGCAGAGAATGTCTTAAAGATTACGATGTTTCGTCAGTAGTTGTTTACGAGGGAAAATAAGCGGATTAAACTATGATTTATAACAATATTCTTGAAGCAATAGGCAAAACCCCGTTGGTTCGTCTTAACCGCATTACACAGCCCGGTATGGCACAGGTGCTTGTTAAATATGAGGGGCTGAATGTGGGCGGCTCAATCAAAACGAGAACTGCATTTAATATGATTGAGCAGGCTGAAAAAACAGGCAGACTTAAAAAGGGAATGACTATTGTTGAGCCTACAAGCGGTAATCAGGGCATAGGCCTTGCCCTTGTGGGAGCAATAAAAAAATACAGAACAATAATCGTAATGCCCGATTCCGTCAGCGAGGAGAGAAGAAAGCTTGTGCGCCATTACGGTGCGGAGGTTATTCTTATTCACGATGCCGGAGATATAGGCGAATGTATTGATAAGTGCCTTAAAACAGCCCTGCAAATGGCAAGGGAGGATGAAAATGTTTTCGTCCCTCAGCAGTTTGAAAACCCGGACAATACAGCCGCACATATCAAAAATACCGCTGTTGAAATTCTTGAGCAGGTGGGCGGCCCCATTCACGGCTTCTGCTCCGGCATAGGAACGGGCGGAACAATAACGGGTATCGGCGAGGTGCTCAAGGCAAATAACCCGGATATGGAAATCTGGGCTGTTGAGCCGGAAAACGCCGCTATACTTGCAGGCGGAAATATCGGCACGCATCTTCAGATGGGAATAGGTGACGGCATTATACCGGAAATCCTTAACCGTGATATTTATGACGATATATATATCGTTACGGATGAAGAGGCACTTGAAACGGCAAAGGCTCTTGCAAGAAAAGAGGGGCTTATGGTTGGTATTTCAAGCGGAACAAATGTTGCTGCCGCCCTGAAGCTTGCAAAAAAACTCGGTGAGGGCAAAACCGTTGTTACAGTTCTCCCGGATACTGCGGAAAGATATTTTTCAACTCCTCTTTTTGCAGGGGAATAAGCAAACGGAAACACAGGCACTGACAGGTCAGTATTCAACCTGTCGGTGCTTTTTGCATAAAAACACCATTGAAAAATTATGCATAAAATTAAAAATAATTCATTATTTTATGCAAAACGCCTTGAATATACATTATTATAATGATATAATACAATTAATTATAAAGTTATCCGACGGAGGATTCTGAATATGACAACATCCGAAGAGAGAGAGCAGGCATTTCTTCTCCTTTTTGAAAAATCCTTTAACGAGGAGCTTGATGCCGAAAAACTGCTTGAGCTTGCCGAAGAAAGCGGTGTTATTACACAGTCAAAATATACGGTTCAGCTTTTCACCGAAACCTGCAACAAAATGCCGGTTATTGATGAAATGATAAAAAAATATGCAAAGGGCTGGTCCTTTAACAGAATTTCAAAGGTTGCCCTTGCCGCAATGCGCCTTGCCATCTGTGAAATCCGCTATATGGAAAAGGTGCCGACCGGCGTTTCAATCAATGAGGCGGTAAATATCTGCAAAAAATATGCTTCCGCTGACGAATATTCATTCGTAAACGGTGTTTTAGGCGCATTTGCAAGGGAAGAAGCATAATGCTGACCCTCGGAATTGATACAAGTAATTACACAACCTCCTGCGCTGTTTATGACAGCGAAAAAAATCAGATTATTCAGCGTAAAAAACTGCTTCCCGTTAAGGACGGCGAAAAGGGTTTAAGACAGAGTGATGCGGTGTTTCACCACACACAGCAGTTATATCCGCTGATTGCCGATTTATTCAGGGAGGCTACGGGTGAAATATCTCTTTTGGGTGTTTCCGAAAAGCCCAGGGATGCACAGGGCTCTTATATGCCCTGCTTTACTGTCGGGATTAACACGGCTCACAGCATTGCGGCGGTTATCAACAAACCGGTTTACGGCTTTTCGCATCAGTCCGGCCACATAATGGCGGCTCTTTATTCCTCCGGCAGAACTGATTTGATTTCACAGCGATTTATTGCTTTTCATATTTCCGGCGGAACAACCGAGGCTCTTTTGGTTGAGCCGGATGACGAAAGAATATTCAAGGCGAATATTCTCGGAGAAACAAAGGACCTTAACTGCGGTCAGGCTGTTGACAGGGCAGGGGTAATGATGGGAATGCATTTTCCCTGCGGCAGGGAGCTTGAAGCACTCGCCTTGAAATCCGAAAAGGATTATAACCCCAGAATTTGTGTGGCGGACGGTAACTGCTGTCTGTCCGGGCTTGAAAATATTTGTCAAAAAATGCTCTCTGCAAACGAAAAGAAAGAGGATGTTGCAAAATTCTGTCTTGACTTTGCGGGCAAAACAATAGAGAAAATGACTGAATCCGCATTGTCAAGGGCGGGTGAGCTTCCTGTTATTTATGCAGGGGGAGTAATGTCAAATTCAATTATCAGAAGCAGATTGCAGGCGAAATTCAACTGTTATTTTGCACAGCCCGAATTTTCCTGCGATAACGCCGCAGGAACTGCAATTCTTGCATATTACAGAGGTCAGAAATAATGCCCGAATATGTTTTGACGGTTTCTGCCCTTAACAGATATGTGAAAGCGATTATTGAGGAGGATGTAAACCTCAAAACCGTTTATGTTAAGGGTGAAATTTCAAATTTCATAAACCACTATAAAACAGGCCATTTTTATTTTACCCTTAAGGATGAGGGTGCACAGATAAAAGCGGTTATGTTTAAGGGTGCAAACAGCCGTCTGAAATTTATGCCCGAAAATACTATGAGCGTTATTGCCAGGGGATATGTGGGCGTTTACGAAAAGACGGGTGAGTATCAGCTTTATATTGATGATATGCAGCCGGACGGAACGGGTGTTCTTGCAATCGCCTTTGAACAGCTTAAGAAAAAGCTTTTTGCCGAGGGGCTTTTTGCACAGGAGCATAAAAAGGAAATTCCCGGATTTCCCGAAAGAGTGGGGGTTGTTACCAGTGAAACAGGTGCAGCCGTCAGAGATATTATAAATGTTATTTCACGCCGTTTTCCGCTTACGGAAATTGTGCTTTGCCCCGTTCAGGTGCAGGGTGAAAAAGCGGCAGGGCAGATAGCGGATGCAATCCGTCAGTTTAACGCTCAAAATGCCGCCGATGTGCTTATAGTCGGCAGGGGCGGCGGCTCAATGGAGGATTTGTGGGCGTTCAATGAAGAAATTGTTGCCCGTGCGGTTTATGAAAGCGAAATCCCCGTTATTTCCGCCGTAGGACACGAAACGGATTTTACAATCTGCGATTTTGCTGCGGATTTAAGAGCGCCGACACCCTCTGCGGCGGCAGAGCTTGCCGTTCCCGATATTGAGGAATTAAGAGAAAGTCTTTATATGAATGCAAGGTCAATGGGTAATTCAGCTTCATCAATTTTGCTTCGTGAAGGCAACAGGGTTGAACATTATTTTTCCGTTTTGAAAAATCAAAGCCCGAAAAATAAAATTGATAATCTTATACTTCGTCTTGATTCCGCAATAACGGCACTTGATTATTCGGCAGAAGCTTATATTTCCGAAAAAGAAAAAACACTTTCCGAGTTTGCAACAAAGCTTGATGCAATCAGCCCCCTTAAAATCCTTTCAAGGGGATACGGCATTATTACAAAGGATGATGCGGTTATTTCGTCCGCAGATAATCTTTCAAAGGGAGATATTGTTGATATAACCCTCGGCAAAGGAAAGGTCAGAGGACAGATTTTGTGAGGAAAACAAATGGAAAACTTTAATTATGAAAAATCCGTAAAGCGCCTTGAGGAAATAACCGCAAAGCTCGAAAAGGGTGAGCTTTCTCTTGAAGAAATGATAAAGCTTTATACAGAGGGAACGGAAATTGCGGGTCAATGCTCAAAGGCTCTTGATGAAGCACGCATAAAAATAAGTAAGCTCGGAGTTAAATCTGAAAATGACTGATTTTGTAAAAAAACAAAATGAATATGTAAATCTTTTTAACGCTTTTGCAAAAAAATCTCTGGAAAAATCAGCCTTTGAGGGCAGACTTTCACCGGGGCTTGACAGAATGCTTGAAGCAATGTCATATTCGCTTGAAAACGGCGGTAAAAGAATAAGGCCTGTTTTAACTATGGAATTTTGCCGTCTTTGCGGCGGAAAAGCCGAAGCTGCTCTACCCTTTGCACTTGCGGTTGAAATGATACACACCTATTCGCTTATTCACGATGATTTACCCTGTATGGATAATGACGATATGAGAAGAGGCAAGCCGTCTAATCATATTGTTTTCGGTTATGCGGATGCTCTGCTTGCAGGCGACGGCTTGCTGACCCTTGCGTTTGAAGAACTTGCAAAGGCTGACCTTGATGCCGAAAAAATCGTTAAGGCGGTTGCGCTTCTTTCAGGGGCGGCAGGGTGCAGCGGTATGGTTGCCGGTCAGGTTATGGATTTGCAGAATGAAAAAATCAAAGCACCCATTGAAGCGGTCAAAAAGACGGATGAGCTTAAAACGGGTGAAATGATATGCGTTGCGTCCGTGCTCGGCTGTGTTGCCGCAGGGGCGGATGCTGAAAAGATAAAAGCGGCACAGATTTTCAGCAAAAAAATCGGACTTGCCTTTCAGGTCGTGGATGATATTCTTGATGTAACGGGAACGGAGGATGAACTCGGCAAGCCCATAGGCAGTGATAAAGAAAACGAAAAATCCACCTATGTTTCTCTCCTCGGTCCGGAGGAGGCCTCTGCCTTTGCGGAAAAGCTTACAAACGAAGCCATTGAAGCGCTTTCGGTTTTTGATGACAATGAATTTATTATTGAACTTGCTCAAAGACTTATACACAGGAAGAATTGATTATGCAGGAAAACGATTATTTCGTTCTTAAAAATATAAACAGCCCGGCAGATGTTAAGGCGCTTGATGAATCAATGCTCCCGGAGCTTTGCTCCGAGCTCAGAGGTAAAATGGTTGAAACCGTTTCATTAACCGGCGGTCACCTTGCTTCAAGCCTCGGAACGGTTGAACTGACGGTGGCGCTTCACCGTTCGTTTAACTCCCCGGAGGATAAAATAGTCTGGGATGTGGGTCATCAGGCTTATGCCCATAAGCTTCTGACAGGCAGATACGGCAGCTTTTCAACTCTGCGCACAGAGGGTGGAATATCCGGCTTTGTCCGTCCCGATGAAAGCATACATGACAGCTTTTATGAGGGCCATGCAGGTACATCTGTTTCACAGGCGGCAGGTGTTGCCCTTGCAAACAGAATAAAGGGCAGTAAAAACTATGCCGTGGCGGTTATCGGTGACGGCTCATTCGGAAACGGAATGGTTTATGAGGCACTTAATCACGCCGGCTCAACCAATTCAAGGCTTATCGTTATTCTCAACGATAATGAAATGTCAATCAGCGAGAATGTCGGTGCAATGGCAAGATACCTTGCAAATGTCAGAGCAAAGCCCGAATATTATCGCTTCAAGGCAAGGGTTGAAAAGGGCTTAAAGCATATTCCGCTTATCGGTAACGGACTTTCAAATTTTGTATTCAAGGTAAAAAGCAGGATTAAAAATCTTATTTTCAGAAGCTCGTTTTTTGATGATTTGGGCTTTACTTATATCGGACCGATTGACGGACACGATATTTCAAAGCTTTGTGATGCAATGGAAAATGCAAAGCTTCAGAACAGGCCGGTTGTTATTCATATAAATACGGTTAAGGGCAAGGGCTATGATTTTGCGGAATCTCACCCCGAAAAATTCCACGGAATTTCACGGTTTAATATTGAAACAGGTGAGCCTAATTCCTCAGGCATAAACTATTCAACGGCATTTGCAAAGGCGTTAACTGAATTTGCAAAAAAGGATAAAAGAATCTGTGCGGTTACGGCGGCAATGAAGCTCGGAACAGGGCTTGAAAACTTTTTTGATGAATTCCCCGACAGGTCGTTTGATGTGGGTATAGCCGAAGAACACGCAGTTACTTTCTGCTCCGGCTTATCCGCAGGCGGTATGCTCCCTGTTTTTGCGGTTTATTCAACATTTTTACAAAGATGTGCAGACCAGCTCATTCATGACGGCGCTTTACAGCGAAGAAAGATGATTATTGCCGTTGACAGAGCCGGCTTTGTCGGTGAGGACGGCGAAACACATCAGGGCTTGTTTGATGTTTCTCTTATGCAGTCCATACCGAATGTTACGATTTATTCCCCTGCAACCTATGAGGGCTTGAGCAAGGCACTTTATAACGCATTTTATAAGGACGAAAATGTTGTTGTTATCCGTTATCCGAGAGGTATAATGCCGGAGGAAAGCGTTTATAAAATCAGCGGTGAGGATTGCGAGATGTTTGAGGGCGATAATAAAGAAAATGTTATCGTTACCTGCGGCAGACTTTGGTTTGAAGCCGAAAAGGCAGTTTCCGAGCTTAATGCGCAGGGAATATCGGTCAGCTTAATAAAACTGAACCGCATTAAGCCCATCCCCGGTGAAGCCCTTGAAAATGCTATGCAATTTGCAAATGTATTTTTCTTTGAAGAGGGTATGTCAGGCGGCGGAGTCGGAGAAAAATTCGGCAAAAAACTTCTTGAAAAGAAATTCGGCGGTAATTACAGCCATATTGCCGTTAATGATGAATTTGTTTCACACGCCTCCGTAAGAAGTCAGATGAAAAAATATAAGCTTGACAGCGAGTCGATGGTTGATATTATCAAAGGCGGTAATGAAATTTGAGCGATAAAATCAGACTTGATGTGGCAGTCTTTGAAAGAGGCTGTGCCGAAACAAGAGAAAAGGCAAAAGCGCTTATAATGGCAGGCAGTGTCTATGTTAACGGGCAGAAAGCACTGAAGGGCGGTACAACAATAAGCGATAAGGATGAAATAGAGGTTCGCGGTGCGGTAAATCCGTATGTGAGCCGTGGGGGTCTGAAGCTTGAAAAGGCTATGAAATCCTTCGGGCTTTCTCTTGATGGCTTCAAATGTATGGATATAGGCGCATCCACAGGCGGCTTTACGGACTGTATGCTCCAAAACGGCGCAGTTAAGGTTTATTCGATAGATGTGGGCTACGGTCAGCTTGCCTGGAAGCTTCGCACGGATGAAAGAGTTGTAAACCTCGAAAGAACAAATTTCAGATATGTTACAAGGGAGCAGATTCCCGATGAAATTGATTTTGCTTCCGTTGATGTTTCTTTTATTTCACTGAAAATTATTCTTCCCGTTATGAGAACTCTTCTTAAAGAAAACGGCAGGGCGGTATGCCTTATTAAGCCGCAGTTTGAGGCGGGGAGAGAGAATATAGGCAAAAAAGGTGTTGTCAGAGATAAATCCGTTCATTGCGATGTGATTAAAATGATAACCGAATTTGCCGTTCAGTCAGGCTTCAATGTTCTGGATGTTGATTTTTCACCAATCAAGGGGCCGGAGGGCAACATTGAATATCTGATGTACGTTGAAAAAAGCGATGATGCAAAAATGGTGTGGGACGGGGATGCACAGGAGCTTGCAGACCGTTCCCATAATACCCTTGATAAACAGGGAGGTATTCAATGAAAATTTTCATAATGCCTAATATTACCAGAGTTGATGCAAAAAGAGTAACGGATGATATTTGCAAAAAACTCCGTGAGCTGAATGCAGACTTCTGGTTTGCTGATGACCACAGGGAATATTTTGCGGATTCGGGTGCAAAATTCGCTTCCGTTTCCGAAATACTGCCTGCCTGCGATGTTATTATTGCGGTTGGCGGTGACGGCTCGATTATCAGAGCCGCAAAGGAAGCAATTAAATACGGAAAACCCGTTCTCGGTGTCAATGCCGGCAGGCTTGCTTTTATGGCAGGGCTTGAGGATAACGAGCTTCAGCTGCTTTCAAATCTTATTAACGGAAATTACAAAACGGATAAACGCCTTGTGCTCAAGGTTACGGTTAAAAATCCCGAAAGAGTTGTCAGCACGGGCTACGCCATAAACGAATGCTTCGTTTCAAACGGCGAAAAGCAGAGAATGACAACGATAAATGCGGGGCTTAACGGTACGGATTTCAGCGGTTATCTGTGTGACGGAATAATCGTTGCAACCCCCACAGGTTCAACGGCTTATTCTCTTTCAGCCGGTGGCCCTGTGGTTGACCCGGAGCTTGAAAGTATTATTTTCACTCCGGTTTGTCCCCATTCACTTGTCGGCCGTTCAATTATGTTCAGACCCGATGATGTGATTACGGTTTCTTCGGGTGAAGATAAATCAATGTATTGCTCAATGGACGGCAAAAAACCGCTTTGCGTTCCGGGTGATTGCGTTGTTGAAATATCAAGGGCGGAATTTACTGCGGATTTTATCAGAATAAAAAGCGATAACTTTATTGATATTCTCTATTCAAAGCTGGCTCAACGCCGCTGAAAGGATTGATTATTTTGAAAAAGAACAGACATGAGGCCATCCTTCGCATAATCGAAACAAACTGTATTGCCACACAGACTGAATTGCTTAATCTTCTCAATGCGGAGGGCTTTGACACAACCCAGGCAACAATATCAAGGGATATTAAGGACCTCCGCCTTATCAAAAAGCCGGATGCTATGGGCAGAACCTGTTATTCTGTTGATAAGACAAGCAAAACACAGCTTTCCGATAAGTACAGGAGTGTTTTCAGCCACAGCGTTATTTCAGCCGAGCACGCTCTTAATATGGTTGTAATCAAGTGCTATACGGGTATGGCAAATGCCGCCTGTGCCGCTCTTGATGCAATGGAGTGGGAGGATGTTGTCGGCTCACTTGCAGGTGATGATACTATTTTTGTGGTTTGCAGAACAGAGGAATCTGCCGAAAAAATGAAAGAAACCATAGAAAATGTGGTAGGATAAAAATATGCTGCTTGCACTTAAAATTGATAATATTGCTGTTATTGAAAGTGCATCACTTGAGCTTTGCGGCGGCTTGAATGTTTTAACGGGTGAAACCGGTGCAGGTAAATCCATTGTTATTGATTCAATCAATGCAATTCTCGGCGAAAGAACATCAAAGGAGCTTATCAGAGACGGCGCCGACAGGGCTGTGGTTGTTGCACAGTTTGCGGATGTTGATAAATCCGTTTCCGATTTTCTTACCGATGAGGGAATACCCGTAAACGATGATGCTTCGCTGATTATTTCCCGTTCGATTTCGCTGTCGGGTAAAAATATTTGCAGGGTTAATGATGTGCCCGTTTCCGTTACAAAGCTTAAGGAGCTCGGAGCAATGCTTGTAAATATTCACGGCCAGCACGATTCACAGGCTCTTTTGATTCCCGAAAAGCACTGCTCGTTTATTGATACGCTTGCGGATAACGGCGAATTAAGAAGTGAATATAAGGCATCCTTCAAAAAGCTGATAGCGGTAAAAAAAGAACTCGATGCTCTCTATGATACAAGGGATGAAAAGGCGCAAAGGCTTGATTACCTTGATTTTGTCATAAAAGAAATATCGGATGCCGATTTGCACACCGGGGAAGCGGATGAGCTTGCCAAGGAAAAGGCAATGCTTGAAAACAGTGTGCTCGTAAGAAAAAACCTTGAAAAATCCTATTTGGCTTTAAGCGGTGATAACGGAATATCCGAAGCGCTGATGAACTGCGCAACGGAGCTTGAAAATGCGGCAAGGTTTTATGCTGATGCGGTGAATACGGCAAAGGCAGTTAAAAATATGGCGTTTGAACTCGGTGAGCTTACCTCATCTGTCAGAGAACTTAGCGAAAATTTCAGATTCAGACCCGAAAGAATAAAAGAAATTGATGACCGGCTTGATGTGATTTACCGTCTTTCAATGAAATACGGAAAAACGGAAGCGGATATTCTTAAATTTCTTGATGATGCCGTTTCGGAAAAGGAAAACTTAAATTCATCTGATGAAAGAATTGCAGTCCTTGAAAATGAGCTGTATGAATACGGTGACAGGGTAAAGCTTCTTTCCGAAAAGCTCACGGAGTCAAGAAAGAAAACATCGGAGAAATTTCAAAAGCAGGTTTGCACCGAGCTTGAATTTCTTGATATGCCGAATGTCAGATTTGTTGTTGATATCAAAGAAACGCCCCTTAACTCAAAGGGTAAGGATAATATAGAATTTCTGATAAGCGCTAACGCCGGGCAGGAGCCGAAGCCCATTGCAAAAATTGCCTCCGGCGGTGAGCTTTCAAGAATTATGCTTGCAATTAAAACCGTTTTGTCGGGCTGCGATAATGTGGGTACTCTGATTTTTGATGAGATTGATTCCGGCGTCAGCGGTTCAGCCGCCGAAAAAATCGCCCTCAAATTAAACAGAGTTTCAAAGGGCAGGCAGGTTATCTGCGTAACGCACCTGGGCATTATTGCCGCCGCTGCGGATAATCAGATGAAAATTGAAAAATCCTTTAATGAAAAGGGTACATTTACAAAGGTTATTCCCCTTGATTTTGAAGGCAGAGCAAATGAAATTGCAAGAATAAACGCCGGAAACAGCGTTACGGAGCTACAGCTTCAGTCGGCAAGAGAAATGCTGAAAAATTTTATGAATTGAGGATATAAAAAATGAAAATCGGTGTATGCTGCGGAGATAATGTTGAAAGAATGAAAATAGCCAAGGCAATCGGCTATGATTATGTTGAATCAAACAGCGGTGATATCGTTAAGGCTGATGATGAGCTTTTTAATCAGATGAAAAATGCCGGTATTCCCATTCTTTCATCAAACTGCTTTATCGGTTACAGAATCGTAGGCCCCGAAAAGGATGAAAAGAAAATCAGAGAATACACACAGAAGCTTTTTGCAAGAGCAAAGGAGCTTGGAATAGAAATTCTTGTTTTCGGCTCATCGGGTGCAAGAAAATATAAGGAAGAGCCGGGTACCTCCATAGATTCCTGCAGAGAGGAAATTACGGAGTTTCTTTGTGATATTGTTGCTCCTCTTGCGGAAAAATATGAAATCAGAGTTGCCGTTGAGCCTCTTCGCCCCGGTGAATGTAATGTTATAAATCACATTGCGCAGGGTGTTGAAATTGCAAAAAAGGTAAATTCACCCTATGTAAAGGTGCTTGCCGATTTAATGCATATGCGTTTAGGTGATGAGCCTCTTTCGGAGATTGAAAAGTATTCGGAATGGCTTATTCATGCCCATACCTCCAACCCGGACGGTGACGGTGAGCACAGAAGAACATATCCCAAGGCAGGGGATAAATTCAATCAGGATGATTTTATGCTTCCCATAATAAATGCCGGGGTTGAAATGTGTTCTGTTGAAGCGGATGTTATTGATTTTGAGCAGGACGCAAGGGAAGCCTTTGAGGTTCTGAAAAAGTACAGATAATCACAATATATTTCCAAATCGGAAATAACAAATCCGTTATAAACGGAACGGAAAGAGAGGGAAAAATGACACTCGACGAACTCGGTATCGGCAAATCCGCAACAATTACGGCGGTAAACGGAGAGGGCGCATTGAGATGCAGACTGCTTGATATGGGCCTTATCCCCAAAACGAAGGTTACACTTGTTAAAATTGCACCTATGGGTGACCCGATTGAAATTACAATCAGGGGTTACGAGCTTACCCTCCGAAAAGAAAATGCACAAAAGATTGAGATTGAGGAGGAGAAAAGATTATGATTTTTGCACTTGCAGGTAATCAGAATTGCGGCAAAACAACTCTTTTCAATGCTCTGACAGGCTCAAACCAGCATGTGGGTAATTTCCCCGGTGTTACGGTTGACAGTAAAATGGGCGAAATGAAGGGTGCAAAGGGCTCGGAGGTTGTGGATTTACCGGGCATTTACTCCCTAAGACCATATACACAGGAAGAAATTGTCACAAGAGATTTTATTCTTAACGAAAAGCCGGACGGCATTATAAACATTGTTGATGCAACAAACATCGAAAGAAACCTTTATTTAACTCTCCAGCTCATTGATTTAGGCATACCGATGGTGCTTGCCCTCAATATGATGGACGAGGTTGAAAATAACGGCGGAAGCGTTGATACGGCAAAAATGAGCGAAATGCTCGGCATTCCCGTAATACCGATTTCCGCAATAAACGGTGCAGGTGTTTCGGAGCTTGTTGCAAAGGCTGTTCAGGTTGCAAAATACAGACAGATACCAAGCGTTTATGATTTCTGCCCCAAGGATTCTCCGGTTCACAGATGTATTCATGCGGTGGTGCATCTTATTGAAGACCATGCCGAAAGAGTTAATTTAAGTGAAAGATTTTCCGCCTCAAAGCTTATTGAGGATGACCCTAAAATTGCAGATTATCTTGAAATAAACCAAAACGAGAAAGAACTGATTGAACACTGTATCATTGAAATGGAAGCGGAAACAGGGCTTGACAGAAACGCCTGCCTTGCGGATATGCGCTATAATTTCATTGAAAAGGCTGTTGAATATGCAATCATAAAGCCCAAGGAAAGTATAGAGCACATCAGAAGCGGCAGGCTTGATAAAATTCTGACAGGCAAATACACCGCTTTTCCCGTCTTTTTCGGAATAATGTGCCTTGTTTTCTGGCTCACATTCAGCGTTATAGGGCAGAGGCTCAGCGATTTACTTATGCTCGGCATTGATAAGGTTATTGAGCTTGTTGATATGGGGCTTACCGCCTACGGCATAAACCCCGTTGTTCATTCCTTAATTGTTGACGGTATCCTTAACGGCGTAGGCTCGGTTTTATCATTTTTGCCTATCGTTGTTACTCTGTTTTTCTTCCTTTCTATTCTGGAGGATACAGGCTATATGGCAAGGGTTGCCTTTGTTATGGATAAGCCCTTGAGAAAAATCGGTCTTTCCGGCAGAAGCTTTGTGCCTATGCTTGTGGGCTTCGGCTGTACCGTTCCGGCGATTATGGCAGCAAGAACGGTTTCCTCCGACAGGGACAGGAAAATGACCATATTGCTGACGCCGTTTATGAGCTGCTCCGCTAAAATCCCGGTTTATGCGGTTTTTGCGGCGGCATTTTTCCCCGGTAAAGCGGCACTTGTTATGATTTGCCTTTACGGTCTCGGAATAATCTCCGCAATTCTGTTCGCATTTATTTTCAAATTTACGCTCTTTAAGGGTAATCCCGTACCATTTGTTATGGAGCTTCCGAATTACAGATTTCCGTCTGCAAAAAATGTAGGCTTGCTTTTGTGGGAAAAGGCAAAGGATTTTCTTCAAAGGGCTTTCACGGTTGTTTTTGTTGCAACAATCATTATCTGGTTTTTGCAGTCCTTTGATACAAGGCTTAATGTTGTTTCGGACAGTCAGAACAGTCTGCTTGCAATGATAGGCAGATTAATTGCCCCCGTGTTTAATCTGACGGGCTTTTCCGACTGGCGAATAGTAACCTCGCTTATTTCCGGCTTTACCGCAAAGGAAGCGGTTGTTTCAACAATGAGCGTTTTGCTCAATACGGGTATGGAAAATCTGCCGGCAGTTCTTTCATCCCTGTTTACTCCGCTTTCAGCCGTCAGCTTTCTTGTGTTCACTCTGCTTTATACTCCCTGCATTGCATCTGTTTCAACCATCAGCAAGGAGCTTAATTCAAAGTGGATGACGGTTGCCGTGGTAGTTTTTCAGTGTGTAATCGCCTGGCTGTTCAGCTTTGCGGTTTATCAGATTGGCGGAATGATAATATGAAGCCTTTTGATTATATTTTAATTTCGGTTATCATTGCTTTGACGGTTATTGCAATAGTCAGAATAAAAAAGGGAAAAACAGGTGGCTGTAACGGTGATTGCAGTAAATGTAAGGGCTGTGACCGTAAAAACGAAAAGTAAATAAACAAGGTGCTGTATAAATCCGCAGGGACTTAAACAGCACCTTTTCTTTTTTATTGCTTCGGTAATTTTATATATACTTTGAAGTAATCGCCGTCAATTTCAATATTAAACGAGCCGCCCTGAACAGTGGTGAGGTTTTCTGCTATTGAAAGACCGAGTCCGCTTCCGTCACCTGTTCTTGACGAATCTGCTCTGAAAAATCTTTCGGTCAGTCTTTCGGGCTCAACATCAATTGGCGCTGCGGAAATATTTTTGAATACGATGATGCCGAAGCCCTCATCCTCCTTAACCTCAATAAATGCTCTTGTGCCCTTCATGGCATATTTGCGTATGTTTGAAATCAGATTTTCAAAAACTCTGCCTGTGAGCCCCGGGTCGCACTTGACGGTTACGGGGGTGCTTTGGGCTTTCAGCACAAGCTCAATCCCGTTTTCTTTCAGCTCATCCTCGTTTTCACCCGCTGTTTGTACGGCAAACTGGCTTAAATCGAGGCTGACCGGGTGAACATCAATCGCACCGCCTGCCGCCTTTGAAGCCTGAACAAGGTCGTCAATCAGTTTTTTCAGCTTCTGCGATTTCTCATCAATAATGCCGATGTATTCATCTCTGTGCTCACCGTTTTCATCCTTTTTCAAAAGGTCAATGTAAGTGATAATCGAGGTGAGGGGAGTTTTCAAATCGTGGGTAACATTTGTTATAAGCTCCGTTTTGGTTGCCTGCTGCTTCAGAGCATCACAAACAGCATCTGAAAGACCGTCACGCACGGAGCAGATATTCTCCGCAACCGCTTTCATAAATGCCGGCATATATTTTTTGTTTATTTCAACCGTAAAGTTGCCGAGCTTAATCTGACTTATACCCCTTGCGAGCCTGTCAAAGCAGATAAGCAGCCATATAAGCGCCGCAACAACCAGAACAGTCAAAATAAACGGAAAAACAAAATCAACATCACAGCTTCCGTAAAGTGCAATGAGAATGAAATTTATATTTGCAATAATGAATATAACCGCTATGCTGATTATCTTTGTGGCTTTTCCTTTTCTGCTTGAATAATCATCTATGATAAACTCTTTTATTCCCCTGAAAACATTTGCAAGTGTTTTGCGGTAAATGAATTTCAAGCCTTTGCAGATTTGCTTAAATAATAAAATTATGTATGCGATTAAGGTGTGCTTTAAGAATGTTTTGTTTCTCACATTTCTTATTATTCCGCAGATGAAAGCGGCAAGGGTCATAAAGAAGATAACGACAAGCAAGCCGCACAGCACAACTGCATTTTTAACAAAGAAGCTGAATATTGTCGGTGCATAGTAATTATCGCAAATTTCCTGAGCAAAATTAAATTCGCAGTAGTGCAATGCGCCTACGCCGGTCCCCGCAAGGGCTAAAACCGTAATTGTCAGGGCAAGGCTTAAGGCAAAGGGGATTTTATCGCAAAACAGGGCTTTTATTTCTCCGTTTTCCGTTTTACCTGCCTTAGCAAAAACATAAGCAAGACACAGCAGGGCAATAATAAATGTTATAACGCAGAAGGCGGGCGTCAGCACAAGCCCGTGGAACGGAATAATGCTTCTTATGTCGTTTTCGGCAGTATATCCCGACAAGCCAACCGCAAATAAATCATTATCTTTGACAGGCTTTGAATAGCTGAAATAAATTCTTGAAAAATTTTTATTGTTGACTTGCCCTTTAAGCCAACAGTTTTCCTGCAGACCGGTAAATTCTGAATTAAGCTTTGTCCAGATTCCGTTATCCTTCAGGTTGATATTGCTGTAAAATTTTCCGTTTTCAATGTACTCAACATATTCACCGCCCAGCTTTTTCTGAACGGCTTCAAGGTTATCATCCCATTTCACACCGCAATTTGTGTAAACCTTTTTTGTGGTGTTGCAGAATAAGGCGAATTTTACACAGTCGCATTTTTCCTCTATTTCGCTTGACCTGAACCAGAAATTGTAACTGTTATAGCCGTAATTCTGTTCGTATGAGCCGGTAAAAATTTCAATCAGCCTGTCGGTCGTTTCTTCGCCGTAGTCATAATGGTAACCGTTTGTATCATAAACCTTGTCATGAATAAGAGCAAGACAGCTTGCAATTTTAGATGTGTTGACCTGTGCCGGAGCTTTTGATTTTTCTGCTTTATTCTGACTTACGGATAAGTAAGTATGGCTGTTAAAATCATCTGCATCAATTATGCCGTAATGGGCAAAATAAACCTTGGTGCCGTTCATATCAAGCAAATATCTGTATTCATTGTCTGCCGAAACATAAATATAGAAACTGTCAAGGCTGTCAAGGTAATCACAGGCGTCACGAATCTGTTTTTCTGCGGCGGTCTTGTTTTTCAGAACTGTTTTGCCGACAGAGGTTTTTTCAAAATCCGCTTCACTTTTACAGGTTTGCATTTCACCGTCCGAAAGAGCCCACAGCTCAATATAATTCAGATTTGTTCTGAATGAGGCTGTGTTCTCATAGGAGCCGTAATCGTCATAAAAGATTTTTTCACGAACCAGGAAACAGACGGAAAAGCCCACCGAGAAAAAGCAGATTATTGCGAGAATTATTGCAAGTGTCTTTTTGCATTTCAGAGTGTTAAATTTTGTCAATTTTGTAGCCAATGCCCCACACCACCTTTAAGTATTTAGGTTCACCGGGATTTATTTCAATTTTTTCACGGATTCTTCTTATGTGGACGGTAACCGTCTTATCGGAATAGAGTGCCGGCTCGTTCCATACAGCCTCATAGATTTTGCCGACTGAAAGCACTCTGCCCATATTATCCATAAGATATTCGAGTATGCCGAATTCCCTTGCGGTAAGGTTTATTTCTTCACCGTCAACATAAACACGCTTTGCCACCTTATCAAGCGAAAGACCGCCTGTTGTGAGCACGCCCTCCCTGACCTCTATTGAGCCGAGGGATGTATAGCGCCTGATTTGCGATTTAACCCTTGCCATAAGCTCCAAAGGGTTAAAGGGCTTTGTAACATAGTCATCCGCACCGAATGAAAGCCCTGCGATTTTATCGGTATCTTCACTTTTTGCCGAAAGAAGAATAACGGGGATGTTATTCTTTTCACGCAGCTTCATTGTGGCTGTCATACCGTCAAGCCCCGGCATCATAATATCCATAATACAGCAGTGAATTTCATTGCCCTTAATAAACTCAAGGGCTTCAATTCCGTTTTCTGCTTTCAGAACATTATAGCCGTCATTTTTAAGATAGATTTCAAGGGAATCGAGAATTGCCTTGTCATCGTCACAAACAAGAACCGTAAACATAATTGTACCTCCCGTGTTACAGGTGAATAATAGCATTGCTTTTCTAAAACGAAACTACGAAATAATTAAGAATTTATTAAAACGAAAGAGGATTTGAGATTATCCGTAGGGGATAACCTTATAATCCTCTTGCTTTGTAAAACTATTTTTTAAGGTTGCCCCGTTCAATGCAGATTTCAACAACCGCTTCAACAACCTTCCACAGCTCCGGGGCGTTATCCGACATAATGCTCATCCTGTCAAGCACCTTTTCGGCTGAAACATCGCCCTCTTTCCAGGTGTGCCCCTCGGTGAGGTAGTTATGAATAAGCGGCTGAATTCTGTCACAGCAGTTTGCAAATTTTGCCTCCGGGGTTTCATTTGCTTCAAATTCCTCCCACAGAGCTTTTATTTCGTCCTTCTGGTCACATTCAAGAATACCGAACAGCTTTTCGGCACTCTCTTGCTCACGCCTGCTTTTATCCTCATAGCCCTTTGAATCGTAAGCAAAGGTATCGCCGGCATAAACCTCCACAAGGTCGTGCACAAGTGCCATTTTAATAATCTTATTTATATCAATACTGTCGCTTGCATATTCCTGCAAAATGAGAGCATAGAGAGCGAACGACCAGGAGTGCTCCGCATCGTTTTCTCTTCTTCTTGAATTCAGATTGATTGTTCTTCGGAATACCTCTTTCATTTTGTCAATTTCCACAAGGAAATTAAGCTGTTTTCTCAGCCTTTCATTTTCAACAAAATCAAAATTTTCCATAGATTTTCCTTATTTGAGTATTTTTGCTCTTATTTTTCTTGTGGATTTTGATGCTTTTTGAGCCAATTCCACGAATCTGTAGCCGAATTTATCCATGATCAAATCGGCTTCACCCATAAACTCCATATAATCCTGGCAGAAGCCCTTTTTGAATTTGTAAATTCCGTGAAGAGGGTTGTTTTCATCGGGATAACCGCCTCTGAAATCATACCAGCTGCAGCCCTCCTCCATTGCCCATTTAATACATTCCCATTGAATGAGATAGGTGGGCATAAGGTTGCGGTGAGAGTTTGAGCTTGCACCGTAAACATACCAGATTTTATCGCCCGTATGAACATCAAGAACACCTGCAAGAAGCTCATCCTCATAATATGCAAAGTAAATTCTTGCATCGTCACCGAAGGCATCCATTATTCTTTCAAAATACTCTGTGCCCCTTGTGGCAAAATTATCTCTTTCGCCCGTAACAAGCATAAGCTTATGAAATTCCTCACAGGCCTCTTTGCCTTTGATTTCAATTCTTATGCCCTTTCTTTCCGCAAGGCGTGTGTTATATCTTGTTTTGGAGTGAAAGGAGTTCATAACCTCTTCTTCGGTTTTGCCCTCAACATTGAGCCTGAAAATACAGCGTGCCTGAACGGTATCAAAGCCGGCACCGTGCTCCTTAAAGGTAAAGCCGAGGGATTTAAGCAGGTCAATATATTCCGTGTTTGTCGCAAGGGTATCCGTATCAATTTTGAAGGTGTACGCCTTATTCTTTTTGCCGTATTCCGCAACGGCGGTAAGAAGTTCTTTAACCGTTTCTTTATCGTCAAGGTCACAGACGGGGCCTCTCGGTGCATACATCATTTTGAAAGGGGTGAGGGGAATCTGACGGATTAAAACACCGCAAACGCCCTTGATTTTTCCGTTTTCATCCCTTTTGATGAAGCCTGTCCAGTCCCATTCCTTTTTAACCTGACCCCACATTGAGGTTTGCATCATATGACCCTTTTTGTGGGACTTGACAAATTCGTCAAATTCCTTTGCGTTCTGAATTTTAACTGTTTCCATTTATATATAACTCCTTGGCTCTTGTGAGAAGAGCATCTTTATTGTTGCTGATTTTGTTATCCATAACCTCGCCCAGAAGCTTTTCGAGAATTGTGCCGAGTGACGGCCCTGCTTCAAAGCCGACTGCCATTAAATCGCCGCCGTTTATACATAAATCCTTTAGCGTAAAACAGGCTTCGTTACGGATAATTTCGCTGAAAATTTCAAATCCTTTTCGGTTATCCTCAAGGCTCTCCTCCAGAAAGACCGGATTTTGTGCCCTTAAATCTGCTTCACGGATTGTAAACAGCTCTCTTACCGTTTCAAGCCCCAATATGCCGATATATTTCTTATAAGTTTTTTTACTTATTTTTGTCGGCAGAAAATCGTGGTATTCCACCAAATCACAGATATGCTTTCTCGTTTTTACGGAGGTTTTCAGCTCGCACAGAGCCTTGTGAGCAATTTCACGGCTGACTGCCCCGTGAGAATAAAAATGGTCAACACCGTTTTCATCCGTAGTTTTAACAGAGGGCTTTCCGCTGTCATGAAAAAGCATGGCAAATCTCAAATCGCTGACAGGGGGCACATTTTCAATTCCCTTAACCGTATGCTCCCATACATCGTAAATATGTCTTTCGTGGTTTTGCAGACAGCCCTTCATCTCTTTAAGGCAGGGGAGAATGAAAAACAAAACATCGCTGTATTCAAGCAGTATTTTACCTGTGTTTTTTCCGCACAGTAGCTTTGAAAGCTCAACAAAAATTCTTTCCTTTGAAATGTATTCCAAAAGAGGAAAGCTTTTTCTTATGCTCTTATCCGTTTCACTCTCAATTTCAAAGCCCAGAACGGATGCAAAGCGAAGCGCCCTCAAAATCCTTAAAGCATCCTCGTTAAATCTTTTATCAGGCTCACCGACACATCTGATAATTCCTTTTTCAATGTCACCTTTACCGCCGAATAAATCAATAAAGCCTTTTTCCGGGTGGAGAGCAATGGCGTTGCAGGTGAAATCACGCCTTGATAAATCCTCTTCAAGCCTGTCGGTGAAAAGTACCTCATCCGGTCTGCGCCTGTCGGAATAACCCTTTTCAATACGGTAGGTGGTTATTTCAAGGGGCATTTTTTCAATTATTACCGTTACCGTGCCGTGCTTCATTCCCGTTTCAAAGAAATGATAGCCGGCAAAAACCTTTTCTGTTTCTTCGGGCAAAGCACTTGTGGTTATATCCCAGTCATTTACCGGGTTGTTCATTATCACATCACGGACTGCACCACCCACAATATAAGCGGAATAGCTTGCATTATTCAGCATGGCAACTGCCGTGCGAACCTGCGGGGGAATAATCTTTTTCAGTTCCATTCTTTCCATACTTCCGGGCAATAGCCTACTGTTGACTGCTTTCCGTTTCTGACAATGGGAGTTCTGAACAATGTGCCGTCTTCAAGAAGCTTTTCAATTTTAGCCTCCTGTCCGGCAACATATTTTATAAAGCTTTTTTCAAAGTTTTTTGACTTCTCGTTAATCAAATCTTCAAGAGAATTAACATTTTCAAGAACGGAGTTTAATTCGCCCTTGCTTAAGGATTTCTGCGAAAGGTCAATAAACTGAAACTTTATGTTTCTCTCTTTGAAATATCGCTGTGCTTTTTTTGTATCAAAGCACTTGTTAAGACCGAAAATCTGAATGTTCATTATCAATACGCCTCAAATTTGCTTATTGTTGCAAAGCATCTGGATTTTTTGATTACAAGCTTAAAATATCTTGCTCTGACCTCTTTGAAACGGCAGATTCTCTTGTAACCGATAACCGTGCCGTCCTCTAACTTTTTCCACTTTCCGTCAAGCTGAACGAAAAGGGTGAATTTTTCTATCTGCTGACCTGTTCTGATGTGTTCACCGAGAACGATTTTATCAATGTCATATTCATCACCGAGGTCAAGTATAAGCTCACTGCCGTCCGGGTTATCGCCGGAGTGCCAGTAGGATTCGGGGTCATTGTTGAGAATGTGCTGACCGGTGTGCTCCTCATCAAGATGTCTGTTATCGGTCATAACCGAATCTTCCGCAAGGTTTTCGTGAAATTCAATTTCAAGCTGTGCTCCGACAGAGAGCATAGTTTCAAGGTCGTGCTGATGAATTTTGCCTGATGGCATTGGCGGAATATTCAAAAGGAATGTGGCATTTGCACCGACAGATTTATAATAAATATCCATTATTTTTGAAAGGGGCTTTACGGTCAGCTCCTCATTTGCATGGTAAAACCAGCCGTCACGAATGGAAACATCAACCTCCGCAGGGTACCAGATTAGTTTATTGCATTTTTTAATCTGCTTTCTTGAGCCTATATCGAGCTGTGTGGGGTTGATTTTTTTAGGTGCCCTTGAAACATCCTTCTGACTGCCTGCGGCAATAAGCTCCTGATTTGAATAGTAATACGGAACAACGCTCCATTCACTTCTTCTGCATACGCCGGATTCATTACCGCACCAGCGAACATCGGGGCCGCAGATGTTGATTGTGGCATTGGGCTGAAGCTCACGCACGAGGGCGTAGTAGCCCTCCCAGTCATATTGCTGAACCTTTCCGTTTTTGCCCTCACCGCAGGCACCGTCAAACCAGACGCAGAAAAGCTCGCCGTAGGCTGTCAGAAGCTCACGAAGCTGATTTTTGAAAAATGTGTTATAGGCTTCTCCCGTGCCGTAGGTTTCCTCGTGTCTGTCCCAGGGCGAAAGGTAAATGCCGAATTTGATGCCGTATTCCTTACATGCTTTTGCACATTCGAGCACCACATCGCCGGAGCCCTCTCTCCATTTGCTTGAACGCACGGAGTGATTTGTATATGCGGTCTGCCAGAGGCAAAAGCCGTCATGATGCTTTGCGGTTAAAATAAGACCCTTCATACCGGATAATTTGCAGAGCTTTGCCCATTGACGGCAGTCAAGCTCTTCGGGGTTGAATAAATCCGGGTCCTCATTACCGCTGCCCCACTCGCTGTTTGTAAATGTGTTCATACCGAAGTGAATGAAAGAATAAAATTCCGTTTCCTGCCATTGGATTTGTCTTTCACTCGGAATGATTGAAGCCGCATATTTTATATAATCCGGTGTTTTACTCATCTGATTATCCTCGCTAACATAATAATTCATGCTATATATTAACATTATTTTTGTCATTATTCAATAAACGAAGTCATTTTTCTTGACATAATCCCGATAATTTTATAATATTGATGTATTATATATTCGTTCGGAGATAATCTTATGAGTAAAATTGAATTCGTAAATATAAAACAGGGCTCTGCCTCTGTTCACAGATTTTCAAACGGCAACACTCTGCCGCTTGTTCAACGCCCTTTCGGTATGGCGGCATTTGCTCCGCAGACGAGTGACGGAAATATCCGCTGGTATTATCATCCGCAGGACCGTTCGCTTGAGGGCATAAGGCTCACTCATCAGCCCTCCCCGTGGATTGCCGATTACGGTGCAATGGTGTTTATGCCACAGAAACAGCCTTTGAGAATGGGCGGCGAAGAAAGATGGTCGGGCTTCAGACCGCAGGATGCGATTCTGATGCCGCACTATCTGAAATACCGACTTTTGAGATACAACTGTGATTTTGAACTGACTCCTACTCAAAGATGTGCAAAGGCTCGTATATTCTTTGATAATTCCGGCGAAAACTTTCTTTCCGTTTTGCCGGTAAGCGGTGAATACGGCTACTACTGGATTGAAGAAAAAAATGAGCTTTGCTGTTATACGAATAATACAAGCGGCGGCGAAGCAAATTCGTTTTGCGAATATGTTATTCTTAAATTCCCTGCCGGCAGTGTTGACGGAGACGGCTCCTTTACCGAGAGCGCCGATGCGGGCTTGAATAAGGGTAAAATAATAGCCGGTAAAGAAACCGCAATTCACTTAAAGCTTGTTAACAAGATAACGGAGTTTTCAATAGCAACCTCATATATTTCCTATGAGCAGGCGGAGCTTTCCCTCGAAAGAGAAATAGGCTCATCTTCATTTGAAGAGATTAAGGCAGAGGGTGAAGCGGTCTGGGAGGAATATCTTTCAAGAATTGAAATTGAAGCCGAAGACGAAAAGCAATACAAAACATTCCTTTCCTGTATGTACCGTGCTTTTCTTTATCCCCATAAATGCTATGAAATAAACGAAGAGGGCAACCCTTTCCATTATTGCCCTCATGACGGTAAAATCCGTCAGGGTGTCAGATATACCGATAACGGCTTCTGGGATACATACAGAACGGTTTATCCTTTCTTTTCAATCGTTGCAAAGGACGAGATGAAAGAAATGCTCGTTTCTTACATTCACGAATATACTGAAACAGGCTGGCTTCCACGCTGGCTCTCAATCGGTGAGCACGGATGTATGCCGTCAACGCTTATTGATGCGGTTATCTGTGACGGCGCTGTTAAGGGCCTTATTTCAAATGAAGATTTGGAGCTTGCCCTTGAGGGAATGATGAAGCACGCCACCGTAAATGCAGAAAAATCAATGTTCGGCAGAAACGGTGCGGAAAGCTATTGCAGGCTCGGTTATGTGCCTTGTGATGAACAGAGAGAAAGCGTAAATCTTACACAGGATGCCGCTTACGGCGACTGGTGCATTGCGGAGATTGCAAAGCTTCTCGGTAAAACGGATATTGAAAATGAATACAGAAAAAGAGCAAAGAATTATCTGAATATTTTTGATAAAGAAACAGGCTTTATGCGCCCGAAGGACAGCAAGGGTGAATTCAGACCCGATTTTTCACCCATAGCCTGGGGCAGAGATTATACAGAGGGCAGTGCATGGCAAAATTCCTTTGCCGTTCCCCACGATATTGAGGGGCTTGCAGAGGCTTTCGGCGGAAAAGAAAAGCTTATTGAAAAGATTGATGAGCTTTTTGCAACTGCTCCCGATTATATTTCAGTCGGCTATGACTGTGAAATCCACGAGATAACTGAAATGGCTGCCGCAGATTTCGGTCAGTGTGCAATTTCAAATCAGCCATCTTTCCATATTCCTTATATTTATTCCGCCCTCGGCAATGTTGAAAAAACCGCATATTGGGTTGAAAGACTTTGCAAGGAGGCATTTTCCTGTGAGGATGACGGCTTCCCGGGAGATGAGGATAACGGAACAATGGCAATCTGGTATATTTTCGGTATTCTCGGTTTTTATCCGTTCTGCCCCGGTAAGCCCGAATTCGTAAAGGGTAAAAAGCAGGTTAAAAAATCATATATTCTCGGTAAAGAATTTGATGCCGATAAATTCGATAATGTTATTTCTTACGGAGAGTTCTGAATATGAAAAAGCTTTTGAATAAAAAAGAATATCCCGAAAACTGTGAATACTGTCAGTTCGGCAGACTTTCACCGGCAGGGGATAAAATACTCTGCGAAAAAAAGGGGATAATAGAAATCGGCAAATGCTGCGGTAAATATAAATATGACCCCTTAAAGAGAGTGCCGAAGAAAAAACTTATGGTTGAATCGGCTGACCCGGAAGATTTCAAATTATAAAAACGAAAGTGTGATAAATATGAAATTTACAAAGGAATATGTATGCGAGGTTTTACCCACAAAAAACTGCCATGCAACAACCGTTCTTCCTCTTGAAAACGGAACTGTTTTGTTTGCCTGGTTCGGCGGCACAAAAGAGGGTAAGGATGATGTTGATATATGGTATGCAAGAAAAGATGAAAACGGCTTTTCACAGCCTGTTCGTTTGAGCAAGGCAAACGGTGTACCCCATTGGAACCCTGTTTTATTCAAAAGAAAGAACGGTGAAATAGTCCTGTTCTTCAAGGTCGGTAAGAACATACCCAGATGGAAAACTTTTTTTGCTGTTTCAAACGATAACGGCTTAACTTTTTCAGAGCCGAAGGAGCTTGTTAAGGGTGACAACAGCGGCGGCAGAGGCCCCGTTAAAAATAAATGCATTCGCCTTTCAAACGGCAGAATTCTTGCCCCTGCTTCAACGGAGCATACAGGCTGGGTCTGCTTTACCGACATTTCAGACGATGACGGTGTAACCTTCAGAAAGAGCAAGCGTGTTCCCACCGAATACTGCAGCCCTCTTCTTAACACCTTCAATGACCATTGCCGAAATAAAATACCTATGATTCAGCCCACCTTGTGGGAAAGTGCTCCCGGTAAGGTTCATATGCTCACAAGAACTGCGGCAGGCAAAATCTACCGTTCCGACAGTGAGGATAACGGCGAAACCTGGTGTGAAGCATATCCCACCGATATGCCCAACAACAACAGCGGTATTGATTTGGTAAAGATTCCGAACGGCGATATATACCTCGTTTCCAACCCTGTTGGCGAAAACTGGGGTGAACGCTCACCTCTGACACTCTCCGTTTCAAAGAATAACGGAAAAACCTTTGAGCTTGTTAATACTCTTGAGGGTATTGAGCCGAAAAGAGAATTCAGTTACCCTGCAATCGAATATCTGAACGGCTCGCTTTACATTTCCTATACATGGAAAAGACACAATATAGCATTTTGGAAAGTTGAATTATAATTCTGTAATAACCGGAGGCAGACGATGTATTTTCCCGAAAGATTTTTTAAGGCGACAGATGAATATAACACCTATGAAAAGCATATAAACGCACCTTATATAAGAAAAAAGTTTTCTCCTGCCGATTTTGAAAAGGCATATATAACCGTTTCCGGCCTCGGCTTCTATAAACTTTTTCTGAACGGTAAAAATATCACTAAGGGCTTGCTTGCCCCCTATATCTCCAATCCGGATGATATTGTTTATTATGACAAATACGATGTTACCGGACTGCTTAAATCTGAAAATGTTGTGGGCATCATTCTCGGCAACGGTATGCAGAATGCACCGGGAGGCAGAGTGTGGGATTTTGATATTGCAAGATTCCGCAATACTCCCTGCTTTGCAATGTGCATTACCTATGTTGATAAAAACGGCAATGAAACCGTTGTTGATGCGGATGAAAGCTTCAAATGTAAGCCGTCACCCATTATTTTTGATGATTTGAGAAGCGGTTGCTTCTATGACGCTAATCTGGAAATTACTGATTGGCTTGACCCCGGTTATGACGATTCCGACTGGTGCAATGTTAAAAAGGCATCCGCACCCCGTGGAGAATACCGCCTTTGTGAAGCTGACCCGATTGTTGTAACGGAAGAAAAACAGGCTGTTGAAATTAAAGAGGCTGTTTTATCCTCAAAGCTCAACAACAGAGAAAATATGCGTTTGGATACGCAGTTTAAGTTTAATTATCTCGGTCAAAAGGGTGTAGTGTTTGATTTCGGCAAAAATGTTGCCGGTATTTTCAGACTTAAGCTTGACGGTAAAAAAGGACAAAAAATCTTCATTCAGTTCTGTGAATACAAGGATTCCGAAGGTGAGCTTTATTTCGGCAATATCGGTTGCTTTTATCCTCTGGGCTACGGTCAGACAGCATATTATGTCTGCAAGGGCGAAAAGGATGAGGGCTATACTCCGGATTTCACATATATCGGTTACAGATATGCCGTTGTGTTCGGGCTTGAAAAGGAACAGATAAAGCCGGATACTCTTACTATGCTTGTTGCGAATTCCGATTTGAAAGCTATCGGCGGTTTTAACTGCTCCGATGAAATAATGAATTCTCTGCGTGATATGGGCAGAGCAAGTGACCTTGCAAATTTCTATTATTTCCCGACTGATTGCCCCCACAGAGAGAAAAACGGATGGACGGGTGATGCTGCCGTTTCCGCAGAGCATATTCTTTTAACTCTTTCAGCCGAAAAAAGCTATAAGGAGTGGCTCCGTAATATCTGCAAGGCGCAGAGTGATTCGGGCAGCCTTCCCGGTATTGTTCCCACAGGCGGATGGGGCTTTGAATGGGGCAACGGCCCCGCGTGGGATAACGCTTTGACAGAGCTTTGCTGGCAGATTTACCGTATGAGAGGTGACCTTTCTCCTGCCCGTGAATGTTCCGATTCAATGCTTCGTTATCTTTCTTACATCAGTAAAAACCGCCGCCCGGACGGACTTGTTGAGCTCGGCTTGGGCGATTGGCTTCAGCCCGGTAAGGGAGCTGGCGACCCTGTAGCTCCTCTGTACCTTACAGACAGTGTTATTTCAATGTATATTGCCGAAAAATCTTCAAAGCTTTTTGAAGCGCTCGGGCTTGAAGCACATAAAATCTTTGCAGATAAACTTTATAATGAGCTTCGTAATGCGGTCAGAAAGAATTTGATTGATTTCAGCACTATGACCGTTATCACCCGTTGCCAGACCGCCCAGGCAATATGCATCTATTATAATGTATTTAATGAAAGTGAAAAGGCACAGGCTTGCAAAGTTCTTGTTGATATTATTCACGAGGCTGATGACCATTTTGATTGCGGTATGATTGGCTTGAGAACCGTTTTCCATGTTCTTTCGGATTGCGGTGAAAGTGAGCTTGCATATAAGATGATTACGAGGGATGACTATCCCTCATACGGTATGTTCGTCCGCAGAGGGCTTACAACTCTTGCCGAGGATTTCACTCCCGAGTGTGAGTGGGATAAGCCGGCATCTCTTAACCATCACTTTATGGGTGATGTCAACAACTGGTTTACACAGCGAATTGTGGGTATAAGAGTAAATCCGAGACTAACGGGTGCCGATGATGTTGATGTTACACCGTTCTTCCTTAAATCTCTTGATTTTGCCGAGGGCTTTTATACTCTGCCCTGCGGTAAAGCAGAGGTAAAATGGAAAAAGACGGGCGATAAGAGATACAGCCTTGATGTTTCCGTCCCCGAAAAATCAAAGGGCTTCATCAGATTACCTGACGGATTCCTGTTTGTTGATTCCGAAAATGAAAAGAGTGCGCTTAACAATTCCTCCTGCATAGAACTGAAAAGCGGAAGCTATGTTATAAAGCAGCATCTGCACGCCCGGATAGGATGATAAGAAGTAATAAATAAAGCAAAAAAGAAGTTGACAAGGGGGAGAGGATGTGATATAGTAGTCGAGCACTTGAAACGAGGGGCGAGAGCCGGAAGGGACAAGTGAGGCGGAAAAAGGCG
>JAZLIZ010000029.1:0-24516 GCA_045617665.1 Acutalibacteraceae bacterium | reverse complement strand
ATCGCTCGACTGAGCTTAAGACCTGTCAAGGCATGTGGAGACGGTAGTCTTGATGTCAAAAAATGAATACAGCAATCTGACAAGGTACTGTAAATATGCAGATATGAAATGTGTATAAATGATATGGGAGCTATGCAATATGTTTTATTTGGATAAAAAACTCCCTTCGGCGGTAAAACTGAAAAATAAAGGACTTCAGGTAATATTTGAAAACAATATAAGAGCCCGCAGCATATTGATACTTAACTTAATGACCACAGTTAAGCAGACCGAAGAAGATATACTTGAAAAATTAGCATTGTCTGATACAGATACTTATGTAACATTTTTACATACGGAGTCATGGATTTACAAAAGAGTTCCTTCAGGCTATTATGCGGAATACTACAGAACATTCAGCGAAATAAAAGATAAGTTTTTTGATGGTCTAATCGTTACAGGATCACCGGTATTCCCTTCACCTGATAATGCTTTTTGGAATGAGTATCGAAAGATTGATCTGTGGGCTCAGACACATGTAAAAAGCCAGTTTCATATCTGCTGGGGTGCCTTTGCCTCTGTTATGCAGCGATATGATGCAGAACCTGTTTGGTATGATGAAAAATACTTTGGAATATTCCCAACGAAGATTAATTGTCCTTCGGAACCGATTTTCAACTCATTGGAAGACGGATTCTTAAGTTATGCCTCAAGGGAAATAGGATTTGACATTGAATTTATTCGAAAGCAGGAGGAAAAGGGACTCGTTATTCTTGCGGAATATGACGGAAAAGGTCCTGCCATTATGAGGGAACGTGACAGAGCGGTATTCTATTCTCTTTGTCATTTTGATTACAACGCATATACCCTTCAGAATGAGTATTTGAGAGATATTAAACGCGGGATTGATATGCATATCCCTGATAATTATTATCACAATGATGATGTGAATGAAGACATAAAAAAGAGTGTGCTGTCTAACAGCTTTTTCATTATCGACAACTGGCTGAGATTTTATGTTTCTGATGTTTGAGTACAGGTTGCCGGTGTCAGTTTGCTCACACAACCAAGTAAAGCTGCAGCTTCGAAGGCTGAATATTGATACGTTCCCACATACAGACAATTCTTGGATATGTTTCCGCAAACGGAGAAAAGTGTCACAATCGGCAGATATGTTTACTTATACCGATGACATCAATCTCATTGCTCCTCGATTTTTTGTATGCATTATGTGAAGCTGTGGCTTTGTCTGTTTATTAACCTATCTTTTTTACCCAGTTATAGCTTCTTGCTTTGAAGAATGCGACAACGCATTTCAGAACCTGGTCGGCTTTGAGGCAGGCGAAGGTTACAACAATGGGAAGCTTGAAAACAAAGGCGCTCAGGGCGGAAACGGGCAAAACAATCAGCCACATAAATATAAAATCGTTTTTCAGAACAAAGGATGTTTCGCCGCCTCCGGAAACTATTCCTCCGAGAGTCGGGCACTCGTATGCCGTGCCGATTATTGTGACTGCAAGAACCCATATAAACTGATTTGTATATACAACCGTTTCCGGGGAGGCGTTGTAAAATCCGATTATCAGAGCTTTGCACAAAAGAAGAATTGCGCTTGAAATTATGCCTATCCCAACAAAAATAAGCTGAAGATTTTTGCTTCGTGATTTGATAATATCCATTCCGGAGCCTTCGCCTATGGTTTTGCCGATAAGCACACAGGCGGCATTGCAGGAGGCGTATGCAATAACCGTTGCAATCTGAAAAATAGTTGAGGCAATGCTGTTGGCGGCAATGGCGCTTTCAGCAAGTCTGCCGATAATTGCACCCTGAATACTCATTGCAATTCCCCATGAAACGCTGCTTCCCAAAAGGGGCGAGCCGGTCTTTACAAAATCTCTGAACATTGATTTGCTTGATTTGAAAAGCTCTGTAAGGCTGAATTTCAGTTTTTTATCTATGGCAAAGAGATAAACCAGCGTAACAGCAAATTCAATTCCTCTTGCAACAAGGGTGGCGAGGGCGGCGCCCTTAACGCCCATTTCGGGCATACCGAGTTTTCCGTAAATGAAAACATAGTTAAGAAAAACATTTACCGCAAAGGATGAAACCGAAACATAAAAGCCGATTTTAACCGTTTCAACGCTTCTTAAAATTGAAAGAATAATCGTGGTTATTCCGTAAATGAGATAGGTATGTTTAATAATTGAGAGATATTCAACCGCCTGCTGTGCAACGGCGGCTTTATCTGTATATAAGCCCACTATTGTTTCCGGCATAACCGCACACAGAACGGTTATCAGCAGGGAAAAGAAGATGCCGAGCCACATTGCAATGGCTGAAACGCTTTTTACCGATTTTTTATCCTCCATACCCCAATATCTTGAAGCAATAACCGTCATTCCGTTTGAGATGCCCGTTAAGGTCATCATAAGCAGATATTGAATGTTGTTGCATATTCCGACACCGCTGAGGGCTGTTTCGCTGTAAGCACCCATCATAACGGAATCCGCAAGGTTTACGCCGAAAACGATTATATTCTGCAAAGCCATTGTAACTGTCATTATGAAAAAAGCCTTGTAAAAATGCTTTTCGCTTTTTTTGTTTAACATAAAGCCGCCTCGTTAATAAAAATTTTCTTACAAATTATACCACTACAATCAGACAATAACAAGAATATGTGTATAATTTAGTACCCTTATATTTATCAAAATTGCCGAAATAAAACTTAATTTAATGTTGATATTAACGAATTATCCTTATTGTATATAAATTTGTTGAAATATGCCCCCGTTTTTGTTATTATTTTATAAATATGATAATGGGGGATAGCATATGATTGCTGTGTTCAAGACTGCTTTGTCAGTTATTCTTTCGGCTTTATGCTTTTTAACTTCACCGGTTTTCGGTAACTTTGCCGCAGACACAACCTATAAAAAGGAAAATTGCGGCTTAAAATTCGGAACGATTTCCGATGCGCATATTAACGGCATTTCAATCAGAGAAACAACTCTGAATCTCGCTCTCTGGGATTTTGCAAATGCCGATGAAAAGTATGATGCTCTCGTCTTTGTGGGCGACCAGGCTGACAGCGGCTCAAAGGAAGAGTACGAAGCAATTAAAAGGGTTATCGGTAATTACGGCAGAGAAAATCTTGCAAAAAATATTATCTGGGCAACAGGCAATCACGATACCTGGACGGAAAATGAGCAGGGAGAGGATGACCTTGCTCTTGCACAGAAATATTTTACCGAATACAGAAAAGAGTTTTCCGGCGTTGAGAGTGATAAAATGTATTACTCGACTCAGATAAACGGCTATCCTTTCATTGTTCTCGGCAGTGAAGAGGACCACACAAACGCCACATTCACCGAAGAACAGCTTCAATGGTTTGAAGGTGAAATGGAAAAGGCATCAAAGACCGGAAAGCCGATTTTCGTTATCAGTCACTGGCCCTTGAATGAAACCCACGGTCTTCCCGAAAACTGGGAGTTTATGGGCAAATACAAGGATTTTGATTATGATAAGGGCGGCATCGGCGGAGAAGCAAGCAACAGAGTTCTTGAAGCGATGAAAAAATATGATAATGTTTTTTACATTACGGGTCATATTCACGCCGGCTTTTCAAATAAAAACGATAAGGTCTTTTCAAAATATCTTTCTGTTTACGATTATGAGGGCATTCACCTTGTAAACTGCCCCTGCCTTGCTTCCCTCTCATTCAGAGGAAGAATGGCAAACGGAACAGGCTTTGTTTTTGAAGCATACGATGATGAGGTCATCATCAGAGGCAGAAGCTATACCGCAGGAGTCTGGTATTCAATCTATGAATACTCAATTCCTCTCACAAAAAACTGATAAGAAAGGGATTATGATATGGCTAAATGTCCGAAGTGCGGAAAAAAACTGACGATTTTCAATATCAGCCAGTTTTGCCCGAAATGCGGCGTAAATATGCGCTACTACAACTTTGAAAACAATTTTATTGAAGAGGCAAAATATGCCGAGCTTTCAAATGCGGCAGTTCATGTTAAATTCAAAAGATTAAAGGCGGCATATATCGGCACAAAGCTTACCATATTCAGGCTTGTTGCCGCTTTGCTCCCCGTAATCGCACTGCTTATTCCGGCGGCTTCTTTTACAATAAAGCTTCCGTTCAAAACAAGTGATATGGCTGTCAGCGGTCTCGGAATTTACAATATGTTTTCATCCGAGGACCTTATGTTTATAATGGATACAAAGGGTGACTTTGCTCCGTTCGGTGCTCTTTTTAATTCACTTCTGGGCTATGTTGCCGTTGCACTGTGCACGGTGTTTGTGCTTCTGATGACGATTCTCTGCTTCATCAGCTACAAAAATATGCAGAAAATCATCTGCGTTTTTGACGGCCTCGGAGTAATTGCTTCGGTTGTTGATATTGTTCTTATAGGCAAATTTGTAAAGGCCTGCACAGGCTATGTCATATCTGCAAAGCTCGGCGCAGGTCTGTTTATTGCAATTGCTATGTTTATTATTGATTTCGTTATCAATCTTATTCTTGCAATCAAGGGCATTCCCGTTGAATACGGCGAGGGTATGATTGAAAGAAATGAGATATACAAAAAGTATAAAAAGGGAGAGGTGAAGCTCAGCGACCTGCCTCAGCCCGTTGTTGAAACAGAAGAAACAAGAAAAATTGATGAAGAAATCCGCAAGGAAGAGGAAAGGCTGAAAAAACAGCTTGCCGAAAGCGATGCGAAAAAGGAGGCGGATGCTCAATGAAGAAAAAGAAATTCGACAAAGCCACCGCCGTTTATGTGGGCGTTATCGCACTTCTGATACTGATATTCATAGGCATTTTCACCTACGGACTTGATAAGGTTCTTGCAATGGAGGGCACTATGGAGCCCCACGAGGTAACCGAGGGGATTTCTCCTGCGCCCACTTCAAGTCAGGAGGGTGTTGATTACCTTAACAGAGTTGTTAAAAATGCAATCGAAAGCAAGCCCGCCGTTTCAAGAGAAAACGGATTTTCGGTTGATAATGTTACCTTTGAGGGTAACGAAAAACTGACAAAATTTGCTTCATATATTTCAGACGGCTTTGAAAGTACCATGGAAGACGGTATGAAAAGCTTTGAAAAGAGCTTCGGCGAGGGCTTTGAAAAAGACCTGATGAAGCCGAATCTTGATGTTTCCGATATCGTAATGTATGAATACTGTGAGTGTTCACAGTGCGGCAGAAGACAGGATGAATTATCCGAAACCTGTGATGACTGCAAGGGTGAAAACACATTCTTGCCGAAATCGACTCAGGTATTTACGGATTATGTTTTCTACACCTGCCCCTCCTGCGGTGAAACAAGCAATATTCCTCTTGAAAAATGTGAGGAATGCGGCAGTGCAAGACCCTACTACAAAACATATAATGATAATTACAAAATTACAATGTCAGCCGCTATGTCGGCACTCAACAAATCCTTTGCACCGCTGAATGTGGGTGATGTGGGTGAAATTATCGGTGATTCGTTTGACGGCTTTCTGAAGCTTGAAAACTATATGGTAGAATACACATCACTTGATGTTTACTATGAGGTTGAGCGTTCCTCCGATAAGCTGCAATGCCTTGAATACCGCAAGGGTATGAAAATCACGGCTTCGATTTTATTTGACGGCGAATATAAAAAGCTCGGCTCGGGAACTGTATCGTTTCTTGCAACCGAAAAGAACAGATTTATCTTCACATGGCCGGCTCTTGAGCTTGACAAGCATGAGCTTGTGATTGAGCCGAAGGGAACGGATAATCTGCTTGCAACCCTTATCTGTGACAAGCCCACGGAATATACGGTAACCTGGGGCAGTATGAATACAAACATCTGCACCGTTGATGATGAGGGCTATCTCAAGGCGGGTAAGGAGCCGGGTGAAGCAACAATAGTTGCAAAATATACCTTTAACGGCGTTGAATATGAGGATTCCTGCAGGGTGTTCGTAAGAGTGCCGGTTGAGGGCCTTTCAATCAACAAGAGAGATATTGAATTAGAAGCAGGCGAAACCTTTAAGCTTGTCACAACCACAGACCCGAAGAATGCAACTGTTACTTCGGTTAAGTGGTATTCCGAAAACGAAAAAATAGCCACCGTTAATGAAAACGGCTTGGTTACAGCAAAGGCAAAGGGCGTTGTTACGGTTTATGCTCTTTCCGATGACGGATATTTCAAATCTTCCTGCGAGGTGACTGTTAAATGAGTGAACAGAATAAAAAGAAAAGCTTCGTAGAAGGCGTTTTCGGTGCGGAAGAAAATTCTGCCGCCACCATTGAAAACGAGCACCTCGGCAAATACAGTAATTTTGCCGTCAAAATGTTCCACACCGGCGTTCTTTCACCGAAGGAAATGATGATGCCGGCACTCGGCGAATTTGCGGCAAAGCTGCTTAAAGGTATTGCCTATTACAGAACTCTTTATTTCGTTAATGTTTTGAAGATTGATATGACCTATGTTACAATCATTCTCACCCTTATCGGAATTTATGATATGCTCAATAACCCTCTTATGGGTGCGGCGTATGACAGAACAAGAACCCGTTGGGGCAAGGCAAGACCCTACATAATTTTTTCGGCGATTCCGTATTTCCTAAGTACAATTATTTTGTATTCCGGTGCGCTTGTGCTGGGTGACAGAGCAGGGGATGACCCGAAGAAGATTATTTTCGTTTTCATAATGCTGTTTATTCAGGAAACCTTCTCGACTATCTATACGATACCGAGAGATAATCTTTTGACCCTGCAAACCGCCTGCCCCAAGGACAGAATTACCGTGGGCCTTTTGCAGAACTATATAGGCGAGCTCGGCTCACAGCTTATTTACGGTATTTTCCTTCCACTTATGGAGCTCAACAACAAGGGCTATATCCATGCTCCTCTGCCCTACATCTTCTTTATTATTTCGGCTGTTACGGGAACAATCGGCTGTGCAAGTAACATTGCAATGGCAATCGGCTGCCGTGAAAGAATTGTTCTTCAGCCAAAGCCCGCTCCGATTACCAAATCGGTTTTCTATATTCTCAAAAACAAGTATGCACTCCGCAATTTTACCGCAGAGTTTCTTACCTCCTGGTGGGCAGACGGCGGTTATTCATGGGATGTTGTTACACAGCAGGAAATTTTCGGCGGCTCAATCTGGTCGCTTGTTGCCTATATGCCCTACAACATTATGGATGCCGTTTCAATCACCTTTATCCCGAAATTCCAGAAGCTGTTTAAGAATAACAATAAAAATGCGGTTATCGGACTGCGCCTGTGGGACCTGATATGCAGTATCGGCCTTTGTGTATTCGGTATTCCGAATGTTGATAAACGGTGGGTTATTGTGGCGGTTTACGCTCTGTTCTACGGTCTTAACGCCTGTAACAACGGGCCTGCCAATGTTTTTGAAGCGGAGCTTAAAAGAGAAATCAGCGACTATACGGAATATGTTACCGGCGAACGGCCTGACGGAACCTTTAACCTTGTTACTGACCTGATAACAAAGGTAACATCTCCCCTGAATGCGCTGCTGACTATCAAGATATTCAAGTGGTCGGGTTACGATTCGACAATAGATATGCTTCCCTGGTCACAGGGCAGTAAAACTGTTTATCAGAAGGTATGGTTCCTCTTTGTCGGAATTAACCTTTTCCCGAGAATCGTTAAGATGATTCCCTATCTTTTCTACGATTTGACAGGCGAAAAGAGAGAAAAGATGTATATTGCTCTTAATGAGCGCCGTGCTCTTCTCACAAGAGAAGACCAGGTCAGCGAGGACCTTGTTGAAATTATGGAAAATCTTGAAGAAAACATTGCAGAATAAATAGCGGACTGCTGAATCCTTTGCGGAATTCGGCGGTCCGTTTGTGACTTTATGAGAAAGAGAGGAAATATGGAAGAATTTATTGCTAACCAAATTACAAACGGGCTTAAATATCTGCCTGTTAATCTTGCAAAATCATATTTTGTAAAAAAATCAAATGAAGCATCAAAGGCAATGCGCAAAAGGGGATTTGTCAGAGGTGTATGCCACCCTACAAATAACTATAAACAGCTCAGGGATGCAAATATCGGCTGGATAAGAACGGATATTCCGTTCCCCTTTAACCCGGACGGAAGCAGAAACCCGTCCTTTGATGCGTTTAAGTCAAAGTGCGAAAGCTTCAATAAAAACGGTATAAAGGTTATGGCGGTAACACCGTACCCCTGCAGTTATATTGAATGCGGAATTGATGTAAAAAACGGTGATGATGAAAAGGTCAGAGAAATTGACAGGCTGATAATTAAGGAGCTTGGCCATTGTATTCAGGGTATTCAGGTTACAAACGAAATGGGCATACCTCACTTCACAAAGCCCCTTACAATGGATGAAGCCGCTCATTTTATTGCCGTTCAGCTCGAGGATTTAAGCAAAATCAAGGGCGATATTATTGTCGGCTACAACTCTGCCGGTCCGCAGGCGGATTTACACACAAAGCTAAAGGATTACTGGCAGTTCTGCGATTATATCGGCGTTGATATTTATGTCGGCTGTTTTGATGTTTTCGGCGGATTTATGTATTTCTTTGATGCTTTGGTAAGATACCTCTGGGCACTGACGGGCAGACCGGTTCTTATTCAGGAATTCGGCTATATTTCAGACGGAAAGCCCAAAACCCCGGAGGAAAAGAAAGCCGTTCTTGCAAAATACGGCGCAAAGAGCGAGGAGCACGCCGATGAAATTATGGATTCGTTTGCCGAGGCTCTGCCCGAAAGAATGAAAAAACATATAAAGTATGTTTGCGATAATGATAAGAGCAGATATGCGGATTTGCTTTTCCGCTCCGATTTCAAAAATCATTTCTATTGTGAAATGCCTAAAACCACATTTATTCCGGGCTATCCACATACCCCGGAGGGGCAGGCGGATTTCTTCAGATACATTATTCCTCATTTTTATGAGATGCCTTATTGCTGCGGCTGTATAGTTTATTGCTATAAGGACAGCGACATTTGTTACATCTGCGGTCAGAGTGACTGCCCCATTGAAACAAGGTGGGGGCTTGTTGATATGAATGACGAGCCGAAGCCCTCATATAAGGCGGTCAGAGATGTTTACGGTAAAATTAAATGGATGGACGGTTTAAGCAATGTTTAACGGACTTATGAAGGCGGTCACATTCAGTTATGATGACGGCGTTACACAGGACAGAAGACTTATTGATATTTTCAACCGTTACGGCTTGAAGGCAACCTTTAATATAAACAGCGAGTGCCTCGGCGAGTCAATGAGCCTTATCAGAAACGATTTGACCATTGCCCACTGCAAGCCGAGAGCCTGCGAGGTTGAAAAAATCTATAAGGGTCACGAGGTTGCGGTACACACCCTTACGCACCCCAATCTTAATGACCTGCCGGAGGAAGAAATAATCAGGCAGATTGAGGAGGATAAAAAGAATCTTTCCGCTCTTGCCGGCTATGAGGTTCAGGGTATGGCTTATCCCTGCTGTATGCCGAATGAAAAGACAGTTGAAATTGTCAGAAGCAAAACTGATATGAAATATGCAAGAACCGTTGAAGCAACCGGCAATTTTGATATTCAAAAAGACCTTATCGGCTTTAAGCCCACGGTTTATCACCTCGATTTCGGCAAAATGTTTGCCCTTGCGGATGAGTTCATCAGCTTAAAGCCCGATGAACCCAAGCTTTTCTATATCTGGGGTCACAGCTACGAATTTGATTATGAAAACACCTGGAATCTTATGGAGGAATTCTGTAAGAGAATTTCGGGCAGAAGTGATATATTTTACGGCACAAATGCACAAGTATTATTGTAATTACATAAAAATATAAATATTGTGCCGTTTTCCTTGACATACTGAAAAATTGTAATATATTATATGAAAAACAGCTGTGATGAAACGGGGTGAAAAAATGGAAAAAGTAATCACAAACCGGCCCTTACCCAAATGCTTTGCCGAGCAGTATAACTCAGCCTTTGAAGATGATGAACATCTTTTTTCGGTTGTCGGCGATTTGAACTTTAAGCAGAATTACGGCGAAAGTGCCCTTTGCTTCGGTAAAAAAGAGCTTTGGTGCTTTAATGAGGGCAATGAGCCTGTTCGTTACCTTTATGATGACATTGAAGAAACCGATGTTAAAAGAATGTACGGCAGTGCTTATTTTTCGATTAAACTGAAAACGGGTGAAAATGTTAAGCTCAGCCGTTTCACATACGCCGCAACCTCTGTTGCCGATGCCGCCAAGGATTTTGTCAACAAGGTTATCAAAGAGGGCTATTCGGATGAAAAGCTGTACGGTATGGAAAATACGGTTGCTCATCTGCGTTCATTCTGTCCCAAGTGCGGAAGAAGACTTTCAAGCCCGGATGCGGAGTGTCTGAACTGCAAGGGCAAGGGCAAAATGATTTCAAAATTTGCGGGTTATGCAACGCCGTACAAAAAAGACCTGCTTATCTGTATGCTCCTTTCCGTTTTCACAACGGCAATGTCACTTGTTCCGCCCTATGTAACGGGCAGAATGGTTGACGAGGTTTTGCCGTCAAAGGATTTGAAAATGCTCTACATCGTTATCGGTATTCTTCTGGGCGTTTATATTCTTCAATACGGTGTTACGGGCATACGCAGTTACCTTTTGCGAATAACAGGTGATAAAATAGTTGTAGGGCTTAAAAAGGATATTTACGAAAAGGCTCAGTATCTCCCCCTGAGCTTCTATGATAAAACCTCCACCGGCTCTGTTATTAACCGCATCACCTCCGATACAACCGTTATTCAGAATTTTGTTTTGAAGATTACGCAGGAGGCTGTTGTTCAGTTCTTCACCATGATTGGTATTCTGGTGATTATGATGACTCTGAACTGGAAGCTTACCCTGTTTTCTCTCGTTCCCATACCCCTTGTTGTTCTTATCGGCAGAATGTTCGGTAAAAAAATCGGGCCACATTATTCCAGAATATGGAGAAGAGGCTCCGCAATTTCGGGGCTTCTTACCGATACCATACCCGGTATCAGAATAATTAAGGCGTTCACAAGTGAAAAGAAAGCCGTCAAAAAATTTGATGCCTACTGCGATGAATGGCTTCGTGAGGATGATAAGGTTTCAAGAATAGCAAGCTTTTTCCCGAGCTTTATGACCTTCCTTGTTACCTGCGGCTCTCTTATAATCTGGTTTTCCGGCGGAAGACTTGTAATCGGCGAAACAGACAGCAACATTACGGTCGGCTTGCTTGTTTCCTTTGTTTCCTATGCTTCAATGTTTTATAACCCGGTAAACTTCTTCGCAAATTTCAGCGATACATATAAAAACACCCTTGCTTCCGCAGAAAAAATACTCGATATTCTTGATGCGGAGCCGGAGCACGACTTCGGTAAATCCAATGTACCCGAAAGAATTAACGGCAAAATTGAATTCAAAAATGTCAACTTCTCCTTTGACCGCTCCAAAAAGGTGCTTAATGATATAAATGTTGTTATTGAGCCGGGAGATGTTGTGGGTATAGTCGGTACAACAGGCTCGGGAAAATCAACGCTTATTAACCTGATTATGCGTTATTACGATGACTATGACGGTGAAATATTCATTGACGGAATGAACCTTAAGGATATTGATATGCAGTATTACAGAAATCAGATTGGCTTTGTTCAGCAGGAGCCTCTGATGTTTAAGGATACTATCTTTAACAATATCTCGTACGGCTCCGATAATCCCCATGTTGAGCAGGTTTTGAGGGCGGCTGATATAGCAAACGCCCACGGCTTTATTTCACGCCTGCCCGATGCCTATGACACCGTTTTAGGTGAAAGAGGTGTAGGCCTTTCCGGCGGTGAAAAGCAGAGAATCTCAATCGCAAGGGCAGTTATGAAGAACCCCTCAATCCTTATTCTTGATGAAGCCACGGCGGCGGTTGACTCCGAAACAGAGCATCTTATTCAGGAGGCCATTGAAAGACTTATCAGGGGCAGAACAACCCTTATGATTGCTCACCGTCTTTCAACGCTCCGCAAGGCGAATAAGATTATTGTTGTTGACAAGGGCGAAATAATCGAATTCGGTACACCGCAGGAGCTTCTTGCTCTTAAAGGTAAATATTATAAGCTGGTTGAAATTCAGTCTATGGGCGAACAGCTCAGCAAGATGAAAGAAACCGAAAACTTTGAATAAGGAGGTGTGCCTGATGATAACTTATATTGACGGCCCGGAAGTTAAAATAACGGAAAATGACGGAATATTTGTTGATGTTGAGTTTTTCGGCAGCAATGTTAAGCTGACCGGTCTTGAGGTGCACCGTCTTTTCCCGAAATCCGGCGGTAACAGATACCTTGTTCTGCTCGATGAAGAGGGCGAACAAAAGGCTGTAATCAGAAATGCCGATGACCTTATGGAGGAATCCAGAAGGGTTGTTCTGAACGCTCTTGATGAATATTACCTTATTCCGAGAATCACCAAATTCGTTTCAATGACGGAAAAATTCAAAATATGGATGTGGACAGCCGAAACAGACCACGGCAGAATTACATTTGAAATTAAAAACCATATTGCTTCCGTTAAGCCCCTTTATGACGGCAGAGTTCTCATAAAGGATGCAAACGATAACCGTTATGAAATCCCCGATTACAGAAAACTTGACAAGCGTTCAAGAGTAATGCTTGAACCGAAACTTTAATGAAATGAAGGATAAAAGAAATGAAACTTATTATTGCTATTGTGAATAATGATGACAGTGCTGTTGTTGCAACCGCACTTACAAAAGAGAATTTCTCCGTTACAAAGCTTTCAACTACAGGCGGATTCCTTATGGTAGGCAACACAACCTTCCTTATCGGTACAGAGGATGAGAGAGTACCCCTTGCAAAGGAAATAATCAAAAAACATTCACAGAAGAGAACACATTCTGTTCCCACAAGTGCATCCTTCGGCAGAGGCTTTGCAGAGGGCGCACTTGAAGATAATGTTACGGTCGGCGGTGCAACCGTTTTCGTTCTCAATGTTGCGGAAACAGAGAAATATTAAACCGAGGCTGAATACTGATAATAATCTTAAAATAAGCAACAGAGGTTGTGAGCGAATCACAGCCTCTGCTTTTTTATCCGGTTTATTTTGTCAATCAGAATAAGTCTGATTCAATATAGTCAACACCGAGAGATTTGCAGTATTCAAGTGCAAAAATGCTGTTGGCAGTCCAGACGGCATATTCAAGACCGGCATCGTGGAATTCCTTAACCATTTCTTCTGTTGCTGCGTGGTAATCTGCATCAATGGAAATGCCGTTTTCAATGCAGCCCTCGTAGCTGTCACCTACGCCGTAGGTAAGCATAAGGGGTAAATCGGGAACGATTTTTCTTGCTTTAAGAAGATTTTCCATACTGAATGACTGCAAAATACATTTCTGAAGCACATATTCCTCGGCACAGATGTCAAAAATTTCTTTGATTTCGTCATCGCTGAAATCACCCTTAAGCTCAATGAAGCAAACCATATTATTTGCTTTCATAATCTGCAGGTATTCTCTGAGGGTGCAAAGCTTAACCTTGCCGAGATTTTTCTTTTTAAGGTTTTGTGCGGTCAGCTCCGCAAAGGTGTGGTCCTTAACCTCAAGCTCAGTGCCGTCTGCGAGAATAACCGAACTGTTGTGGCTGCAAACATAAATGCCGTCACTTGTTTTTCTGATATCAGTTTCGGCACCGCCTGAGCCGTGCTCTGCCGCCTTTTCAAAGGCAAGAGCTGTGTTTTCGTGATAAATTCCGCTGAAGCCTCTGTGAGCAATCATACAGACTTCCTTTTTTTCTGTTGGCACAAAAATTCCTCCAATCATTGTAAAAAATGCCATTATTGTTGCTGAAATCATTTTCATTAACAATGCAAAGCTCATTTTGTTTTTCTCCTTTGTGAAAATTTGTTATAAAATTATGCTGTATTTTCAGTTTTCCGGGGCTTTGAATTCAGGTAAATTCCGGCGGAAAACAGTTGCAAGCATTCTTATCAAAAAGATAATTGCCACCGAAAGCATCAAGATTTTTTCAAGGGCTGTTGTGACACCTGTTATGGTAAAAACAACAACCGCAACAAGCTCAAAAGCTAAAAGCATAATGCACCCTTAATTATCGTAAAAATATTCTTAACTGCAGCAACGGGGTATTCGCTGAAGCCGTTTGTACCGAAGTTATTAAGAAGCCAGCGGCTGATTTTTTTGGGAACTGCCGGGTCTTTCGGCTTATCCGCATCTCTTAAACCGAGCTTTACAAGTAAAGCCTCTGTTTCGGCTATATACTCTTCACATTCACCCGGCTCAACAACTGTGGTTTTAAGGAGCTTTTCGCCTTTTTCAATCAACTGCTCAAGCTCCTTTTTATCTGCTTCATCCGAAACGAACGGCAAAGCGTTTTTGCAGTTATTGAGTGCATCCGTAAAATCACCTGTATCTCTTGAACCGTTGAACTGCGGAAAACGGGGGTCGGAATAAACATCCTTTATGTTGTCGCTTCTGATAAGCTCCTTTGCAAGAGCCATAATAATATCATTATCGGCTGTGCTTTCGTGACCCTGATTGCCGAAATAGAATGTGGTGTCCGGCAAAAGTCCTGTTGAAGCGTCAACAACTCTGTCGGGAGAAATGTGGTTATGGCCGGGAACTGAACAGCAGGTGTTTGCCTGAACATAATCAGCAGGCAATTTACTGCCGAGGTTTGCAATGTGAACGCCCATTGATGTGGAATTTACATCAATAATACCGTCTGTGTTTTCTCTGTTCCAGCTGTTGCCTATATTGTACATAGGGTAACCGTAATCAACAATATCAAAAATCTGAACGCCGTGTTTTTTAAGCTCCAGAATATTCTTCTTTGAGTTCACCTGTGCGGTGTGGTACATATCGGTCTGCCTGCGGATTTCCGCTTTTTCGGGGCTTGTGAGCCACATATCGGCGGCCTTTTCGTAATCGGCAGAGGGAACGAGCGCCCACATATTTGTGCTTGAGCCGAAAATGCTTCCGGCAAGCTCATCAACGGTGGCGTTCAGGGCTTTCATCAATACCTCATCGGGCAGAATACGCAGGGCAATTTCAATCCACCTTGCTTCATTTTCATCCATCAATCCCTCAAGAAAACCGTTATAGAGGTAATTTTTGTTAAGAAAAGTGATGTTTTTGGTGAATATATCTCCCACTATTGAACTGCCGTCAAGGGCGGGAATAATATAAATCATTTTGTGTATGCTGTCATAAACGGAGGGCCTGCCCTCATAACTGCCGCTGTAATATTCGAGTAAGCCGTTGGTGACTGTTCCGCCAAGAGAAATGGGAACGATGTTTATTTTATCGTGACCCGTTTCTTTTTTGACCATTTCAATATATTCATAGAGCCTGTCAACAATCTTAATGTTATTGCCGAATGAGTTGTAGGCAAAGTAATAAAGGTGGTCCTCCTGTATGCCCTGCAGGGGAACATAATTGAAAATCTGTTCCTTTTCGTATTCATTACATTCGGCAACGGAATAGGGGTATTCTTCAAGCCTTGCATATTTGCTTTCATTACCCGAATTGTCGTTCATATTCATATAGAAGCATATATCCGCAACATCCTTAAGTGCCTTGCTTAAGCCAACATCATGCTGTGTGATAAGTGATAAAAGAACGGGAAAAATCGCTCTTTTGATAATTCTGCCTGTGTCGGCATAGCAGGGAAAAACATCAATCCTGTTGCCGTCATCATCAAGCACATAATTGCCGTTGTCATCAAGCAGCCATACATTTGACTGGCTGATGCCGTGAACGACTATTGTCGGCACACAGTCACAGCAGCCCTCTCCGCCGCAATGAGTTTTTGTTTCATCAAACGCAGATGCCGTTATCACGCAAGCGGAAAAGACAATTATTGCCGAAAGAAGAATTGACAATACTTTTTTCATTGCATATTTCTCCATCTGATTATCTTTTGATTGTTCTTCTCAAAAGCTTGTCTGCCGGACTGCCGCCGCCGAGAGCTTTAAGTAAAAATTCACTTGCCTTTTGTGCCTTAAGCTCCGAGGCGATTTCTTTTGCAGAGGGTAATTTCGGGGGAGTAAATCTGTTAAGCTCCGCAAGTATGCCTTCAAGGTTATCCTTTGCCGCTTTTGCCTTATCCCAATCCGCAATGGTTGAGGTTATTACCGCTTTACCCGCTTCAACGGCGTTTTCAAGCTCCTTTGCAAGGGCTTCGGAGCATTTAAGTGCACCTGATTTAATATCGGCAAGTGCCTTTTCACCGTCAGGTATTCTCCATCTTCTTAAATGACTTGTGTGAGCCGAGCCGTTGAACTGAGGATGTTTTTCGGGATTATCGTGAACGGAGCTGACTTCTCCGAGAATAATTGATTTTGCAAGATTCAGCACAATATCGTTGTTGCCGACCTCATGGTGCTGATTTAAGAATATCCAGGTATGCTCCGGGAAAAGTGCGGTTGAAACATCAATTTTTCTGTCGGGAGAAATGTAGTTATGCTCCCTGTGTTCCTTTTGCTCATAATCCTCCGGCAGAGTTGTACCGACCCTTGCGCCGGTTGCACCGAGGGTTGTTGAGCTGAGGTTGATAATGCCGTCGGTGTTGTGCTCCTTTGCAGAGGCAACACCGCCGAAGAAACCGTATTCTATATCGCCGAAGCCGATATTTGAGCCTGAAATACTGTTTATTTTTACGCCTGTTTTTTCGGCGTCAATAAGATTTTGGTTAAGATTCAGACGAGCCTGCTGAAAACGGTCAGCTCTTTCCTTAAGCCTTGCTTTTTCGGGGTCAAGCAAATATCTTTTTGCAACGGCATCATATCTGTATGAGGGAACCATTGCATAAACCTGGGGGCAGTTTGACATAATCGTGTCAATAACACCGCTGACAACACCCGTAAAAATCGAATCAAAGCTTTTTTGCGGAAGCAGATGAAGCAGGCAGTTGATTATATAGCCTGTTTTTGCATCACCGTTTATTTCTTTCATTGTGTTCGGTATAAACTCGTGGTGCAGGAATCTGTCTGTAATATTGAATTTCCTTTCGTAAATATCGCCGGCAATATCGGTTCCGTTAAGGCAGGCAACTGCATTGACAATCATATCAATATCGGCATAGCCGTTTGCCTTGCCGTAGGAATCCATATAGGCTGTCAGAATTGTTCCGCCAAGGCTGACAGGCAGAAGGATAACCTTTTCGTGACCTGTCTGCTCTTTTACCATCTGAATATAATCATTCAGCTCTTTTGCCGAATCCATAGGGTCGCCAACGAGGTTAAAGGTAAAGAAATAGGTGTGGTCCCTGCCGATAACATCAACAAGACTTTTCATAGGAACCATTCTGTAAACCCAGCCTACTCTGCTTTCATCCATTTCAGCCATTGAATAATTCCAGCGCTCTGTCTTTAAGTTTTCAACAAAATCACCGTTTGAATCGCATTTCTGATAAGAAAAGGCGGTGCAGGCGGCATCATATATTGCTTTTGCAAATCCGCAATCGCACTGTGTCAGAATTGAGCCTGCGCCTCTGCCGATAATTTTCGGCAGCATCTTTTTAACCTCATCCGAATTGATAAAGAAAAGAGTTCCGCCGATTTCGTGCCCTTTTTCGTCCTTTGCCCTGTTGCCGTTTGAATCGTAAAGATGAGTGGGCGAATGGTTTATGCCGGGTAAAATGATTATGGGACTGTGACCGCAATTACATTTTTCTTTCATAACTTACACCCTCAAAGTGAAATCTTACTTTTTGTTTCTCAATTCTCTGAAAAAATCGCTGAGCAACTGACTGCACTCTTCTTCCATAAAGCCTGAAACAACCTCCGGCTTGTGGTTATACGGCAGCTCAAAAAGATTGATTACGGAGGAGCAGGAGCCTGCTTTTTTATCAAACGCTCCGTAAACAAGTCTTTTTATTCTTGAATTTATAATTGCACCCGTACACATCGGGCAGGGCTCAAGGGTTACAAACATTTCACATTCCCAGAGCCGCCAGCCTCCGAGCTTTTTACAGGCCTTGTCTATGGCTTCAAGCTCCGCATGGGCAAGGGCGTTTTTACCCTTTTCACGCCTGTTTCTGCCTGTTGCAACCACTTCACCCCTGCGCACGATGACCGCACCGACGGGCACTTCAAGTTCATCGGCAGCTTCTCTTGCCTGCTCTAAAGCGAGAAGCATAAAATCTCTGTCATCCATTATTTCAGATTCCAGATGTTTTCGGCATATTCCTTTATGGAACGGTCAGCACTGAAAATTCCGGCGCCGGAAATGTTCATAAGTGACATTCTGTTCCATCTTTCCTTATCGAGCCATGCGGCTTCAATATCCTTTTGCGCCTGTCTGTAATCCGCAAAGTCCGCAAGCACCATATAGGGGTCGTGGTTGATGATATTGCTTATTTCACCGAACTGCTTTCCGCAGATACCCTTGTTGATGAAATCTATTATTTCGTGAATTTCACTGCTGCTCTTGTAGTAATTCTGCGGATAGTAGCCGTCCTGCTTAAGGCGGTTTACTTCGGGAGTTGTCATACCGAAAATAAAGATGTTGTCTTTACCGACTGCATCGTAAATTTCAACATTTGCGCCGTCCATTGTGCCGAGGGTAACCGCACCGTTAATCATCAGCTTCATATTGCCCGTTCCGCTTGCTTCGGTACCGGCAAGTGAAATCTGCTCGCTGATTTCTGCGGCAGGCATAAGAGCCTCCGCCTTTGTAACACAGTAGTTTTCAACAAAGATAACTTTCAGCTTATCATTTACCTGAGGGTCGTTGTTTATGAGCTTTGCAAGGTAGCAGATAAATTCCATAATTTTCTTTGCCATAAAGTAGCCGGAGGCCGCCTTTGCACCGAAAATATATGTGTGGGGCGTATAGCTGCTGTTGGGGTTATTTTTAATCTCAATGTATTTTGCAAGAATATTCAGTGCGTTAAGCTGCTGACGCTTATATTCATGCAGTCTTTTAACCTGAACATCAAAAAGAGAATTCGGGTCAATAACCTCGCCTGTTGTTTTCTTAATGAGTGATGCAAAATCCTCTTTATTAGCCTGCTTGATTTTGCCGAGCTCCGAAAGGACTCTCTTTTTATCGGCAAATTCTCTGAGCTTGATAAGCTCGCCGCCGTCATGAATGAAATCCTGTCCGATAAGCTCGCCTATGTAAGAGGTAAGGCGGGGGTTAGACTGGCAGAGCCATCTTCTGTATGCAATACCGTTGGTGACATTTGTGAATTTATCCGGCTCAAGGGTGTAAAATTCGTTAAAGGTTGAATCCTTGAGAATCTGTGAGTGAAGTGCGGAAACGCCGTTTACCTTGTGGCATACGGCAACACAGAGGTTAGCCATTTTAACTGCTCCGCCGGAGATGACAGCCATTCTTTCAACTCTGCCGGCATCACCTGTCAAATCCCAGATTTTCTTTCTGAAGCGGTTGTCAATTTCTTTGATAATCTGATAAATTCTCGGTAAAAGACGCTGGAAAAGCTCTTCGCTCCAGCATTCGAGAGCCTCAGCCATAACGGTGTGATTTGTGTATGCACAAACATCCTCAACAACCTTGAAGGCATCATCCCAGCTGTAACCGCATTCGTCCATAAGAATACGCATAAGCTCGGGAATCGCCATTGTGGGATGTGTATCATTGATGTGAATTGCGTTTTTCTCTGCAAAGTTTTCAAGTGTTCCGTATTGATTGAGGTGGTGTGTTACGATATCCTGCACCGAAGCGGAAACAAGAAAATACTGCTGACGAAGACGCAGGCTCTTGCCCTCCTGGTGATTATCGGCAGGGTAGAGAACCTTGCTGATAACCTCTGCCATGGCCTTTTCCTCCATAGCTCTCATATAGTTACCCTCGTTGAATGAAGCCATATCAAGGCCGTCAACCTTTGCACTCCAAAGGCGGAGAACTGCAACACCCTCTCTGTCCTTTGAGGGAACCATCATATCGTAGGGGACTGCCTTAACCTTTTTGCAGTCCTCAAGCTCAACATAATGGAAGCCGTCATGCCAGCCGTCAACAACTCTGCCCTCAAATTTGACCTCAACGGTTTTATCCTCACGGGGGATGAGCCATACATCACCGCCGGGGAGCCAGAATTCGGGCATTTCGGTCTGCCAGCCGTCAACAAGTTTCTGCTTGAAAATACCGTATTCATAGAGAATGGAATAGCCCATTCCGTGGTAGCCCTCATTTGCTATGGCGTCAAGGTAACAGGCGGCAAGTCTGCCGAGACCGCCGTTGCCGAGACCGGCATCGGGCTCAAGCTCATAGAGCTTATCAAGGTTTACGCCGAATGAATCAAGGGCTTCCTTTACGGTATCGGTTATCGAAAGGTTATAGAGCGTATTTTTAAGGCTTCTTCCCATAAGGAATTCCATACTCATATAGTAAATACGCTTCTTTTCTTCCTTTTTGCCGTGTGCATCAAATTTTCTGCGGACATCTCTTGCCATATCTCTTGAAATGCCTGCAACTGCGGAATAAAACTGCTCATAGGTTGCCTCCGCAGGTGAAACGCCGTAAAGATGTGAAAGTCTTGCGGCAATGTTTTCTTTGAACTGTTCTGCTGTAACTTTTGTTTCTGCCATTTATGTTAATCCTCCAATAGCGTTCATATACAGTTAAAAATATTAACATAACCGACCCGTTTTTGCAAGTTAATACGGATAAAAGTTATTAAAATAAGCAATGTGACTGAAATATAGTTGTTATACCCTTGTAAAAGATGTGAATTTGTTGTAAAATATCAAACTGAATAAGTATGAAAGGAACAGGCGTTCTGCTGTTTAATATGAATATTTTTTCATCTGAAAACAATAATCCCTTTTCAGGCAACCCTGCCTATTTCTATATGCAGGCAGATGCCGAAAAACGGGGCATAAAAAAAATCGGAATAACCGCAGGCTTTTGCATAATCGGATATTTCTTTATTCAGTTCGGCATTTCAAAGGTGCTTACATTTCTGAATCTGTACTCCCTTTATCTCTACAACGCAACCTTTCAGGCGTGTATGAATATCGTTTATTCGGTTTTCGGCGTTCTGCTTCCCTTTGCCATCGGCGGATTATACCTCAAAAGCAAGACGGGAACGGATTTTTTAAGGCTCGGCAAAACGAACGATAAAAAAACGGCGGTTTTCGGTGTCGGTATGGCGTTTTTTATATGCCTTGCCGCCAATTATTTCACAAGCTGGCTCGTTACTGTTGCGGAGCATTTCGGCTTTTCGCTTTATTCACCGGAATATGAAGCGCCCTCCGACTGGTTCGGCAGAATAATCTACATTGTTTCGGTTGCCGTTATCCCTGCACTCTGCGAGGAGGTTGCCACAAGAGGCGTTGTTATGCAGCCTTTGCGAAAATACGGCGACAGATTTGCAATTATCGCTTCATCGGTTGTGTTTGCTCTGCTTCACGGTAATCTTGTTCAGGCTCCCTTTGCTCTGATAGCCGGTATGGCAATGGGCTATCTTGTCTGCTTTACCGGGTCAATCTGGCCGAGCATTATTGTTCATATGCTCAACAATCTCTATTCGGTTGTTGTTGAATTTATGATAAACGATATTACGGACGAGGCTCTGCTCAATAAGAGCTATACGCTTCTTTTAACCTGTCTTTATCTTGTTTCCGGCGGATTGCTTCTGCTTTTTGCCCTTTTCAAAAATCACAGAAAGCTCGAAAAAAAGGTTACTGCTCTTTCCGGCGTAAGCAAGGGGCTTGCATTTGCGTTCAGCATACCTATGTTGATTGCCTTTTTGATAATACTTTATGTTACTGCATCTTATGTGAACATTGATAAATCAATATTAAACGGATTCGGCTTATAATATGATAAAAAAGAACGACATTATCAAACTTAACATAGAAAAATCCACCGTTGACGGCAAGGGAATCGGCAGATATGAGGGTATGGCAATTTTTGTGCCTGCCGCTGCCGCAGGGGATGAAATCGACTGCCGTATCCTTAAGGATAAAAAGACATACGCCTACGGCAAGGTTGAAAAAATAAATACCCCATCACCTGACCGCACAGAGCCGGAATGCCCTGTGTTCCTTAAGTGCGGAGGCTGTGCATTTTGCCATATAAATTATGAAGCAGAGGCGAAAATCAAGGCGGATTATGTTGCGGACTGCCTCCACAGAATAGGCGGCGTTTACCCGGAAATTGAGCCGATAATCGCCTGTGAAAAGCCTTTCAGATACCGCAACAAGGCACAGTATCCCGTTCAAAAAGACGGTGACGAAATCAAGGTAGGATTTTTCGGCCCGCACAGTCACCGGGTTGTGCATTGCCCCGACTGTCTTTTGCAGCCGGAGGAATTTGAAGGCATACTCCGTGCAGCTTGCGATTATATGCAAAGGCACAATATTTCAACCTGTGACGAGGAAAAGCACAGAGGACTTTTAAGGCATATTTATATCCGCAAGGGCACAAAAACAGGCGAAATAATGGTTTGCCTTGTTATTAACGGAAAATCGCTGCCGGATGAGGCTGATTTTGTCAAAACCGTTCTTGACTCCTGTGACGGAATAAAAAGCATAGTTCTTAATTCCAATACAGAAAAAACAAATGTGATTTTAGGTAAAAACTGCCGTACCCTTTGGGGGCAGGATTACATAACCGATATTCTCTGCGGACTTAAATTCAAAATTTCACCCCTTTCATTTTATCAGGTCAACCGTGACCAGGCTGAAAAGCTCTACAAAAAGGGTGCGGAATATGCACAGCTTAAGGGCGATGAAATTCTGCTTGATTTATACTGCGGAACAGGTACAATCGGTCTTTCAATGGCAAAAAAAGTAAAGAAGGTTATCGGCGTTGAAATTGTTGAACAGGCAATAGCCGATGCAAAAATCAATGCCCGTGAAAACGGCATAACAAATGCCGAATTTTACTGTGCCGATGCTTCGGCGGCGGCTGAAAAATTCAAAGCGGAGGGTGTAAAGCTGGATGCTGTAATCCTTGACCCGCCCCGTAAGGGCTGTGCAAGGGATGTAATTGAATGTGTGGCACAGATGAGCCCGGAAAGAATTGTATATATCTCCTGCGACCCGGCAACCCTTGCCCGTGACTGTAAAATATTTGCTTCCCTCGGCTATGAAACAATTAAAGCCACCCCCGTCGATTTGTTCGCAAGAACAGGGCATTGTGAAACGGTTGCGCTGATTGTGAAAAAAGAAAAAATTAATTTTGGAAATGCGTTATAATAAAGAACTATATTGCAAAGCTCATGTCAGAAAGGAGAAAATGATAATGGAAAACAGACATTAAAAGAATTATCAAAAGTGTTAACAGAAGAATTCGGAAAAGGTTTTTCTGTTTCAAATTTGCAATTTATGAGACGTTTTTATCAGACATATCAAATTCAACAGACACTGTCTGTTAAATTGAGTTGGTCACATTATTGTGAATTGCTTTTAATTTCAGAAGACGATAAGAGAAGCTTTTATGAAAAAGAATGTGTTAATGCAGGGTGGTCTGTAAGAGAATTGAAAAGACAGATGGAAACATCGTTATATGAGAGATTATTGTTGTCTTCTGGAACAGAGAATAAAGAGCGAGTTATGGAGCTAGCATTAAATGGAAATGAAATAACAAAACCAAGTGATATTATCAAAGACCCTTATGTATTTGAGTTTTTAGGAATACCGGAAGATAAACCGGTGTTAGAAAGTGACCTTGAGAAAGCATTGGTAGAGCATATAGAAAAATTCTTACTTGAGTTAGGAAAAGGATTTATGTTCGTTGGAACTCAACAAAGAATCATTTTAGGTAATGAGCATTATTATGTGGATATGGTTTTCTATAACAAGATACTCCATTCCTATGTGTTAATTGAGCTAAAGACTAAGAAACTAATGCCGGCAGCAGTTGGACAGCTTAATATGTATCTCAATTATTATGCAGAGGAAGTAAATGAGGAAAATGATAATCCACCAATAGGAATTATTTTATGTACAGACAGAGATTTTCTTGGTGCAGAGTATACTTTGGGCGGATTAAGCAATAATATTTTTGCTTCAAAATATACTTATGTAATTCCTGATAAAGAGGAATTGATTGCACAGGTTGAAGCAGTGCTTGAAAAATGGAACGATAAATAATAAAATATTTTCAAGCACAGCTTTATTTCGCAGGACAGGGGTCGGTTCCACATGACAGAAGTGAAATAAAATTCTTATTTTACTGTTAAATAGACGATGTTACGATTCGTATCATAATGTGACGAATAGATTCTTTTATCGATTATAGTCCTTAGCTAACATAAAGATTGCCATAGGCAAGAAAGCGAGGACATGATAATGAATAAAAAAGAAAAAGCTAATGTATGGAGAGGATTACTATTTGAAGTATTGTTTGTAATATGGACAGCATTGATACAGAAAGTGGATGTGAAGCCATTAGGGCAAAATGGAACGAATATTGGGTTTGCTACCGTTAATGTCTGGTTTCACAGCATGAGCGGAGTTCATATGTGGATTTATAATGTAACTGACTGGTTGGGACTTGTTCCGATAGTAGTGTGCATTTCATTTGGTATCTTAGGTTTTATTCAGTTAATA
>JAZLIZ010000028.1:0-58174 GCA_045617665.1 Acutalibacteraceae bacterium | reverse complement strand
AGCTTTTCTATTGCCCACTGTTCAGGGAGCGGTTCAACGACCTGCTCAATAACAAATCCCGCATTCGCAAAGGCATTAATTATATCTGAAAAAGTTCGGTGATATTTCACAACGCCGTCAACATACCATGTTATTACCCTTTTGCCCGTGCGGTGATAATCGGAAAATGTATATGAAATCCTGTTGCCGTTTTTATCTTTATTGAAATGCCCTTTGCCGTCAACGGTGGCGGTTATTATCGGGTGTTCCTGTGAAAAAAGAAGCTTACCGCCGTTATTTAGGCAATTATGCATCACCTTTGCGAATGAATCGAAATTCTCTACATAATGAAAAGCGAGAGAAGAATATATAAGGTCGAATTTTTCACCGAGATTTTCAATATCCGTCATACTCATATTGAGGTATGTGATTTTCTCGTCTGTGCTTTCAGCTTTTGCAACTTCAAGCATCTTTTCGGAAATATCCACACCGGTAACCCTCGCAGCTCCTTTATTCACAAATTCAAGGCAGTTGTGCCCGTAACCGCAGCCGAGGTCAAGGATGGTTTTGTCCGTCAAATCCGGCAGCAGCTTTCGCATGGCAGGCTGTTCAAGTAAGTCATTTGAATTTGTGTCACTGTCACGAAGTTTCTTGTAACCTTCAAAAAATGTTTCGTTGTCAAAAATATTCTGTTCAAGTGCGGTGTCTGCTGTCTGCGGTGCTTCTTTTTTGAAAAACTTAAACACGGTATTATCCCTCCTGAAAAAAAGCACCTCCCGAACGGGAAGTGCCTTAAATAAAATTTGTCCGAATATTATAATACAGCAGACAAAACGGCACTTCGGGTAATAATATTATGCTGTTCATATACCGTTACTGTCATTTTGTCCGCCTCCTTTGATTTGTTTGCTTAATTATAAAGAATAATATAAATAATGTCAATATGCAGTTTTGAAGAATAAGACATCACTTTTGCCGAAAACAATCTCATTCAGTATTATCCGAATAAAATTCCTCCGGCTTCACATCAAGAGTTTTGCAGATTTTTACAACAGTGTCAAATGATGCACCGCCGATATCCCTTGATAACAATGTCATCAGCGTACTGTACGGTATATCTGCTTCGGCAGAAAACTGCCTTAAACTTGGGTACTTATCAAGAATCAGGTTACGAAGTCGTAGTTCCCGGCTCATTTTGATTCCTCGACAACGATGATTTTTGCACATTTTTCTTCAATAGCAGCAATCTGTTCTTCTGTACAGTCCCAATCGGTGATAATTGTATCAAAGCAATCGACATCACAGACTTTTATAAATGAGTTTACACCGATTTTGGTACCCGGCATTAAAAGACAGCGTTTGCGGCTGTTACCGATAACCGTTCTCTGAAATGACGCCGTTTCGTCCGTACCGTTGGAAAGTCCGAATTCCGCCGTAAGTCCCGAGCCAGTGATAAAGCAGAGGTCAAAATGCAGACGGCTCACAAATTCATTGGCAAGCGAGTCAACTAAAGAACCGCTTTGACGCATTTTACCGCCCGCAACATAAACATCAATGTTTTCAAAATCTCTCAGTTCTTTTGCGGTATCCACCGAATTGACTACAACGGTAAAATGAATGTCACGGGGCAGAAGCGAAGTCATAATATGACCGAATGAGCCGCTTGTGAGATACACCGTGTCATTTTCTTTTATCATATTTACCGCCGCACGGGATATTTCCCTGTAATTGTCATAAACGGGCATATTCACAAAATCACGGTTTGCAGGCGGTCTTACGCCGACCTGACGGTGAACTATCGCACCGCCGTGCGTTCTTTGGCAGATTCCTTTCTGTTCAAGCATTCGCAGATCTCTGCGTGCCGATTCATCCGATATTCCGTATTTTTCGGTGATTTCGGAAATTGTTATTTTGCCGTTGGTTTTAATTATATCCGATATTTCCTGATGGCGTTCTTCCATAAACATAGGGTTTCCTCCTGAATAAAATAGTTGTATATCGAATTCGATATATCTATAATACAACAATATCGGGAATAAATCAATATAATCGGCAATCGGATTTGCGTATATTTTCTGTTATCATCAAATAAAACGTACCGATTATTTTGATAATATTGCTTTTATGCCGCGAAAGTTCCTTTACAATGAGCAGGCGGCGTGATAGCCTGCTCGGCAAGCAGGCAGGGAGCGAAGCGGCACATCTGCCGGTGCCTGCAAGAAATCACACCGCCGGAGGCTCGTTGTCAAGGAAACCGTGAAATAAACGCAATCATACAAAAATATTGAAAATGCCCTCGGAAGATAACATCCTCCGAGGGCTGAATGTTTATGTTGATATATTCATCTTGTCTATCAATCAAGTGAAAAAGATGTTGCTTTATCGAGATATTCTTTCATCTGTCCGCTAAGCAGCAGGTTTACATAATCAACCGGGTAATTGTAAAGAAGATAATCAAGGTTTGCTCTGTGCCTGACGGTGATGCCGTATTCGTCCTCAACAACATCGCAATCTATAAAAATCTTTGTTCCGTCATCAATAATAATGTCAACCGTGTTGGTATCAATGTTAAAATCACATTTCTTTACTATAAGCATTTTAATCCTCCGTTTCGTTTACTCAATAAATCACTATTTTTTCAAGAGTGGTGTTTTTTGATGAGTTTTTACAGTACCGGGTACTGTAAATCTGTACCTTTAACTTTTCAGTTTTCCTTTTATGATAAACTTCACATCAGGTATTTATTGTTGTGAAAAGTACAGGTTTCACAATACCGATAAAACAGGATTTTCCGAAAATAAGCCTTACTTGAAAAACTGAATTTTCATCAAGAGTGCCGTTTTTTGAAAATTTTCACGGCACCCGGTACCGTGAATTCGTACCTTTATCCGATCAGATTTGAATTAATGATATAGTCCTCATAAAATCATTCTGAATTGAAAAGTGCAAATTTTACAGTATTAACTGATATTGATAAAACTGCATTTATGATGTCGTTAAGTAAACAATTGTTTCGTAATGTAAAGCTAAAAAATAAGAACCTGAAATGCTTTGCATTTCAGAACCTTGTTGTCGAAACAATAAAAATACAGGTAGCCTGACTTCATCAGTCAAGTTACCTGTATTGTTTTTCAGTAACCGTTTTCTTGACAGATGCCGTAATCAGTAATTTTTCAAAATTACTGGTTTATCGGCATGCGCCTAAAGCGACAGCCCCGAAAGTTTTCATAATCAGAATGAGATAATGCCGGAGTTCAAAACATTATTGATAAGAACTGTGAAGAGTGTAAGGGGATACATAAGGAACTTCATGGGAAGAGTATATTTTGTAAGGAAAATCTTTGTCTTGATTACGGAGTTCATTGTTGAAGAATCTGTAATCCACTTGAGAATTTTTTCAAGCTTAAGAACAAGCTTCCAGAGGAAAGCACCCCAGCAGATTTTGCTCTTTGCGCCGGTATCAACGCCTACGGAATAATTTGCAATGATGCTTCCGTTTTCCATGGGAACAGTGCCCTCTTCATAGTTGATGCAGTATTCACCAAGATCCTTACCGCCCTCATATAAGCCGGCTGTTGCACCGAATACATCCTTGCCTGCCTTTGTGAAATTGAACTTGCGGTAAACTGCTGCGTGAATATCCTTTGCATCAATGTGAGCAACGAGGAAACGGTAAATGTGAAGCTCCTCGGGAGCGGGAAGGATTGTGTCTGCAACTACTGCTTCTGGATTCTCTGCAAGAGCCTTTGCATTTGCGATTGCACAGTGGGGGCAAACGCCGGGATAAAGCTTTGCATTTTCATCGTTTGCATAGGGAATCATTTCTTCATCATCTATTGTGAAGCAATAGAACTTACCTGCATAAATATCAGCAAGTGAAAGACCTGTGATAAGCTTGTGGCAGGTGGGACATTCAAAGCCGTAAAGAGCGTCAACTTTGACGGATTCTTTATCATAATCTGCACTGATGCTTGTTGACCAGCCGTTTGCTGTTGCATCGGCAACAGTCTTCATTTTTCCGCCGTTGATATTGTAAATAGCATAGGCTTCACCGTACTTTGCAAAAATGCCCTCATCGGGATTCTGCTTTTCGGGGTCCTGAGTATCCTTATACCAATCAGAGCTCATATAATCATAAGGCGTCTGAACCTCTCCTGCAGATGCCATAACGGCACAGACGGAGAAGGTCATTAACATAGCAAGTAAAATTGCTGTGAGTTTTTTGGTAACTGTCATAAAAAATTACACCCTTTCTGTAATTTATCAATATCCGTTGTTATTTTAACCTAATAATATATAAAAGTCAAGAAAATATTTGACATAGCATTGTGCAAATACTATAATTGTGAAGAATAAACCGATAAGAGGGAAAGATTTTGGAAAAATATTTACGCCGTACATGGATTGAGGTTAACCTTGATGCACTCAGGCACAATTATGAAGAAATAAAAAAGAGTCTTGAGCCGGGTTGTGAAATAATCTGCGTTGTTAAGGCGGATGCCTACGGCCACGGCTTTGAAAATACGGTTGCGGAATTCACCTCCTGCGGCTGCAATTATTTTGCGGTTTCAAATCTTGAAGAGGCAATGCAGGTGCGTTCGGTAAATAACGACTGCTCAATCCTTATTTTGGGCTATACCCCTGCAAAGTATGCGGAGGTTCTGGCACTCAACAATATTTCACAGACCGTTTTTAACGGCGAATATGCAAGTGAATTGAGCGAAAATGCAGTTAAAGCCGGAGTTCAGGTCAACATTCATATCAAGGTTGATACGGGAATGAGCAGGCTCGGTTTTGTTTATCATGACAGCGTTGAAAACAGTGGCAGCGTTGCCGAGGCGGTCACAGCCTGTAACCTGCCGGGACTTTTCCCCGAGGGCGTTTTTACCCATTTTTCATCGGCTGACGAGGAGCAGGGTGAAGTGTTTACAAGGCTTCAGTATGAGCTTTTCAGAACATTTGTTGACGAGCTTGAATTTGAGGGCGTTAAATTTCAGCTTCGTCATTGCTGTAATTCCGCCGCCACCGTGCTTTACCCGGAAATGCACCTTGATGCAGTCCGTCCGGGTGTTATTCTTTACGGCCTTAACCCCTCTGCTTATCTTGAGGGTAAAATCGACTTAAAGCCTGCAATGTCGCTCAAAACCGTTGTTTCAATGGTTAAAGAAATCAGCATTGATTCCCCGGTCAGCTACGGCAGAAGATATTACACAGGTGATAAAACCGTTAAAATCGCAACAATCCCCATCGGCTATGCTGACGGCTACAGACGAGGTCTTTCGGGTAATGTATCGGTTAAAATCGGCAACAAAACAGCTCCTGTAATCGGCTCAATCTGTATGGACCAGTGTATGGTTGATGTAACGGATATCGAAAATGTCAAAGAGGGAATGACAGTTACCGTTTTTGACGATGAAAAGGGAAGCCCTCTTTCAGTTGATGCAATTGCTTCAAAGGTCGGCACAATAAACTACGAGATAATTTGCGGAATTAACAAAAGAGTACCCAGAGTTTACAAGCGTGAGGGCGATGTTGAAGCCGTTACGGATTATATGATATGAAAACATCATCAAAGAGGGATGATATAAATGGATTTTGTATTTTTCTTAAACAGCATACTTTTCGGAATAGGTCTTGCCATGGATGCCTTTTCCGTTTCAATGGCAAACGGACTTAATGAGCCGAAAATGAAAAAGAATAAAACGGGTCTGATTGCAGGCACATTTGCGTTTTTTCAGTCTGCAATGTCTATGATTGGCTGGATATGTATTCACACCGTTACCCACTATTCCAGCACCTTTGAAAAGGCTGTTCCGTGGATTGCCCGCTATTTCAACGCCTTTGAAAAGGCTGTTCCCTGGATTGCTCTTGTTCTTCTGCTTTACATCGGCGGCAAAATGCTGATTGAGGGCATTAAAAATGAGGGTGATGATAAAAAGCCGGGCGTGGGCTTTAAGGCACTTATGGTGCAGGGCGTTGCCACCTCCATTGATGCTCTTTCGGTAGGCTTTACCATTTCCGATTTTAATTTAAGCAAGGCACTTGTCGAATCGCTGATTATTGCCGTTGTTACCTTTTTTATTTGCGTGGGCGGTCTTTTAATCGGCAGAAAGGTCGGCACAAAGCTTTCCGGCAAGGCATCAATCCTCGGCGGTGTTATTCTTATCGGCATCGGAATAGAAATTTTTGTTAAGGGTGTTTTCTTCTCATAATGGACGAAAAAAAGATACTTCTTTCTCTGATTGAAGAAAGAAGCATAAAATGTGACGAGCTGCAAATGATAACAAGCAGTAAGTTTCTTGATATGAATGAAAAAAGTCTGGTAACGGCAATGAGGCCCGTGCCGGGCGTTTTTCGTTTATTCTACGGCGGATTTGAGGAAGCAGAAAGAACCGTTGCCGTTTTTCTGCCGGAATATACGGCTGTTAAATCCGGTGAGGAATTAAAGGCATATTTTGAGCAATATGAAGATGATAATCCCCTTTGCTTGTTAAAGGTGGAAAAGGATAAGTTTTCAAAGGCGCTCACCCACAGGGATTACCTCGGCGCTTTAATGGGCCTCGGAATAAAAAGAGATGTAATCGGCGATATCAGGGTGAATGATTCGGGCTGTGAAATTGCCTGCATTAAAACAATGGCGGATTACATAAAAGAAAACCTTACCAAAGCCGGCAGAGGAACCTTGAATATTGAAATCACGGATTTTAAGCATACAAGCAAAACCGAAAACGATGCAGGTGAAGAAATCTGCTTTACCGTTTCGTCACCCCGCCTTGACAGTATTGTAAAAAATGCATTCGGTGTTTCAAGGGATTCCGCCTGTGAAGCTATAGACAGGGGTCTCGTTTTTGTGAACGATTTGCAGGCGGCAAAGCCTGATAAAAAAATACAGGACGGCGATAAAATCGTTCTTCGCCATAAGGGCAGATTTATAGTTTCCTCCTCCGGAGATATGAGCAAAAAGGGAAGATATATAATCAGAGGGAGGAAATATTGAAATGCTACCGCAGAACAAGGTTTATGCGGTAGCATTTCTATTTTTTGAAGATAAACAAGTATTCATGGGCGATCAGTAAAAAGTTATACTTGATACTGTTTGTTTTCCAAAATCCGGTTGCCTTACAGTTATGCTGTTCCTTGATGATTAATTCTTTCAAAGTAAAGCCTGCACTTTGAAAAATATTCATCACATCAAAGGATAGAGGAATCATACAGCCGTTTTTCCTTGTGTCTCCCATCAGCACAGCACAAAATTTGTTATCTTTTAACACTCTGTAGCTTTCATTTGCAACTTTTTTCATTTCAACAAGAAAATCTTTTACTTTAAGCAAAGACAGATCATCTTCTATATCTTCGCTGTATTCTATTATGTTTGCATACGGAGGGTGAGTACATATCAAATCGATGCTATTGTTAGGGATAAAGTCTAAATTGCGTGCATCACCTTTACGAATATAAACTTTTCCGTTTGCTCCCATATGATCAAAAGCCGTTTTTTCTTTACAACGATTTATGGCAATATCATTTACATCTACGCCGATAATGTCACGGTTAAGGAGCTTTGCCTCAACAAGAGTTGTACCTCCACCTGCAAACTGATCTAAGACCAAATCGCCTTCATTGGAATAGCGGAGCAGGATGTTTCTCGGTATATATGGTGACCAGTTTCCTCGCCATTTTGCATCGTGAGTTGCCCAATTACCCCGTTGTGGAAACGACCAGTGTGTAGTCATCTCAAGTTCGAAGTTTTCAGGTTCCCATTTTATGATTTCTTTGGACATTATTTTAAAACCTCACCTATAATGCCATTCTCCAAATCTTTGATGTTATAAATATTTTCCATTATGTCAAAGGTTTCCTCAAGATTGTTGCGCGCATTTGCCCACCCTTTTCCGTCTGTAAACCAAACGAATTCAAAGCCGTCAATTCCTTTTGTTTCAAGAGCTAATGTTTTATAACTTCTGGCAGTTTCGTTTAATTTACTTCCGTTGCTACCGTAAAAGTTTGTTTCAATGCCATAAATCATATTTGATGTTTTTATGACAAAATCAAATCGCTTTTCCATTTTGCCCTGATTTGAAATAGCAGATAAATCTATATTCCATTTTTTTGAAATTTGGTGAATATACATTTCTTTGAAGTAGGAGATGTCTTTACTGAAACCTGCTTTTTGTATAAAACTTTCAACTAAATTTTCCATAAGATGTCCACCACGGTTTTTGCGCCCGTTGGAATCCAGCCCGGTTTCAACACCGGTTGCATAATCAACTAAGTTGTTTATTATATGGTTTTCTAACAAATCAAACAGTCCGGTCTTAATCATAAATTCACTGTATTGTTGAACGGAATAATTCATTTTCTTGAAGTTATATAAAAACGAACCATCACCATCAAGAGCAAATATTTCATTTGCTCTGACAGCAAGTAATAACGGTATGCATTTAAGAATTTCTGGGTATTTTAGAACTAACATTTCAAAATCGGATTTAATATTTTTTGAGCCAATAAGAGAATTGAGGATATTTAATTCAACCTTAATACTATCAACATTACGATAAACTTTTTCAAAGTCAATGTAATATCCGTAGTCAGCAATACTGTCACGAAAATCGGCTAACCAACTGTTAAAATTTCTGTTCATTGCAAAACTCCTTTATGTTTTTTGATTTACATGGCTTTTCAACTTAAAAATTAGATATGAGCAATTCTTTTATCTTTCCTCTTGATTTCCCGTTACAATTTATCATCCTGTTTGCATCAATACGATTTATTGTATACTTAGAGTAAATGTCGTCAAAGAAATTGTCTTCGGTGTCAACATTTTTAGGATCAGAATTGCTTATGATAATTTTTGCTCCTTTGTTATGCACAGAATCTACAAATTTTGCAAGTTCAAGTTGTTCACTGTCAGTAAAAACAGTTTCGTTATATGCAGTAAAATTTGCAGTATTGGAGATAGGTCTGTAGGGTGGATCAAAATATACAAATGTAGATTTATCAATAAATTCCGAGGATTGCGTATAATCACCACATACTATTTTTACATTTTGAAGCTTTTGGGATACGGCTCTTAAATTCTTTTCGTCACATATCAAAGGATTCTTGTATGAACCTATAGGAACATTAAAAAATCCTTTTTTATTGACACGATACAAGCCGTTAAAGCAGGTTCTGTTAAGAAAAATCATCAATGCGGCTTTTTCTATGTTTTCGCCGGTGTCATTCATTTTTAAGAAATTAAATTTTTCTCTTTTTGAAAGGTAAAACGTTTTTCTTTCAGTTGGCGACATAGGGATATAATTATCTTGGAGGGTTAAGAGAAAACTTATTAATTCTTCAACAGAATCTCTTACAACTTTATAAGTGTTTATTAGTTCAGCGTTGGTATCTCCAATATATATTTCCTGTAGGTTGTATTTATTCAACACATCAAACAAAACAGCACCGCCACCAACAAATGGTTCCGCATATTTTGTAATGTTGTTTTTCTGAAAAGGATAATATTTTTCAATTTCCGGTAAGAGCTGACTTTTCCCGCCTGCCCATTTCAAAAAAGGTTTAACATTTTTGGTTGGTTCTGCAATATATCTTAACGCTCTGGCATCAATCGGTTTTGCAGAACTTGACGGAATGATCCACATATTGCCAACCATCAGTGCATCTTTTATTCTTTTTTCGGAACAAAGTACTGCGACTCTTCTTTGAGAAATTCCCCATTTGTTGGCGGCTTCTCTTGCTGAAATATAGTCCATCTTTTTTCCTCCGAAAATATATTGGTTATATTATGTTCCAAATCTCGAACAATTGCAATATCATTTTTGAAAAAATCAGGAATGATGTAAATTTTTCACATCATTCTCCAAATTCATTCATAGTTATGACTTTTATTTGTTATATTTTATTCGTTTTGTGTTCTACGCCATACTCTAACGCAGATGAGAGGCGGCACGTCAATTTTGATAGACAGAATCGGATGAAAAAAGCGATTTCTTCGCAAATCAACCTATTGAACCTCTCTGTTCCCTTGGGGCACTTTTTCTTGAATGTATTTGGATGTAGAAAGTGCATTTGCGAATGAAGACAGTATTTCTATACGGCGGAGGCGAAAAATCGCTTAACAAAACGATATAATCTTCCCTAAAAATTGTGGGGTAATCAGAAGTCTTTTGAAATCTGATTACCCCTTAAGGTTATATTATTTTCGTTTTGTGATTTTCACCGATTATGTCATCAAAATTTACCGTCAAATTTCTTCGGCATCAGCCTTGGCGGCCTCAATCACCTTTTGTGCAACATCATTCGGAGCGGCTTCATAATGGTCAAACTCAATGTTATACCACCCTCTGCCGATTGTTACGGAGCGGAGAACCGTTGAGAAATCGCCCATCTCGGCCATGGGAACCTCTGCCGTAAGCTCCTGCATCTTCGGGTCATCCTCGCAGGGACCCATACCGAGAACACGGCCTCTTCTCTTTGTAACATCGCCCATAATATCGCCCAGATTATCGCCGGGAACATAAGCCTTTAATATGCCGTAGGGCTCAAGAAGCTTGGGCTTTGCGTTCTGCATTGCTTCCTTGAAGGCAAGTCTTGCGGCGGTCTGGAATGCCATATCGTTTGAGTCAACGGGGTGTGACTGTCCGTCATGGAGGGCTGCTCTTATGCCGACAACCTTACTGCCGGAAAGGGGGCCTTTTTCGATTGCAAGGCGTAAGCCCTTTTCAACGGAGGGGATGAAGTTTCTGGGAACTGCGCCGCCGACAACCTCATCAACAAATTCAAAGCCGTCACCTGCAAGGGGCTCAAAGCGAATCCATACATCACCGAACTGACCAGAACCGCCGGACTGCTTCTTATGTCTGCCGTGGGCATCATAAACAGCGCCGATTGTTTCTCTGTATGCAACCTTGGGAACGGTGAGCTCAACCTCAACATTAAATCTGTTTTTAAGCTTGTTTACAACGGATTCAAGGTGCTGTTCGCCGAGAACCGAAACAATCTGCTCGTGAGTTTCGATGTTTGTTGTGAAGCCTACGGTGGGGTCTTCAACAACTATTCTGTTAAGGCCGGAGGCAACCTTATCCTCCTCGCCCTTATTCTTACTGCGGATTGCCATTGAAAGTGAGGGGGCAGGGTAATTTACGCCCTCAAGACGAAGCTCTGACTTGGGGAGAGTAAGAGTATCGCCTGTTCTGAAATAGCTGAGCTTTGTAATAACACCGATATCGCCTGTGGTAATAACATCTGTTTCCTCCTGCTTTTCACCCTTGAGGAACACCATTTTGCCTATTCTTTCCTGGCTCTCTGTTCTGGGGTTATAAGCAGGGTTGTCCGGTGTGATTTTGCCGGAAACAACCTTGAAGAATGACATTTTGCCGAAACGGTCATCAACTGTTTTGAAGCAGACTGCGGCAACCTTGCCGTCTGCATCACACTTAACCTCCGTGCCGTCAAGGGCTTTTTCGGTTACATATTCGGGTGAGGGAGCAAGCTTTGTTATACCGTTGAGCACAAGGTCAACCGCATCCGTTGTGTAGCCGGAGCAGGCATAGACAGGTGAAACACTGCCGTCTGCAACGCCGACTGAAAGTGCGGAAACGATTTCGTCGTGTGTAAATTCTTCACCGTTAAAATATTTTTCCATAAGCTCTTCACTTGTGGAGGCAACCGCCTCGGTGAAGGCATCGTGAATTGCAGTAATGGAATCGTCCTGCGGAACGGCAAGCTCCGTTGCTTTGCCGTTTGCATATTTATAAGCCTTGTTTTTAAGGAAGTTAACATAGCAGTCAACCTTGCCGTTAACCATATACGGAACAACGATAGGGCAGATTTCAGTGCCGTATTCTTCTTTAAGTGCATCAACTGTTTTATAGAAATCGGCATTTTCACTGTCACAGCGGCTTACTATAAAGTAATGAGCCATTCCCTTTGCTTTGGCAGCCTTGTATGCTTTTTCCGCACCTACATCAACTCCGCCGCCTGCACCGAGAACTATCAGAACAGACTCTGCGGCACGGATACCCTCGCTGACACCGCCGGCAAAATCGAAAAGACCCGGTGTGTCAAGGATGTTTATCTTTCTGTTATTCCATTCAACTGATGCAAGAGCGGTATTCATTGATACTTTTCTTCTTTTTTCTTCCGCATCGTAGTCTGAAACGGTGTTTCCGTCAGCAACTCTGCCGAGTCTTTCTGTTGCACCGGCAACGAAAAGCATTGCTTCGGCAAGGGTTGTTTTACCCTTACCGCTGTGACCGGCTATGGCAACATTTCTTATATCCTTTGCGCTGTATGTATTCAATGAAATTCCTCCATTCCGATTAACCTGCATAATGCAGGGAATTTTTATTCAGTAAAAAGAATATATCACAAAACTTATAGCATTACAACTACTTTTTATCAATAAAGTGAGCAATAATTCAACAAAATGTACAAAAGCTGCCGTTACAATCCGAAAAAAGACCGTAACGGCAGAAAATATGTTATTTTGTCTTTGCTTTTTTTATGAGTTTTGTCGGTAATGACGGTTTTTTCTTTATTTCAGCCTCGTCCTTTTTTCTGACAGTCCATATACTGACAATGCCCTCTTCGTTGAGTGTTTTGATTATTACAAGGGAAATCGGAACAATAATAAGACCGAGAAAGCCGAAAATCTGTAAGCCCAGGTACATTGCCGCAAGAGTAATTACGGGGTGCATACCCACATTCATAGAAACAAGTCTCGGCTCAAGCACCTGGCGGACAACAAAAATGATAACATAGATAATTGCAAGCCCTATCGCAAGGCCGATTTTGTGGGTGAAAAGGCTTATGAGCGCCCAGGGAACCATTACCGTGCCCGTTCCGAAAACCGGAAGAATATCAAGCATTGCCGTGCAGAATGAAATTATCAGTATGTAATTGCCCTTATATGCTCCGCAGGTTTTCAGTATCCAGAGGCCTGCCGATATTTCGCAGAATGTTATAAAAAGTATTGCCGCATAGGATTTACACCATTTGCCCAGAACATTGAAAATGATGTGCTTTACTCTTATCAGCTTTGCCTCGTGCTCCTCTGAGAGCATACCCTTTATTACGCCTGTGAAATTATCATAATCCGAGGTGATGAAGAAGCAGGCGATAATGCTGATTAAAACTGCAACGATAATAGACGGAATCTGCTGTGCCACGGAAATGATACCGCCGATTGGTGCGGAGAGAACGGAAAAATCAAAGCCTCCGAATGAGCCTTTGTCCGCCGGTGTGCCTGCCTGAGCAGTAACCTCTGCCGGAATATCCGCTCCGCCGACTGCCGAAACGGAGTTTTCCGTAACGGTTTTTGCAAGCTCGGAAATTGCTGCCCTCTCCTGAATAATAGTCTGTCCCTCATCCGTAAACGAAAGGAGCTTATCTCTTAAATTGGTTATCGCTTCACTAATTGAAGTGTGAAAGCTTTTCGGCAAACGGTCGGCAAGCTGAAGCAGCTTATCTGCCGCAGCTCTGATTAAATCCGGGGTGTTATCAAGCTTATCCATAATGTGCTTGCCGAATTCCGCAAATTCCGTGCCGATTTTATAGCCGGCAAGAGTAAGCAGACCGAAAATAAGGATAATGATAAGTGCCACAAGAAGAATACCGAGAAATTTTTTGCTGATTTTTGTTTTTTTGTTGATTGCGTTAATGGGCTTTTGCAGTCCGACTGCAATCAGCAGGGCTATTATGAACGGAGAAACCGTCCAGAAAGCATATTTGATAAACAGCACATAAAGTGTAATCAAAACAGCAAAGTAGAATATACTTATCAGCGAATTTTTTCTTTTTTTACTGATTTCACTCATTTTATCCCTCTTTTCCCTGTAAATGTGTTTATATTTTACTACTCGGCAGTTGAAATTACAACAAATTATGTTAAAATATTCAAAATTAACAAATAAGTCAAAATTTCTCTTTATTGTTTCGCAATTATATGTTATTATAATATCCATATCTGTCGGGCAGGAGGCATTTTGTATGAATGTTGCAATATTAGGTTACGGAGTTGTCGGCTCCGGAGTTGCAGAGGTTCTTAAACTTAACCACGAAAAAATTGTTAAAAAAAGCGAGCAGGAAAGCCTTGAGCTTAAATATATTCTTGATTTAAGAGATTTTCCGGGAGACCCCTTTGAAAAGCTTGTTATTCACGATTTTGATACCGTTCTCAAGGATGACAGCGTTAAAATTGTTGTTGAAACAATGGGCGGTGTTATGCCTGCTTATGAATGGGAGCTTGCCTGCCTTAAAGCCGGAAAGAGTGTTGTAACCTCAAACAAGGAGCTTGTTGCCGCAAAGGGCTGTGAGCTTTTGAGAGTTGCAAAGGAAAACAATGTTAATTTCCTCTTTGAAGCAAGCACAGGCGGAGGAATCCCTCTTTTAAGACCTATCAATCAATGCCTTGCCGCAAACGAAATTGAAGAGGTTGCCGGTATTCTCAACGGCACAACAAACTTTATTCTCACAAAAATGTTTACTGAGGGTGTTTCTTTTGACGATGCTCTCAAAACAGCTCAGGAATTAGGCTATGCGGAGAGAAATCCGTCAGCCGATGTTGACGGCCTTGATGCCGGCAGAAAAATCTGCATCCTTGCCGCACTCTGCTTCGGCACTCATATTTACCCGGACGGTGTTCACACGGAGGGCATCAGAGGTATAACAGCCGCCGATGTCAGCTTTGCAGAAAACAACGGTTATGTTATCAAGCTTATCGGCTCTGCAAAGAAAATCGGTGAAAATGTTCAGATTATGGTTTCACCCGCATTTATAAAGGACAGCAGTCCTCTTGCGGCTGTCAACGATGTTTTCAACGGTGTTCTCGTTAAGGGCAACGCAGTTGGTGATGTTATGTTTTACGGCAGGGGCGCCGGCAAGCTGCCGACTGCAAGCGCTGTTGTTGCCGATGTTATTGACTGTGCAAAGCACAGCGAAAAAAGAGCCGAATGGGGCTGGGACGATGCAAAAGACGGTTATGCTCTCCCCTATGAGGAATTTGTTTCAGGCTTTTATGTAAGACTTTGCGGTGATGTCGAAAAGGCGGCAAAGACTGTTTCGGCAGATTCGTTCACGGCAATAAGCGATGATGAATTTGTTATCGTTACCCCGGAAATAAGCCGTAAAGAGCTCGATGAAAAGCTTAACGCTCTCGGCAAAGCAATTAAAGTTAATTCAATAATCAGAATTTCCGATTATTGATAAAACGGAGGAAATATATATGGCACTTATTGTTCAGAAATTCGGCGGCAGTTCCGTTGCAAACGCCGAAAGAGTTATGAATGTTGCACAGATTGTAACAGACACCTACAAGGCAGGCAACGATGTTGTGGTTGTTGTTTCCGCACAGGGCGACACAACCGATGACCTTATTGAAAAGGCAAAGGAGATAAACCCCTCTGCTTCAAAGAGAGAAATGGATATGCTCCTTTCTTCCGGCGAGCAGATTTCAATTTCACTCCTTGCTATGGCAATTCAGAAGCTGGGCTTCCCTGTTTGCTCACTTCTCGGCTGGCAGGCAGGCTTCAGCACAAGCTCCGATTACGGCAGTGCAAGAATTAAAAAGGTCAGCGCCGAGAGAATTAAGTCAGAGCTTTCAAAGAAAAACATTGTTGTTGTTGCAGGCTTTCAGGGCTTAAACAAATATGATGATATTACAACCCTCGGCAGAGGCGGTTCAGACACAAGCGCCGTTGCCATTGCCGCATCAATGCACGCAGATAAATGCCAGATTTTCACCGATGTTGACGGTGTTTACACGGCAGACCCCCGCAAGGTTAAAAATGCAGTTAAGCTTGACGAAATCACTTATGATGAAATGCTCGAGCTTGCCACCCTCGGCGCACAGGTTCTTAACAACAGAAGCGTTGAGATGGCAAAGAAATATAATGTTGTTGTTGAAGTTATCTCAAGCCTTACCCGTAATCCGGGAACAATAGTAAAGGAGACTGTTAAAATGGAAAAAATGCTTGTCAGAGGAGTTACAAAGGACACAAATGTTGCAAGAATTTCAATAATCGGTGTTCCCAATGTACCCGGTATTGCCTATAAAATTTTCGGTAAGCTTGCCGCAAAGGGAATTAACATTGATATAATTCTTCAGTCTGTCGGCAGAAATAACACAAAGGATATTACATTCACAACCTCAAGAGACCAGGCTCCTCTTACAATCGAAACACTTAAATCCCTCGAACTGCTTGACGGAATCAACATCGAGTGTGAAGATAAGAATGTTGCAAAGGTTTCAATTGTCGGTGCAGGTATGGAATCTCATCCCGGCGTTGCCGCAACAATGTTCAGAGCACTTTTTGAGGCGGATATAAATATTCAGATGATTTCAACAAGTGAAATTAAAATTTCTGTTTTGATTGATATTGATGAAGCGGATGAGGCGGTTAAAGCTGTTCATGATGCCTTCATCCCGGAAATATGATTTTTCTTGATGTATTTGGCGCAGAACACAAAGCAAATAATATATAACAAAAGAAAGTCAGCGAAAGGGTAACTCCAATCGCTGACTTAAACTTTTTTATAAGGAATAAAATTATTTACAACCTTGTGCTTTGTGATTTTCGCTCAATTATGCCGAAAAATTAAGATTGCAGGAAGATGAGGTCAATAGCCCCCACCGGGCACTGCTCGTGACACTTGCCGCACCCTGTACATTTTGTGAAATCCACCTTTGCACAGAAGTTTTCTATTGTAATCGCTTCATTTTCGCAGCTCTTTACGCATTTCATACAGCCTATACAGCCTGCGGAGCATTCTTTTCTTGTCTGTGCGCCCTTATCGTGATTTTTGCAAAGGACAGCGGCTTTTGTAACCTCAAGAGGCATCATTTCAATAAGTCCCTTGGGGCAGGTGTTTACGCACTTTTTACAGGCTCTGCACTCCGCGGGATTAACTCTTGCAACGCCGTTGCAGATTTGAATTGCACCGTATTCACAGGCGTTAAGACAGTCACCGTAGCCGACACAGCCGTAAATACATTCCTTCGGGCCGCCGTAAAGCTGTGAAGCCATTTTACAGCTCATAACACCCTGATAATTGAGCTTCTGAACTGAATTTTCGTTGTGACCTCTGCAAAGAACAACCGCAGCCATCGGCTGAACCTCGCCGGCTTCAAGGCCGGTGATTTCGGCTATTGCCTTCGCCGCATCGTTTCCGCCGGGATTACAAAGGGCGGTGTTGGTTGTTTCACCCTTTGAGAGTGCGGCGGCGTAACCGTCACAGCCCGAAAATCCGCAGGCGCCGCAGTTTGCACCGGGCAGACATTCTCTGATTTTTTCCGCCTTTTCGTCAACGGGAACGGCAAAAACCTTTGATGCGATTGCAAGCAGAAGAGCCGCAAGAGCACCGATAACGGAAAGGATAATAACAGCGGTAATAATTGTATTCATTTTAATATACCGCCTTTCTTAATTAAATATGCCTTCAACAACTCCCGCAAAGCCCTGGAAAGAGAGGGAAACGAGAGAAGCGGCAATAAGTGTTGATGGTAAGCCCTTGAGAGCCTTGGGAATATCACAGCCCTCTAATCTTTCACGAACACCGGCAAACATAATCATAGCAACCATAAAGCCTACGCCGCCGCCGATTGAGTTTACCATAGACTGTGCAAAATTATAGTCCTTGTCAATGTTAAGAAGAACAACGCCTAAAACCGCACAGTTTGTCGTGATTAGGGGAAGATATATACCGAGCGCCTGATAAAGGGACGGAATAAACTTTTTAAGAACAATTTCAACAAACTGAACAAGTGCGGCAATAACGAGGATGAAAACGATTGTCTGCAAATATTCCAAATCATTCTTAACAAGCAGATAAACATTTATGGGGTAGGTAACTGCGGTTGCAAGAGCCATAACGAAAATAACCGCAACGCTCATTCCGAGAGCCGTGTTTAATTTCTTTGAAACGCCTAAAAACGGGCAAATTCCGAGGAACTGACAAAGAATAAAGTTTTCCGTCAAAATGGCGGTCATAAAAATCATAGTTAAAAGTTGAATTTTCATGCCTTTGCCTCCTCCTTATTTTCATCACAGGCTTCGCTTGTGCCGACCAATGCGCAGGAATGTGCCATGGGACAGCTTGCACAGCCGTTAAGCTCTGCCTTCGGCTTACCCTTGCCCTCTGCAATTTTATTTGCAAGAGCCATAACAAGACCGAAAACAAGGAAACCGCCGGGAGCCATTGTAAGAATTGCAATGGGCTGTGAAAGAATATTGTGAATACCCGTAAAGCTTGTTACACCGAAAAGCTTTGTGAGTGAATCAATGCCGTCCATAAATGTTCCGGAGCCGAGCACCTCACGGATTGTTGCCATAACAACAAGTGCAAAGGTGAAGCCGATACCCATTCCGAGGCCGTCAAGGAACGAAGCGGGAACGGAGTTTTTGCCGGCGAATGCTTCTGCTCTGCCGAGGATGATGCAGTTAACAACAATAAGGGGCAGATAAACGCCGAGAGCATCGTCAAGAGCCGGAACAAAGGCTTTAACAAGCATCTGAACTATTGTAACGAATGATGCGATAACAACTATATATGCGGGGATTCTGATTTTTGAGGGAATTACCTTTCTGAGTGCGGAAATAACAACATTTGAGCACATAAGAACTATTGTTGCGGCAATGCCCATACCGATTGAGTTTGTAACCGAAACAGAGGTTGCAAGGGTGGGGCAGGTTCCGAGAACAAGACGAAGAACCGGGTTCTCTTTGATAATGCCCTTGCTGAATTCTCTGCCGAGAGATTTCTTTTCAGCCATTATGCCGCCTCCTTTACATTTTCATAGCAGAGCAATGCGTTATTTACCGCATCCGTAATGCCTGTTGAAGTTTTTGTTGCACCTGAAACGGCATCAATTTTTCCGCCGTTCTTTGTGAGCGCCGCCGAGCCGCTTATTCCGGTAAACTGTGAAAGGAAGCTTTCGTTCTTTGTAAGCTTCATACCGATACTCGGCGTTTCGTCAATTTCAAGGAAGCTTATTGCTTTAAGCTCTCCCTGTGCATCAATACCGACCATAAGCTGAATATCACCGTTATAACCGCCCTTGCCTGTAGCAGTAACGGCATAGCCGATTGTTTTTCCGCTTTCATCCTTTGCAAGAGCATAGGAACAGCCTGTTTTTTCATCCGTGAGATTTTCACCGAAGTCCATTGCCTCGGGCAAAACCTCCTGCATTGCCTCTTTTTGTGCCTTTGCGGCGTTTTCGGCAATGGTGGGTGCGGTAACATCATTTGTTAAGCCCAGAAGAACTGCGGCAACAAAACAGATTATTAACAGCACCAGAGTGGGTATTGCAAATTCTTTTATCTTTTTCATGCCTTTGCCTCCTTTTCTTTTTTGGGAGTACCAAAGGGCTTGGGTGTTGTTGCCTTTTCAATGAGAGGGCAAAGAATATTCATAAGAATAATCGAATATGAAACACCCTCCGGCAATGAGCCGAAAAGACGGATTAAGCAGGTGAACAGACCGCAGCCGATACCGAAAATAATTTTTCCCTTTTTGGTAATCGGGCTTGTTGTGTAATCGGTTGCCATAAAGATTGCGCCGAGGAAAAGTCCGCCGCTCATAAGCTGACAGGCAACATATCCAAAATCACCCTTACCTGCTATGAGCATAATAACCGCAACCGTTCCGATGAACGAAAGGGGAATTGCAGGTGAAATAACCTTACGGATAAGCAGATAAACGAAACCGATGAGCAGGGCAGCTATACAGGTTTCGCCAAAGCATCCGCCTCTTACACCTAAAAACATTTCAATAAATGAGGGAGCTTCACCGCCCTCTGCAAGCACCTTTAAGGGTGTTGCTCCTGTAACAACATCAACGGTTGAAAGCTTGAGAAGTCCCTGTCTGGGAACAGGCCAGCTTGACATTGCACCCGAAAACGAAAGAAGCATAAATATTCTGCCTGCTATTGCCGGGTTTACAAAGTTCTGACCGATACCGCCGAAGCACTGCTTTACAACAACGATTGCAAAAATTCCGCCGATAATAACCATCCGGTAGGGGATATTTGAGGGGAGGTTAAAGGCGAGGAGCATACCTGTTACAACCGCACTTAAATCACAGATTGTGTTGTGTCTTTTCAGCACGAATTTTCTTATGAGAAATTCCGAAAGCACACAGGTTATAACCGAAACGAGAGTAACTGCTATCGTTCTGATGCCGAAAATTGCGGCTGAACAGATAAACGCAGGTAAAAGAGCGATAATAACATCAAGCATTATTCCCTTTGTTGTTGATTTGGAACGAACATGGGGTGATGCGCTGACGAAGAGTTTTTTTCCGTTTACCATTATTTTGCCGCCTCCTCTCTGAGAAGTGCCTTTGCAAGGCGCATATGCTGAACAAGGGGTTTACCTGCCGGGCAGGAATAAGCACATGAGCCGCATTCCATACAAACATTAACCCCGATTCTTTTAAGTGTTTCCGTATCCTTTGCCTTTGTGGCTCTGACAATATTTGTGGGGGTCAGAGAAAGGGGGCAGGCAGCCGCACAGCGGCCGCAGCGGATACAGTCGGTTTCTTTTTTGAGAATTGCATCCTCCTTTGCAAAGGCGAGGATGGCGTTATTCTGTTTAAGAACGGGGAAATCCGTTCCCACAAGTGAAAGACCCATCATAGGGCCGCCGGAGATTATTTTTGCCGGCTCTTCCCTGAAGCCGCCGCAGAAATCAATAATCTCCGAAATTGCCGTTCCTATGGGAACTCTTACATTTTTAGGCTCTGCTATTGCCGAGCCGTCAACGGTCATTGAACGGCTTACAAGAGGCTTGCCTGTTTTAAGGTATCTTGAAATAAAGGCAACCGAGCCGACATTCATAACAACACAGCCCACATCGGCAGGAAGCTTTCCGGGAGGAACCTGTCTGCCGGTTGCTGACTGAACCATCATTTTTTCGGCACCCTGAGGATACTTTGATTGGAGCACCATCAGTTTAACGCTGTCATCGGTGTCAGCCTTGTCATCTGCAATTCTTTTAAGGATTTTGAATGCCTCGGGCTTGTTATCTTCAGCGGCAATAACCACTTTTTTGAAGCCGAGAAGCTCCTTTATTGTGTAAACTGCGGAGAGAATATCCCACGAATTATCAATACATTCACGGTAGTCAACCGTTATATACGGCTCACATTCCGCCGCATTGATAACAAGAGTGTCAATACCCTTATCCTCGGGGAAATTCAGCTTAACATGGGTGGGGAAGCCTGCACCGCCGAGGCCGACAAGTCCGCTTTCACGAACTGCTTTGATAAAATCCTCTCTTGTGTTTACAACCGGGGGCTTTATACCCTCCCAAAGGCGCATTTCTCCGTCACTTTCAATGGTGACTGCCTTTGCCATGGTGCCGTTCGGCATTTTAATATCACCGACAGCCGTAACCGTACCCGAAACGGAAGCGTGGATGGGAGCGCTGACAAACTTGTCGCTGTCACCGATAAGCTGACCGACTCCCACAACATCGCCCACCTTAACAACGGGCGTGCAGGGAGCACCGATGTGCATTGCCATCGGGATAACGACCTTGGCTGGTGTCGGAATTCTGACCGTTTCAAGGTCGGAGGTGTTTTTTCGGTGGTCAACCTTAACACCGCCCCTGACCTTTTTTACGGCAGTCAGAACTCCTGCCGGAAATTTGGACATATATTCTTCCTCCTTCTGGAAGATGATTTTTATATATCGGGCAGTTTTGCCAAACTGCAAAATATAATTTATTCGTTTCTGATTACCTTTTCCGCCGCCGGAATAACGGCTCGTAAAATTACGCCTGTAAGAATACCCGTTATCACTCCGAAAAGGGCAAGGGCAGGAGCGTAATAAGCGGTCATTTTACTGCCTGTGATTATTACCGATGCCAGAAGCTGTCCGCTGTTATGTGAAAGAGCCGATAAAACGGAAATTCCCGTAAGACCGAGCTTCCTTGCACCGTATTTCAGAAGTATAAATGAAACAAGGGTTGAAAGTATGCCGCCCGAAAGGCTCATAAAAGCCGCCGTTGCACCTCTTGTTACAAAGGCAAATCCGCCTTTGACAAGAGTTATCGCAAGGGCATAGGGCAAGCCCAGATTACCTGCGGCAAGCATAACAACAATATTTGAAAGACCCGGCTTTGCTCCGGGAGGTAAAAAGGGCAGTGCGGGAATGAGGTTTTCGCAAAAGCCCAGAGCAATCGCCAGAGCACACATTACAGATGTGAGAGCGATTTTATAATTTGTTTTATTCTTCATATTACCAGGTCACCGCATCAACATTCGCACCGATTATTGAAACAACAGTTTTAGCAGGCAGGCAAACTGCCGTATCGCCCTTTTTTGTAAGCTTTCCCGAGGAAACGCAGATTTTATCCTTACATTCGGCGCTTTCAAAAAATATGCAGCCCTTTTCCGCAACAATAAAAACCTTTGGCGTTGTTTCGGGAGAAAATACCGTTCTCTCTCTGACGGAATCAAGATTTATTCTTTCGGCTTCTTCACCGTTGACGGTTATTACGGCAACGAGCTTATCATCAGCAGATGTGTTTCTGCTGTATAAAGCAAGGGACGAGCCGAGAATAACGAGAACAATAATGATTATATCCCATTTTCGTAAAAGCTTATTTTTCATCGGCCTTTACCAAAGTATAACTGCTGTCGGTTATCTCGATTTTATCGGCTATACCCTTTGTTGTGTAAATCTTTTTATCCTCCGTAACAAAAACGGCACTGCAGTTAAATTCCTTCAGCAAGCCGGCGCTGTTGTTAATCCCCTTAACAAAGCAGGCGGTTGAAAGGGCATCGGAAACGGTGCCGTTTTCGGAAATAACCGTTACGCCTGCAAGACCGTTTTCAACGGGATAGCCTGTTTCCGGGTCTAAAATGTGGTGGTACCTTTTGCCGTTCTTTTCAAAATATCTTTCATAATTGCCGGAGGTTGAAACACAGCAGGGCGGAAGAGTTAAAACGGCAATATATCCTGCACCGTTCGGGTCTTTAATTCCTACGGAGAAATTTCTTTCGCCGTAAAGAAGAATACTGCCGCCTACTGCCGCAACACATTCCGTTACATTTGATTTTGCGAGGATTTCGTTTTTGATTTCATCAAGGGCTATTCCCTTGCCCGCAGCCCCCATATCAAGCTTCAGAAGAGGGCTTGAAAAAGTGATTTCTCTTGTGCCGGGGTCAACGGCAATCGCACCCTTGTCACAGGCGTTGACAAGCTCTTTGATTTTTTTTGCGGAGGGAACGGCAGGATTTTCTTTGCCGAAGCCCCAAAGCTCCGAAAGGCTGCCCATACAGAAATTAAACGCTCCGCCGCTCTTGTTGTTTATTACAATCATAGACAGCAGATAACCTACAAGCTTCGGGTCAACCTCACCGCCGCCGTTTTTATTCACCTTGTAAATTGAAGAGGTGGTGCTTGTGGGCGATAAAAAGTCCTTATCGAGCGAAGAAACAAGCTCTTCAATCTGCTTGTAGGTTTCTTCGCAGTTTTCACACTTTAACCGAATATCAACAGAGGTATCCATTGCAAAAAATTCTTTTTCAAAGCCGTCCTTTTCTTTGCCGAAGGAACAGGAGCAGAGGGAAAGAACCGTAACAGCCGCCGTAATCAGCGACAGAATTTTTACCGAAAAGTTTTTCACAATTTCACTCCCCCCCCTATTATAATATATCTAATAAATTATATACTATTGTTTGCTCCTATGCAAGTAACTATTTTACTAAAAAACAGGCGGATTTATTGAGTAAAAAAACGAAAAAGCAAAGCTCAAAACAGTAAAACATCACTCTCTGTCCGCCGAAAAAAGGGAATTTAACAAATTTTCATTGACTTTTTTTACAATATATATTAAAGTTAATTATTAAATATATAATGCGAATATTATCCGCTAAAAAGCGAGGTTTTAATAATGAGCACAAGAAAAATTTACATTTCTGATTTTACCCTTGTAAAGCTTGCAGCCGACAGAAAGAATCCTCTTCTTTTCAGAGAGAAAACAGCCATTGCTTCATCCGTTGACACCTTCGGTGTTGACGCAATAGAGCTTGCGCCGGTTTCAAACCCGAAGGAAGACAGCATCATTTACAGAACAATAGCTTCAGCCGTTAAAAATTCCGCTTTGTGCCTCCCCGTGGGCTTCACAAAGGAAAGCGTTGAAGAGGCTTGGAGCTGCATAAGCGAGGCGGTTAAGCCCTGCCTCCAGGTTGCTCTGCCCGTTTCAACGGTTCAGATGGAATACATCTACCACTATAAGAGCGTAAAAATGCTCCCCAAAATTGCGGAGCTTTGCACCGCCGCAAAGGAAAAATGCGATTTGGTTGAATTTGTTGCCCTTGATGCAACAAGAGCAGATAAAAAGTTTCTTATTGAAGCAATCAAAGCGGCAAAGGATGCCGGTGCTTATGCCGTTACCCTTTGTGACGATGCAGGCGTGCTTTTACCCGATGAATTTGCTTCACTCGTTAAAGAGGTTAAGGCAAATGTTGATATTTCCGTTTATGCCCGTGTTTCCGACCAGCTTTGTATGGCGGTTGCAACGGCATTTTCCGCAATCTCCGCAGGGGCTGACGGCATAAAGGCGGTTTCCGCAGGAACAGGAGATTTAACAGAGGATAAAATCGCCTCCGTTATTGCCGGCAAGGGAGAAAGCCTCGGTATTTCAACAACCCTCGAAATGTCAAACATTCACACGGATGTTAAAAAGCTTACTAAAAAAATCAGGCAGAGTGAAAATGAAGCAGAGAAAGAGCCGGAAAAAAAGGAAAGCATTTTTCTCGATTCCGAAAGCACAATCGAGCAGGCTTCAGCCGCTGCGGAGGCTCTTGGCTATACGCTCTCCGAAGAGGATAAGGGCAAGGTTTACAGAGGACTTCAGAGAATTTGCAGAAAAAAGAGCAGTGTAGGCTCAAAGGAGCTTGAGGCACTTATTGCCGCAAACGCAATGCAGGTTCCCTCAACCTTCCACCTTGATAATTATTCGGTTACGGCAAGCAATATGACAAATGCAATGGCAAGCGTTTCCCTGTTAAAGGGCACAAGCAGCCTTGTGGGAGTTGCAACGGGTGACGGCCCGATTGCCGCCGCTTTCAAGGCTATTGAGCAGTGCATAGGCTACCACTATGAGCTTGATGATTTTCAGATTCAGGCTGTTACCGAGGGAAAAGAAGCCCTCGGCTCCGCACTTGTCCGTCTGCGCGGTAACGGTAAGCTTTTCTCCGGCACAGGTCTTTCAACCGATATTGTTGCCGCAAGCATAAGAGCATATCTTAACGCCCTCAACAAAATTGTATATGATGAGGATTGAGGAAGAATAAATTATGAAATTAGTCTTTTCAACTGAAAATGTTAAAAGAAAAACTTTTCTTGAAACCTGTAAATTTGCCGACAGCTACGGCTTTGCAGGCTTTGAGCTTTATGATGCCGCCAATGAAAGAAGAATTCATTCCGACAGCATTTTGAAAATGGAAAATGTCTCCGATTCAAAAAGAAAATTAAATAACAGAAGCCTTGAGGTTTCCGCCCTGACCTACCCGGTTGACCTTTGCTCCGGTGAAGCGGAGAGCTTATCTCTGCTTCAGTATGTGGATATGGCAGAGCTTGCCGGAATAGGAAGTATTATCGTTTCCGTTTCTGCCGAGCCGGATATGAACGCCCTCGGTGATTTGCTTGCCCCCGTAATCAGAAGAGCCGAAGAAAGAGATATAAAAATCCTTTTTGAAACAAAGGGCTGGCTGGCAAAAACCGAAAATGTTATTACTCTTATCAACAATTTTGCTTCCGTTTCCCTTGCCGCCGCATGGAATATCAGAGAAACATATTTCACCGCCGGTGAATCCGCAGAAAAAACAATCGAAACACTCGGTGCTTATATTTTCTATGTTCGCCTCGGTGATAAAAAAGAGGATACAAGAGTTTTAATCGGTGAGGGTGAGCTGCCGGTTAAAAGCTTTATAAATGCGCTCCGCTCCCTTAACTACGAGGGCTTTGTCTGCGCCGATTCAAATGACGAGATAGACGATGCGGACATTGTAATGACCCATTTTGTAAACTTTATGGCAGGGGTTGAGAATTCAAAGGAAAAGAGCAGCTCTCTTTTCTATAACCGTGACCGCACGGGAACATTCCCCTGGAAAAAGTATGATGTTATCAATATGACCTTCGGTCAGGTGCTTGACACACTTGTTGAAAAATATCCCGACCAGTACGCAATAAAATACACAACCCTTGACTACACAAGAACCTACCATATGTTCCGCAGGGATGTTGACGAGGTTGCCGCCGCACTTATTTCTTTAGGCGTTAAGCCCGGCTACCATGTTGCAATATGGGCAACAAATATTCCCCAGTGGTTCCTTGCTTTCTGGGCAACCGTTAAAATCGGCGCCGTTCTTGTTACGGTCAATACAGCCTATAAAATTCACGAGATTGAATATCTGCTCCGCCAGTCCGATACCCACACGCTTATTATGATTGATAAATGCAAGGATGCGGATTACAAGGCAATAATGGAGGAGCTTTGCCCTGAGCTTGAAGGCTTAACCCCCGGTGAACCCCTTTATTCTTCATCTCTCCCGTTTTTGAGAAACATTATTACGGTGGGCTTCAGAATGAAAGGCTGCCTTGAATGGAACGATATGCTCGACAGAGCGTCACTTGTTCCCCGTGAGGAGGTAAACCGCAGAGCCTCAATGGTAAAGCCCGGAGATGTCTGCAATATGCAGTACACCTCGGGAACAACAGGCTTCCCCAAGGGTGTTATGCTCACCCACTCAAACATAATCAATAACGGTAAAATCATAGGCGACAGAATGGACCTTTCATCAGCGGACAGAATGATGATACAGGTTCCTATGTTCCATTGCTTCGGTATGGTGCTTTCAATGACCTCTACCATGACCCATGCCGGCACAATCTCACCCCTGCCCTATTTTTCGCCAAAATCATCACTTGCCTGTATAAACAGTGAAAAGATAACCTGCTTTAACGGCGTTCCCACAATGTTTATCGGTATGTTCTCGCACGAGGATTTTGCAAAAACCGATTTTTCACATATCAGAACGGGTATTATGGCAGGCGCTAACTGTCCCCCCGACCTTATGCGCCGTGCGGCAGATGAAATGAATATGAAAGAAATCATTTCGGTTTACGGTCAGACAGAATCTTCACCCGGCTGTACAATGGGTGAGGTCAACGAGGATATTGACCACAGAGTTGAAACCGTCGGCTCTGCGTTCCCCGGTGTTGAATGTAAAATCATTGACCCTGAAACGGGTGATGAGCTTCCCGACGGCGAAAGCGGTGAATTTGTGGCAAGGGGCTTCAACATAATGAAGGGCTATTACAAAATGCCCGAGGCAACCGCAAGAGCCATTGATAAGGACGGCTGGCTCCATTCGGGAGATATCTGCTGCAGAACTGCTGACGGATATTATAAGGTTACGGGCCGTCTTAAGGATATGATAATCCGTGGCGGTGAAAATATTTATCCGAGAGAAATCGAAGAATTTTATCTTTCGCATCCTAAAATCAAGGATGTTCAGGTTGTGGGCGTCCCCGATAAGAGATACGGTGAAGAGGCTTGTGCGTGGATAATTCTTGAAAACGGTGATACCGCAGACGAAAAAGAAATGACGGAATACGGCTTAAATCATATTGCAGGCCATAAGGTTCCCCGTTATTTCATTTTCACGGACAGCTTCCCGATGAATGCCGCCGGAAAAATTCTGAAATACAAGATGAAAGAAATGTCGGTTGAAATGCTTGGCTTGGAGAAGAAATAATATGGATAACGGCTTTTTTGCAATGGTTTCCAGAATGAAATATATAAACCGCTGGGCTTTAATGAGAAATGAGCACAGCGAAAACCTTGCCGAGCACAGCTTTGAGGTTTCGGTTATTGCCCATGCCCTTGCTGTTATAGGAAATAAGCGCTTCGGCAGGGAGCTTGACTGTGAGAGAGCCGCCCTTTTAGGACTTTTTCACGACACCCCCGAAACGCTGACAGGCGATATGCCAACACCCGTCAAGTATTACAGTGACGAGGTAAGAAGCGCATATAAAACCGTTGAAGAGGTTGCCTGCAAGAGCCTTGTTTCAATGCTTCCCGGTGATATACAGGATGAATACAAGCCTTTCTTTATTCCCGAAGAAAAAGATAAGGAGCTTTGGCGTTATGTTAAGGCGGCTGATAAAATCAGTGCTCTGATAAAGTGCATTGAAGAAAAAAAGGCAGGCAACAGCGAATTTGTGCTTGCAGGTGAAAGCACCCTTAAAGCAATCAAAGCCCTCAAACTGCCTGAGGCTGAAATTTTTGTTGATGAATTTCTTTCCTCCTACGAGCTGACGCTTGATGAGCTTAAAAGCTGAAATGAATGCAGTAAATATTGAAAAATTCATAAGTGAGCTCGACTCCTTTTTCAGCCGTGAGGATATTGAGGGAGCGGGCTTCTGTTTGCTTAAATGGTACGGGCTTGCAAAAGAAAACGGCGATAAAAAGGGTGAGCTTTCAATTCTCAACGAGGCTGCGGGCTATTACCGCCGCACAGCGGATAAAAAAAGGGAATGAAAGCGGTTGCTCACCTTTTAATGAGAAAACGGCAAAGGAGCTGTCGGAAAAAATCGAAAAAATCTGCCTTTGCTTTGCGGATTATTTCAGAAAAGAGCATTTTTCACAGTCCGGCGAAAATTTTCTTGAGCCACACGCATATGAAATCAGAGAAAAAATCAAGGATTCCGCTTTACGGAGCTTACATATAATGGAGGGTTGATACCTATGAAAACTCTTCTTGTTTCAAGAGATAATAAAAGTGAAGATACGGTTGTTTCGGTCGGCGGTTTTTCAGTCGGCAGAGGTAATTTCGGCTTTATTGCAGGGCCCTGCTCCGTTGACAGTTATGAAACCACCCTTAAAATTGCCAAAAAGGTAAAAAGCGCCGGTGCAGCCCTTTTAAGGGGCGGTGCATTTAAGCCCAGAACATCTCCCTACGCCTTTCAGGGCTTGGGTGAAGAGGGGCTTGAAATTCTTGCCGCAGTCGGCAAAGAAACAGGCTTACCCGTTGTTTCGGAAATTACGGACTTTTCACAGCTTAAGCTGTTTGATAAAATTGATGTGCTTCAAATCGGAGCGAGAAACTCAAAAAACTATGAGCTTCTTAAAGCCGTAGGCAAAACGGAAAAGCCCGTCATACTCAAAAGAGGTATGGGCGACACGGTAGAGGAGCTTCTCAACAGCGCCGAATACATTGCAATGAACGGCAATTCAAATATCATCCTCTGTGAAAGAGGAATACGCTCCTTTGACACCACACTTCGCAACACCCTTGACATAGGCGGAATTATAATGCTTAAAGAGAAAACACATCTGCCTGTAATAGCCGACCCGAGCCACGCCGCAGGAACGGCAAAGCCCATTCAAAGGCTTTCCGCCGCCGCAGCCGCCGCAGGTGCAGACGGTCTTATGCTTGAGGTTCATGTTGACCCTGATGCATCACTCAGCGACCCGGAGCAGGCAATAACCCCGGAGGAATTCAGCAAAATCGTCAGAGAGGTCAAGGCAATAAAAACTGTTATCTGATTGGAACTGAATAATGGTTATAAATTCAAAAAAAATCAATGAAATAATAATCGGTCAGGGTGCAATCGAATGGCTTTCGGGAAAATGCAGGGAGTATTTTCCTGCCGGCAGGGCTTTCATATTAACAGACAGCAACATTGCACCGCTTTGGCTTGAAAAAACAATAAACCGCCTTAAAAAAGACGGAATATCGGTTTTTTCATATATTTTCAAAGCCGGAGAAAATTCAAAAAATAAAACCACGCTTTTTGAAATTCTTGATGAAATGCAGAGGCTCGGCTTAACGAGAAGCGATTTTCTCATTACCCTTGGCGGCGGAGTTGCGGGAGATATCGGCGGTCTGGCATCCGCACTTTATAACAGAGGTATTCCCGTTGTTCAGATGCCCACCTCTCTGCTTGCAATGGTTGACTCGTCAATCGGCGGCAAAGCCGGGATAAATACGCAGTACGGTAAAAATTTAATCGGAGTGTTTCATCAGCCGTCCTTCGTTATATGCGACACCGATTTTCTTTCAACTCTGCCGCAGACGGAAATTACAAACGGAGTTGCGGAAATCATCAAATACGGTGCAATCTGTGATAAAGAAATTTTCGAAGCGCTCGAAAAAGGCTTCGATAAATGCAACAAAGAAGAAATAATCAAAAAATGCGTTAAAATCAAAGCGGATATAGTTGATAAGGATGAAACGGATAAGGCAATAAGGCTTATTCTTAATTTCGGTCACACCTTCGGTCACGCCGTTGAAAAGCTTTCCGGCTATACCGTTCCCCACGGAGCTGCGGTTGCAAAGGGTATGGTTTTAGCCGCCGAAAAATCTGAAAAAGATGGTATTTGCCCCGTCGGGACGGCAGAAAGAATTAAAAACTGCTGTAAAGTAAATTTACTTGACACAGCCTGCGAATATTCAATGTCAGATTTGCTTTCAGCCGCCGAAAACGATAAAAAGAAAACAAATGAGGGCTTAAGATTTATTCTGCTTGAAGAAATCGGAAAAGCGGTTATCAGATAAACAGGGAGAACGGATATGGAGATAAAAAAGAATTTACTTAAAAGTAAACACGCAATCGGTCTGGCAATGAGATTTCTGCTTGCAATAGTGCTTATAGCGGTAATTCTTATTAACTTCAATAAACTGCAAAATCTTGATGTAAGAGCGTTGATTGAGGGAATCGGCACACTTTGGATGCGCCTTCTGGCAGTTCTCGGCGTTTACCTTGTTAAGGGGCTTACCCTTGTTGTGCCTGCATCACTTGTTTATATTGCGGTGGGTATGGCTCTTAAGCCTGTTACCGCCGTGCTCATAAACTGTGCCGGAATTGTGGTTGAGGTTACGGTTACCTATTTTCTCGGCCTTATTCTCGGAGGCAACTTCGTTCTTAACAAGCTTGATAAAACAAAATACGGCAAAAAGGTACGCACGATATATGAGAAAAATCAGAAAAGCGGTATTTTCATTATCAGAATTTTAGGCTTGCCTATTGATTTCTGCTCCCTTTTCTTCGGTGCAATGAGAGCAAAGTTTTTACCCTATCTTTTAATGTCGCTCGCCGGAATTTTGCCGAGGGTTATAGTCCTCACCATTCTCGGTGACAAGGTATATGATTTAATCCCAATGAAATACATTGTTCCGGCAGTTCTTGCCTTTGTAATCATATTTATGGCTGTTTCAATCATCAAATATCTGATTAAATCAAACAAAAGTGAAGAAAGCTTCGGCAAGCCTGCTTATACACCCATTTGCGAAGAAAAGAAAAGCGTTATTTTTGACACGGATATGGGCCCCGACTGTGATGATGCCGGCGCTCTTGCCCTGCTGATTAAATACGCCGAAAAATATGATATAAACATTCTCGGCGTTGCAAACTGCACCTCAAACGAATACGGAAACGGAGCAATCCGTGCAATCTGCTCTTACTACGGAAAAAATGATGTTATTGTAGGTCAGCACTCCGGCAGAAAGGTTTTGCCGATCGGACTTAAATACAATAAAATTCTTACCGAAAAATACTGTAACCCGGAAACTGACCTTGACTGCCTTGACAGCGTTGATTTTTATAAAGCTCTGCTCTCAAGGGCTGAAAACGATTCCGTAACGGTTATTACAACAGGAACATTTACAAATATTGCTTCAATTCTCAATGAGGAGCCTGAGCTTTTCAACAAAAAGGTTCATTCAATCGTTGCCATGGCAGGTAAATTCCCCTCCGGCAAAGAGTTCAATATTGAGAGCGACCCCATTTCCGCCGCAACCGTTCTTGAAAAGTTCAGTAATCAGATTGTTTTCTCCTCTCACGAAATCGGTGATGACATTTTGACAGGCTTTGAGGACGAAAGAGAAAACAACCCTGTTTTTGACGCATATTATTACTATAAGGATAAAAAAATCCCCTGCCTTCGCAACAGCTGGGATTTAACAACAGTTCAGTATGCCGTTGAGGGCAACGGCGAATTTTATTCACTTTCAAAGCCTGTGGATGTGAAAATAAGTGCAGACGGCAATATGAAAGCCGAAAAAAATAAATACTCAAACAGATATTTCATTATTCAGAAAGCCGAAAATGAAATAATTGCAGAGTATCTTAATAATATTATCCGAAATTAAGGAAAAGCATAATGAAAATTCTTGTTCTTTCCGATTCTCACGGAAATTCCTATAACATAAGAAAAGCTCTTGATATTCATAAGGATATAAACAGAATTATTTTTCTCGGTGACGGTGAAAAAGATATTGACCGTGTTGCGGAGGAAATAGGCTCAACTCCTCTGACTGCTGTTCGGGGCAACTGCGATTCATCCTTTTCAATGCTGAACACCCTTGAGCTTGTAAAAGCGGAAAACCACCTTATTTACTGCACCCACGGTTACACCGAGCATGTTAAATACGGTACATCTGAGCTTTATAAAAACGCAAAAGCCGCAGGCGCTGATATAGTTCTTTACGGCCACACCCATTTGCAGGAATGTGACTATGAAGACGGAATTTACATTATGAACCCCGGCAGTATAAACGAATATGAATACGGTATTGTTGAAATATCCCCGGCAGGGGTAATGATGAATAAACTCAGTTTAAGATGAAATTTTTCAATATCCCGTGTAATACTGTGAAATGCCGTTTTCAATAAGTGCTCTCTGAATATTTTTATTCAAAAAGCCCTCATATTCCTCTTTTCTTGAAACGCTGACGGTATCGCCGCTATTGTTGGTAACGCCCGGAAATGTTTTTGTTCCCTCACCGCTTAAACGAACATTTGCCGTTTCGCCGTAACCGGCATCGGCAACAACCGCCATTGCCTTTTTCAAATCTTCACATTCGCCGTGAGCTTCCTTTACCAGATAACCGAGCAGATAAACATTATCCTCCGGCACATAGGAAAAGCGGAATTTTTCAAGCCCGGCATTAAGCTGTTCCCATCTTTCGATTTTTCTGTTTTCCTCAACAAGAGTGAAAACCGTATTTTTGCCGTTGGCATCTTTTGTATAAAGACGGTTGAATTCGGAAAACACATCCATAAGCTCAAGAATATCACCTTGAAGCGATAAGTATTTATCATAGCCGTCACTTATTGTTTTAAGGCTTGAATAAACACCGATTGCATCAACCGTAACGCTCTCCGGCAAATAATCCTTGCCGTCAACAACCTGTGCCGCCACGGCAACCCAGCTTGAAATAAGCTCTGCATCGTACTCCGACAAAAGCTCGGGGTACTTTTTGTTCATTTCAATACGCAGATTAACATATTTTCCGAGAAGCTCTCCCTCATCGTTTGAGCATTTGTCAAAATAGATTTTTGCATCTGTAAATGAATTTTTTTCAAGCTTTTCTTTACCGAGCCTGCAATATATTCTGTTCATATTAAACAGGAGAATTACGGTTGCAACCGCAAGAACGGCAATAACCGACATAGCAATCAGAAGAATTTTCTTCAGACTGCGGCTTTTTCCGTTATTAAATTCCGTTCTTGTTTCGGCCATTTAATTATTCCTGTTCTTCTTTTTCTTCTTCGTGCTTTTCTTCACTTTTACTGCGGACAGCCCATATACCGATTATACCGAACAGCACCCCTGCACAAACCCCTGTGATTATTTTATAAACCGTGCTTTTCGGCACATTTGAAAAGCCGAAAACGGATTGTGAGGTTGTTTCGGCAACGGAATTGCTGACCTCGGAAACGATAATTTCCTTTTCGTAATAATAGGCGGTTTCTTTTGCTGTGCTTCTTTTTGATGTTTTTTTCTCCGTAGTTTTTGAAGCCTTTGCCTTTGTGGTTTTAATCTTTTCGGCTTTTGCTGTTGATGCTTTTGAAGCTGTTGATTTTTCCGCAGTTGTCTTTACGGCGGCCGCCTTTTGAGTTGTGGCTTTGGACGTGGTTTTATTTTTGTTTTTATCAACCCTGTGAGTCTTTGGCTGGGTTGTTGATTCTTTAAGCGTTGTTGCCTTGGTTGTTTTCTCTTTTGTTGTCTTTTCCTTTGTTGTTTTTTCTTTTGCAGCAGAGGTGGGGCTGATAACCCGTGTTGTTGTTACATTTGTGTTTTCAACCTTTACGGGAACAAAGGAGGATTTTTCACCCTCGGCATCAATAAAGCTGACATCAAAGCAAACATTTTCGGGCAGCCCCTTTTTGCTTTCGATTTCAATTTCACAGTTTACCGACTGACCTATGTAATATTTCATTGCACCTGTTACGGTGAAGCCGGAGGATGAAACGGTATTTTTAACCGTAACATTTACATAGTTTTCGGCAGTCGTGTCTTTTTGCTCCGCATTTTCAAAGGTGAGGAGAAATTCTTCATCACAACCGTCAAGCTGAAGAATAATGCCTGTGTTTTTACTGCCGTTTTGGGGAGAATTACTTACGGTAAAGCCAAAACCGAGGTAAAGAAAATAATTATCCTCTTCAAATTTTGACCTTACGCTGACCTGATTTATTTTGTTGCTCGGATTTGTTTTTTCGGTGAAAAGAGTTATTGAATTGCTGTTTATCCACTCTGCATTGCCGATTTCGCCGTCAATTTTTACACTTTTATATGCAAAGGCAGAAACGGAGAAAGAGAATATGAGCAAAATTGAAATTGTCAAAGAACATATTCTTTTCACCGTTTATCTCCCTTAATTGGTTTTATTTACCGCACCGCAGCACTTTTTATATTTTTTACCGCTTCCGCAGGGGCAGGGGTCATTGGGGCCGACCTTTTTCTCTGTGTTGCGGACGGGTCTTTTCTTTTCACTGCCGTCTGTTGAACCGCTTGTGCTTGTGATTGTAACGGTCTGCTTTCTTTCGGTTTCTTCCTTATTTTTGATAACGACTGTGAGAATCTGCCTTGCGGTATCCTCACGGATTTCGTCATTCATACAGTCAAACATTTCGGAGCCGACCTCACGGTATGCAACAACGGGGTCTGTCTGCGCATAAGCACGAAGACCGATACCCTTGCGAAGCTGGTCCATAGCATCAATGTGGTCCATCCACTGCCTGTCAACATTGCGCAGAAGAATCTGCTTTTCAAGCTCACGCATAATGCTGCTGCCTGCATCATCCGTGCCGAACGCCTGTTCACGCTCCTCATACTTTGCGTGGGCCTTTTCAAGCAGGAATTCTCTTGCTTCTTCCTTATCCGTGCAGTCGGCAAGGTCATTTTCGTCAAGAATCCAGCCCCTGAACTTATCACGAAGGCCGTCAAAGTTCCAGTCCTCAAATTTAAGGGCAGAGGAACAGAAGGTATCAACCGCTTCATTGATTGAGCCGTCAATCATTCTCAGAATAACGGGCTTAAGCTCTTCACCGTTAAGAACCTGGTCTCTCTGATTATAGATAAGCTCTCTCTGACGGTTCATAACATCGTCATACTGAAGAACGCTCTTTCTGATAGCAAAGTTTTTGCCCTCAATCTTCTTCTGTGCGCTCTCGATTGTATTGGAAATCATTTTTGCTTCAATGGGTGTATCCTCGGGGGTGTTGAGAACATTCATAACGGATGTAATTCTGTCACCGCCGAATAATCTCATAAGGTCATCATCAAGTGAAAGATAAAATCTGCTTGTGCCCGGGTCACCCTGACGGCCTGAACGGCCACGGAGCTGGTTATCAATTCGTCTTGATTCGTGGCGCTCCGTTCCGATTATGAACAAGCCGCCTGCCTGACGGACTCTGTCTGCCTCCGGGGCAATTTCTTCATCATATTTCTTTTCAAGCTCTGTAAATGTTTTTCTTGCTTCAAGTATTTCTTCGTTATCCGTTTCGGCAAAGCCTGTTGCCTCACCGATAAGCTCCTCCGTGTAACCCATTTTTCTCATTTCGGAGGTTGCAAGATACTCGGAGTTACCGCCGAGCTTAATATCAGTACCACGGCCCGCCATATTTGTTGCGATTGTAACGGCACCCTCTTTACCTGCCTGTGCAACAATTTCAGCTTCCTTATCGTGATATTTTGCATTCAGAACAACATGCTTTATGCCCTTGCTTTTAAGCTTTGAAGAGAGAAGCTCCGATTTTTCAATGGAAACAGTACCGACCAGAACGGGCTGACCCTTCTGATGTGCTTCAAGCACCTGCTCAATTACCGCATTGTATTTTGCATTTTCGGTTTTATAAACAACATCGGGCAAATCCTGTCGAATCATAGGCTTGTTGGTGGGAATTTCAATAACATCAAGGCCGTAAATCTGATTAAATTCGCCCTCCTCCGTCATGGCGGTACCCGTCATACCGGAAAGCTTTTTGTAAAGACGGAAATAATTCTGGAAAGTGATTGTTGCAAGAGTTTTGCTCTCGTGCTCAACCTGAACATTTTCTTTTGCTTCAATAGCCTGGTGAAGACCCTCGTTATATCTTCTGCCGAGCATAATACGGCCTGTAAATTCATCAACAATGAGAACCTGATTATCCTTAACAACATAATCAACATCACGCTTCATAACGCCGATTGCCTTAATCGCCTGGTTAATATGGTGCTGAAGTGTCATATTTTCGGCATCCATAAGGTTTTCAACATTAAACGCTCTTTCAGCCTTTTCAACGCCCTTTGCGGTAAGAGTTGCCGTTCTCGCCTTTTCGTCAACAACATAATCAACATCTTCCTCAACAAGGTCGTCAACATCAATCTTTGAATCAACCTCTTTAATTCTCTGGCATTTGAGTGAAACGGCAAACTGATTTGCAAGCTTGTAAAGGTCAGTCGATTTTTCACCTCTGCCGGAGATAATAAGGGGAGTTCTGGCTTCATCAATAAGAATGGAGTCAACCTCATCCACAACGGCAAAGTTATGACCTCTCTGAACCTTCTGCTCCTTATAAACAACCATATTGTCACGCAGATAGTCAAAGCCCATTTCATTATTTGTGCCGTAGGTTATATCCGCATTATATGCCTCCTGTCTTTCCGCATTTTCCTTTTCGTGAACGATAAGTCCGACAGTCAGACCCATAAAGCGGTAAACCTTGCCCATCCACTCACTGTCACGGCGGGCAAGATAGTCATTAACCGTAACAATGTGAACGCCGTTTCCGGAAAGAGCGTTAAGGTAAGCGGGCAGGGTTGCAACAAGAGTTTTACCCTCACCTGTTTTCATTTCGGCAATTCTGCCCTGGTGAAGAATGATACCGCCGATAATCTGAACGGGGAAATGCTTTAAGCCGATAACACGCCATGAAGCCTCACGGCAGGCGGCAAACGCCTCCGGCAAAATATCGTCAAGAGTTTCTCCGTTGGCAAGTCTTTCCTTGAATTCGGGAGTTTTTGCCTGAAGCTCCTCATCGCTGAGCTTTGAATATTCCTCGTCAAGAGCCAGCACCTTATCGCAAAGGGGCTGTATTCTCTTAACCTCCTTTGTTGAATAATCACCGAATAATTTTTTAAGTAATCCCATTTTTATTCTCCTGTTTCCGAAAAAATCAGTATGTGTAAAGAACGCTGCCGAAGTCTGTGCCGTTACCGTTCAAGGCTCTGACAGATAACACCGTGTTATTGTCAACCCACTCAAAGCCGGCTGATTCGATATAGAGCAACGGCTCCGAATATTCCTCGACTGCCTTTGAATTATCTGCCGTGCAGTAAATGACCTTCTGAACTGCCGTGCCGTTTTCGTTCTTTTCGCCCGGGCAGGCAAAAACCGCCTTTGTTGCATCAGGCGAAAGAGCAAATACGGTTGCGGCCGTCAGATTAACACCCGAAAACTTTGCCTTATCTCCGCTGATGAGATTTATCATTTCACCTGTCTGCTTATTGAGGATGAAGTTGCCGTCCATAAGGTAGTTTTCAAATAAATCACCCTCAAATTTCTGAACAACCGATTCCTTTTTATCCTTTTTAACAACGGCTTTGAAGCCCTCGTCAGTTCGCTTAAGATAGTGCATACCCTTGTCATCCCTGACAAACCATATTCCCAGAATATCCTTTGCAACAATTTCGGGTCGGTAGGCACTTGAATAAACCATAATATCCGTTCTGAAGCCTGTTTCTGCCTCGGAATAATATCTTGAAGACATAAAATATTTTTCGTTACCTATGCCTTTAAGAAAATCATCGGTGAGCATTGACCAGTCCTGTCTGAAGCCGCCCTGTCTGTCAATAAGCCTTGTATTATTTGAAAGAATGGTTGAAAGGCTTGATTTATCGGTGCTGAACGCATATATTTCGCTGAATGTTTTATCCGTCTTGTAAAATTCATCCTTATTGAAATCGGCAAGTAGAAGATAGCCGGAGTTTACGCCGTAGCCCGAGGGGGCTTTTGCAATTTTTACAAAAGCAAAATCATAAACATCAACGCTCTTATCCTTATCTGCGGTGAAAACACCGTAGCCGATAAGTCTTTTGCCTGTGTCGATATATGTAACCTTTACGGGAATTGACTCGACACTTGCGGAAAGTCTGAATGTAATCTGCTTTTTTTCATAGCTTACGGGGGAGAAGATGCCGCCGTTATAGCTGTAAAATTCTATTTTGTTATCAAGGTCGGCGGTATAGAAAATACCGTTTTCATCCGTCGGCAGAAAAATCTGACCCTCGCCGCCGGCAACAGCCTGCTTTGCGGTGTAACCGCTTGCTTCGTATGAATAAGCAACAGGCTCATTATTTACCTCGGTTTTTATTCCGTCCTTTGTTAAGGCAAAGGCAACAACGCCCCCCACCATAAGAACAGCCATAATAATTGCAACAATTTTTATTTTCATAAGTCTATCTCCAATTCAACAGGGCAATGGTCAGAGCCGAAAATTTCATTATGAATTGCGGCACCTTTCATTTTATCCTTTATTTTTTCGGAAACGATGAAGTAATCAATTCTCCACCCTGCGTTTTTCTCTCTTGCGTGAAATCTGTATGACCACCAGGAATATGTATCCTTAAGGTCGGGGTAAAAATATCTGAAAGAATCAACAAAGCCGTTTGCAAGCACATTGCCGAATTTATTTCTCTCCTCATCCGTAAAGCCGGGGTTACGGTGATTGGTTGAGGGGTTTTTCAAATCAATCTCTTTATGTGCAACATTCAAATCGCCGCAGTAGATAACAGGCTTCTTTTCGTCAAGCTTTTTGATGTAATCAAGAAAAGCATCCTCCCACGCCATTCTGTAATCAAGGCGCTTTAACTCATCCTGTGAGTTGGGCACATAAACGGTGATAAAATAATAATTTTCAAATTCAAGAGTAATTACTCTGCCCTCCGTATCATGCTCCGGAATACCTAAACCGTATGAAACGGAAATTGGCTCCTGCTTTGTGAAAACGGCAGTTCCGCTGTAACCCTTTTTTTCGGCATAATTCCAATACTGCTTATAGCCGGGTAAATCAAGCTCCGCCTGCCCCGCCTGCATCTTTGTTTCCTGAAGGCAGAATATATCCGCATCCAGCAGATTAAAGCTATTATAAAAATCCTTTGTTAAGCAGGCTCTGATGCCGTTAACATTCCATGAAATAAATTTTTTCATATATTTTCTCCGATTTTTTGAACAAAACCCTATTATCCGATTATATTCTTTCTCATTATAACACAGCAGATTTTCAATGTCACTATAATTATTAAAATAATATAAAAGTTTTACAAAATTTTAATACTTAATATATCTGTGCTTGACAAAACTCGTTTTATGATGTAAATTGTCTTTAAGCGGCGTGGGTTCGGCAATGCCCGGAATTATGCCGTAGAAAAAATGAAAATTATTTTATGGAGGAAATACCATGAAAAAGGTTCTCGCAATTTTACTCACGCTTGCAATGGTTCTTGCCTTTGCTGCTTGCGGAGCAGAAGAAGAAACAACAACCGCTGCACCCGAAGAGTCAACATCAGAAGAAGCAACCGAAGAGGCTACTGAAGCAACATCAGAGGAAGCTACCGAAGAAGCAACAGAGGCAACATCAGAGGAAGCTACATCTGAAGAAGCTTCAGAGGAAGAATCATCCGAAGAAACAACAGAGGCTTCAAAGGGCCTTAACAGCACAAACGCAGCTGAAGTTGTAGCTTACTACAACGCTGCTCATGCAGAAACAAACAAGCAGAAGATTAAGATTAACGGCTCCAACAAGATGAAGCTTGACGGCGACATCACAGCAGACGGCGGTCTCGGCACCGTTCTCAAGCTCATTATGCCCGTTATTGAAAAGACACTTGAAAGAAACTCCTCAACTCAGGATTGTCTTCCCGGTCAGGGCAAGATTCTTGCTTCAGACTGTGCATCAGCAAAGGCAACCTCAAAGAACGGCATAACAACAATTTACATCAAGCTTAAGGACCAGACAGACGGTCCCAACGCTGACCCCAACACAGCAGGCCCCGTTGCCCGTGGTATCAGCACTCTCGGTGATGTTGAAAGAGCTATCAATGAGCTCGGTGCTGAGGTTTACAGCGGCAAAGAGAACATTAAGCTCACATACAACGATGCTTACATTGAGGCTACTATTGACGAAAACACCGGCGTTATCACCGGCGGTAAGTGGCACTTCAAGGTTAATGTTAACATTACAGCTATTGAGCTTAAGCTTGTTGTTAAGATTAAGGCCAACAACTTCAAGGGTATCATTGACTGGACCGTCAACATCTGATTTTGACGGCATCCTTGGGCGAAGAACGCAAAACAAACGATAAATAAAATTAGAGAGATAATCAAACTTTTAATGAGTTCGTTTATCTCTCTGTTTTTTTGTTTTGCTAAAGGATTTTGTTTCACTCGCCGTATAGAAATACTGTCTTCGTTCACAAAATCCTTTTCTTCATCCCAATCCTGCTCGTCAAAATCGGCGTGCTACCTCTTATCTGCTGTGTGGTTCAATAGGTTGTTTTGAATATTTGTTCTTACGGCATAACCATAACCACCTTTCCTCTATATCCCATATGGATAGGACGGCTTTCAAGGTCGCATTGCGACCTTGTGCCTTCCTTTGAAGGAAGGGTGGCGAACGAAGTGAGCCGGGTAGGTAGGGTGCGTTGGCAAACGCACTTGACTTTTGCAAGAAAGTCAAAACAAAAGAGAAAATACAGTTCAGTTAATGTTTCTGTGTTGACTTAACGCTCAAAATAGTATAATATACTGAACAGATAGGGTTACCCTACGGTAGCGGTGACGCTCTCTTTTCCAAGAGGGCACATTTCACCCTCTTGAGATTACATCAAGGGAGGGATGCTTGTGCAGTATATTACTTTTCAGGACTTATGTTCCTTTGCAATTGTAATCATCGGCATTATAGAATTGTTTATTACAATTTTTCAGCATAAAAAGAAATAACCGCCTCGTCCTTCCAAAACTGAGCGGTTAAGTCTTTAACTAATCTTTTTGAGGGCGTAACCGTTATCGGTAGCCCTGTCAACACTTACATAATAATTCATTCAAAGCAGTTTGTCAAGTGGCAGACTGCTTTTTCTGAGTCTTTACGAGTAAAGATATCTTAAAAATGTAAACTTTTCTTTTTTTGATAACCAATCAACGATTATTCCGAGAATTGTTGCAACTATAATTGTCATTAAATAATTTAAAAGTGAATTATCAACTTTAATGCCAAACAATTTGTTTACTGCTCCCCATCCCCATGTTATCCACTGTTTAACAAACATATGTGAAAAATAAACTATTATACTAACATTTCTTAGTTTTCTGAAAACTTGTCCTCGTTTTACTTCTATGTTCACCGCAAACACAAGCAAAAAGAATGTCGCAGGAATAAGAAAGATATACATATTTACATCTTTTGGTAATTTAAATATCTTTATTGTGATTGCTTCACCAAATAACAATAACATTGATATTATAAAACATATAAAGGCACATAATGGCTTCATTGATATTTTTTTCTTTTCAATTATGCCGCCAATCAAAAGAAATGGAAATCCCATAAAAATACCATTACGGGTAGTTTCAAATATTATAAAATATGCTTTTACTGCATAATCAATCAACTTATAATTTCTGATATTTTCAATTAATCCCAAATACGGGTCTCCTAATAATCCTACTGTATACAGTAATACTGCAATGATTATCATACTTTTTAATGATGCATATTTATTTAACAGTATTGTCAATAAACCTACGGCAACAACGAGACCGCTCATATACCACAAATGTCCGGTACGCCCGACAAAAAGTAATACCGTCCATACTCCCAGAAGACGAAGAAGCCTTAATATATAATTTTTAGTTACAGAAACATCAAACTTGTTTAAATCTATTTTTCTAAACAGAAAGAAACCGGCTGCTGCAAAATAAAACGGTACAGCAATGCGAGCAACATAATTTTGAATTCCATAATTTATATATTTCGTTATTGGAATTGAATTAAAATAAGATGATAACGGTGCAATATGAATAGACACCACCAGTAATGAACATATGTACTTTAATAAATCAACGAATGGATATTGCTGTCTGTCTGTCTGTCTGTCTGTCTGTCTGTCTGTCTGTCTGTCTGTCTGTCTGTCAAGATTGTCGCATTTTCCATTTTTGTTGTCAACTCCTATTTCTCAGTTTTCCAAGCTTGTTATCAATTAATTCTTTTCTCTTGTAAATTATGAATTTGTCACTTCTCCGTACTCCGCAGTGATGTAGGCTTTGAGCTGTTCGGGATTTATACCGAGCATAACACCTCGCAAACCGCCGCTGACATAAATCACATCAAAAAGCTGTGCTGTTTCGTCAATAACGGTTTTGAACTGCTTTTTCATTCCGATTGGTGAACAGCCGCCCCTTATGTATCCCGTGGCTTTCAGCAAATCCTTAACATGGAGCATTTCCACCTTTTTTTCACCGAATGCCTTGGCAACCTTTTTCAAATCAAGCTCCTCGCAAACGGGAATACAGCAAACGCCGAAGCCGTTTTTTTCGCCGGAAAACACAAGGGTTTTGAAAATAATGTTGTGGTCTTTACCTGTTTTTCTTGCAATGGAAGCGCCGGAAAGGTCGCTTTCGTCAACCTCGTAGGTCAAAACCTCATATTCGATTTTTGCCGCATCCAAAAGGCGCATAACATTGGTTTTTGTCATTTTTTTATTTCCTGCTGATTCTGAAGCTGAATGTATATTTTTTACCGTCCCTGAGCTTATAGGGCTTGTGCAGATATGCGCACCCGGGCATATCGCCGCCGACCCCTCTCTCTGCTCCGTCAAGGCAAAGTGTTAAATAATCATCCTTTTCAAGCTCATAAAGGTGCTTTGCTTTGTCAATTTTTTCGGGCGAATAATAACCGTAATTAAAGCCGAACGGCACATCCGTTGCTTCGATTTTTATGCCATTCCCCTCGTTATCCGTTAAAACAAGCTTTCTGACATCTGTTCTGTGGCCGTTTTCCTGCGGACGCATATATCTGTGCTCAAGCTCATCCGCTTTCATCTTATAAACGCCGATTTTTCCGCCTGTTTTTCTGTCACAATAGGTTTCGTGGGGGCCTCTGCCGTACCACTCAACATTTTCAAAGGCGGAATCAATACCCATTCTCATTCCGACCTTGAGAAGCGGCAGGGCAAGTCCCGTCGCACTGTGGGAAACGGTAACATTTCCGTCCGGAGCAAAAAGACAGGTGGTTGTTACCCCTGCGGTAAACGGTGCTGACCATATTATTTTTACCTCAACACCTGATTTTGTTGAGCTTGCCTTTACGCTGACAGCAACCGTTGCTTCGGTAACATTTCTCCACTGCTGTGCAGGGTGAACACCCTTAAAGAACGGTGCAAAATTGATATATCCCCTGTCATTATCCGTCAACGGACGGTAAAAATCGGGTTTAATTGCTTTTTTAAGAATCTCTTTTCCGTTATAGCAGAGAGATTTAAGCTTTCCGTTTTCGATTTTTGCGGTATATCCCTCGCCGATAATTTCAACATCTCTGCCGGTCTGTTTATATTTAAGCTCACCGTTTGCGGGAATTTTATCGGCGGCGGTCTTTTCACGGATTACAAGCTGTGAAAAAGAGGCTTCAAAGCCTGCCTTTGCCCATTCCTCATCTTTTTTGAGTGTATATTCAACGGTTAAAAGCAGTTCTCCATCGGGATATTTTGAAATATCACAGGGTATTTCAAATATTTCTTCGCTCTGCGGCAGAATTACAACATTTTTGAGTATTCCGCTTTCAGCAGTTTCTCCGTTAAGGGTAAGCTTCCAGTTGAAATTATATTTTTCGGTTGAAATGAAGTAATTTTTATTTCTGATTTTTATTTTGCACTTTTCGGCATCAAAAATTTCCGTTTCAAGGCTTGAATAAACCTTTTTAACCTCATAGTAAGAGGGCTGGGGCTGTCTGTCGGCTGTAATTATTCCGTTAGCGCAGAAATAATAGCTTGTTTTTCCCTCTCCGAAATCGCCGCCGTAAAGCCATTTTTCTTTTCCGTTTTCAACCCTGCGGATAGACTGGTCAACATAATCCCATATAAAGCCGCCTGCCATATGGTCATATTTTTCAAAATCATCAACATATTCCTTGAAATTGCCCAGAGAATTTTCCATTGCATGGGCATATTCGCAGTAAATAACAGGGTGAGTTTCATAAATTTCAGCCGGAACGGGCTTATTATCCGCCGCAAGAATATTTGCAACATTATCGTAAAGACTTGTTTTGATTTCTTCTTTATTTACAAGCTTTTTTACTATTCCCTCAACGGGATACATTCTGCTGATAAAATCTGATTTTGTAAAATCAAAATCACCCTCATAATGTATGGGTCTGCTTTTATCAAGAGCAAGAATCGCATTTTTTTCGTGGGTGAAATTTTCGCCGTCCCCTGCCTCATTACCGAGTGACCAGAAACAGACACAGGCATGGCTTCTGTCACGCAAAACCATTCTTTCGGCTCTGTCGCAAACCGCCTCCTTGAATTTCGGGTTATCACCGGGGCAGTTCTTTCTTCTTACGCCGTGGCTTTCAACATCCGCCTCATCCATAACATAAAAGCCGAGCCTGTCACAGAAATCGTATAAAATTTCTTTGTTTGGGTAATGGCTCGTTCTGATTGCGTTTATATTTGCCTGCTTCATAAGATACAGGTCTTCGTAATATCTTTTTTCGGGGGTTGCCCAGCCGTTATCGGGGTCAAAATCATGACGGTTTACACCCTTGATGATTACTTTTTCACCATTGATATAAAGAACATTTCCCTTTATTTCAACCTTTTTGAAGCCTATATTTATTGCCTTGACCGAAAGAATTTTTATACCGCTTTTTAGAGTGATAACGAGCATATATAAATTCGGCTCCTCGGCACTCCATTTTTTGCAGTCTTCTTCTGTATATTCAAAATTAAGAACGGTCTTACCGCAGCCTGCTGTTACATTTTCCTCTGCAACCTGCTTAACCCTTTTACCGTCAAGCAAAACCGCCTCAACAGTACATTTCTTTTCTTTTTCACCGTAGTTTTCAAGGGTAATTTCTAAATTGAGCTTTCCGTCCTTATATCCGTTTTCAAGTGATGTATCGGCAAAGAAATCACGAACACAAAGCTTTTCCTCCGCATAGATATAAACATCCCTGTAAATGCCGGAAAGGAACCACATATCCTGGTCTTCAAGATATGTGCCGTCAGTATATCTGTAAACCTCAACCGTAATCTGATTTTTACCGATAACGGCAACATCGGTTATATCAAACTCCGCAGGGGTCATTGAGCCCTGTGAATAGCCAACATATTTGCCGTTTATATAGAGATAAAAGCCTGCCTTGACTGCACCGAAATTTATAAATATCTTTTTATTTTCAAAATTTTCGGTGATTTCAAACTCTCTGCGGTAAACACCTATTTCATTTATTTTATGGCTGATTTTCGGAATTTCATTTTTCTTTGTTGAAAGTCCGTTCGGAAGATAGGCGCAAAGATATACGGGCTTACCGTAACCCTTTAACTGCCAGACGGAGGGCACTTCGATTTCATTCCATCCGCTGTCGTCAAAATCCGCATTGATAAAGAATTTTTCAATGTTATCAACGCCGGTTTTCCACCAAAATTTCCACATTCCGTTAAGTGAAATATAATTTTCAGGCTTGTTGCCCGACAAGGCTTCCTTTCTTGAATAAAAAGGGAAAGCATTGTTGTGACCGTTTTCTTTATTCTCTTTAATAACATAAGGGTTTTCCCAGTTCTGCAATGACTCAGACATTTCAACACATCCTTAAAATTATTATTTTTACAAAAATGCATAAAAAAATAACCACCCTATTGGATGGTTAAATAAAAATGTTGGCGCTTTCCTATCTTCCCGGGAGGCTGCCCTCCAAGTATTTTCGGCATCGTTGAGCTTAACTACCGTGTTCGGGATGGGAACGGGTGGACCCTCAACATCATCAACACCAACTAAAAAAACGCAACGGCGTTTTCTTAATGCTTAAACATTATAATAGATATTTACGGCTTTGTCAAGCATTATTTTTATTTTTTCAAAAATCTTTTATTCAATCCAGCTTTTCGACTTAAATCTCTTATAAAGAGTTGATGTTGAAATCTGTGTAATATAGATTTTTGTTTTTCCGTCCTTTTCACAAACTGCAAATGATTTGGGCAAATCAGTGCAGACATTTTCAACTAATCCGTTTTTTTCAGCCTTTGCAAGAAAATCTCTTGTGCTTTTCTGAACTGTTGTATTATCCAAATCAAAAAAGCCGATTATTTCTTCTTTTTTTACCGATTTATCAAGACCCAGATGTAAATACATACTGCATCCTCATATTTCTTTTATATTTCCGTTTGTGATTTCAAAGCTTTTGCCTTTTTCTTTTCTGTTCAGCTGTGAGGGGTCACAGCAGGTTATGAATACCTGCCTGTTATCAAGATAATTCAGTATAAAATTCTGCCTGCCCTCATCAAGCTCACTCATAACATCATCAAGCAAAATAACAGGGCTTTCACCCGTTATTTTCTCAATCAGCGATGCCTCTGCAAGCTTCATTGAAAGAGCACAGCTTCTTTGCTGACCCTGTGAGCCGAACAGCCTTGCATCCCTTCCGTTAAGCGAAAGAATTAAATCGTGTGTGTGCGGACCTACGCCTGTATAGAGTCTTTTTATATCCGCTTCTCTTGATTTTTCAAGCTCATTTGCAAGCTTTTTTGAAATTTCTTCATCACTGATATTTTCCTGTGAAAAATCATAGCGAAAACTGAATTTTTCCCTGTCAGAGCTTATGCCGGAATATATTTCGGATGCCTTTTCGGAAAGCTTTTCAATATAATCAAGGCGGTATCTGATAATTTTTGTTCCTGTTTTTATCAGCTCCTCATCCCAGGGGGCATAAATATATTCTTTATCAAAGGTTTTTTCACCGAATTTTTTTAGCAGCGAATTTCTCTGGTCTATTATTCTTAAATATCTTGACATTACCGCCGCATAATTCGGTTTTATAAGAGTTAAGGCAACATCCAGCAGTTTTCTTCTTTCGGAGGGGCCTTCTTTTACAACTCCGAGAGTATTCGGCGAAAAAACCACACCCGGAAATGTTCCCATTATTGCTCTTGGTGATTCTTCTTTCACTCCGTTGAGAACAAGCTCTTTTCTTAAGCCTATTTTAAGAACGGCATTCTGCTCTCTGCCGCCGGAATAAAAATCACTTTCAATTTTTGCTTCCTGTTCTCTTTCTTTAATAAGCTGATTATTTTTTCTTGCACGGAAGCTGTAAAACCCGGTCATCATCCAGATACTTTCAATAATATTTGTTTTTCCCTGACCGTTTTCACCGTAGAGCACATTCATTTCATTATCCGGCTCGAAAACTATATTTTCAAGATTTCTGAAATTTTCCGCTGAATGTTTTTTTAATATCATTTCACAATATATGCTCTCTTATTATATTCAACCCTGTCACCCGGATGAAGCTTTTTCCCTCTCTGCTCACAGATTTCTCCGTTTACTCTGACTTCTCCGCCCTGAATAACGATTTTTGCATGTCCGCCGGACTGAACAGCATCATTTAATTTAAGAAAATCATCAAGTCTGATAAAATCCGTGCCTATCTGTTTTTCGGTAACAGGCTTTTCAACTGCTCTGACCTTAATCTTCATTTTTTAACCTCACGGGAAGAATAAGGAACTTAAAGGAATCTCCCTCATTCGGTACAATAATGATAGGTGAAATAGGACTCCCGAGAAGAATTTTAATTTCATCCGTATCACAAACACGCAGGGCATCAATAAGATATTTATTATTAAAGCCTATTATTAAATCCTCGCCCTCTATTTCAGCTTCAATCCTGTCACTTGATGCACCGATTGAAGCATTGCTCGACATTTTGATATATCCGTTACTGAATACACATTTAAGGGGACATTTTAACCTGTCAAGAATAATAAGAGATGTTCTTTCAATACTTTCAAGAAGCTCGGAGGTTTTAACCTTTACCGTTGTTTTGACAACCGTATTTATTGCATTCTTATAGTTAAGAAATTCACCGTCAAGAAGTCTTGAAATAATATCATAATTACCGATTTTGAAAATAATATGTCTTTTTCCGACAGAAATTTCAACCCTTTCATCCTCTTCATCAGAAAGAAGCTTTGAAACCTCGCTGAGAGTTTTTGACGGAACAACAAATATAAGCTCATTACCCTTATAATCTATTGTTTCATTTCTTATGGCAAGTCTGATACCGTCAACCGCAACAAGTCTGATATGTCCCTGCTCAATTTCAAACCTTACACCCGTATGAACTGTTCTTGCATCCTTAACAGCAACGGAGAATATGGTTTTTCTTATCATATCCTTTAATACGGACTGATTCAGTATTACATCATAACCGCCTGTGATTGAAGGAAGCTCGGGATAATCCTCTGCACTCATTCCGACAATTGTAGTATTGAAATCACCGCATTCCAATGATGCTATATTTCTTAAATCGGAATCAACAATAACAGCCTTGTTTGGAAGCTTTCTGACTGTTTCGCTGAACATATGAGCATTAACAACAATTTTTCCGCTTTCTTCAACTGCACAGGGAATTTCCGTAACAATGCCCATTTCAAGGTCATAACCCGTTAAGGTCAGAGTTTTACCCTCCGCACATAAAAGAATACCCTCAACTGACGGAATAGATGTTTTTGCACTTGCCGCTCTCTGTACTATTGAACAGGCCTGTGAAAGTTCTTCTGCGTTACAAACAAATTTCATACCTTTTTCCTCGTTTCATATAGCAAGTTAATATTAAGCATTATTTAGTAGTAATAGTAGGGTGGGTGAAAATGTGGTATAACCTTTTAATTCATACAAAATCAAAGGAAACAGAGGCTGAAAAATTAACCTGATAATGATGAATTAAAATTGAGTTTAGTGAATAAAAACAGAAAAATAAAAAGAGTGAATTTCTGTAAAAAAAATGTGAAAAAACAGGTGAATTTTATAATTCCAAAAAAAAATTCAGATGTCTTTTCTGCCCTCCATTGCTCTGACTAATGTAAACTCATCGGCATATTCAAGGTCTGCACCTACAGGGATACCGTAGGCAAGCCTTGAAACCTTTATACCGAAGGGTTTAATGAGCTTTGAAATATAAATGGCAGTTGTTTCTCCCTCAACCGTAGGATTTGTTGCCATAATAATTTCTTTAATGTTTTCATCATTTAATCTTGCAATAAGCTCTTTTATGCAAATATCCTCAGGATTTACATCATTCATAGGAGAGATAACGCCGTGAAGCACATGGTAAAGCCCTGAATATTCGTGTGTTCTTTCAAAAGCCATAACATCCCTCGGGTCTTCAACCACGCATATTACGGATTTATCTCGTTCCTTTGAAGAACAGATATTGCAAACATCCTCATCTGTAAAGTTACAGCAGACTTTACATCTGTGAACACTTTTTCTTGCATTTCTTATTGAATCAATAAATTTTTCCGTTTCGGTATCAGATAAAGAAAGAATATGAAAGGCAAGCCTTTGTGCGCTCTTTTTACCTATTGACGGTAAGGAAGCAAATTTATCAATTAAATTTTCAAGTGACGGTGTATATCCTGCCATATCAATTAAAACAGACCGGGGATAGAAAGGCCGCCCTTTGCCTGCTCCATACCCTGCTCCATAGCCGCAGTTGCTTTTCTTATACTTTCATTAAAAGCGGAAATAATCAAATCCTCAAGCATTTCAACATCCTCGGGGTCAACAACCTCGGGGTTAAGGTGAATAGCGGTAACCTCGTGAGCACCGTTAACAACAACCTCAACTGCTCCGCCGCCGGTTGTGGAAGAAAATTCGGTTGCTTCAACATCCTGCTGAATTTTTTCCATATTTGCCTGCATTTCCTGGATTTTTTTCATCATATTGTTTGCTCCGCCCTGCTGAGCACCCGGAATTCTTGCTTTCATAAATTATATCTCCAATCAATTATTATTAAATTTATCTATTTTATCTTTAAGATTTTCAAGAGCACTGTCTGTTTTATTTTGCACCTGATTCTGTGTGCAGGAAACAGACATTTTTATTTTTTTACCCATTACCTCGTAAACCGCTTTATTTAATTCAACATAATGTGAATCCCTTATTATCATATCACGAAGTGAGGGATTATCGGTTTTTATTACGATTTTACCGTCATGCATCAAGGCGGTTGTGCCGATAAGCATACCGAATAAGGGTGCATCGGAAAGCTTAACCTTTTCAAGAATATCCGGCCATTCAGTCAAAAGACCGTTTGCATAGCGTTTATTTGCAATTTCCGGCATCTCTGCGGGAGTAACAGGCTTTACCTCTTCTTTTTGCTCCGATGTTTTTTCTTCCTTGCTTATATTTACTGCGGAATTAACTATATTACCTGCTTCAAGCTGTGCTATTTTATTTTCTAAAAAAGAAATTCGGTTTTCAAGGTCAGAGGATATTTCGCCGCTGCCGTAACCTGCATTTGAAACTCCGCACATTTTAATTACTGCGGCTTCAAGCTGAATTTTTTTATTTGAAGCGTTTTTGATATTTTTTGCGGTTTCACTTAAAATATCAATACATTCGAGTATTTTACCGATTTTAAGTTCGTTTGCTCTTTCTTTATATCTGTTTAACTCTTCACCGGAGCATACGATTAAACCGCTGCAATCGGAAACGGTTTTTGCAACCATCAGATTTCTGAAATGCTCGTTAAGACCTGTGCAAAGCACCTCAATATCACAGGATTCGCTGTGAAGCTTTGAAACAAGCTTAAGACTCTCGGTAAATTCAGCCTTTGCAATATACTCCGAAAACTCAAACATATATTTTGTTCCGGCAACGCCTGCGGCATCACTTACCGTATTTTCATCAATGCTTGATGTAATGGAAAGGCATCTGTCCATAAGCGAGAGAGAATCTCTCATTCCGCCGTCTGCAATGTTTGCAATAAGGTTTGCGGCGGCATCGGTTATGGTAACACCCTCCTGCTGTGCAATAAAGGTGAGCCTTGCAACAATATCCTCGGGTGCAATTCTTTTGAAATCAAATCTCTGACATCTTGAAAGAATAGTTGAGGGGAGCTTATGCAAATCAGTTGTGGCAAGAATAAATATAACATGAGCCGGCGGTTCTTCGAGAGTTTTCAAAAGGGCATTGAAGGCACCCATTGAGAGCATATGAACCTCGTCAATAATATAAACTCTGTATTTTGCGTTTGCAGGGGTAAAATTAACCTCCTCACGCAAATCACGGATATTATCAACGCTGTTATTACTTGCGGCATCTATTTCAATAACATCAAGAATTGAGCCGGAATCAATACCCTTGCACATTTCACATTCGTTGCAGGGGTTTCCGTCAACGGGATTAAGACAGTTGACAGCCTTTGCAAGAATTTTGGCACAGGTTGTTTTTCCCGTTCCTCTTGAGCCTGTAAAAAGATAAGCATGGGAAATACGACCTGTCTGAAGCTCATTTTTTAAGGTCTTTGTTATATGATTTTGTCCGTAAACATCGTTAAAGGTCTGAGGACGCCATTTTCTGTAAAGAGCCTGATACATATTTTCTCCGTACTTAACAAAAGAACTTTCTCTTAATCAAATGGCGGCAGGCAGACTGTGGCGCACAAGACTGTCCGCTTAATGCTGCTCGGTTCACCCGCCTGACATGGTTCACAGCGTCCTGTCGCACAGGACCCACACGCCACTTGATTAAAAGAAAGTTCTGTCTGTAATGTGTATATTTTTTTATATTATATATTATTATTATGCCAATATCAATAGTTTTTTTAAAATAATTGCACACGGAAATTACTTTAATCCGGATTTTACAAAGGCAGTAATCTCTTCTTTTTTACACATTGCGGAGCCCATTACCATTTCGGGTCTGCCGCCGCCCCTGCCGTTAAGGGCTTTATTCAATTCTTTTCCGATTTCTCTGACATCCTCTGTTCTGCTTATTACCGCATATTTATAGCCGGTTTCATCCGTGCCGGAAAAGGCAAAGGCAATTTTATGCTTTTCGGCAAGCATATCCGCAAGTATTCTCGCATCCTCGGAATTATTTGTATCGTCAAAAACAAGCGGCAAAGCCTTTGAAACATTTTCACATAAAAGTGAATAAAATTTATGCTTCAGCTCGCTATAAGCCTGTTTTTCTGCGGCATTTTTTTCTTTCAGCTTTTCAACAGCATCCGTAACCTCTTCTGTTTTTGCACAGAGTAAGGCTGAAATGCTATTAACGCTGTCGGTTTTTTGCTGAAAATCACGCAGTGCTCTGTTGCCTGTTTTAAGATGGATTCTGACACCGCCCTTGTAATTTTCAAACCACTGAACCTTTATTAAGCCCACCTCGCCTGTCAGCTTAAGGTGAGTTCCGCAGCAGGCACAAAGGTCAATATCCCCAATTTTTACAAGTCTGACCTGCCCGGTAAGTTCTTTTTTGATTCTGTAATCGTAATTTTTAAGCTCCTCCGGCTTCGGCAGAATAATATCAACGGGCATATTTTTGTAAATTGCATTGTTTGCCATTATTTCAAAGGCATCAATTTCTTCCTTTGTTACAGGGCCGTTAAAATCAATGGTAACCTCATTTTCGCCTATGTGAAAGCCTACATTGTCATAACCCTTTTCGTTGTGGACAAAGCCCGTAAAAATCTGCTCACCCGTGTGCTGCTGCATATTGTCAAAGCGGAAATCCCAGTCAAGAACACCCTCAACAGCTCCGCTTATCTCTTTATCGCAGATATGATAAATAACATCGTTTTCAATTTGAGTATCAATAACCTTTACGCCTGCTTTTGAATTTTGCAGTATTCCCCTGTCGCCGGGCTGTCCGCCGCCCTCCGGGAAAAAGGCGGTTCTGTCAAGAACCACCCTGTAATTTTTATTATCCTTTTCGCAGGAAATTACCCTTGCGGTAAATTCCCTCATATACTGGTCTTCATAATAAAGCTTTTCGGTCATTTTATGCTTCCTTTATTACACCGTTATCATCAATTTTAACCTTGTTGAACGGCTCATAGCCCTGAATTAAATCATAGACCTGCCGTCTTTCGGCGGCACTATCAAGGTAATGAGTTTCGCTGTTTGCCTGTCTGCCGGGAACAATGGATGCTTCAAGGCTTCCGTTTGTAAATTTAAGCTTCAAAAGTCCTGTGTAAACATTTCTTGTGTTAAACCAGAAATTGCCGAGAGAATAGAAAATCGGCGCACCGTTATAAAATTCCATACCCTGTAAGCAATGGGAATGGTTGCCCACAACCGCATCTGCCCCGGCGTCAATATATGCCCTTGAATTTACCTTTTGAGCAGAGGTCAGGGCAGTTGTATTTTCCATACCCCAATGGGGGTAAACTATAACAATATCACTGCTTTTCTTTGCTTCTCTTATCTTATTGCAGAGAAGAACACCGCCGTCATAAGAGCCCATTATTCCCTCTGAATTTTCGGTTGCAACAGGGGTTTTTACGGGCGATTCAACGCCGGATGAGGCAAGGTATGCAACCTTATAACCGTTGATAATAAAGGTTAAGGGCTTTGATGCCTCCTCAATATTCATACCTGCTCCCACAAATGGAATACCCTCGTTTTTAAGGGTATCAACGGTATCAATGAATGACTCGTAGCCGTAATCATAGGCGTGGTTATTTGCAAGTGAAACAAGGTCAACGCCAAGAGCCGTAAGGTATTTTACATGGCTCGGCTTTGCATGGAAGGTATATTTTTTATCCGGCAGAGGTGCTCCTCTGTCGGTATAAGGAAATTCGTTATTGATAAGCAGAATATCGACACCCTTCATTTCATTCTGAAAGGTGCTGTCAATACAGTCAAGAACGCCGTTTTGCCTGTAATAAGCGTGGGTCATAACATAGCCTGTTTCGGTGAAATTAACATCCCCGGTGAAGCCAAGCTCAAAATAATCCTTGCCGTTATTACCCTTATCAATACTTTCGCCTGTTGAAAATTTATCCGTAAAGGCATTAAGGGTATAACCTGTTATATCGTGCCAGTTACCGACTGTAAGCTCATCTTTTCTGTTATGGATTGAAAGCAGGCTTTCCTCATCCATTTTTTGAAGCATAACCTCGGTTATTTCAACACCGCTGACATTTGTCATTTTGATTGCCATATCCCTGATATCCTTGACAGTCAGGGCGCCGGGAGCCTGTGTTTCGGTTATAACGGTTGTTGAAGAGGAGGATGAAGCGGTTTTGCCGTCCCTTTTATTCTTATAGAGTTTTGTGTAAATTGCCGTACCCGTGCCGCAAAACAGCATTATAAAAAGCGAAATAAAAATGAATATTTTTGTTCCGTATTTTTTCATTGTTCAAGAACTTCCAATGCTTTAACTATTGCGGCAAGGTCTTCCTTATCGTTAAAGGAAAGCTCTATTGTTCCGCATTCTTTTTTACCCTGTGTTATGATTTTTGCTTTTCTGCCGAGTGCCTGATTGAGAGATAATTCAACCTCATCAAACCAGCTGTTTCTTTTAACCTTTTTTGCAGGCTCTTTTTTTACTGCGGTAAGTGACTTAACAAGCTTTTCTGTTTCTCTGACGGAAAGCTGCTTTGCAGCAATGGTGTTTGCCGCTTCAACAAGAAGCTTTTCATCCTCGATTCCGGCAAGCACCTTGGCGTGACCGGTTGAGAGCTTACCCTCTGAAACCATTGATATTACTGCATCCGGGAGCTTCAGAAGACGCAGAGAATTTGCAACCGACGGCCTTGATTTGCCGACCTTTTTTGCCGCCTCCTCCTGTGTTAAGCCGTAGGTTTTTATGAGGTCTTCAAAGCCCTTTGCCTCTTCAATGGGGTTAAGATTTTCTCTTTGCAGATTTTCAATAAGGGATATAATTGCCGCTTCTTCATCTGAAAGCGTTTTGATTATTACGGGAACCTCGGTTAAGCCTGCGGCTCTGCTTGCTCTCCATCTTCTTTCACCCGCAATAAGCTGATAACCGCCCATAGGCAACGGGCGGACAAGCAGGGGCTGAAGAACGCCGTGCTCCGATATGGATTCTGCAAGCTCTGCAAGCTCTTCATCCTTAAAAACCTTTCTTGCCTGTTCCTTATTTGGCTCAATTTCACTTATCTTCAAGGTTACCTGACTTGCGTTTTCATGCTCATCCTGTGAATTATCAAGCAAAAGGTCACCAAGACCCTTTCCGAGACCCGATTTTTTAAGCTGTGATGCCATTTTCTCTACCTCAATTCTGTTTTCTCAAAAATTCATCTGCCAACGCCTCATATGCGGCGGCACCCTTGGAATATTTATCGTAATACATAACCGGCTGACCGAAGCCCGGAGCCTCCGAAAGCCTTACATTTCTCGGAATATATGATGAATATACCTTTCCGGGGAAGCATTTTTTAACCTCATCAACAACCTGCTGTGTAAGATTAAGTCTGCCGTCATACATTGTCAGAAGTACACCCTCAATATCAATATAGGGGTTATAAAGTCTTTTAACCGTTCTGACGGTGGTTATGAGCTGTGCAAGACCCTCAAGGGCATAGAATTCACACTGAATCGGAACAATAAGCGTATCTGCCGCACAAAGGCAGTTAAGAGTAAGCAGACCAAGTGAGGGCGGACAGTCAATTATAATATAGTCATAATCCTGATTTATGAGGGCAAGGGCGTTTTTGAGTCTGCTCTCTCTTTTATCAAAGGATGATAATTCTATCTCTGCCCCTGCAAGGTCCATTGAGCTCGGAATTACTGAAACATTCTTAAATTCCGTTTCGATTATGCAGCTTTTTGCCTCCGACTCCCCTATCAGCGTTTGATAAGAGTTGTTTTTAAGACCTTTTTTGTTTATTCCCATTCCGCTTGTTGAGTTGCCCTGCGGGTCAAGGTCAGCAAGCAGAACCTTTTTATCCTTTGCGCCGAGTGCGGCTGTTAAGTTTACGGCGGTTGTGGTTTTACCTACTCCGCCCTTCTGATTTACTATTGCTATTGTTTTTGCCATTTTCAAGCCTCCGTACGGATGAGGTTAGTTTTGCAATGTTCCACATGGAACATTTTTGTTTTACAGCGGTTTGCTTTTAATCTGACCGCTGTTTCTCGGATATTTTGCAGGAGTTTTTGAAATCTTTTTTATTACAACAAGACTTCGTGCTCCGTCACTTAATTCAAAATCAACTGTTTTTTCAATTTCTCCGCCCATTGTTTTAATTGCGGTGAATGCCAGCTTTATTTCGTCCTGTGCCGCCGCACCCTTCATTGCAATGAATCTGCCGCCGACTTTAACAAATGGCAGACAGTATTCGCAAAGCACATTGAGGGATGCAACCGCCCTTGAAACAACATAATCAAAGCTTTCTCTGTATTCCTCGCTTCTTCCGGCGTCCTCTGCTCTTGAATGGAGAGTTACTGCCGAAAGACCGAGATTATCTGTACTGCTTTGAACAAAGCCGAGTTTTTTTGCCGTTGAATCCATAAGAGTTAAATCAATGCCGGGCTTTGCAATCAGCAGGGGCACACCGGGGAAGCCTGCGCCTGTTCCCATATCGAGAACCTTTGCGTTTTTTTGAAATTCTGCCGCCTTAAGAACGCTCAGGCTGTCGGCAAAATGCTTTACGGCAATTCCGTCCGGGTCAAGGATGGCGGTTAAATTCATAACCTTGTTTGTTTCAATCAGCATACCCGCAAAGCGGTCAAGAGATGAAATTACATCCTCGCCAATGCTCAAACCGATTTTTTTCGTTTCGGTTTTGAATAATTCAACATTAAAGTTCATCAATTATTCCTTTCAAGCCAGATAAGAAGAACTGAAATATCCGCAGGGGATACACCCGAAATTCTTGAAGCCTGCCCAACGGTTTCGGGCTTGATTCTGTTTAGCTTTTCAACCGCTTCAAGCCGAAGCCCCGTTATTGCGGAGTAATCCGTATTTTCGGGCAGCTTTTTAACCTCAAGCCTTTTGATTTCTTTTATCTGAAGCTCCTGCTTCTTTATATAGCCGTCATATTTAAGGCTGATTTCAACCTGCTCAAATACTTCCGCAGGGTAATCGGGTCTGTCGGGGTCAAAGGGGGTTAAAAGCTCATAATCAACATTCGGCCGTTTGAGAAGCTCAACCATTTTACAGCCCTTTTCCATTGGAGATGTTCCACGTGAAACAAGCAGGGCGTCAAGGGTGTCATTTTTCTTTATTGACAGGGCTTTTATTCTTTCAAGCTCCGTTTCAATCATTTCAAGCTTCCTTTTGAATGAAGCATATCTTTCTTCATCAATAAGCCCTACACGGTGGCCGATTTCCGTAAGCCGTCTGTCCGCATTATCCTGCCTTAAAATAAGGCGGTATTCCGAGCGTGACGTCATCATTCTGTACGGGTCAGAGCAGCCTTTTGTAACGAGGTCATCTATAAGAGTACCGATATAAGAGCCCGAACGTTCAAGGATAAGCTGTTCTTTGCCAAGAACCTTATGTGCGGCATTAATACCCGCTATAAGTCCCTGCGCAGCTGCTTCTTCGTAACCGGATGAGCCGTTGAACTGTCCTGCGCCGAAAAGACCGTCAAAGTCGTTAAATTCGAGCGTTGCCTTAAGTGCAAGCGGGTCAACGCAGTCATATTCTATGGCATATGCCGTTCTCATGGTTTCGGCGTGTTCAAGTCCGGGGATAGAATGTATAAACTTAAGCTGTACATCTTCTGGAAGGGAAGAGGAGAGTCCCTGCAGATACATTTCTTCTGTATTCTCACCGCAAGGCTCAATAAATATCTGATGTCTCTCTTTTTCTGCAAAACGGACAATCTTGTCTTCTATGCTCGGGCAGTATCTCGGTCCTTTACCGTCGATTTTTCCACCGTAAAGAGGGG
>JAZLIZ010000027.1:0-1201 GCA_045617665.1 Acutalibacteraceae bacterium | reverse complement strand
GGTGGTGTTGGGATATTAACGCGTGTCGGAAAATACCATTCACGCATGTGCTGTTTTTCTTCGTTGGTTTTTGCTTCAAGGTCAGGTCTGTCGGAAACAATCCTCTTTGCAATATTCAGGTCAGTTCTTTTTTCTGTGATTATTTCCGTCAGCCTGCTTCTTTCTGCAATAAGATTTTCTTTCAGTTCGGGCTCGGTACATCGGCGTATTTTGTTGTAGATTTTGCTCCGTTCATATTTCAGTTTTTCAAGCTCTGCACCGGTTTTTATGATGAATTTTTCAACATCGTCAAAGGTATATAACTTCTCGTTAAGAGCTAAATTCATCTGCTTTGACATGAACTCCATCCTCGGCTGAGATAACCTCATTGCCGGTGATTTCGGGTGCAGAGTTTTGTTGTGTTCGTTAAGCAGAATGCCTGCAAATAACATACCGAGAAACAATAAAGCGATAACAGGGCATCCCGAAAGGACGCATCCCGTTATCGCTTTTACTGCATATTCCAACGCTTGGTCGAACTCATATCTGCTGTTGTAAGTGTATCTTGTTTCATAAAACTCTGCCTCCTTAAAACGATACGTCAAAGATTCATCAAGGAGAAATCTGATTTGTTCATTGTTTGAATAGAAGCGGTTCCATGTCTCTCTGTTATTGTTGCATCGTAATCGGTACAGGATAGCAGCAGGTGTATATTCTTCTCCTAAATTAACAAGCCGTATTCCGTGTTCATCGCTCCGGTGTCTGATTGTTGCATATCTGTTTTGGTCGTAAAAGTTATCAAAAACATAACCTTTGTGTATTAATTCTGCGAGGAAATATTTTTCATCAGGACAATGAGAAATTGCAGAATCAATGTCTTCACGGATATAGTCATATTTTGTTTTTATGCCCTTTTGCTGAGCCTTGTAAACATTGTAAGGCACCCGTTTGCCTCTCGGGTTTTCAATAACGGATAAACCGTATTCAAGACACTTTTCATCAGAAACCTCACGAAATTTTTGATACATTGCCTTGTTTTCATTCATCTTTCTCCCGTCTGTCATTGATACCGAATTGATAACGATATGACAATGAACGCAGCGGGCGTTCATGTGGGTGGCGACTACGATCTCATAATCGTCCCCCCACATTTTATCTGCAATTTCTATTGCGATTTTCTGTGCCTGGCTCGGCTCAACCTCATCGGGTTTAAAAGAAATAT
>JAZLIZ010000026.1:0-2372 GCA_045617665.1 Acutalibacteraceae bacterium | reverse complement strand
ATAGGCATAAGGAAAGGCCGCTTTAGCGGCGGCCTGTAATAGTGATGCGTTGGTAAACCTTCAGCACCCCTTTTAGGGGTCCGCAGGTAATAACCCTTATAGGGTTCGAGCAAACCACCGGTTCACCGGTGGTTATGATTTATCTTTTCATTGCGTTCAGAATTTGCTTTTGCTCCGGCGTAATTCTGTAGCTTTCCCTTGCCTTTTGGATAGTTTTATTGTGGGTTTTCGCATCTAAAAGGTTATTCTCAATAACCGGCAGGGCGGAGTCCCATTGCTTCGCCAAAGCGGTTGCGAAAAACCATGCAATCATCATATTAACATAGTATTCGTCAGAATGAACGGCAGTAACAATATCAAAATATTCCGGCTTAAAATCCTCATCAAGAAAATGGCTCATCAGCATTTCCAGACCGAAACGGCAGGTATATGTGTGCTCCGATTTTGCCCATTCTTTTATTTTAGGCAGTAACAGAGCCTTATTTTTCTTGAAAACAACAGGCGACATAATGTCGCACACAGCCCAGTTATCAACAAATGGCAAAAATCTTTCTGTTTCCGCAACGCATAAATCAAAATCCTTGATTTCGGCAATTAAAAGTCCGTGAAGCATATTTTCATCGTAATACTTGTGAGGAAGCTCGTTCAGAAATTCAGAATAATCACCGTTTTTGTAAATATCCTTTGCAAGCCTTCTTACCTCTGGCACTCTCACACCGATAAACAGCTCCGGCGCAACATTTGGAGTAAGCTTTGCCTGAAACTCTGCATATTTTTTATCCTGAAGTGCAAATAATTTTTCCTGAATATTCATATATTTTCTCACCCCTTTGCTTTTCATAATTTTAATATAACCGCCGCAGTCTGTCAAGCACAGGCTGATTTGTAAATTTGATTATCTGTAAAAGTGATGTGATTATCTGCAAAAGTGATGTTGACTTTGCTTCTGATATTACCTATACTTATAGAAAAAAACGAAAGGAGGCGGACAAAATGACAATAAGAAATATTGACCAGCGTGAGCTTACCGTAGTTATTTTAAATAATGAAGTGCCGTTTTGTCTGCGTTCTTAGACTTTTATTTGCAACCGGGCAAAACTTTATTTTCGGCACTTCCGTTTTTCGGAGGTGTCTTTTTTGATTTTGTAATTTTGAGGTGATTAAAATGCGGATATGTATCTGTGATGACGACAGAAGTCAGCACGAGATAATTAAAAATTATATCAGCGGATTTTCTCTGCTTACGCAGAAGCCTGAAATAGTTTCACGCTTTGGCGGTAATGAGCTGATTAAAGACTGTATTTCAGGAACAGTTTATGACATACTTTTTATGGATATTCAGCTTGATTGTGTAAACGGTCTTGATGTTGCACAAACTGTAAGGCGGCTTAATCCCAATGCTATTATCATTTTTATTTCAAACCATCCGGATTATGTTTTTGAGGCGTTCAGCGTTGAGGCTTTGCATTTTATGGTAAAGCCCATAACCGAGCTTGAATTCAGGCGTGTGTTTGTGCGTGCCATAAGCAAATATAACTCGCTTCATTCTTTTTTGCCTTCGGGATTTTTAAGCGACAGAGCGGTTATATGCATCAATGACATACTCTATTGTGAGGGCTATAACCGCCATGTAATGATTTATACGGATAACGGTAAATATGAAAGCGTTGCCAAACTCGGTGATATTTATGAAAAGCTTTCCACACACGGATTTGTTCAGACACATCAGGGCTTTATTGTCAATATGAGCCGGATTCGCCGTTTTGATAAAGAAAGTGTAACGCTGAATAACGGCACAGCCGTTCCCGTCAGTCAGCGCAGAAGAACTCAGGCACTCCGAATATTTGACGATTATCTGAAAGGAGTGCTTTGGTGATGAAGGAAGCCGCAACCGCTTTATCGGGAATGTTTGAAATTCTTATTGCGTATATGCTGTTCAGCAAATTCGGTAATGTGAAATATAAAAAATCCATCTCCTGTCTCATTTTAATCGCAGCCATGCTCCTTGAAGGCGGAATGACTTTTATTTTCAGCATGACGCCTTATATGTCTCTGTTCTATTTCACTTCTGTGTTCCTGATAACGCTGATTTTTGATTTCGGATTTTTGAAAAAACTGCTTTTATGCTTATTATTTCTCGCCATAACCATCGCAGCAGAAACCGTTGGTATCTATGGTGTTTGTACCGTTTCGGGCGTCTCCATAGACGAAACGAAATCCAGCATTCAGCTGAATACGCTTTCGCTTATTATTTCGCTTTTTCTCACCTTGCTGTTTGAACAAATGATTCGAAGCGGAAAAAACCGAAAAACAAAGCTTCCTCCAGTTTTTGTAATCGGTATATCCGCACTGCCTGCGGCAAGTATGTTTGC
>JAZLIZ010000025.1:0-19858 GCA_045617665.1 Acutalibacteraceae bacterium | reverse complement strand
TTGAGATACCTTGCTATTAAACTTTCGGTATCACTGTCGTGTATTACTCTCCCGACATAACTCATCAACTTATCTTGCGGTACTTTGTCAAAGAATTTTTCAAGGTCGATATCCACTATCCACAAATATCCGTCATTAAAGTATTCAAGCAATTTAATAATTGCCTGCTCACATCTTCTGTTCGGACGAAAACCGTAACTGTTTTCACTGAACATCGGGTCGAATATGGGTGTTAGTACTTGTGTTATTGCCTGTTCAATTACTCTGTCAATTACCGTGGGAATACCGAGTTTCCGTACTCCGCCGTTGGGTTTCGGGATTTCCACCCTCAATACCGGTTGCGGTCTGTACTTCCTCTCTCGGATTTGTGCCTTGATACTGTTCCAATGTTCTTTCATATATTCTTCAAGTTCATTGACCGTGACTCCGTCAACTCCCCCTACACCTTTGTTTGCATAAACTCTTTTGTAGGCGGTTTTGATGTTTTCGTCACTCAGTATCTTTTCAAGCATTTCTGACATACTTCGTCTTTTCTCTTTTCTCCTTTCTGCTTTCAGGTTTATACCTTATGTTGTGATGTTTCCTCTCAATTACGCTTCGATTTCGCATCCTGTCAGGCTAAAACTTGTACATACATTCCAAATTGACGCTTTGAATTGTTCAGTCCTTCCCGATTTTTTTCGGTACTATGACCTCTGCTGACTTCTCACAGTTCGTTGTTACTACGGCAAATGAGACCGTCTGTGGGACCTCACGGGATATACCAATACTCTTTCCTCGTCTACCTGCTTGATTTACGCAATAGGGTTACGGTTACCTTTTGGACTTCGTTACTTCAAGTCAACTTATCCGCCTATTACGCCTTCGTATCAAGTTTCTGTTCGTCAGGCTACGATTTCGCTATCCCTTCTTCTCGCCTGTACCTCACGATACAAACCTTGGGAGTTGCTTTCGAGTTCGTCGGTAACTACGCCTTTTGTGGACTTTCACCACAGAGCATTGATATGCCCGTCATACTAAATTTTCGGGGCTTACCGTTTTGGCAAGCCCCGATATTTTTATGCCTTTGTCATTATAAGGTTACAAGAAGATGATTGAAAAATCCTCTTACACGGTTGGTAAAGTAATGTGAATAAGAATGAATCTTTACAACAAGAGGTCCGAAAACAGGAGATTTTCTCAGACGGTTATAGATTTCACAGAAAAAGCCGATTGAATCCTCACAGGCAGGCTTTGAAAAATGCTCTTTCATTTCTTCAAAGCCTTTTTCAAGAGCCTGATTGATTTCATACTCATCCTCTGAATCTAAAATTGCTCTTCTCGTGTTGTAGCCTATATCCATAAGCTCGTTGGTATAATCAAACTTATCGTAATATTTTTCTTCAAAGGTGTAAATTGCGTTAACCTTCTTAACACCGAGAGTCGGATTTTCAAGCAATTTTTTGCAGTCTGCAACAATGCCGTCAATAGTATCCGTATAAGCATAAGAAATTTCATCACGGAAATACTCAAAAATGATTGCTTCCTCTTCTGTGGGATTATCACCGATTAAAGCCTCTATTTCTTTAATAGCGTCCTCTCTCATATGCTGTGCTTCAATAAATTCCATTGCAAACTGAAGCATTTCTTCGATTTCTTCAAGAGTTTCACACCATTCAACGGCTGATTTTGCGTAATCAACCTCAAACTCCATCTCGACTGTACGGGTTGCAGGGTCGCCTGCCGCCTCTTCAATCTGCTTGTAAGCATCTTCCTTGGCTTTCTGAAGCTCATCCGGCGAAACTGCATTAGCCAGAATTTTACCTTTACTGCCGTATGTGCCTTTCAGCTCTTCCGATTTGGAAGCGTATTTTGACAGCATAATGTTATGCTCGGACGGCGAAAACGCAAAAGCGGGAATTGCGCAAAGCATCATAACTGCTGACAAAAGTAATGCGATTATTCTCTTTTTCATAATATTATCCTTTCGTTTTTGATAGTATTATTATAATCCTTTTTTCGCTTTTGTCAAACTGTTATTTAATTACGGTGTTAAAAGTCCTGCTCTCCCTCCGGCTTACGGGGCGGCTCGTTATTTCCGTTCATACCGCCGTGAAAACGCCCGCCGTCCTCACCGGGCTTAAAGTCGCCGGACGGCAATTCGGGGCGTTCTCCGTTCTCCGGAAAATCAGGCATCTCTCCCTCCGGCATTTCAGGCATCTCGCCCTCCGGCATTTCCGGTCTTTCACCGTTCGGCTTTTCGGGTCTTTCTCCGCCCGGAGGCGTTGGCATATCGCCGTTTTCATCTGTTGGCGGTCTGTTACCGGGCATCATATTTCTTTTTGATGTCTCGGAATATTCCTCAACGGTTATTCTGTTTTCTTCTTCACCTGTTTTAACCGTGTATTCTTCGCTGACCTTCAAATCGGCACTTGAAAATACTATATTCTGAAATACTTTTGCAGGTGTGTAGCTGAATACGGCTGTTCCGTCAGAATTACAGATTTCAATTTCGGTTTTCGCCTTTGCGGAGGATTTAAGATTAAGGCTGAATGAATACTGCTTTGAGCCGTATTCAAAGGCTTCCGCCATTCCCGCAGAGCCTACCGCAATAACGGTTCCGCCGTTACAAACAATACTGCCGCCGTTTTCACTGCCGGAATCGAGAGCACCGTTACCGTTATTGACCGGCCCGTCAACAAAAACATTGCCGCCATCAATTATCAAATCACCGTTGGAATCCAATCCGTCACCTCCGGCATTTATATATACACTTCCCCCTACAATTTTAAGCAGCGGCACAGCAGTATTACCGGCGTTGCTTTCAGCTTTATCCGTTCGCATCGGCATATTCGTATTACCGCCGTTTGCGTTTATTCCGTCATCGCTCGATTTAACAGAAACATCACCGCCGTTTATAAGAACATTGTTTGCTTCTATTCCCTCAAAGGATTGTGTAACCGTGACCTTACCTGCATTTACCGTAACCTTACTGTCGGCGTGTATTCCGTCATCACCGGCATTTATTGTTATTTCTCCCCCTGCTATTTCAACAGTACCGTCGGAATGTATGCCGTCTGCGGAGGTTGTTAAATCATATTTGCCGTCAATTACCGTTACGCTGTCATTACCCTTTAAACCCTTGTTGACACTACTTGCGGTTATATTGCCCGAAAGCATAACGAGATTATCGGTTGTGCCGATTGCGTTGTTGATATAACCGTTTACATAAATACTTCCGTCACCTGCAAAGGAAAGGTCTTTTTTAGAATATATTGCGGAGCCTGTCGCATCCTCGCTTGCGGCATTTTTTGTGTTTATCTCAATTTCTTCACCGCTTGTAAAAATATTTTCCGTTCCGCTTTTTGCATAAATCTGAATATGATTGCCCTCGGCAACATCAATACAGTTGCCGTCAGGGTTTGTAATTGTTACACCGTCAAGAATTAAAACCACATTCCCTTTTACGCTGTTTACCGCAACACATCCGTTATCAAGCTTGCCGGAAAGAGAGAATATTCCGCTGCCTGTAATAATAACTCCGTTGTCGGTTACCGTCACTCCCGGAGAATCGGCGGTGATTTTATCTTCACCGAGGCTAATTTTACATATTCCGCTGTTTGCGTTTAACTTCCTTTCCGCCTCTGCACAAAGGCTTTCGGCAGTTAATACAGCCTCACCGTTCAATGAGGTTTGCTCCGGCTTTTCACCCCTGATAACGCAAAATACGGCAAGCAGCACAACGCAAAGCGATAAAATAACCGCAGTTATCGCAACACTTTTTTTCATTTTCCACTCCCTTACAACGATTCTCTTTCGGGAATTACATTTGTAACCATTATGCTTAAATTGCAGTTTTTAACCCTCAAATCATCAAGCATTGCCTTGCTGACACCGTTTTTGAGAGAAACACGGTATGTAACATCAATAAGCGAGCCCATATTTGTGGTTTTTATTTTTTCGATTTTCGCCTTTGCGCCGTGTTTTTCAAAAACATCATCAAAAAGGTTTTCGTAATTGTAATCCTCCGGAATGGTTATGCGGATAAGCTTTTCGTTGCTGTTTTCACCGAAGTTCAGTGCGGTGAGCAAAATAACAGTCAAGGCAACAACGGCAAAGAAAATTGCCGCAACGGCGATATAACCCATACCGAGAATGACACCCAGCGCCATTACGATAAACACGGCACTTATCTCTCTGCCGGAGCCTGCAATGCTTCTGAAACGGACAAGCGTAAATCCGCCGGCAACCGCAACGGCAACACCGAGGTTTCCGTTTATCATCATTGTAACCATTGTCATTGCCGCAGGGAGCAAAACAAGGGTCAGAGCAAAGGATTTTGAAATCGGATTCTTAAACGAAAACACAAGTGCGGTTAAAATGCCTGTTATCAAAGCGGTTATAAGGCAGATAAAAAGTGAGCCTGCCGTTAAGGATGAAGATAAAATACTGTTAAATACTGACATAATATATTCCTTTCTGTTATGCGATATGATTTGTATAGGCTGTGCCTATTTTTGAAAAGGGCTCACGGTATATTTTAAGCCTTGTCAGTTCATCACCGAGCCATTTCGGAACACCGAATGAGCTTTTAACCTCCATTACGATATTCCGTTCGTCTGTCAGAACAGGCTCACCGTAATCGCCGCAGGTTAAATCCGTATTTTCCGTTCTGTATCTGATATTTAAATCAAAGGTTATTCTGAAATCGTCATTGCCCTTTTCAAACATGGCAATTCTTTCACAGCACACAACCGCAACGGATTTCGGGTTATACCTTTTAACAAGCTCCCCTATCTCCCTTTCAATCTGAAAATCAGCAGAATTTATTATTTCACCGTTCATCAGCCTCTTTGCCTCACGGTACGGAACCGATATTCTTCTTTTATAGCCTGTGCCGTTAAGCTTTCGTTTAATCTCAACGAACACAAACGAATCTTCAGTCGGTATTCCGTAGCTTCTGATTCTCATTTTCTCCTTAAACAGCGGTCTTTCGGTTGATTTCCGAATAAGATAAAAATCTTCAGTATCATAGAATTCACTGCACACCGTTGATTTACCGTGTGAATCGTAATACATATATTTTTCGGCAACCGGCAAAAGCTGATTAAACTGTTCTTCGGTCATCCTCCACTTTTTCTCAATTCGCTCAAATGTACCTGTGTCCACATTTTCACCTCCCCGTTTTTTATCGGTGATATAATACAGGCAATATTTGAAATCATAATTAAGTAAAAACGAACAAACTGTTAATAAAGAGTTAAAAATTCTGCACGGCATTTTTACGCAGCCGTGCAGATGAATATTGCTTTTTATTTTTTTATTTCTATGCTGACTTCTTCACCCTTGCTTTCGTAAGAAACAAGAATTGTATTTGCCGTGCTTTCGGTTTCAAAATCTGCCCTTTCACCGTCAATTAAAACCTCATTAACCGCAAAGCCTGGTCTTATTCTGATATTTGCATTCAGCAAATCAGCGCCCTTTGCTTTGATTTCAAGTCCGTTTTCAGTCTTATCGCAGGCATAAATTCTTGATGATGTACCGATAATGCAGTCATCATATTTATTAAGGTCAAGAAGCAGAGTGTTTTCGCCGGGGTTAAGCACCTTTTCCGTTATAATATCAAACTTCGGTGAGAACATATCGGCATAAACGCCCTTGAGAGTGAGAGGCTCGCTGTTTATGCTTTCATCAAACACAGCCGCCGCAGTAATATACTCTCTTTCAACAACAATATTGTTTTTATATTCGGGAGTAATGTTTTTCTCTTTAAGTACTTCGGTAAAAAACTCACGCATTTCATCGCTGTTTCGCTTTGAGAAGCAGATTTCCGCAGGGTTTCTGTTCCAGACAGCCGCAATACCCTTGCCGCATTTAACAACCCGCTTTTCTTCTTTACCTTTACAGCCGAGAAACTCAAAAAGATGGTCTGCCGCCGTTTCGTATTTGCCCTTCCACCAGCCGTCAATATTATGGAACGGGTCAAAGCCGTTACCGACATATATCAGAATACCGCCCTGCTGAACCCACTGTGCAATGGCGTTATGAATTGCCGGAGATTCGGGCTTCATATACTCATAGCTTAAAAGAAGAACATCATAATCCTCAAGATAATTTGCATATCTGCCTGCGTTATCAAGCAAAACAGGTCTTACGGGAACGCCGTATTTAAGCAGAGGCATAGCAAGGCCGTAAAAGGCAGGCAGAGCGTTTGCAGACATAAATTTAAGCATAAGCTCCCTGTTATTTTCGGCATCCGCAAACAGCTTTTCCTTGAAATCGTTTATTAGCTTTTCATCTTCTCTTAAAACTGTTCCTACAACCTCTTCCTTTGCCTCGGATAATTCGCAGTCAGGGTATTCACGCTGATAAAGCTGACAGTCACCCGAAAGAACGCCGACACGAAGTCCCTTTGAGGGTGCATTTTCAATTATACCGAGGGTATTAAAGGTATTGTTGAGTATTGTTCTGTATTCATCGGGGATACCGATTGCATCGGGTGCATCCTTGGGATATTTATTTGTCATAACCCTCGTGGGCCAGGGGCAGATTTCGTAAATATTAACTCCCGGATGCATAATCGAAGCGGTAACAATGCGGAAATAATTTTCTCTGTAATCCGTCCAGTCAAAAATCGGGTTATCCTCAATGGGGTCGTGGAGAAACCACATTTTTCTGCCCGTCCCCTTAACAAGCTCCTGCATAACGCCGTATTCAAGATAAGCCGTTTCAAAGGTTCTTTCGGCAAAAACACCGTCATACCAGTTCTTTTCTCTTGAAGTTCCCGTCCAAACCTGAGCAATGCATCCGTCAACCGCCGGAATATCAGCAAGCTTGCCCTCCGGGGAAACGATTTTCCACTGTGTATAATTCAAAAGAGAATGTGTGGGCACATAAAATCTCAGATTTCGGTTATATTTAACCTTGGCATATTCCTTAAGGGAGGAGGCAACCCTTGCTATGGTGCGCTTAAATAAATATGCTTTCAGAGCAGAGCATTTATATTTTGCATCAGCACTTTCGTGTGGTGCCTTCCAGGGCTCACGGTAATAAAGCTCGTATTCCCTCTTAAATGCAGGAGAATAGCCTGCCCTGTCCCAGAACTCCGGCTCCTCAACATGGATTGCCTCAACACCCAAATCAACAATTTTACGCAGCTTTACCGAGAGATAATCGGAAAATGCGATTGTGGGCACCATATAGGGCACATCCTTTGAGTGAAGAATCTGATTGCCGTATCTGTCGGTCTGCGCCTCATCCCAATGGTTTATGCCGTCATATTCGCCGTAAAGATAATCCTTATAGCTGCCCCAGGAGATACCCGTCATAAAGTGAATAACATAGCCTTTATCACGGTATTGCTTAACTCTTTCTTCAGCCGTTTCATCAAGACGGTAAACCATTGCAAAATCGCACTGGTTATCAATATCCGGCGTAAAAAACGAGCCGTTCTGAAAGCCTGTTCGTTCCTCTGCTTTGCTTCTTAAATATGCCATTTCTTTTCCCCTTTATAAAAAATACCCCGGAGGCTTCACCTTTGCAGATTATGCTTAATGATAGTTCCGGGGAAAAGTGTCAAAAATTATTTTACATAAGCAAAGAATGCTTCCATAACCTCAATAATGCTCGACATTATAAAGTAAACAAAATCATTTTCAAGAGTTGTTTTAACCTCAACATCTCTGACCTCTGTGCAGTTTGTCTTTCTTGCAACATCATAGGTCTTGTAAAGCCCGTCCTCGGAATACTTTACAAAATGGATGTTGTTCTTTGAAAACTGAACTGCACCGACAGTCAAAGCATCTGTTGAGCCGTTTTCATTACCGTTGTTGGAATAACCGCAGTAACCGCAGTTTGTATATGTGAAATTGAGTTTTTCTTCGGTATAGCAATTCTCACCCATCTTATTTTTAAGAGGAATACGGATTTTGTCGCCGGGAGCCATAAAGTTTACCGCACCGCCGATATAATCATCGTGGTCGCCGGAATGGTTATGACCGAAAAGAAAAACTATATCAAGCTTCTTTGCCGCTTTATTAACAACCTCAAAAAGATAGGCTGAATACATATTATCGCCGCTGAAGGTTCTCTTTGAATGGTGAAGAGGAACATGGGTAACTATGATGACAGGTCTTTTATCCTTGCTGTCAATTAAGCCTGTAAGAGCCTTATCAAGCTTATCGGCAGTATTCTTTATATGAGCGGGAATACGAAGAAACTGATTCCACGGAAAATCGTTTTCATTGATTACATAGAGGTTGTATGCGCCCATATCATAAAGCCCTGTTTTTGTAAAGCCGGATGAAAGAAAATCGTGATTACCCTGTATGCAGGCAACGGTATCGGTATTTGCATCGGGGTAAACGGATAAATAAGCCGATTTAAGCTTTACAACACCGGGTGTTGCATAATCGGGCAGCATCTTTGAATAATCGCCGCCGCTGATAACGGAATGGGGTGTTTTGAGCCCGTCCTTCTTCATAAGAGTGAGGATTCTGCCGAAGCGGGCAAAAGCCTCGTTGCTGTCCTGCAAATCAGAAACAGTTACAACCGTTGTGTAAGCCTTACCATCAAAGCTTGATTTTGCAAAGCCTGTTGCGGCAAAGCTGACAAGCATTGCCAACGCCAAAGCAGCTGCAATAATACCTCTTAAAGTCTTTTTCATAAATTCGTTTTCCTCTCTTTTTTAATCGCCTATTTTCAGCTTGTATTTGTTTTCTATAAGCATTTTTGCAACATCAAATGAATTTTCGGGGAATTCGTCAAAATAAATTCCGCCGGGCTCCATTCCCGTTTCACGGTGAAAATCAGAGCCGGATGACATTCTTTTGTTTCTCTTTTTTGCCCAGGCAAGAGCAATATCGTTTGCGGAATCGTGACCGCCGTGGCCGTTATAGACCTCAACGCCGTCAACAAGCTCCCAGTCAATAACGGTCATACCCTCTCTGAACGGGTGAGCCTGAAAAACAGTCAGCTTATGTTCAAGAGCAAATGGTCTGAAATCTTCAAGTGTTTCAAAATTATAAAGAGTGTATTCCTTTACAAAATCTTCATCAAAGCCGAAAACAAGGTAATCATTATCATTTTCAAGAAAACGGATTTCCATACCGAGAATGATTTTAAGCTTATCCCCTGCCGCTTCCTTTGCGGCTCTGTAGCCCTTGAGGAATCCGTTTGCAAATTCTTCCTTTGTGCCGGGGAATTTTTTTGCCGTGCTTTTATTCATATGGTCGGTTATACAAATTCCGTCATAGCCCAAATCAATATATCTTTTTACAACATCTGCCGCACAAACCTCACCGCAACGGCTTGTTTCGGAGGTATGCACATGCATATCAAATAAATAACCCATATTTACCACCTGATATTTTTTGTTTATTTTACTACTATTCTTCACATTATTCAACTGTTTAACATCTTTTTATCCCATTAAAAAATTTTTGTTGCTCTATTTCTCTGCAGTGGTATAATGGGTAATGAATTTATAAGCTTCTGTTTATTAAAAGAGGTCAATTATGTCGCAAAAAGCAAAATATATTTCAACAAATATTTTATGGACTTTGCTTTCAACCGTTATCACCGGGGCAATGCTTCAGGCCTTTATGCTTGAAAAGGGGATAGCCGAAAACGCCGTCGGGCAATATGTTTCACTAATGCAGTTTGTTCAGATGGCAGTTATTATCATTTTTTCAAAATTTGTTGACAGAGTTAATAACATCATCGGTATAACCGCAAAATCAATTCTGCTCTATTTTCCCCTGCTGGTAATGATGCTTGTAATGTGCTTTACAAACGGCAATTTCATTCTGTTCACGGCTTTCGGCATCATTGCCTACATTGCAGTCGGGTTATACAATGTTTTGTGCTATAAGCTACCATACCATGTTATGGATATGCAGTATTACGGCAAATGGACGGGGCTTTCCGGCAGCCTTGCGGCAATGCTTATGCTTGCCCTGACCTCCGCCCTTGCGCTTGCGCAGAAGAAATACGGCTATTTTCAGACAATGAAATTCTTTTACCCTCTGATTATCCTTGCTGTTATCTTTTTTGCCGGCATAACCGCTTCATATAAGCAAATCAATAATATTCCCATAAAAGAAGAAATGAAAACCTATCCCCTAATGAAATACAGGCGGTTTACCGTGCTGATTTTGCCAAATCTTTTAAGGGGCTTTTGCGCCGGCATAATCGGAATGGCTGTCACAATCGGCTACGCAAGTAATAAGCTTGATTCATCAACTGCAAGCATTTTAATCGTAATAACGCAGAGTGTCAGCATTGTTGCAAATTATTTTTACACCAAATTCAATAATAAGGATGCGCCCTTAATTCTAATCGGCAGCTTCGGAATTTTATGCTCCGTTTCGCTTATGGGGGTATTGAATTCAACAGGCTTTCTTATTTGCTACGGCATTGCCTATTTCAGTATGATGGTAATAAACATTGCCGTTCCCGTTTTTGTAACCAAAACCGTTGATTATCAGGTTGTGGGCAGATATAACGGCTGGCGGATTCTGCTGAATACGGCAGGCACATTTGCGGCAAGCGTGGTTTGCGTTCCCCTCTTAACAAAATTCGGCGCAACCGCCCTTTGGATTACCGCCGGAGCCATGCAGGTTATTTCCGGCATTGCTTACTATATATGCTCCAAAAAATGGAAAAACACAGCTTCGGAATAAAAAAGATTTTACGGAGGTCACAAGAGGCACTTCGTAAAATCTTTGTTGTTTTATTGCCTTAACATTTTATTTATCTTGTCGGTTTTAACCTTAACGGCAGTAAAAATGCTGAGCCATAAAATCAAAAATCCGGCAATGAATATCAGCGAAAAAATCCATATTTTATTTGTTGCAAGCCACCCGTTAAGCAGATAAACCGCCAGATAATCAATATACAAAACAGCGGCTTGAATAAGCCCTGCCATCGCTTTCGGCAATGAATCAATCCGGTAAACAACCGAAACACCGGCGGCAATAAACGCCATAACGGCAGATGACATTATTCCGCAAACCATTTCATCAACTGTCACGGTTGAAACGACCCCCGCTTTTTTAAGGCAAGCCATCACTATGGCAACAATAACAGGGCCGCCCCAGGCAAACATTGAGCCTCTGACAATAAACATTTTAACATATTTATTCATAATCCGTACCTCCGTTTAATCTGTGCAAAGCACCGTCTTGAAATATAATCCGTGTAGCCGCTCTTAAACACAACATTCACAGCCCCGGAAAGCTGAACGCTCAGCCTTGAAACCCTTGACCAGTTTGCTATTGCGGATTTGCTTATTCGCACGAAGTCCGTGGGCAAGCTCTGTTCGATTTCATACAGCTTCCTTTTCACCCTGTATGTTTTGTTGTTACTGCAATGGGCAAAAACCTTTTCGGATTGCACAAAAAAGCTTTCAACCTCGTTTATGCTGACAAACTCAATGTCATCACCGTAATACCCTGCAATTTTGTCCGCCGCTGAATACTGCAAAACAAGTTTTTCAATTTCATCAACAAGCTGTGTCCTTTCGTGAACGGTTGCCGTAACGGATTCCTCAAGATTTTTATCAATTATAAGCTTAAACTCCATTGCTCCCCCTCCTTTCACACACAATATACATCATATTACGGCATTTGTCATAAAAATTCGGTATTCGGCATTTTAACACGGTTAAACGGCATAACAGTAGCCGTTAAAAGCGTAAAACCCGAAAACCTTTTCAAAATTTGCAGGATTATTCAAAAAATCATTATAACAAAAAATTATTTTAATCAAAACTCTTGATTTTATTTTCGTCCTATGCTAATATAGTTCTGCGTTTGGGGGCGTAGCTCAGCTGGGAGAGCGCTTGAATGGCATTCAAGAGGTCAAGAGTTCGATCCTCTCCGTCTCCACCATATCAATCAAATCCGAACCGATTCGTAACAGCGGATCTGTTCGGATTTGTGTTTTCAATAGAAGAATACCCATAAACAATAGGCAGGATTAACCTGATTTTACATGGTTCTTTGAAGAAATACCGTTCGGTATCTTATCTGAAGTCATAGCGGTAGCTATGGACATGAATGCTTCGTATAACATATTTGTTGAGCATTATCCTCCTAATACTCAGATTGTATATGACAGATATCATATGCAGGCACAGTTTGGGAAAGATGTGCTGGGTGTGGTACGTTTAGAAAAAAGCAAGAAAACACCAAAATGCATCAAAAGAAATACGAAACGGCAGGCTCAAAACATTTTATTATATTTCTTGCCATTTATGATTTTAATGTGGTGACATTGTACTTCTGAAATCCAAATTAATAAATGAGAGGGAATATTCCAAAAATGGTAGTTTTTATGAATACGTATGATTATATGAAAAGGTTATTTTAATTGTGTAATACGAATAATAGTCATAATAATAGAACTGAATTAAACAACATATGTAACGTTTTATTGAAAAAGCCGTAAAATAAAGCGAAATGTAAATTCGTTTTTCATTTAAAAGGGTGTAAAAATGTTTTAAACCACTTGAATTGTTTTTTTTCTATGTTAATATGTAAATAATATTAAGAAAATCTGATGAGGAATGATTAGTTTGAACAATGCTATTATGAGTGAAAACATGGTTTCTGTATCTTATATCAATAAAAAAGCAAAGTTGTTTCGTTCAAAAGGAAATAATTTTGATTCTCTTAATTTCTACCCGGCAAATGGAGAACGTATAGAAGACTATTGTAAAATTGGACTCTATAGCATATTGTATGAATTGGCCAAAAATGTTTATTTAGATGAATTTAAGAACCTTGAACGGTCAAAACGTTTTGATCGTTTAGTTGAGGAGTTCAATAATCGTTTTGATTCATGTGCTGAACAATATATTTTTAAAACTAGTAAAAATATCTGGAAAATAGAACCTGATTTATTTGAAGGATTATTTTTGAATGACGACGAAAAGGCAAATAGTAAAAAAATTGTCAAAGAATTTATAGAATCATATGATAAATTAAAAAAAGACGGGGAAGAGTTAAAACTTTATTTTGCATATAATGAAGTAGATGCATATTTAAATGCTTATATAAAGTTATGTCGATTTGTTTTTAATGATAAGTGCCTAAATCAAGAGGCGTTGCGTTCTTCGCAGATTATTGAAAAAATACTTAATATTGATTTTAATGAAAGTAATAATTGCTTTGGATTATATTCTCCATATGTTATTTTTTCTATATTGCGAACATTAAAATATATTTCTATTCTGCCAGATGATATTGACCATACATGTCTATCAAGCGATTGTGCGGAATATTTAAATACTAGACGCCATATCGTTTCAACAAATGCAATTAGAGCTTTTTCCAGATTTACAATCATTAATGGTAAATCATATGTAGTTGATTATTCTCGGCGAAACGACAGCATAATTTGTAAGAATGTTGAAAATGTGTCTAGTGTTGATAATATAAAACCGATACGTTTGTTAGAAAAAATCACTTCATATATATATAATTTTTTCGAAGATAATATATTGCTTGCATCCGCATCTTTTACAATATCAATTTATGGATTTTGTGCTTATAATAATATGGAACCTACGGAGGTTGATGATTTAATATATGAAATCTTTTCTTGGTTTGAAGATAAAAGAAAAGATGAAATAGATGGTAATGCTTTATTAAACAAAAAAATAAATGAACTAAAAATTAATTTTTTCTTAACACAAGATACAGATAAGGATGATGAAGAGATCAATTATTCTTACAGGTATTATGATGATAATCAAAACGAGCCTTATAACTGTTCATTGAAAATCTCCAAATTCTCATTAAAAAGATACGATAATGAACAAATTAGTAAATGTATAGAGAATAGTAATACTATTTTCTTTTTAGACTGTCCTTGGTTAGCAAAAGAAGATTATAATATCGTTAATGAAGGTAATTTAGATTTATACGCAAAATGGGTCCAGCAAGTTAATTATAAAAATGATATTGACGATTCTTTACAAGAACAAGTTTTTTTTAACAGGACATATTTATTAGCTTCTATTAATGACCAGTTTAATAGATTAGCTATTGATAATTCCGAGAAATATGGTAAAGTAGTTCGTGTAATAAAAGATTATTTGTTAAAATGGTTTCAACAACAAATTGAATTTTATAAAAATAAAAAAATATATAAAACGATATATGTTTATAATTCCTCAATGCGAGGCATGGCATTATCTGATTATGCAGATTATCCGATCATACGAGAAGAGTCCTATAGCAATAAAAGGTTTAGTATAATGAGATTTTCTACTCGAGATAATAAATGCATTTCAGTTATGGATAACCAAAAAGTATATGTTTCTCTTTGGAATTTAATTAAATATGTAGATATATCATTTGCATATATTGGAATCAAAGAGTATTTTGCTCTAAAATTACATGGCTTAATTGATGAATCTGTAAGTTCTGATAATAAAAAAATACAAATAAAAAGAGACATAATATCAATTATGCGAAATATAATATTCGTTATCAAATATTTTGAAAATGAAAAGGATAAATTCACCTCAATTAATGTACAGATCGCTTTTTGCAAACCGATTCGTAACTTTTTTAAAGAAGAATCCTTGCAACAAATGTATGATATAATTATTTTCTTTAAGAAAATAATTACTGAAACTATTTTTAAAAATTCTAATGGCTTAGGCGATGATAGTATTAGGGATGCTTTTGAAAGATGCTTGTATAACCAATCAAAGACCGTTGAAGATTTGTTCTTTTTACATTTGTATTCTGATTTGAGAAAAAAAGGTGATTTATCAAAATTTGATGTTGCATTTAACTGGGAGAATACTGATATTAAAGATGGCGAGATTGATAGTTTAGTTCCAAACTTTGATTCTTTTGGAGATAAACGTGCCTACAACAAATTATTTCATTATCTTGATATGCCAAGATGTCCGGAATATGCTGTCAATTCTGTAATAAATCAAACAAATACTGTTTTCAATAAAGAAAATAGTACACCATATTCAATCCAAATATTGCGAAATATGTTGAAAGTTTGTGAAATTTCAAATTATACTGAATCTTTTTTATATCATAATTTAAAAAACTTATTGGATAATTAGAAGTGAAGGAATGGGGATGTAACATGAACATTCATATTGTTGATTCTGTAAAGGGTGGGTCTGGAAAAAGTACATTTTCTTTAAAATTATGCTGCGCATTAAATGACCAGGATAATATTAAGCCGTGTGTTATTGATTTGGACTTGCTTGGCACATCATGGTTTCATCTCTTTAGTAATTGTGATGGTATTAAAGAAAGAATTTTAAAACATAGGATAATTTATTTGAATGAACTAGTGCATGATTTTAGATATTATAAAAATATGCTGTTTATTCAAAAAGTAAATTTAAAAGTAGCGCTTGTCAATTCAAGTTCAAAGTCTGACAAAATAATTGATGTAATTATCTGTAATCCAGATCCAAAAGCAAAAGAAGATTATGTTATTGTAGATAATTTAAGTGCAACAGATATTACTTATGATATATTTTGTGATGAAATTATGGAATTAATAAATTATTTAGATGAAGAAGGATATACCGATATTATTTTGGATATGCCGCCTAATACAGAGCCTTATTCAAATAAAGTATTAAATGCTTGCTTATGTGTTAAGCCGAAAATCAGCTGTATAAAAAACGTTAGTCTTTATATGGTTTCAAGTATTAATCCAGCTCATATAAATTCTACATTTGAATGGTACCGCAATTTTATTGACAATTCTAAAAGTCAGCATATTGCCACAAAAAACAATTTTTCTAAAATAAAGGAAAACGAAAAAGATAATTGGTTTAAAGATGAACAGTTTAAATTTTTCTTTGTTTTTAATGAAATTGCACCTATTTTTTTAAGATATGTTCTGAAAAATTTAATTAATCCGGCTTATTTAAATACTGCAGAGCAGTTGGCTTTTTACAAAGTGGTTTTTGATGATTTGTATGCTGACAGTATATGCGGTTTGCTTGGATTTCCTGTCAATTCAGTTATTCTCGGCACAATCACAATTAATCCTCTTAAAATAGATGGCTATGAGTTTTATCAAGAATTGTGAAAAGAATAAGGAAGTGTAAGTTTTGTCAAAAGAAAAAGATGATATTAGTTTTTCTACTGATAATATGTTGACATATTTAAAAGAATTAAATTATTTAGAAGAGAAATACCTTGTTAAAAATTTATCATTATTAAAAAAGCTTGAACCCTTTGAAAGATATGAGCAACAAAATAATTTACAGAAAATGCCGCCGTCATATATCGGAAAAACGGTTAATTGCGTTTACGGATTATCGTACAAAACGAAGCGTAATACAATAGATAGTTTTTGTTATGTAGGGGAAAAATTTATTAACAAGTTTTTGAATATTAAAGGTCTTGAATTGCTTTTTAATGAGCATTATTATGACTTTGAATGGGATATGCATCTTGAAATTGATTTTGACAAATCGTCTCCTACATATTATCGTGATCACATGGAGCATCAGATTAGAAATATGTATATGATGATGACTCTTTTGGATAAATTCGGTTTTATGAAAACCATCAAAAATATACTTTTAAATAATAAAAACAGTAAAGTCTCTGATTATGTAACTAAACGCTATAACAGTTTTATTGTGCAAAACAATTATAGTGACGAACGAAAAGAATTATTATGGGCTTGTGCAAAAGAATATTTTTGTAACACAATTATAAATTTTGTTACCAACGATAAGGATTACAAAGAAGCTTAAAAAAAAGATAATGAAGTGAAAATGGCAGAATGCCTGAAATCCTTTATGGAAACAGAAGGTTTTGATCACGAGGTAATAGCTTCTTTTTTTTCTGAATTCAGTAACGGTAAAATTAATTGGAATAATAAAATTTCTTTAATGAAACGTCTGATTACGTGGATTGTATCTGTTGATAAAGCATTGCTTATAGATAATTATGTAAGAACATATTCTATTTGTTACATAATTCGTTCGGCCGCAATAATAAGTGCACTTTTTCATGATATTTCATATCCTATCTGCTTTTTTTTAAATATGAGAAGGAGAGTAGGACAATATCTTCCTGCGATGAATGTATTTACCAATAATGTTGAAGCTGATATTGATAGAATTGTTTCAATTTTACAGCCCAGTTTGTTATTTACTTTAGTCAGTGAATCGGAAATCAGAGCAAATCTTGCGAAAAACCAAAAAAAATATGATCACGGAGTTTTTTCAAGTATTGCGTTGTTGCTTTCTTATTATGAATCTGGAAGAATTCACCAATTGTCTATAGACAAACAAATTGCCCTTGAATTAGCGTCACTTGCAATATACAATCATAATTTTTCATATTATATAAATGACCCGGATAAGAAAGATTATTATAGACCGGTTTTTCAACAAAACCCTATATCGTATTTGTTAAAAATATGCGATGATATGCAGGAGTGGGATAGACGGTATTTTGAATTGTCAGAAGAAAATGAATTTACATTTTGTCCAACTTGTTTATCGCCGATTGTCAGAATAAAAAAATATAATGATGGCGAAAAAGTCACAAACATGTTTTGTGCTTGTGACAAAAAGACATATAAGAATTCACAGCCTTTTCCGGCTCGTAATATGTATATTGTTACAACTTGTAAAACGTTGGATGTTTTGAAAACTAAATCTTCTGATTTAATATTTAAGTTAAACTATAGTTTACTTCATTTATTATATATGTCGTACATTAGTACGTCATATTCAGTGTATAGAACTAAAGAATTAAGCAAATTAAAAGTATTACTGTTAAATCAAAAATTTTTTGATAACGATCAAGATAAAAACAAGATTAAAAATATTTATATAGACTATACAATGTCAAATAATCCCGTATTTTTAAAAGCGGCAATTGTTTTAGAATATATACTTAAAGTTCTTTCTCTGAAAGAAAATAAAATAAGTGAGAAGAAATTCATAATTAATAAAGAGTGTTTTAAGTTGCTTAATATTTTTTTTGATGAGATAAAAAATGAGATGGAATCTGCCGATTTTTCAGGTTGTGATGAAAATCAATTTTACGAAACTTTTGAAGACAAAGTCATTGGTTTGTTGAAAAATAAGATTTTAAGAGCGTTTAAATCTTACAAAAAGAGAGTTTTTAACTTTTGGATTTGTAGTATATTCGTTGAAATTTATAAGCAAAATGACGGTAAATTATGGGAGTTTTTTTGCAGGGAATTTTATAGATATTATCCCGTTTCTAATATTGATGAAATAAAATCTTCAAAATGGGATGATTTATCCAAACATATCAATGATGTGATTAAAGAGAATTGTTGCAAAGTTTTAGTTAAAAATATTATGGATATTGGTGAACCGTCTTCGTTACTGAATGATAAGCAAAAAGACTATCGAAAAAATTTCATCAATATGTTAGAGAAAAAAATGCTTTTCTACCTCGAATTAGCAGGCTTTATTTTGCAGTCTAAGATAGATGCATCAAAACTACCAAACAAGGATGATTTTATTAAATATATGTGTTCTTTGAAACCTTGTGAAAAGCCACAGAGTGTGTTCGGTGAACTGATTAATGATCTGTTACATGACAGTTATGAAAATTTGATTAATCAGGTGGACTTTAACACTAATTTTGATACTATAAAATATCGAAAGCAGTATTTGCAGAAAAAGAAATTATCACATACAGTTGAAGAATATTGCAATTCTTTAAATTGGTATGAGGATAATTCTAAATCATATACAGATTTCATTTTTAAAAATTTAGACTATCATTCGGATTTAGGCGTATTTGAAATATTGGGTAACAAAATATGGATGAATAAAGATAAAAAATAATTGTTGGGCAGGCTCGGAATGAACCTGCCCTTGATTTTTACTGTGCTTTGGATTTTGATTTTTTGGGATTGAGCATTTTGTTTAATTCACGCTTCAACTTCCATTCTTCAAAAAGCTGCTTACCTGTATCAGATTCACAGAAGGTAACAATATCCGGCAACAGGCATTTTGCAAACTCCCTCAATAGATTATCCGGAATTTCACATTCCGCTGTTGTGCTGTTAAGCAACATTTTAAAACGAGAGCGTAATTCTTTAAATAACATTATACATCGTTTCATCACTATCTTTCCTGACCTTTCTGCCTTTCAAGATGGCGGCAATAATATTCGACTGCTTTCAGAATGAATTCTCTGTACTTTTGAGGCGTACGTTCGCCCTTGACATATTTGCTGAAAATATCTGTCGGAACGGAAACGCTTTCCTTTTGGTTACCCTTGACTTCCGTCAGAATTGAGAATATTCTGTCCATGCTGAGTTCACCGTTTTCGGAAAATTTTCTCATCCTCTGTGCCTGTGCAAGAGACGGTGTAGCTTCCTCACTCTGTATGGTTTCAATGAGGTCTGTCTGTTCGTCTTTTGAGAGATATGAAAGCTCAACGGCGGGAGTAAAAGTTATTCTGCCCTCGTCCACCATATCAAGCAGAGGCTTTTGGAGTTCATTCAGACGGATATATCTCTGTATCTGCGTTTTACTGTCGGCACACTCATCAGCGAGCTTCTGCACCGAGGTTTCCGACTTCTGCCCAACTTGGTCAGAAGTTAAGGTTTCATCTAAATCCGTTCTGTAACCTTGCCTCTTCATTGCCTCAAGTCTGATTTTGTATGCCTGCGCTTTTTCGCTCGGCAAAATATTCTCACGGTTGCAAAGGTTGGAATCAACCATTAATACCAAGGCCTCATCTCTTGTCATATCGTCCATCACCATACATGAAATATTTGTGTATCCAAGCCTTTTGCAAGCCTCAAGCCTGCGTACTCCCGATATGACTTCATAAAAGCCGCCTTTGGTTTTATGCGGTATAACGGTTATCGG
>JAZLIZ010000024.1:0-45058 GCA_045617665.1 Acutalibacteraceae bacterium | reverse complement strand
TTTGCTCGAACCCTATAAGGGTTATTACCTGCGGACCCCTAAAAGGGGTGCTGAAGGTTTACCAACGCATCACTATTACAGACCGCCGCTAAAGCGGCCTTTCCTTATGCCTATTTATTCTTGCTACCCGTAAACGGGTCTGTGTACTCTTTCATTGTTACTTGATCCATCGCTAAATCTTCTTCAAGCTGATTCCTTATGTATTCTCCTATTACTTTCGCATTTTTTCCTACCGTATCTACATAGTATCCCCTGCACCAAAAGTTTCTGCTGCCATATCTGTATTTCAAGTTTGCATGTCTGTCAAATATCATCAAGGCACTTTTGCTCTTGAGTGTTCCTACAAACTGTGATATACTCATATACGGTGGAATACTCACTAAAAGGTGTATATGATCCGGGCACGCCTCTGCTTCTATTATTTCCACTTTCATTTCATTGCAGAGTTTTCGTATTATTTCCCCTACATCCTTCTTGATTTCATTGTATATTACTTTTCTTCTGTACTTTGGTGCAAATACTATGTGATACTCACATCTGTATGTTGAATGTGCTGTATGTTTTATTTCGTTTTTCATTGTTAAAAACCTCCGTGTTTTTGTTTAGTGATCTGGTCGGCAAACCTTCACTTTACTTATACCACTGAGGTTTTTATATGCCAAGGCTTTTTATTCACCCCTGGTTCAACCAGGGGTTTTTCGTGCTGGAAGCGCAAGAAAAAGGCTGTGGCGATTTTATGTTTCGCCACAACCTTTGTTAAAACTTTGAATTATTCAACGGTAACTGTTCCGTCTTCGTCAACTGTAATCTTCATTCCGTCCTTAACATAGTCAAGGAATTCCTGACCGAGGCAGTCGATTGTAACGAGGGGCTCGTCGCACCAGTTGGCGGCAAGAACTGCGCCGGCTGCTGCAAGGGAGTCAATGTGCTCGGAGAAAAGAAGACAGGTGGGGCACTTGCCGAGTGACTTTGCGCAGAAAAGAATCATACCGCCTGTTGTTGAGCCGATTGTCTGGGGCAGGCAAAGGGCTGTGTTAAGCATAGGCTTGCGGTAAAGGTCCTTGTTATTCTGGTCATCACATTCTGTCTGCTTATATTTGCTGCCGATAATGGGAAGCTCGCCGAACTGGAGAGCACCCTGGAAGGAGGCGAGAGTGTTAAAACCGCCGTGTGAAACAAGGGCAGGGGCTGTGCATTTACCTGCAACTACAGGACGACCTTTGAACTGTTTCATCTTACTTAACCTCCTTTGTGATTATGCCGAGAATTTCATCGCTCGTATAGTAACGGGCTGTTGTATATGTTCTGAGCTTGTTTGAGTTTGTGATAACATTCATCTTCTTTGCAAGAGGATTGTTCATATACATAAGAGGACAGATGTAGCTGAGAACTACGCCTGTATCGGCAAGCTTCTTTGCAGCGGGTGTTGCTTCAAACTTTTCTTTAACGCCGGGTGCACAGGTGAATACTGTGGGAACGGTAACCTTTTTAAGACCGTTCTTTTTGAGTGCCTCTGCAACATTGTCAGTCCACTCATTAAGCTGTGCGATTGAAAGGTGGGGGCAGCCTACGAAGCAAAGCTGAGGCTTGCCGCTGGGGTCTTTCCACATAACGGGGTAATTATCCTTAACTCTCTGAAGCTCTGCATCGTCAATGATATATTCTTTTGCACCCTCGGCGATAAGTGATTCGCCGAGCTCAACTGCTTCGGGAGTAAGCTTATCCATATGGTAAAGGCCGACTGCACCGTTTGAAGCTGTTGCGGCACCGAAATCCTTAAGGTATGCACAGGCATCATCTGTAAGCTCTGCGCCGAGGAACTTATCCATACCGTAGATGTAGGGAACATCCTCCATAACCTTCATACCGATGGCTGAGCCGAGAATCTGTGCTTCGGGCTTCTTGCTTGTGTTGACCTTAACAACCCATGTTGCTTTTCTGCCCTCATCGGTAAGAAGACCGAAGTAGGGAACATAGCCTACTATTGAGCCGAAAAGCTCAATAATGCCGGAGTTTCTGTTGCAGCGTGCACCGAGAACGGAGTTAGCATAGTTAACTGCCGAGGATTCAGCCCATGAAAGAATTTCACCTTTTTCGGGCTTGTTGCCTACTTCATCCATATAGCAGGTGCAGGTGTATGCATCCTTATCAACAAGACCGAGCTTTGAAAGCTGTGCATCATACTGGTCCTGAACACTGTACATAAACTTTTTGAAAACAAAGTTTTTGAGAAAATCCGAGGGAACATTGGGGTCGAGGGGCTTGGGGTCAACAGAAAACTTCTGTCCGCTGAGTGCTCCGCCATCAATGAGCTTATCCATAAGCTCATAAACGGGCTTCATAACGCCAAGGCCAAAGCTGGTAACGAGGTGTCCCATTTTGCTTGTAACGGGCACCATTTTCTCTGCTCCGAAGGCTTCACCGTACATAACAAGGGTTTTCATAACCTTTGCCATGGTTTCGCCTTTGGAACCGTCGAGAATTGCCTGCTGTTCGGGGGTGAGAGTCATTTTGCAATTCATAATAACTTTCCTTTCCGTAAAAATTATTTTGTATATGTATTTTTTGAGAACAACATAAGAATGGGAACAAGCTCAAGCCTGCCTGCAAGCATATCCAAAGAAAAGATTAGCTTTGAAAGGAATGAGAACCGGCTGAAATTTCCCGTTGGGCCGACCTCTGAAAATCCGGGACCGACATTCGTTATACAAGTTATAACACCTGTGGCGGAGGAAATCAAGTCGTGACCGTCAATCGCCACAATAAAAAATGAAATTGCAAGGGTCAGCATAAATGCGGCAAAGTAGCCGTTAATACCGTTTACCACATCGTTATTGACCGTTCTGCCGTCCATTTTGATAACTTCAATTCGCTTGGGATTTATTGCTTTTCTGATTGAACGGATACTGCTTTTGAAAAGAATGGCGATTCTTGAAACCTTAAGGCCGCCGCCGGTTGAGCCTACACAGCCGCCTACAAACATAAGCAAAAGAAGAATTGCTTTTGTGATTATGGGCCAGTATTCAAAATCGGTTGAGGAAAAGCCCGTGGTTGAAATAATTGATGTAACCTGGAAAAATGCGTGCCTTAATGCTTCCTTAAAGGGATGCTTTGTAACCGTAAGGGTCAGCGTAATAAGGAATGTTGCCGCAGTGATGATGCCGAGATACCATTTGATTTCTTCATCCTTCAGCACCCGTCTGCCCTGACGAATCAAAAGCATATAGTAAAGGTTGAAGTTTACACCGAAGAGCATCATAAATACGGAGATAACCACCTCGGCGTATGGACTGTTATAGCCTGAAATTCCTTCGTTAAGAACGCTGAAGCCTCCTGTTCCGGCGGTTGCAAAGGCATTTGCAACGCTGTCAAAAAGGGGCATACCGCCTGCAAGGAGCAGACCTGCCATAATAACTGTTAAGCCGAAATAGATGGTGTAAAGTATTCTTGCGGAGGCTTTGATTTTGGAAACGAGCTTACCTACCGTGGGGCCGGGAACCTCCGCCCTCATAATATGCATATCGGAGCCTTCGGCCTTCGGGAGTATTGCGATAACAAAAACGAGTATTCCCATACCGCCTATAAAGTGCGTAAAGCTTCTCCAGAAAAGAATACTCTTCGGCAGACATTCAACCTCCTGCAATATGGTTGAGCCTGTTGTGGTAAAGCCCGATACCGTTTCAAAAAACGCATCAATATATTTCGGTATGTACTTACCTATGTAAAAGGGGAGAGCACCGAAAGCCGACATCAGCAGCCAGGAGAGGGCAACTATCATATAGCCCTCCTTGGCATATATATTGTTATTTTTCGGTTTAAGACTGCTCAGTAAAATACCTGCAATAAAAACAATTCCTATTGTAAATGCAAACGATTTGAATGCTCCGTCATGAAATATGAGGGATAAAGCCATCGGAATTACAAGCAGAACCGCTTCAATAAGCAGAATTTTACCTAAATCATTGAAAACTTTTTTATAGTTCATTTTGCGAAGACCTCATATCAGATAAAAATATCATGTAAATCTTCAAGTATTCTGCCTGTTGTAACAACAATAACATTATCTCCGCTCTTCATAACATCGGAGCCGTCAGGGAAGATGATTTTTCCGTTTCTGATTAAACAGCAGATAAGAATATTCGGCAGAAACTTCAAATCTCTGAACGGTATATTCTCATATCCTGCATTATCGGGAACTCTGAATTCGACTGCTTCAACCTTGCCGCCTATCAATTTGTAAAGGGTCAGTATCTTTGAGTTGTCAGCCGAGTTTTGAAGCGCTCTGACATATCTTGTAACGAGGCTTCCTGCAACAAGCTGAGGTGAAACCTTGGTGTCAAGACCGATTTCGTTCAGAATCGAATAAGAATGGCGGTCAATTTTGGTGACAACCTTTTTAACATTTTTTGAACGGGCATACATTGAAACGATAATGTTTTCTTCATCAATGCCCGTCAAAGCAACCAAAGCATCCTGACTGTCAATGCCCTGCTCATCGAGAACATCCTGGTCTGTGCCGTCACCGTGGATTATTGCGGCATCCTCAAGCATATCGTTAAGCTCAATGCATCTCTGTTCGTTGGAATCGATTATGGTAACATTTCTGCCGGTGTCGGAAAGCAGGTCTGCAAGGTAGTAACCTATTCTGCCGCCGCCGATAATCATAACATTTTTTATCTTCTGGGTGTGAATACCTGTTTGCCTGAGAAAAGCGGAAAGCTCTGCCCTTATGCCTGTTATGTAAACGGCATCATTGGCTTCAATGGTGAAATCACCGGAGGGGATAAACACCTTTTCGCCTCTCTGAACGGCACAGATAAGCACCTTTGCTTTGATTTTTTTTCTGATTTCGCTGATTTGCATTCCGCAAACCGGGTTGCCCTCTTTGATAACAACGCCTGCCGTTTCAACCTTACCTCTTACAAAACTGTCAAGGCTGACGGCGGAGGGGAAACGAATGATTCTTGAAATTTCGTTTGCCATTTCAAATTCGGGGTTTACTATCATATTTATGCCGATTTTTTCACGAAGAAACTGGCTTTGTGAAGCATAACCCGGGTTGCGAACTCTTGCAATGGCGTTTTCGGTGCCGAGTTTTTTTGCAAACATACAGCAGAGAATATTTATTTCATCCGATGGGGTGCAGGCAACAATAAGCTTTGCTTTTTTTGCGCCTGCCTCTTCAAGAATATCGACTGTTGCACCGTTACCGCAGATGCCCATAACATCATAGGTATCAACTATTTTTGAAACAACATCATTATTTGTGTCAACAACCACTATGTCGTGACCCTCATTGGCAAGCTGTTTGGTAACCGTTGCACCGAGCTTGCCCTGACCGACTACGATAATATACATTATATATGCACCTCGAAGAGCATTATTTACTTTCTCTTTCTTTCCAGGTTTTGCGAAGTGCAAGAACGGGAATGAAAATGAGCACGGATACTATTGCACTTGCAAGGAATATTTGAGGAACGGGTATATTTACAAGCTCGTTGTAATCGTTAAGATATTGACCGGAGGCGAATCTTTCTGTAACTGTATTACCGATGGCAGGGCCTACAATCATAGGAATAAGAACAACAAATATCATTCTTATACCCTGGAACTGACCTACCTTATCTTCTGGTGTGAAATCACGGACTGCCGCATTGAGAATAATCATAAGAAGACCGTAACCGATTAAAACGGGTATTGCGGCAAGGCCGAAGGTTATCAGCTTTTCTGACCTTGAAGCGAGAACAAGGCCTGCAATAAAGCATATAATTGTGGGGAAAACGAAGAGGGATTTGCCTACCTTATCAATCAGCTTGCCGATTAATATAAGTCCTGCAACAACAGCCGCAACCGCAACAACCGCACCGACAATTACAGGCGGAGTAAGCGAGCCGAGAACTGTGTTGAAATCAAATTTAAGGTAGTGCTGAAGATAGATGAAAATATAGGGGAAGAAGCACTGAACGGCAATGTTGTAGAAGCCTACGGAAACAAGTGCAAGGTAGAGTGCTCCGTTTTCTTTGACAACAGAGGGCCTGAAGCCGTAAATAAGGTCGCCGAAGAAGTTACTCTGCTTCTTTTCACCGGAAAGTGAATCCTTAAGAGTGAAAAGACCTATAATACCGCAGACAATAACGATTATGCCCAAGGCAAGGAAGCTTGTGGGGTAGCCGAGTGCTTCGGCACTTAAGGGGAAAGCAACCGTAATGATGACAATGGCGGCAACACCGAGAATTGAAAGAATACTTTCTGTTGTTGCTCTGTTTTCGTCACAGGTTATATCCGTTACCCAGGCATTAAATGCCGCATCGTTACCCGTTGAGCCCATAAAGGTCATAAGGCAGTCCATAACGATAACGGCGTTGACCGTCATTATTCTGATTTTGTCGGCATCCGTAAGCCCGAAAATTGCCGCAATATTATCTCTTGTGATAAATGCAAAGGTGCAAACGGTGATACCCCAGAAAATGTAGCCGCCGCAGATAAAGGCTTTTCTTTTGTTTACCTTGTCGGAGAGAGTACCCATAATCAGAGTTGTGAGAACTGCCGCAACGGCACTCCAGGCAACCATATGGGAAATATCCTTTGGTGTTCCGCCCACATCATTGAAGAGGAAGGTGTTGAAAAACTGGTTTTCAACCGCCCAGGCTATCTGACCGATAAGACCGAAAAGAATAAGATTGACTATTGTTTTTCCGCCGAGTTTAACTGATTTGTTCATATAAATTACTCCTGTTTTTTAAGGAATTTTGCTGTGAGATAAGTTGCCAGACCGATTGCGGCAATACCGCCAAGGGGCTTTAATGTAACATTGAGCCAGAAGCTTTGCCTGTCTGATAATCTTTTGAATATGGGGCCCAGGCATTCGCATTTAAGACCGAATTCCTTGAAATGCTTTAACTCCTGTCTGAATTCAGCAGGGGCTTTTTCGTCAATTTCAACATATCTCACACAGCTTCTGCAGCCGTCTGTGTAACAGCCGAAGCCTGCGGTTTTATGCTGTGCAAGGAATATTCCGTCAACATAGCCGGAAAAATCGTTAAGGTGGTCATGCCCGAAAAATGCGGCAACAACTCCGCCGACCTTTTTCCAGCTTTCAAACTGACCGCCGTTAATATCCGGCGCACAGGGGCTTTCGCCCACATAACCTGCGGTATCCTTTTTGCCGACATATCTTGTTTTATCCTTTGTAAGCTCCGCTTTTACGCTTATTGGCAGCTCATAGATTTTCGGCTTTCTCAAAAGCTTATATTCCTCACAAACGGGAATGTGCTGAAAAATATAAGCCGGCATCGGCTCGCCGCCGTTAAGCTCTTTCAGCTTTGCGCTTTCATCCTCAAACCATTTTATTTGGTCGGGGTGAACTATATCGTATTTTGAAACATCCTGGTCGGGATAGAGATTGTTTGAATCAAGAAACCAGAGAACCGCTTCAGGCGTTTCACCGTCAGAGCCGTAAAGAATTTCCTTATAATCCGCATTGGTGCCTGTCTGCGGGTCATCGTTGCGGAGCATAATACCTGCATCCGTATACGCTTCAACAAGCATATCGTCAATATCCGCATCGTGCTCGTGGTTGCCCATTATGGCGGCAACGGGAACATTCCTTTCAAGCATCGGCTTGCAAATATCTCTTAAGCCCTGCCGGAAGCCCTCCGGGTCATCCCTGCAAAATCCGGCGGAAAGAATATCACCGAGCAAAACGCAAAGGTCGGGCTTATATTCATCAAGCGATGCAACCATCAGCTTTTGCATATCGTTGAATTTTAATCTGCCCTCGCTGTTATAATCGGAATGAACATGAATATCGCCGAACAGCAGTATACCGAATTTTCCGTCTTTTCTGAATTTAAGCATATAAAACTCCTGTGTTGGTTTATAAAATTATAATACTAAATAACATATATTGCAACTGATTTATTTTGATTACGGGTATTGTTTATTTTTTTGCTCTGTGATAGAATATTAAAAATTTTTCGGGAGATAATAAGATGAAGCGGAAATCGACCGGCTTTCAGCTTGTTACCGCATAAAATTATGGCAAGAGTTATTTCATATCATATCGGCAAAAATGAGGACGGCTTGAAAATCGGAGTGCTTCTGAAATTCAGAAAGGGCTTTTCAACTTCCCTCATCCGTTCGGTAAAAACAGTTGAAAACGGAATAATGCTTGATAAGCAGCCTGCACGAACGGTAGATGCTGTTCATACGGGCAATATTCTTACCGTCACGCTCCCGGAGGAAGCATCAGATATTGAGCCGATGGAATGTGAGCTCAATATAGTTTACGAGGATGATGATATTCTTGTCATAAATAAATCGCCCTTTACGGCTATGCACCCAACCCACAACCACCAGGGTGATACCCTTGCAAACGGTGTTGTTGCTCATCTGAAAAAAGAGGGGAAATCAACTGTTTTCAGGGCTGTCGGCAGACTTGACAAGGGCACAAGCGGACTTGTTGTCTGTGCTCTTAATCCTCTTGCCGCCTGCAAGCTTTCGGGTAAGGTTGAAAAGGAATATTATGCGGTTGTTAAAGGAATAATGGAAGAGCAGGGAACTGTTGATACGCCCATTTACCGCCCTGACCCGATGAAAACCCTGCGAGCCTGTTCAAGGGAGCTTGGCACGGAAAGTGCGGTTACCCACTGGACTTTGGTAAAGCAATATGAGAATAAGGCTCTCATAAGGCTGAAGCTTGAAACAGGCAGAACGCATCAGATAAGAGTTCATATGGCTTCAATCGGTCATCCGCTGGCAGGGGATACATATTACGGCGATTTTGAGCCCCGGCACGGTCATCAGCTTTTGCATTGCGGTAAATGCAGCCTTATTCATCCCGTAACTGATGAAAAAATGGAATTTATTGCAAAACTCCCTGCGGAATTTGAAAAATAAATGAATATAATCACACAAAAATGCATAAATGCTTGACTATTATGTATTTCAAGTTGACAAAATCAGACCTTATGTTATAATTAGTCCATAAATTTATACGGAGGAGTAAACAAAATGAAAAAATTCGCAAAGATTTTTGCAATCCTTATGGTTGCGGTTCTCACTCTCACGGTATTCTGCGGCTGCGGAAAAGAAGAAAAAGAAATCGAAAAGAAAGTTCTTGTTATGGGCTCAAGCTGCTCTTTCCCTCCCTATGAGTATGTAGGCGATGACGGAAAGTATATCGGTATTGATATTGAAATCGCACAGGGCTTCTGTGATGAGTTCGGCTATGAGTTTGAGGTTCAGGATATGGATTTCAAATCAATTATCACAGCAGTTAACTCCGGTGCGGTAAACTTCGGTATGTCCGGCTTCACAATTACGGACGCAAGAAAATTAAGCGTTAATTTCTCTGACCCCTATGAAGAAACAGTACAGGCAATTATGGTTAAAGAAGGCTCTGATATTAAGAGCAAGGAAGACCTTAAGGGCAAGCTGATAGGTGTTCAGTCCGGCACAACGGGTGATGACTTTGCCACAAAGGATTTCGGTCAGGATGCAGTAAACCAGTATGATAAATATTCTATGGCAGTTCAGGCTCTTTTGAATGAACAGGTTGACTGCGTTGTTCTTGATGATATTTCCGCAGATGCCTTTATTAAATCAAACGAGGGTCTTGCAAAGCTTGACACAGCCTACGGCGTTGAGCAGTATGCCGCAGCATTTAATTTTGAAGATACAGAGCTTCTTGAACAGTTTAATCAGTATCTTGCCGAAATCAAGGCTGACGGCGGTCTTGACGGAATAATGGCAAAATATAAGAATCAGTAATTATCGGTTGAAAGAAGTGTGAGACACCGGTTTTTCCGGTGTCTCATTGTCAGTTTTTCCAAAAAATAAAAAAGAAAGAGGGTGCTGAAATGAAAGTGCTGAATTTATATGACTGGCTTACCATGATGCCTGCATGGATAAACTCCCTGCCCAAGGGCTTGCAGGAAATACTTTTCAGATTGTATCAGACCTTTGTTCAGGCAGACAGATGGAAGCTGATTGTTGACGGCTTAAAAATCACTTTCATAGTCACAATAGGTGCGCTTATTCTCGGCATTGTTATCGGTCTTATTCTTGCAATTATCAGAACAATGAAAGAAAGCTATACCGCAACAAAGCCGCCCATCCCCCTGAAAATACTTAACACAATCACACAGCTTTATCTCACCGTTATCAGAGGCACACCGATGATGGTACAGCTTCTCATAATGGGCTTTGTAATTATGGTGCCGAAATCGGAGGAAAGCAGAATTATTTGCGGTATTGTAACTCTCGGTATCAATTCCGGCGCTTATGTTGCGGAGATTATCCGTTCGGGTCTGATGTCGGTTGACAAGGGTCAGACGGAGGCGGGCAGAAGTCTTGGCTTCAGCTACGGCCAGACAATGTGGTATATTGTTATTCCTCAGGCGATAAAAAATATTCTTCCCGCCCTCGGCAATGAAATGATAACTCTTCTTAAAGATACATCACTCGTTTCTGTTATTGCTTTGCGTGATGTTACAAAGCAGACACAGAATATTATCAGCATTACATATTATGCCATAGTTCCCTATATTTCCCTTGCTGTAATCTATCTTGTTATTGTTATAGCTATGACGAAGGCGTTGAACGCACTTGAAAAGAGGATGAGAAAGAGTGAACACTGAACAGAATAATACGGTTATAGAGGTTGAAAATTTACATAAATCCTTTGGTAAATCTCATATCCTTAAAGGAATTTCAACAGAGATTAAAAAGGGTGAGGTTGTTGTTATTATCGGTGCCTCCGGTTCCGGCAAATCAACATTTTTGAGATGCCTCAACTGTCTTGAAGACCCCACAGACGGAAACATTTATTTTGACGGCGTAAATATTGCAGACCCCTCTGTTGATATAAATGTACACCGCCAGAAAATCGGAATGGTTTTTCAGCAGTTTAACCTTTTCCCTCATATGACCATACTCAGAAATATGACCGTAGCCCCGATGAAGCTTCTTAAAATGAGCAAGGAGGATGCGGAAAAGAGGGCGCTTGAACTGCTTGACAGAGTAGGGCTGAAGGACAGAGCAGATGACTATCCGAACAAGCTTTCGGGCGGTCAGAAGCAGAGAGTTGCCATTGCAAGAGCCCTTGCCATGAATCCCGATGTTATGCTCTTTGACGAGCCTACCTCTGCCCTTGACCCGGAAATGGTCGGCGAGGTTCTTGATGTTATCAAGGAGCTTGCGAGGTCAGGTATGACAATGGTTGTCGTTACCCACGAAATGGGCTTTGCAAGAGAGGTTGCTTCAAGAGTAATGTTTATTGATAACGGACTTGTTAAGGAATGTAATACTCCGGAAGAAATTTTCGGTAATCCGCAGGATGAAAGACTTAAATTGTTCCTCAGTAAGGTTCTGTAATTGAATATGAAAAACATTTTAATGCACTACTCTATTATTATTTCGAATAAAAATGCGAATATCCACGAAGATAAACGATTCTATTGACAACATAAACTCTTATGTTTATAATATGACTGATGGAGGGATCCTGAAGTGAGAATTGATGAACAAGTTAAAATGCTTTGCCTTAAATCTAATATCTCAATGGCTGAAATGGCGCGCCGGTTAAATAAATCGCCGCAATCTTTTAACCAAAAAATCAAGCGCGGAAACTTTACGTTGGATGAACTTTCTGATATTGCGTTGATTGCCGGTTGCGATGTGAAATGTGAATTTGTATATCCAAATGATGAGACCATAACGATTGTATAAGGAGTAGTGTTATGATTGAATATATTGAAGGGGACATATTTGAGAGCCCGGCTCAAGTTATCGTAAATACCGTTAATACTGTTGGCGTTATGGGTAAAGGCCTTGCGTTATCGTTCAAGCAAAGATATCCCGAGATGTTTGATAAGTATAAAAGTGCGTGTGAAAAACATCTTTTGACTGTTGGGAAACTTATGCTGTTCTATGAAGTTGATCATTGGCTTTTGATGTTTCCCACAAAAGAAAATTGGCGAAATCCTTCCAAAATCGAATATATAGAAAAAGGTCTTATGAAGTTTGTCAATACGTATGCTGATAAAAACATTACCTCCATAGCGTTTCCACGCCTTGGGTGTGGAAATGGCGAACTTGATTGGAATGATGTTCGTCCGGTAATGGAAAAATATTTAAAAAAACTTCCTATTGATGTTTATTTCTACATCGGTACCAATCCTGATGATATTCCGGAACATAAAAATCAGAAAAAAATGATGTCTTGGCTCAGGGAGAATGCCAAAGATATGTCATCGTGTGGAGTATGTGATGACTTGCGTTCTCTTTCTGGGATGCTTCCATATTCGTTTGAGAACAGCGGCCATAATTATGAAATGATTTTTGATGATCATCTAACCATTATTGATACATCAGTTAAAGATTTTTTTAAATTCAGTGAAGAAGAATTTTATCGTTCTTGGGACAACATCAGAAATCTTTCCGTCTTTTCTATCACTGATTATTCTGTCAAAGAAAAAGCATTATTTGCGTTGTTGCATAAAGTGGGATATCTTTCTAAAATAAAAATAATGGAGCCTAAATCGCAACTTATGGTGGATGGATATCAAATCAATGCCGCCCTTGGCCGCATTATGGCCTTGAAGGAGGATTGACATGACTTATTCTGAAATTATTCAGGACAATTGCGATAAACACAGTTCTGTATCATGGTGGCCTAAGTTTGCATTTCACTATACTGACGTGACAAATGCTGTTAGTATTTTAGACACCGGATGTTTATATAGTCGTTTGGATGCTACGCATTTGGGCATTATGAGTAATGACAACGCAAGTCGTCAAGTGATTGATATGACGAATCCCAGCATAGTATCAAAAGTGCGCTTTTATTTTCGTCCATTAACTCCAACGCAATACTATAATGAAGGGTACAAACATCCACGGCTTCGCTATGACGACGATGTAAATGCAAACACGCCTGTACCAGTATTCTTCCTTTTTGATTTAGAAAAATTACTATCAACTGATGGCGTGCAGTTTTCAGAAACATCTCAAGCAGGGCACGGATCTGTTTTACAATCGGGAATTGATGCTTTTTCCAATTTAAATTTTGATTTAATTTATAGTAACGGCTATGAAAAGATTTCAGAATCTAAAATATATAGGCATGCTGAAATTGCGCACAATGGCTCCATGAGGATTGAGAAAAACTTAAGAGCTATTCTTTGTAGAAATAGTATTGAACGAACTACTCTTTTAAACCTGCTTAAAGTAAAAAATCGTTTTGCTTATGAAAAGTATCAAAACATTATTAAGGTGTATAACAAAAATGATCTATTCGAAAATAATGGGTTATTTATAACAGAATGCTTATTTCACGATACTACGATCAGCATTTTCCTTTCTGACAATTACAGTAAGCATCAGTATATTAAGCGAATGTTGTTAGATGGTAATGTCGATGAGCTTGATCCAATACATTCAAAAATTGAACTTGTTTGGAAGAACTCTAAACGTATTATTCATCACGAGGAAATAAAGGTGCTAATTGATTATGCGCAGACTGATCGACTGAGTATAACAAAATTACCTATTGTTGCTGGTGCACATGAAATATGTATTACAGTGTTTTTTGATGATAAACTTATGTGTTGTATTACTCGATCAATTGAATCAGATGAAGTAATCAAATAATTATTTAGACTTTATGTTGGGTGTTATATTTTTGACACCAGATTTGGCGTCCGCATACTATAAACAGAGTTAATTGCGGTGAGGATTGCGCATTTTACTGTAAATTGACAGCTAAAACAGTCGAAATCTACGTGTTTTATGTACGAAACGGAGATAGCACATCCTACCTATGAGGATAGTGTGTATCTTAAGGATTAGTTGTGGGTTCGATTCCCGCAGGATATACAGCCCATTCGGACTGACGAGATGCAATTCCTAACAGAATTAATGATAATACAGCGTTTCGTGCTGATGAGATGTAATTCTTTGCGAAATCGCCGTATAGTTGCAGTTTGTTAACTTTTCAAAACCTACTGATAAAATGCAAGGCCTGTAATATAACTATAAAATACAGATTACAAGAAGGTTGCAGGAGGAAGAGCTTAGCGGAAAAATTAAAGTCACAAGACAAAAAGTGCTTATGTTACAAGAGAAACTCGCAGCTGAATTGAAAGCTTCCGTTTCTGCAATAAACAGATAGGAAATTGGAAAGATTAAACCAACCTTACAGTAATGAAGATACTAAATCTATTCTGCGAGGAACACAATCTTTCATGTAATGAAAGTGAAAGGCGATGGTTCAAGAATGAACAATAAAGAAAGCAAAATTGAATGTCCTCATTGTGGAAAAACTCTTCCAATAGATAGTGAATTTTGCCAGTTTTGTGGAAATAATCTTGTTACTAAACGGAAAGATTTTTCCGAAAAATTGGTTGCAGATATTATTGTCAATGAACTTTTCGAGGATGCAAAACTAATAGTTGAAAAAGTATGTTTATATTCTATTGGTGACGAAAGGACCTATATTCATTGTTCTTTTTTGAGCATTTCTGATAGAACAATAAGCGCTGTTTTGTTTGATGTGCGGTGTTTTGATGTTTTTGAAAACGAACTTCAAATGGTTCATAATGCGCAAATAATTGATTTATCAGTTCATCGAAATGGAACTTTTAAAAATGAAAAACGCATTTATATTGACAATGCTAATGTAAGAATGGTCAGGATTATTATCAGGAAAGTGATGTTTTCTGATAATACAGTAGTAGACTGTGGAGAAAAAAAGGATTCATTTCATCCGCCTGTTCTTTTGTGGGAAAAACTTGGCTCAAAAGAATTGGCTCAGCAGTTTGTTCGTAATACAACTTCATTTTCTGAGTATTATCCTGAGCAAGTGGGAGCTTTTTGGCAATGCTCATGCGGATCTTTTAATGCAGATAACGAAACATTCTGTAATCATTGTCAACAAAATCGAAATGAATTATTTGAACTGACAAATATTGACTTGTTGCAGAAAAAATTAACTGAATATGAATTAGAAAAAGAAGCACGGGAAATATTTGAAACTGAAGAAAAAAGAAGGACAGACTTAGTCAAGCAAGAAGAACAAGATAGAATCTGTGCAGAAAATGAAGTTCGTGTTAGAAATGAAAGAAATTTGGCGGTTCTAAAGCGAATGGGAGCCGCTCGGATTGCGGAAAAACGCAGAAAAAAATAAAAATCATCATAAGTATCGTTGTCGCAATTTCAATAATAGTACTTATAGTATTAGATGTTAATAAAAGAAATTATAACGAACAACTTAGAAACTTTGCTACTGAAAGTATGAGTGCAGATTATACTAATGTGTATGCAGATGTGTTGTCAATTGAACCAGTATATTTTGTATATCAGTATAAAGGAAGCCATTTTGGGGTTAAGATTGGAGCAGGAGACCTATGGGGTGTGGTATGCAGATGCAAAACTGTTGAGGGAAAAACAATTTGGATATCTGTTTTTTATCAATACTACCCTGGCGGCAATAATTCAAAAAATGAAGCTGACTATAAAACAATTACATACAGTTCAAGCAATCCCCAAAGAATAACTGGTGATGTTGATACTGCTCAGCAGGTGGCGTCTGAACTTGAATGCAAAATAGGGAATATTTACATATTAAATGTAAGAAATAAAATATTTAACTGAAAGGAAGAATAATTTATGGCCACGCATACAATATATACGTCAACTATTAGAGTTCCAATTTATGCGAGTTGGAAATGTCCTAATTGCGGTGAAATCAATTTTTCATGGGGTAATATTTTCTGCGAAAGGCAAGCTGCTTCTAGTTCTGGGAGAAGGTCAGAGTTAGAAGAAGCTAAAAATACGGCATCAAGTTTAGTTCAGAATGAATGGAAACAAAATGCTCTGAATATTATTTTCAATCCTCAAGAAAATCCTCAAAATGTGCGTCGCGACTTGTTTTTCCAAAATACAAACTGCACAAAATGTGGAAAAAAACCAAAATTGGGATAAAGATATGAAATATATTAGTATAATGTCTTTGTCACTTATACCTGCAATCATCAGTGGTATTGTAGCAATTAATATGAAAACAAGTTGGGTTGCATGGTTGATTTTTGCAGTCGCTTTAGGCGTGTTTGTATATTGCATTGTATCTGAAAAGACATATATAAAAACTTTAAGAGAAATGTCCGCAGAGTATTTGCCTGTTATTGGATCTTTAAATGATGAGTTGATTGCAGCTGCAAAACATCAAGGTAAAAAATTACCTTCACCTGATGAAACCATTCAGCTTATAAGAGATACAAAAACTGTTTCCAAAACAAAAGCATCTGTAGATTCTCTTGAAACAAAAGGACAGGGTAAAGTTGATGAAACTACTTCTGCTTGCAAAGAGAAAGAGCATGCGTGTTACTGCAGAAAATGTGGATCAAAGTTTCAGAAAGGCAGTGCTTTTTGCAATAAATGTGGGACAGCGATTATCCAATAACATAAAATCAAAAAAACCCGCTAAACGGGTGTTTTTGATTTTATGTTTCGGGCATTCCGTTTCTTGCAAGGGCGCCGTTGCTGAAGCCCTTTTCGTTGGTTACATCTCTTTCAACCCATGAGGGCTGAACAAAGCATTTTGCTTCGTTTTCGTTTTGAAACTCAATTTCCAGATAGGCAAGACCGTTAAAGCTTCCGCTGAAAATATCAATTTCTTCAAGCAGTCCGTCCTCACGGCGGTTAAGATAACGGGTTTTATGAATCAGCCTGCCCTCGGCTTTTTTAAGCAGATTGAAATAGTCGTTTTCCGCAATATCCATTTCAAATTCTTCTCTTGAAAAGCTGTTGCCGATTGGCTTTGATTTAACCGTCAGTATAAATCTTTCGTTATTTATCCGTCTTATTCTGACGGTTGGTGAAAAGGCAATATAAGCCTGTTCAATTTCAAAATGCTCAAGCTTTTCCAAATCGTAGGGAATGTTTTCGGCTTTAATAAGCCATTTTCTTTCAATTTCCATATCATTAACCCTGTGTTGAAAAATATTCGTCCGCAACGGAAAGCAGGAAGGTGTAGAGAGGGGCGTAAAGCTTGTATTCTTCAAGGATTATATCAATAATCTTTTCGTCCTTCAAGTCGTCCAAATCGGGAAAATATTTTATAAATCCCACATTTTTGCTGATGTAATATTTTTCAAGCCCGTCAGGACAGCCTGCCGGCAGCCTTTTATATTGCCGGCCGTACATCATTGCCCCGCTTTTTTCGATTTTTTTAACAATTTTCAGATATTCGTCAGGTCTTTCACGCAGGGCTTTTCTGTATGTTTCCATAAGTCCGGGGCAGCTGCCAAAGGTGCCTATACCCATTGAATAGCCTGTCTGCTCAACCTCAAACCAGAAGCAGGGGTAGCAGTCCCACTGGTGCTTATCCCGCATAAACATTATCCACATATTGTCACGGTAAAGCAGTTTATCCTTTGAATACCTTGTGTCACGGCGTATTCTTGAAACCATTTTTGTGGGAATTAACTGCATCATCGGGTCAAGGGGATAAAGCTTTGAGCCGACCTCTGCGGCAATCTGCCTCATAGGTACGGTTAAACCCTGTTTTAATTCTTCCTTGTGTTCTTCATAAAATTCTCTTGAATCTCTGAATCTGTTATCTGCAAACAGAAACAGGGATTCTCTTGTTATGCCGTCATATTTCATTTCAGTAATCCCTCGTTTTCAAGCTTTTGTGCCGCAAGCATAACGGCTGTTTTTGCCGTGGGGAATGTAATACCGCCCTGCATCCATACCGCAAAGGGCTCTCTTAAGGGCGCATCGGCGGAAAGCTCAATGGAAGCGCCCATTATAAAAGCACCTGCCGCCATAATAACCTTGCTGTCATATCCCGGCATATCCCATGGCTCCGGGTCAAGGAATGAATCAACGGGAGCGCCGGACTGAATACCCTTGCAATAGGCAATGAGTCTTTCGGGTGTTTCAAGGCAGAGCGCCTGAATAATATCGTGCCTTTCTTCATTGCTTGCAGGGGTAACCTTAAAGCCGAAATCCTCAAACATTGCCGCAGAGAAAACGGCTGTTTTAAGTGCGTTTGTAACAACATTGGGGGCGTTGAAAAAGCCCATAAACATATTTCTGTTTTCACCGAGGGTACAGCCGACCTCCTTACCTAAGCCGGGGGTCGTTGCCCTGTAAGCGCAAAGCTCAACAAGGTCTTTTCTGCCTGCAATGTAACCGCCTGTTCTTGCAATGGCACCGCCTGCATTTTTAATCAGAGAGCCTGCCATAAGGTCTGCACCTGCATCTGTCGGCTCGGTTTTTTCGGTAAATTCGCCGTAGCAGTTGTCAACCATAACGACGGCATTGCTGTTTTGATGAACAATATCGCAGATTTTTCCGATTGCTTCAACAGAGAGAGAGGGTCTGAGCGAATAGCCTCTTGAACGCTGAATATAAACCATTTTCGGTTCCTTTTTAAGAGCCTCTTTTATTGCTTCAAAATCCGGCTCGCCGTTTTTATCAAGGTCAACCTGCTCATATTTTACACCGAAATCCTTTAATGAGCCCATACCCTCTCCGGTTATACCTATAACTCCGTGAATGGTGTCATAAGGAGTGCCCGTAACGCAGAGCATTGTGTCACCGGGGCGCAGAACTCCGAAAAGAGCAACGGATAATGTGTGAGTGCCGCAGGTGAATGAATGTCTGACTATGGCATCCTCTGCGCCGAAAACCTCGGCATAGATTTTATCGAGCTTTTCTCTCCCTCTGTCGCCGTAGCCGTAGCCTGTTGTTCCACCTAAATCCGCCTCGCAAACCCCGTTTCTGATAAATGAGGCAAGCACCTTTTGCTGATTGTATTCACCGATTTCATCAAGCTCTGCAAACATTTCCTTTGTGCTTTGCATTGCTTTTTCGGATGCCTTACTTATTTTATTGCTGAATTTGAAAAATTCCATTATTTACCTCTTATATATTCTGTTAAGCCCTCTGAAAAACTCACAGTCGGCGTTCGTAAGCTGTTCTTTTGTCACTCTGTAGCTCCAGTTACCGCTTGCAACGCCGGGTGTGTTGATTCGTGTATCCGAGCCGTACATCAGAAAATCCTGAACGGGAATAATCGCAAGGTCGCTGACACTTCTGAAAACCTCTCTTATGAGCAGGGGAGAAGCTTTGCCCCAGTCACCGCCGGCAAAGCCGCAGTAATCAAGGGTTCTCTTTCTTGTTGCGTCATCACATTCCCAGAGATAGCCGAAAATCGTGTTATTATCGTGAGTGCCGGTGTAGGCAACTGAATTTGCAATGTAATTGTGGGGCTGATGAATACTGTCGCCGTCATCAAGAAAACCGAATTGCAGTATTCTCATTCCGGGGAAACCGCTTTCATCAACAAGCGCCCTCACCTCGTCTGTTATATCCCCTAAATCCTCTGCGATTATGAGCTTATCGCCGTGCCCCTGCTTGATTGCGTTTATGAAATCAATTCCGGGGCCCTTTATCCATTTTCCGTTTTTTGCCGTCTTTTCTTTTGAATCAACGCTCCAGTAGGATTCAATGGCTCTGAAATGGTCAATCCTTACGCCGTCAAACATTTCAAGAGTGTGGTCAATTCTGTCCCTCCACCATTTGAAGCCTGTTTCCTTCAGCTTATCCCAGTCATAAAGCGGATTGCCCCAAAGCTGACCGTCAGCGCTGAAATAATCGGGCGGAACTCCGGCAACGCTTGTCGGATAGCCCTTTTCGTTTATCTGAAAAAGCTCTCTGTTTTCCCATACATCACAGCTGTCGTCACTTACATAAATGGGAATATCGCCGATTATTTTTACGCCCTTTTCGTTGGCGTATTTTTTGATTTCAGCCCACTGTGTGTAAAATTCATATTGAATGAACTGCCACATTCTGAGAACGGAAGCATCCGTGATTTTATCCGTTTTCCATTCCTGCCACGGCAGTGAACCGTTTTCTTCACGCAGAGCCATAAAGCGGCAAAAGGAGGCTATTCTCGGGTGAGAATCAAGAAAAGCGTCAATTTCCGCACGGTCACCGAAATTTTCGGATGCTTTCTTCAAAAGCGAAAGTCTTTCTTTGCCGAGCCTTTCAAATTCGCACGCCCAGGGGGACTGCTGCTTTGCTTTTTCAAGGTCGGCTTTGTCTATAAGTCCCTCGTCATATAATTTTTCCAAATCCACAAAATAGGGGTTGCCGCCGAATGCGGAAACGGATTTATAAGGTGAATTATGGTCATCGGTTACGGTAAAGGGTAAAACCTGCCAGACGGAAAAGCCGTTTGATTTAATAAAATCTATAAACTCCCTTGCGTTTTTACCGAAAGAGCCTATGGAATAATCACCGTAAAGCGATGAAATATGCATTAAAATACCGCTTTGTCTTTTCATTTGTTTCTCCTGCTATTCATATTGCCTAAAATAATAGCACACTATATGTTAAAAGTAAACAAGGTTATGATAAATAATTGACATTACACTATGTATTGTGTATAATACTTTTGCAATCCCGATATGTGGTGGAGTCTGTCATAGAACAAAAGTTCTATTTGGAAGGATTGAATTTTGAGGTTAACGGGGCTTTTATTTGCCTAAAACTGAAAAATCCGACAGAATCCGATTTTTTTGGATTCTGTTTTTTGATTCTGCCCGCTGATTTTATTCAACAGGAGAAAAATATGGAAAAAATCACTCTTATCGCACTTATTGTTTTTGCCGTCACTTATGTACTGATGATGGCGTTTCAAAAAATAAGACCCATTGTGGCAGTTGCCGGGGCGGTTGTGTTTATTGCTCTCGGAATCATTTCTTCCGCACACCCGGAGTTAATAGGCACATTCAGCTATTCGCCGGCACAGGCTGTCAGGGAGATTGACTGGAATGTTATTATGATGATAGCCGGAACAATGGGAACGGTTTATCTGTTTATCGAATCAAAAATGCCCCAGCTTATGAGTGATGTGTTGATTTCAAAGGTTTCGTCCGTCAAGTGGGTTGTTGTTGCACTTTCGCTTTTTGCCGGAATTGTTTCAGCCTTTGTTGACAATGTTGCAACAGTTCTGATGATTGCCCCGGTTGCCCTTGCATTTTGCAAAAAACTGAATATTTCTCCCGTTCCTTCAATTATCTGTATTGCCATTTCATCTAATTTACAGGGTGCGGCGACCCTTGTAGGTGACACAACCTCAATTCTTCTTGCCAAGGCGGCAAACCTTGATTTCTCCGATTTCTTCGTTGATGAAGGCAAGGCGGGTATGTTCTGGGTTGTTGAAGCCGGTGCACTTGTGAGTGCATTCATTATTCTCTTTATGTTCAGAAAAGAAAACAGTCCCATTGAATATGCGGGCAGAACAAAGGTTGAGGACTTTTTCCCGACAATTCTTCTGTGCGGAACTGTTCTGGCACTCATTGCGGTATCGTTTATTCCCTATAAAGAAAATGCGGCAGAGGGTCAGCTTTCAAAGCCTGCCGTTACAAACGGACTTATCTGTATGGCTTTCTTTGCAGTGGGTATTCTCCGTGAACTGCTGATAAAGAAAAATAAAGAAACAGTTAAAAATGCATTCAAGGAAATTGATTATTACACAATCGTTCTTCTTGCCGGATTATTCGTTGTTATCGGCGGAGTTAAGAGCGCCGGCGTTGTTGATTTCCTCGGCAACTCGATAGCAAAGCTCGGCAACGGCTCGGCATTTATCGTTTACACCGTAATTGTCTGGATGAGCGTTATTCTTTCGGCATTCATTGATAATATACCTTACACGGCAACAATGCTTTCTCTTGTTCCCGTCATTGCAGGCGGAGTAGGTATTGAGCCGAAGCTTCTTTATTACGGACTGCTCTGCGGTGCAACCCTCGGCGGCAACCTTACACCCATCGGTGCAAGTGCAAACATTGCCGGCATCGGTATTCTCCGCAAGGAGGGCTATGAGGTTAAAAGCTCAACCTTTATGAAATTCGGTGTTCCGTTTACTCTTGCGGCGGTAATTACCGGCTACCTTATGATTTGGTTTATTTGGAAATAAAAATACAGCTGAAATATGATAAAGCATTTATGAGTCTGTGATGAAATATAAAAATCGTCACAGACTCATAATTTTTCAGCTTATTTCTTTATACTCGTTTACAAGCTTTCTTGCAATTTCAACGGTGTTGCCGTTTGTCGGCTCATCGGGATTAACGGAGGAAAGCCATTTTCTTTCAAAATCGGAGAAATATTTGTAGAACTGGTTTCCTTTATATATGTTTCTTTCGTTAATCTGCTTCTTTGTTTCGGTTGTGAATTTACCTCTCTTCGGGAACTGATAGGCAAGGCGTTCAAAGAATGACTGCCAGCGCTTTGCGTAGTATGTTCCGACTGCTCCTCCCCATTCCTTCCAGGCGTAATCGTAATTTACCGTGTCAATAACGGGACCCCACAGGGTAATTTGTGTGAGCAGATTTAATTCAAAATTTTCCTTATCCTTATCGCTGAAAGCAAGAGCACTTGCTTCCCTGAGGTGGTAAGAAAGCGTGAATTCGGGAACAGTCTGAAGCAGCTCGTCAATTTCATCACAGAGCTTCAGAAATGTGTTGATTGACCTTTCAAATGTGCTTATATCCCTTGAGTTGAAGCCTGCCATTGCCTTTTTGTAAAGCAGATTGCAACAGTTTGAGAGCGCCTGCCTTGTTATATCGCAAACATCGTAAATATAAGCCTTATTTCCGGCTTTGCTTGCCGAAAGCATATATGAAACGGCATCAAATAATCTGCCGTTATCATATTTTAATTCAAGCGTATCACCGACAGAGGCGTGTTTAAGATTTGTGCAGGGGCGTGCGCAGATTACGGAGCCTGTTTCTCTGCCTGTTGCATTTTCTCCGTAGCAGGTTTCGGAAAGGATTTTCAGCGAATTGTAAAGACATTCTTCATCGCTGCCGTATCTTCTTTCCGCATAGGCACGAAGCCATTTATCAAGGTCAATTTCTTTTGCCTCCGTCAGCATATCCGCCGCCAAATCAAGATAAATCGGGTTGATTTCGATACCCTCGGCAAATATGCCCGTTCCGACACAGCTCGGAGCGGAAATACGGGAATATCCGTTTTCGGCAAGCGCCTTCATTGAGCCGTGCAAAACAGTTCTGCCGCCGTAATTCATTGCGGAGCCGAGAATGAAATTATGACCCCAGAATTCCTCTGCCTTATCGTGAATTGCGCCGTTAATATCAAGTACGAGAAGTCTGCCGACAGGGACGGAACGTGCTACCTGACCTCTGATTGCCGTGCTCTGAATTACCCATACGGATTCCGAGTCAAAGTCATGAAGCATGGTATCTATCGCTCTGCCCATAAGCCAGAGATAGTTTTTTCTTTTTACGGGCGGAACGGTGTCATAAAAAGGATCGCAGGCATAGTAATGGTATGAGCCGAAAAGCTGTTTCTGTTTTTCAAGAAGTGCCGTTCCGAATTTTTTGAAAACAGGGTCGGCAGGGTCAAGCTGAAAGGTGACGGGGAAATTGCACCATGAGTTCAGCATACTCATTCTGATTTTTTTGAAAAGCTTTGAAAGAGAACGGGGAACAACGCCGGAAAAGCCCTGCTGAATCGGTGTCATTCCGAGCTCAACTTCTCTGTCAATAATCTTTTTGCCGAGCTCCGCTCTGCTCTCAATATATTTAACATCGGTTAAGCTGAAATATCCGGTTATGTTGCCTGAAAGCTGTCTGAACCAGAAGCCGGGGCCTGTAAGATATTCAAGAGCACCGTTTTCACTGTATGTGAACTCACGCATTGTGTAGTACCATACAGCCTCCGAGCCTACAATGCTCAGGGGCATATTTATGCCCTTCATTGCCATAAGGTCAATTTCTTTTTCCCATTTTTCCCAGCCCCAGAATGCACAGGAATAACCGTGGGTGCCGTAGCTCATAAATGCACGCTTATCCTGAACAATAACTTTTTCAAGCTTACCGTCAAAAAGGGGAGCGGAGGAAATGTTTATCTCGTTTATACCGCAAAGAGAAATGTTTATTTTGCATATCTCTTCAAGGTATTTGCAGTAGCCCATTGCCTGGCTGATTTTACAGTCACCGCAAATGACTATTTTTCCGTTTTCGCAAAATACTTCATATCTGTTTTTGCCGTCTGCACTTTCAATATCACGCAGCTCAAAGCAATCGGCAATTTCAGGTGTGTTTCTGAGAATAAGATTTTTCAAAGCAATTCTCCTATTTGATAAATTGGAGTTTATTATACACTAAATTTGCGAATAAAACAACCTGTAATAAAAATAAAAAAAGGCTTTACAGAAAGGGTAAAATAAGGTAAAATACAATAGAATATTTATGTAATCAGGGAGGATATTACTATGCAGCCTTCTTACAAAAGGATTCTTCTCAAGCTCAGCGGAGAGGTTCTTGCCGGAAACAATGCCGGCGGAATGGGCTTTGATTTTGAGCTTATCAATTCCGTATGCTCCGCAATAAAAAAAATCAACGAAATGGGCGTTGAGGTCGGCCTCGTTGTCGGCGGCGGTAATTTCTGGAGAGGCAGAAGCGGCGGCAATATGGACAGAACAAGAGCCGATAACATCGGTATGCTTGCAACCGTTATGAATTCCCTTGCTCTTTGTGATACTCTTTTGCATCAGGGCGTTAAGGCAAAGGTTTATTCAGCCATTGAGATGAACAAAATTGCCGACTTTTTTGTAAAGGATAATGTTGATGCACAGCTCAAAAATGGTGAGGTCTGCATTTTCGGTGCGGGAACGGGCAACCCCTATTTCTCAACCGATACCTGTGCCGCTTTGAGAGCTGCGGAAATCGGTGCCGAGGTTGTGCTCAAAGCAACCAATGTTGACGGCGTTTATGATAAGGACCCCAATAAATTTGACGATGCCGTTAAATATGAGGTTGTCAGCCACGATGAGGTAATCGAGAAAAATATAAAGGTTATGGATTCAGCCGCATTTTCTCTTTGCAGAGATAACGGAATAAACATCATTGTTTTCAACCTTAATGACCCCGAAAACATTGTCAGAGCCGTTTGCGGAGAGAAAACAGGAACACTTGTAAAGTAATTCAAATTAACATAAAAGAGGAGAAAAATTATGGAACAGGTTTTTAATACAACAAAGGAAAAAATGCAGAAAACAGTCAGCGTGCTTTCAAGCGAATATGCGGGTATGAGAGCCGGCAGAGCAAACGCCTCCGTTCTTGATAAGCTCAGAGTTGATTATTACGGCACTCCCACTCCCATCAATCAGCTTGCCGCAGTTTCCGTTTCAGAGGCGAGAATCCTTGTTATTCAGCCCTGGGATAAATCAACACTTAACCCTATTGAAAAAGCGATACTTGCTTCTGATTTAGGAATAAATCCGCAAAATGACGGTACTGCAATCCGCCTTACCTTCCCCCAGCTCACAGAGGAGCGCCGTAAGGAGCTCAGCAAGGAGGTTCGTAAAATGGGCGAGGATTCAAGAGTTGCAGTCCGTTCAATCAGAAGAGACGCTCTTGATAAGCTTAAAAAGATGGAAAAGGCATCCGAAATTACAGAGGATGACCTTAAAAACGCCGAAAAGAAAATTCAGGATTTCACAGATAAATATATTAAGGAGATTGACACCATTTCCGAAGAAAAAGAAAAGGAAATTATGTCCATCTGATTATGACAGAAGAACAGCTTAAACAAATAGTTTTGCCCCGTCATATCGGCATCATTATGGACGGTAACGGCAGGTGGGCACAAAAAAGAGGTCTTGAACGGCCGGAGGGTCATAAGGCGGGCGCAAATGTTTTCAGAAATATCTGCACCTACGGTGCCGACCTCGGCATCGAGGTTATGACCTTTTATGCCTTTTCCACGGAAAACTGGAAAAGACCGCCCAAAGAGGTTGCCGCAATAATGAATCTTTTCAGGGATTATCTTGATGAGGCAAATTCCCGTGAGGGAGAAAACGAAAGAAGAGGGCTTAAATTTCACCTTATCGGCGAAAAGGACGGCTTGCCCGAGGATATAGTTTCTCTTCTTGATACCCTTGAAAAGAATTCGGCGGATAAAAATGTTATGACTGTAAACCTTGCCATAAATTACGGCGGCAGGGATGAGATTTTACACTCTGTTAAAGAAATTGCAAAAAAAGTTAAATGCGGTGAAATAAATCCCGAGGATTTAACAGAGGATGATATAGGCAATAATCTTTTTACAGCCGGTCAGCCTGACCCGGATTTGATAATAAGACCCAGCGGAGAATATCGCCTGTCTAATTTTATGATATGGCAGAGTGCATACACGGAATTCTGGTATTCCAATATCCTTTGGCCGGATTTTACAACTGACGACCTTGATACTGCCATACTTGATTTTTGCCGCAGAAACAGAAGATTCGGGGGAGTTGAGCCGGTCAAATAATCGGCGGAAAGAGTGAATTTATGAAAACAAGAGTTATTGTAGGTGTGCTCTGTGCACTTTTCGCAATCGGTTGCCTTGTTCTTACAGGCTACGGTTACGGAGTTTATCTGAGCATAATAATATCGGCTATTTCGGCAATCTGTATTCACGAGGTAATTGGTGTTTCGGGCTGTAAAAACAAGGCACTCGAAGTAATTTCAATTATTTTCTCGGTTCTTGTCTGCCCTTATTTTGCGTTCGGAATTGACAAAAAAATCGGCATATCAACAGGAATTGCTTTTGCGATTTATATTCTTGTCCTTTTAATTCTGATGCTTAAAATGTACGGCAAAACAAGATTTGAGCATATTGCCGTTTCTGTGTTCTGCTCGGCGGCAATTCCTATGTCGATGGGCTGTCTTATAAGAGTATCAATCTTTTCCGAAACTTATTCGGATATTTTCCGCCCCGCAAATTGCGTATTTTTAATTCTTATGGCTATGTACAGTGCATGGCTCTGCGACACCTTTGCTCTTTTTTCGGGCAAGGTCTTCGGAAAGCACAAGCTTGCACCGAACATCAGCCCCAAAAAGACGGTAGAGGGTGCAATCGGCGGTATTGTGGGCACAACCCTTGTGTCAATGATAACCTGGTTTATTTTTGAAAGGTTTTATTTTGCAAACGATTATATAAAGTGGTGGATGGTTATTATCGGAATACCCGTTATCTGCATAATGGGTATGTGCGGTGACCTTGCCGCTTCCGTAATCAAGAGAAATTACGGCGTTAAGGATTTCGGCAATCTTCTTCCCGGCCACGGCGGTGCAATGGACAGAGTTGATTCATTCCTTTTCACTATGCCGTCAATGTATATACTTATTGAGATTATATTGAGTGTTAAATTATGATAAATGAACTTACAATTCTCGGCTCAACCGGGTCAATCGGTGTTCAGGCGCTGGATGTTGCACGGCTTCATAAAATGAAAATCCGTGCTTTGACAACCAATGTCAGAATTGATGTGCTTGAGAATCAAATCAGAGAATTTAATCCGGAATTTGCAGCGGTCGCCGATGAAAAGGCAGCCGCTGACATTAAAATAAGGGTTAAGGATACAAACACAAAAATTTTACCGGGTGCCGAAGGGGTTAAGGAATGTGCCGCTCTCGGTGCAGAGGGCGTGCTCAACAGCATTGTGGGTATTGCAGGCCTTGAGCCGACCCTTGCCGCCATTGAGGCGGGCAGTACAATAGCCCTTGCAAATAAGGAAACCCTTGTTGCAGGCGGCAGGCTTGTTACCGAAAGTGCAAAACGCAGGGGCGTTTCGATTCTGCCTGTTGACAGTGAGCATTCAGCTGTTTTTCAGTCCTTGCAGGGATGCAGAGAGCATAAGCAGATAAAAAAGCTTATTCTGACTGCTTCGGGCGGGCCGTTCTTCGGCAAGACGGCACAGGAGCTTGAAAATGTTACTCTTGAACAGGCGCTTAAGCACCCCAACTGGTCAATGGGCGCAAAAATAACCGTTGATTCCGCAACAATGATGAATAAGGGGCTTGAGGTTATTGAGGCATCATGGCTCTTTGATATGCCGGAATCAAAAATTGATATTCTTGTTCACAGGCAGAGCGTTATTCATTCCCTTGTTGAGTATGAGGATAATTCGGTTATTGCACAGCTCGGCGTTCCCGATATGAGAATACCGATTCAGTATGCTCTGACCTATCCCGACAGATTTATAAGCCCCGTTAAGGAGCTTGACCTTGCGGAATTTGCAACCCTCACATTTCAGAAGCCTGATTACGATACCTTCAAATGCATCGGTTATTGCAAAACGGCTCTTAAAAAAGGCGGGCTTTATACCTGCGCCGTCAATGCGGCAAACGAAAAGGCAAATGAGCTTTTCAGAAAGGGTATAATAAGATTCTGCGATATTCCGTATTCTGTTGAAAAAGCCCTTGAAAAGACAAGAAATACAAGCGCATTTACCCTTGAGGATGTTCTTGAAACAGACAGAGAAGTTCGTATTGAAACGGAGAAGCTTTGGAAATGACAAATATATTTCTGACAATTTCTGCCGGTGCAGTCTGGGATAAAATCTGGCCCGTTCTTATTGCAATTCTGTTTTTCGGGCTGATTATATTTTTGCACGAGCTCGGTCATTTTTCTTTTGCCAAGCTTTTCGGAGTTCAGGTAAACGAATTCGCCCTTGGTATGGGTCCCGCTCTGTTCAAATTCAAAAAGGGTGAAACGAAATATGCTCTCCGACTTTTTCCGATTGGCGGCTTTGTCAGTATGGAGGGCGAGGATGAGGGCAGTGAAAATCCGAGGGCGTTCTGTAATGCCGCCGCCTGGAAAAGATTTATAATTGTTGCCGCCGGCGGAGTAATAAACCTGATTATGGGCGTAATTCTTGTGGGGCTTATGCTCTCTGCCACCGAGCTTATCGGAACGACACAGGTTTATTCATTTAATAAGGATGCCGTAAGCTGTAATTACGGGCTTAAAGAGAATGATGTTATAACCAAAATCAACGGCAGAAGAGTTTTTACCGAATATGATATGAGTTATATGATGACCCGTGATGAGGATGGCATTTATGATTACACCGTCAAAAGAGACGGCAAAACCGTTGAACTTGAGGATGTTAAGTTCAAAACCGTTGAAGAGAACGGAAAGCTGACCGTAATTTATGATTACAGCATTGTCGGAGTTGAGCCTACCTTTTCCAATGTTATGAAATCCGTTTTCCCCGGAAGCGTATCCTTTGCACGGCTTGTTTATATGTCCCTTTTTGATTTGGTTACGGGTCATTACGGAATAAGTGACCTTTCGGGTCCCATAGGCACGGTAACTTATATTGCGGATGCAGCTCAGACCTCGGCTGAAAATTCGGATTATTCGTATTTATGGACTCTTTGTGCCATGATTGCGGTTAATATAGGCTTGTTTAATTTATTGCCGTTACCGGCTCTTGACGGCGGCAGATTATTCTTCATACTTATTGAAATGATATTCAGAAAGCCCGTTCCGAGAAAATATGAGGGCTGGGTTCATGCGGCAGGAATGGTGCTGCTGCTTGTTTTAATGGCGGTAATTTCGTTCAGCGATATATTGAAGCTTATCAGAGGTGAATTCTGATTATGAGAAATTCAAGAAAAGTAAAGGTCGGTAACATATATATCGGCGGAGGCAGTCCGATAACCGTTCAGTCAATGCTGAATGTTCCTGCAAGCGATATTGAGGGGAGCGTTAAGCAGGCTGTTGAGCTTGAAAAGAACGGCTGTCAGATAATCAGAGCGGCTGTTCCGAATACGGAAGCGGTTAAGCTCATTGCCGCATTAAAAGAAAATCTTACCGTTCCGGTGGTTGCGGATATTCATTTTGATTACCGCCTTGCTCTCGGTGCGGTTGATGCAGGGGTTGATAAAATCAGAATAAACCCCGGCAATATCGGCTCTGATGACAGAGTTAAGGCTGTTGCCGATGCCTGTAAGGCGAGGAATATTCCCATAAGAATCGGTGTCAATTCCGGCTCTGTCGAAAAGGAAATTCTTGCAAAATACGGTGCTCCCACAGCGGAGGCACTTGCAGAGAGTGCAATGTATCATTGTTCTCTTTTGGAAAAATATGATTTTAACGATATTGTAATTTCAATCAAATCCTCAAATGTCAGAACTATGACAGAGGCATACAGAATTGTTGCGGATAAATGCGATTATCCTCTTCACCTCGGAGTTACCGAGGCAGGAACATACAATATGGCTCTCATTAAATCCTCAATCGGCATAGGCTCTCTGCTCCTTGACGGAATAGGTGATACAATCCGTGTTTCGATGACGGATTCACCTCTCAAAGAGGTTGAGGCAGGCTATGATATTCTTAAAGCCATAGGTATGGGCAGACCGGGTCCGGAAATCGTTTCGTGCCCCACCTGCGGCAGAACAAAAATTGACCTTATTGCCCTTGCAAAAGAGGTTGAAAACAGGCTTCGCTCCTGTGACAAGCAGATTAAGGTGGCTGTTATGGGCTGTGCCGTAAACGGCCCCGGTGAAGCGAGAGAGGCTGACATCGGCATTGCCGGCGGTGACGGCTGTGCGCTCCTTTTCAAAAAGGGTGAAATCCTCTGCAAGGTGCCGGAGAATGAGGCGGTTGATAAACTGATTGAACTGATTGATAAAATATAAGCGGAAGGTACAAAATGAAACAGCAGGGCATACTTGAATTTATTGGTGATTATATTTCTCCCGAGCTCTCGGATTATATTTCCGGGGGTATGGTTACCGCTATCTCTCTTGACGAAAATTCAGGTACTCTCAAGCTGACCGCTTACTTTGATAAATACATTGACGGTGAAACTCTGGAGCTTATCAAAACAGAAATGAAAACCGCCATAGGTATTCAAAAAATAAATTTTGAATGTATTTATCCCGGAGCACTTTTCAATGCAAATGTTCTTAAAGATGCTTTTGCTGACCTTAAAACTGATAACCCTGCCGCAAACGGATTTTTGAAGGGTGCGGAAACGAAAATCGAAGATAATACCGTTTACATAAATGTTAAAGCGGGCGCCGAAATCCTTATGAGCACACAGTCTGACAGATATTTGTCCGACTGGATTTTCACACGCTTCGGCTTGAAATATGCGGTTAAATTTTTGAGCGATTCGGAAAACGAAGAAAATACCGTTCAAAGCGTTGAAGTGCCCAAAATGTTTGTTTCCGTTCCGAAGAGCAAGGATTCATCCAAGACGGCAAAAGCGCCTGTTCAGTACGGCGATTTGCCTATCTCTCTCGAAAATTCCGAAACTGTCTACGGCTTCCCGATTAAGGAAAAGCCAATCCCCATTGACAGCGTTACCGGAAACGGACAGCAGGTTACGGTATGGGGCAAAATTTTCGGTGTTGATATCAGGGATACCCGCTCCGGTGATAAAAAGATTATCAAGTTTAACATTACGGATAAAACAAATTCTTACGCCGCAAAGGTGTTCAGCGATAATGAAAAATGCGAACAGCTTTTGCCCGTAATGAAAGACGGCAATACCATACTCATTAAGGGCAAGGCCGATTTTGACGATTATTTGAAATCGGATGTTATCAATGTAAGAAGTGTTGCAACGGTTGAAGAAATACACGAGCAGGATGATGCCGAAGAGAAGAGAGTTGAACTGCATCTTCACTCCAATATGTCACAGATGGACGGAATGACGGATGCCGGAACTCTTGTAAAAAGAGCCGCCAAATGGGGTCACAAGGCAATTGCCGTTACCGACCACGGCGTTGTTCAGGCATTCCCTTACGCCTTTGCCGCATCACAGGAAAAGGGCGTTAACATAAAGGTTATTTACGGTATGGAGGGCTATTATGTTGATGACTCCGTTACCGTAGTAACAGGCAACCGTAAAATGCCCTTTGACGGCACATTTATTATTTTTGATACGGAAACAACAGGTCTTCGCACAGGCTATGACAGACTCACGGAAATCGGCGCTGTTAAATATGTTGACGGCGTTGAGGTTGCCGGCTTCCATACAATGGTTGACCCCGAAATGCATATTGAAGATAATATCGTTAATTTAACCGGTATTGATGACTCAATGGTAAGGGGTGCGCCCAAAGAGGAGGAGGCTGTCAGAAGTTTTATTGAGTTTTGCGGCGACGGTGTTCTTGTTGCCCACAATGCAACCTTTGATATTGATATTGTCAGTGCGGTATGCTCAAGGCATAATATTGAATTTAACCCCACATTTATTGATACGGTTCTTCTTGCCCACTATCTTCTTCCTCAAATGGGGTCATATAAGCTTGATGCAATCAATAAAGAGCTGAAGCTTGCCACATTTGACCATCACAGGGCAGATGAGGATGCAAGAGCACTTGCAGGCATTTTCATAAAATTTATTGAAATGCTTAAAAAACAGGGCTTTTCATGTGTTGAAGAAATGAACACAAGGATTAAAACTAATCCCAAAAAGCTTCATTCACATCACATTATTCTTCTTGCCAGAAACACTCTCGGTCTTAAAAACCTCTATACCCTTATTACAAAATCAAACCTTGAATATTTCCACAGAAATCCCCGTATTCCGAAAAGCGAGCTTATGAAATACAGGGAGGGTATTCTTGTGGGCAGTGCCTGTGAGGCAGGTCAGCTTTATCAGGCTGTTCTTGCCGGCAAGCCCCACGAAAGACTTGTTGAATACGCCCTGCTCAATGATTACCTTGAAATTCAGCCCAACGGAAATAACGCCTTTATGGTTCGTAACGGTACCTTTAAGGATGAAGAGGGGCTTAACGATATAAACAGGCAGATTATTGCCCTGGGCGAAGAGCTTAATCTTCCCGTTGTTGCCACCGGTGATGTTCACTTTATTGATGAAAGTGATGCGATTTTCCGTGAAATTCTTATGACAACAATGGGCTTTGACGATGCTTCACAGCAGGCACCGTTATATTTGAGAACAACGAAAAAAATGCTTGCGGAGTTCCCTTATCTTGACGAGGCAACCGCAAAGAAAATTGTTATAGATAACCCCAATATGATAGCGGATATGTGCGAGGTTATAAGACCTGTTCCGGCAGGTGTTTTTACCCCGAGTATTCCCGGCTCCGATGAGGATTTAAGAAGAATATGCAATGAGCGTATGGAAGCCTATTACGGCTCACCTCTGCCGGAATATATCAGAGAGCGCCTTGATAAGGAGCTTGATTCCATTATCAGCCACGGCTTTGCGGTTCTCTATATGATTGCTCAAAAGCTTGTTGCAAACTCAATGGAGCACGGCTACTATGTCGGTTCAAGAGGTTCGGTAGGCTCATCCTTTGTTGCCTTTGCATCCGGCATTTCGGAGGTTAACCCTCTTGCACCCCATTACCTTTGCACAGAGTGTAAGCACAGCGAGTTTTATCTTAAGGGTGAATACGGCTCCGGCTTTGATATGCCCCCCAAGGAGTGCCCCCATTGCCATAAGCCTATGGTCAGGGACGGCCACGATATTCCCTTTGAAACCTTCCTCGGCTTCTACGGTGATAAACAGCCGGATATTGACCTTAACTTTGCTTCCGAATATCAGTTTAATGCTCACAGATATACAGAAACGCTCTTTAAGCAGGGCCATGTTTTCAAGGCGGGAACAATCGGCACAATAGCCGATAAAACCGCTTTCGGATTCGTTAAAAAATGGATTGAAACAAATCTTGAAAGAGCGGATAAACTGATTGAGCAGGATATTAACAACGGTATCAGCGAAAGGGACAGCAAGGGTTATGCCCTTAAAAGAAGATTTGAAAATATTTCAAATGCCGAAATGGAACGCCTTGCCACAGGCTGTACCGGTGTTAAAAGAACAACGGGTCAGCACCCCGGCGGAATGGTTGTTGTGCCTAATGAATATGATGCGGAGGATTTTACTCCCGTTCAGCACCCGGCGGATGACCCGGAATCAATCCACAAAACCACACACTTTGATTTCCATTTTCTTCATGATACAATTTTGAAGCTTGATAATCTCGGCCACGAAGTTCCCACAATGTATCATCACCTTGAAATACTCACGGGCACATCCGTTATGGATGCAGATGTTTGTGACCCGAAGCTTTATCAGCTTTTAACCTCACCCGAGCCCCTCGGCGTAACTGCCGAGGATATTGAGTGCCCCACGGGTACACTCTCTTTACCGGAGCTCGGTACTCCCTTTGTTCTCGGTATGCTGACCGAAGCAAAGCCGAAGAATTTCAGCGATATGCTTCAGATTTCAGGTCTTTCACACGGCACTGATGTTTGGCTCGGCAACGCACAGGAGCTTATCAAGGACGGCACCTGCACCATTTCAGATGTTATCGGAACCCGTGACTCCATTATGGTTTATCTTATCCATAAGGGAGTTGAAAAGGGTATGGCGTTCAAAATTATGGAAATAGTCCGTAAGGGTAAATCCACAAAGCTTCTTACGGATGAGCATAAACAGGCTATGCTTGATAACGGCGTTCCCCAATGGTATCTTGATTCCTGTATGAAAATAAAATATATGTTCCCGAAAGCCCATGCCGCCGCCTATGTTATTGCGGCAATGCGCCTTGCATGGTATAAGCTTTACTACCCGGTTGAGTATTATGCAACCTATCTTACCGTAAGAGGCGGTGACCTTGAAACCGAAACCGTTCTTGCAGGCAGAGGTGCGGTTAAACGCAGGATGGCAGAGCTTAAGGATATGATTAACCGCAGAGAAGCCACCGCCAAGGAAGAGGATGTTTACACCTCTCTTCAGGTTATGAACGAAATGATGGCAAGAGGCGTTGAAATTCTTCCGCTCGATATTTATAAATCACAGGGCACAAGATATATTGTTGAGGACGGAAAAATCCGTTTGCCCTTTGCTTCAATGCCCGGCTGCGGTGAATCTGCCGCCGTCAGCCTTGAAAATGCAAAATTCAAAAAAGAAACCGTTGTCAGTGAAGACGGTACGGTTTCAGAAAAGGTTACGGATGAGATAGATGAATTTCTCTCAATAGAGGATGTTCAGGTAAGGTCGAAAGCACCGCAGGGTATTATGGATTTGCTTGAAATTTCCGGTGCATTCTCTACTTTACCCAAAACAACACAGTTAAGCTTCTTTTAATCAAAAAACCGTGTCGGCAGTCATTCCGAGTTGTTCAAAAAATGATTAACACAAAAAGAAAACCGTTGCCGGATTTTCCGACAGCGGTTATTTTGCATATAATACTATTCCTTTACGGCTTTTTTCTTTACAAACAGAATATAAAATGTGATTGAAAGTCCCGCACCTACAAGCCAGCCGAAGGGCCATGCCATCCATATTCCCGTTGACTCGAAAAACTTTGAAAAAATTTCCGCAAGCACAACTCTTAAAATCAAATCGGTAAAGGTGGCTGCCATAAACTGATTCATAAGCTCCGCACCACGGAGTATGCCGTCGGTTACAAGCTTTGCCGCAACAATAAAGTAAAACGGTGCCACAATCCTTAAAAAGGTAATTCCGACATCCGTTGCCGTTCCGGCAGAGGAATCAAGGAAAATGCTGATAAGCTGTCTGCCGAATACTACATAAACGGTTGAAATCGGTACGCACATTATTCCCATCATTTTAAGCCCTGCAAGGAAACCGCCGTGTACTCTTTTGCTCTTTTCGGCACCGATATTTTGCGCGGTATAGTTTGAAATGCCGTTGCCTATGGTGGTGAATGAGGTTATAACAAGGTTATTCAGCTTAACCGCCGCAGAGTAGCCGGCAATAACGCTTGCACCGAATGAGTTGATAATGCTTTGCAGGATTATGTTGCCTACCGAGATGAAGCTTTGCTGTAAAATGCTCGGCACGGCAATCATGGCAAATTTTTTGAAAACGGGAAATGAAAAAATCTGCACCCTTTGTTTTGTTTCAAATTTCAAAAGCCTTTTTATAACGAAAAGCAGAGCAAAGATACAGCTTATACCCTGGCAGATAAATGTTGCCCAGGCAACGCCGTCAACGCCTCTTGTGAAAACTCCCGAAAGCCTGGTAACAAAGAGAATATCCATTCCTATGTTTGCAAGGGAAGAAATCATAAGAAAATAAAAGGGTGTTTTTGAGTCGCCGAGTGCCGAAAAAATACCCGTTGCAACATTATAGAATAAAACAAAGGGGAAACCCCATATATAAATTTTAAGGTAAAGTGCGGAATCCGAAATAATACTTTCGGGTGTGTGTATGAGCCTGAGAAGCGAATCGGTAAATATAAGCCCGATTGACATAAGAACAAGGCAAACAACCGCACAGGAAATAAAGGTTGTATAAACGGCGGTTTTCAACCTTTCATATTTTCTGGCACCGAAATATTGTGAAACAACGACAGAGCAGCCAATGTTACAGCCGAATGAAAAGGCGATGAAAAGCAGAGTTATCTCGTAACTGTTGCCTACTGCCGCAAGGGCATTTTCACCGACAAATTTGCCTGCAACAAAGCTGTCCGCAATATTATAAAGCTGTTGAAAAATTATACTGCCGAAAAGCGGCAAACAAAATTTCCACAGTACCGTTTCGGGTTTTCCAACCGTTAAATCCTTGTTCATTGATGCCTCATAAATAACATTTTATCAATTATGACATTGATTAAAAAATATGCATAATGCTTTTTGACAATTAAAATTATAGCAGTGAATAAACACATCAATTATATTCTTTATTGCTTTTTTTATGCAGAACAGCAGGTGCGTAAAGAAATTGCAGCTGACATATCCCTTACAGTTGTCGCATATATCATCACAGTTCAAGTCTGTATGCGGGTTTTCAATTTCTATAACCTGACTGCCCTCAAAATAGCCTGTTCCGTTGATTGTCAACTTGTTTCCGCTTTGAGAAACGGTGTAGTTTATTCCTTCGTAAAGTGTTTTTATGCCGTGCTGAACTGTCAGAGTATAATCGGCAAACTCGGAATCCGTGCATTTTGTGTCGGCAAAGGCATAACACCTTGCTATATCAACTTTTGGCGAAAAACAAACGGCGCAAACCATATTGTGAAGCCATGTGGTATAGCCGTAGGCTGAGCCTCTGCGGACTGTCAGGGGCGTTATACAGGTGCCGTAAATCGGCTTTACTGTCTTTTCTCCCTCGGATTCCACAACCGTTCCGAGAGAACTGATAACATAGCCTGTATCATTTTCTTTGCCTAAGTACATCATTACATGGCCGTCAAAAAACAGCATTGTACCGGCGGGCATTGTTTCAATGAACTTCATTTTGTCTTCATCGCTCATATCGGCAAGGCTATATGCCGTGCCCGGAACTTTTCTCTGCCACTGACCGTTTCTCGGTATATTAAGACCGAAGCATCTGTAAACAACAGCCAGATAGAGTGAGCAGTCATAGGAATCAAGCCATCCTGCCCAGCCGTATGTGTTGCCGAGACATTCAAAAGCCACATCAAGAATATTTGCCTGTGTAAAATCAAGAAAGCCCACATTTACTTTACAGTGCTGTGAAATCATTGCGGCTTCTTTTGAGTAACTGCCGTCCGCATTTCTGACGGGGATATATACAATGTAATTATTCCAGACTGCTCTTTCACCGACTATTTCGGGAATTTCATCTTTCGGAACAAGCTTAAGCGTTGTACCGAGCCTGAGCATAAGCTCGGAGGCGTTCGGGCAAAGATAGGTTTTATCGAGAACGATTTTGTCTGTGGCTACGACGATGAAATCGTCACCGTCAATGGCGCATTTCCATGCATCAAGCCATTCTGCCTTATCCTTGCAGATTGCCAGGTCATCTCCGCATATCCATCCCGTGCAGTTGAGAGAATAACCGTAATAGAATTTTGTATCGTCAATGGTACATTTTGCAAGGATGAGGAAAGGCTCGTTGACTGTTAAGCTTTCAAGCAGCATTTGGTCATCCGGGTCGGAGGCGGTATAGCCGAGAACATCCTTTGTCGGAATATCACGCATATTGCAGATTCTGACTGTTACGGCATATTCGGGCTCCATTGATGTTTCGGTATATCCCGTTGTGTGGATGGCATCGTTGATTTTTTTGTAGTAGCTTGCCAAATCAACCTTTTCACCCCTGATATAAAACTCTTTTCCGGCAGGGGGAGCAGGGTTAAGGTTTTGCGCCTGCTTATAGCCGTTGATATTATCTATGTGTTCAATATCAAAGATGTAAGTGCCTTTTCCGTCAATTCCCGCCTGATTTACGGCAAGAATTTCATCGTCCGTCATAAGCAATTCGTTGCAGTCTGTATTTGTGCGTCTTTTCCAGAATTTTGAATTGCACATTTCGTCGGTTACTCCGATTGCGTTTTCGACCGAGTAAGCATACAGGCTGAACGCTCCGCCGATTGAAAGCAGTATTGCAAATAAAATGCATAAAATCTTTTTCATAATCAAATTTCTTCCTTCAGGCTTTTATCTTTTTTTATTTTCAAAACAACCAAGTACAGCACAAGGGTGCTGACCGCAAAAGCGATACCTGCAGGGTAAGCTGCTCGGCTGCTTATTCCTAAGCCTTCCTTTGCCATAAGAATATAAGTCATAACGATTGCCGACATAAATGATGCGGGCAAAGCGGTAATCAATGAGCCGTATTTGTGCCTGCTGTTTTTTATCAGATATGCTGTGGCAATCCAAAGAGAAATTGTTGCAAGTGTCTGGTTGCTCCATGAAAAATAACGCCAGAGAATATCAAAATCAAGCTGTGTGAGTATGGCTCCGGCAGTCAGAAGCGGAATAGTCAGAGCAAGTCTTTTTCTCAATTCCTTTTGCCTGATTCCCGTGCATTCCGCTAAAATAAGTCTGGCACTTCTGAATGCCGTATCACCCGATGTTATGGGGCAGACAACAACGCCGATAACGGCAAGAATACCGCCGAGCGGCCCCATAAGCTTAAATGAAATATCATATACAACACCGGATTGACCGAGATTGTTTAATGCTTCGTGAAGTCCGCCTGTTGTTTCATAAAATGCAACGCCTGCCGCCGCCCAGACGAGGGCGATAACCGCCTCTGAAATCATTGCACCGTAAAAGACTTTTCTGCCGTCCTTTTCGGTTTCAATGCATTTGGAAATCATCGGTGACTGTGTGGCGTGAAAGCCGGATATTGCTCCGCAGGCAACCGTTACAAACATATAGGGCCATACAGGCTGATTTTCGGGGTGCAGATTTTCAAAAGTAATTTCAGGTATGGTGTATTCGCCCGAAAAACAGATACAGCCGATTATTCCTGCCGCCATAACGAGCAGAACAATTCCGAAAAACGGATAAAGCCTGCCTATAAGCTTATCAATGGGCAACAGAGTGGCAAGAATATAATACAGAATGATAACAACAATCCAAAATGTGCTGTTCATAAAGTCGGGAGTAAGCTCTGCAAGCAGTGAAGCGGGGCTTGTTATGAAAACCGTGCCGACAAGCACAAGAAGAATAACGGAAAATATCCTCATTATCCACTTGGCAACTCTGTCAAGATATATTCCGGAAAGCTCGGCTATTGATGCGCCCTTGTGACGGCTTGAAATCATACCCGTCATATAATCGTGAACGGCGCCGCCGAGAATTGAACCGAATACAATCCATAAAAATACCACGGGGCCGAACTGTGCGCCCATCAGCGCCCCGAAAACAGGGCCTGTGCCGGCAATGTTCAAAAGCTGAACGAGAAACGCTTTTCCTGTTTTCAGCGGAACACAGTCAACTCCGTCATTTATCTCAATGGCGGGTGTTTTTCTGTCATCCGGCATAAAAACCCTTTCAACCGATTTCCCGTAGACAGCATAACCGATTATCAAAATCAAAAATGAAATTGCTAAAGAAATCATGGAATCACCGTCTTAGTTTATTTGATGAAAATAGTACCACTTATTCAGTTAAAATTCAACATAAATTATGCTATTCACAGCTAAAAGGTAATATAAAAGAAACAGAAGAATATAACGGCGTATGCTATTATGTTCCGTATTCAAGCAATTATGTTGTTCACGATTCCTGATTATCAATCATATCTCCATACCACAGCAAAGGGGGTTGAGCTCATCGCTCAACCCTCTGAAATGTTTCAGGCGTAAATACCATATGTGTATTGCTGTTTCCATATTCTGCTTCCGGCAGTTATTAATCTTCGTAAGGTGTTCGGAAATAGTCAAGATACTTCTTGAACTTGTCCTGTGCAGACAGGCAGGTGTCACGCAGATATCCGTGCTCATTCTGCCACTTCTTTAAGCCACGGTAATAAAACATCTTGACATCGTCATCAATTATGAACGGCACGATGTTGTTCCGCAGACACTCTTTGAAAAGGAGTAAACGACCGATTCTGCCGTTTCCGTCCTGGAACGGATGAATACGCTCAAAGCGGTAGTGAAAGTCCAGCAAATCGTCAAAAGTTATATTTTCAATGGCGTTGTATTCGGCAATTAACTTTTTTATCTCCGCACTTACATTCTCCGGCGCAGTAGTATCAGTGCCGCCGACTTCATTAGGTAATTGTTTGTAATCCCCGACAGCAAACCAATCAAGGCGTGAATCTGATGTGCCGCTTTTCAAAACGGCGTGCAACTGCTTGATAAACGCCTCGCTCAGCATACGATTTGCATTGTCAATTATCATATCAATACACTTGAAATGGTTGGCAGTCTCAACAACATCATCCACTTTGACTGCCCCTTCTGATACGCCGATGGTGTTTGTCTCAAAGATATAGCGTGTCTGCTCGTGGGTGAGGCGACTGCCTTCAATGTGATTGGAATTGTATGTCAGGTCAATCTGAATTTTGTGATAAATGCCGCCGTGCAGCTTCACTTTTTTCTCGACTTTCAAAACTTCCAAAAGCGTTTTAGTGGTGTCGTTATGCTTGTTGATGCGGTCCGGTTTCACTGCAATTTCGGGTATATTCCATGTTTTGCCGGTCAGGAACGCACCGTCAATCTTTCCTTCGGCACAATACCCACGCACGCTGCGCTCGGAAACGCCCCATTTTTTTGCTGTTTCTGCAACTGAAATATATTTCATGGTTCACCATCACTTTCTGTCTGATAACAGTATAGCACATTATCGGCAAAATATCAAGAAAATACTATGAAATATTATTTGAATCTTGCCGATGCCGGCAAAAACTTTCAACCAATCCGCAAAAACTTGATTTTGAGAAAATGGCAGAACAACCCATACCGAAAACCTCTGATATTGCAGGGAGCAGGACAAGCCGAAAAACTTCTTATACAGCACCAGTCTTCGTACCCATTAAGCGGGCAGGGGCAGCAGGAACTGCAGGCGTTTGTGCGATACAGTCAAATTATCAACAGTATAAATTTAACATTATTTTCACAGAGCGCTTGAATGGCAAAAAGAAAAAGCCCGAAGCGGATGAAAAATCAACAACTTCAAGACTTTTTTTTGGTGGAGTCAAGCCGTTAATATCCGAACCGATTTTTAAAACAGCTTCCACTTCTTCTTTTGTCATAATTGTTGCCGGCTCATTTTTGAAAACGGTCGTAATTATTATTCTGTCATCATGAAGTATAATGCTTTTTACAAAACTGTCTATGATCCGTTCTTTGTTTTTCTCTACCGACAAATCAAGACTTCTGAACATATCAAGTGTAAACAGTATCTGCTCTTTTGTAATATGCGGTTTCTTGTTTTCTTCGGCAAGTATAGCTGTTTCAATTCTGTCTTCTTCCGCTTCCAATTCTTCAAGACGGGATTTGGTTGTTCTTGTGATGATGCCTATTTCAACAGCTTTCATAATATTGTCAATAGCTTTTCTGATTTCTTTCAGCTGTGCTTCGAGAGCAGGTATCACAACATTTTCTTCATCAAGTAGCTTCAGTGCCTCATCGGCCATTTTATCAAGAGTATCTTCATCGTTGAGAATGGACATAAGATGTTTAATGACTATATCTTCTATCCAGTCTTTTTTGACAGCCTTTTTATCGCAGCCTTTTTTGCGTTTTGCCGAAGCACATTTGTAATAGCGGTGAATAACGCCGTTTTTCTTTCCGCATTCACCTACCATCATCGAATGGCACTTACCGCAAAAGAGCTTGGTTGTCAGAATATATTTATCCACGGCTTTGTTGTGAGCAGAGCCGCGTTTGTTTTTATTCATTCGTTCTTGAACCCGCTCAAAAAGTTCTTCCGAAACAATGGCAGGAATACCGTTCGGAATAATAACCTCACCGTAATGATATTCTCCGATAAACATTCTGTTTGTAAGAATATGATTTATACTGTTGGGAGAAAAGCTTTTGCCTATTGATGTTTTTATGCCCCTGCAGTTCAAATCGTCAACTATTGATTTTGAAGTTTCTCCGTGGGCGTAACGCTCATATATTTCATTTACAATCGGGACTTTGGATTCATCAGCCTGATAATGTCTGTCTTCGTCAATATAAAATCCGAACGGAACATGACTTCCATTATATTTACATTTCAGAGCGTTTTCGGTCATACCTCTTTTTATCTTTTCGGCAAGGTCGGCAGAATAATATTCAGCCATACCCTCAAGCACGGATTCAAGGATAATTCCCTCTGCACCCTCGGAAATAGCTTCCGTTGCAGAAACAACCTTTACATTATTCTTTTTAAGTATGGATTTATACTTCGCAGAGTCATACCGATTTCTTGAAAAACGGTCGAGTTTCCACACGATAACAACATCAAATTTTCTTTTTGCACTATCCTTTATCATCCGCTGGAATTCAGGACGGTTATCCGTTTTAGCAGAATACGCACGGTCAATATAATGTTCAATTATTTTAATACCGTTCTTTTCCGCAAAAGCAGTGTTTTCTCTTAACTGTCCTTCAATAGATTCTTCACGCTGATTATCAGAGGAATATCTTGCATATATTACACCTGTCATCTTATCACTTCCGTTCTGACAACCATTATAAAATAACTGAAATATACTGTCAATGATATTACATCGACACAGAGTACCACTATCGGTGCTTTAGTGACAAAATATTGCATTTTTTGTGTTTATATATTCAACAAAGTTTGTTTTATTCTGTAAAATAATGGCGTGCAAGAAAAAATTCTAAATTAGTTACAAAAATCTTGCCTAAATTGATTCATGTAAGTTTATATTACAAGGGTACTTTGCTTAACATTAAATATTACTGATAAAATCATAGTCATTAGATTTTATTAATTTTCGTTCGCAAGAATGTAGACTGTCGTATTCGTGTATATATACTGGATTAGTTAAACGAAAGGCTTTTGTTAATACGGAACAATATGGCAGTTCTGCAGATTTTTGCTTACCACTTGTTGGAAAAACATAATTAAACCCTTTTTCTGAAGCTTTGACTGAAGCACAAGAAAAATAACGTATGCCTACCAACTGATCGTATTCTTCGCTGTTGCTTGAACCAATCTCATTTCGTACCCATTGCATCAATAACTGAGGAATAATATATTCTGCTGCAAATGGATCTCTCTTATTAGTTCTTATATAGGAACATGATGCTATAAGAGGATACCATAGTAAATATGCTGATCTAGTATTACTATTATTGAGCAAATCATACGATATGTATCTTTTGCGACTTTCATTGACATCATCTAAATATAAAAAGTCTTGTGGTTTAATTCCTAATTCAATCACTCGAATATTTGTATTAGTGTATTCAATTGTCCTTTCAAGTTTAAATAATGAAGCCAATGCAAAATTACAATCTGGTTTAACCCTGATTTCTTCGCAACATAAATCTAATGAGGTTCCTAAGTATAAACTTGGATACCCCGCGATACTATATCTGCTTGTAGAAACCTTCGAACGGAGATTATATGGTGTATGAAATACTCGTGACCTTGAATAAGGTTGGTTATCGTTAACGCAAACAACACGGAACAGTTTTAAATCTTCAGCATTGTTATAATTATCATCAGAAACTTCAAATTGTTCCATTACACTTTTTTGATAAATTTTTAAAGGATTTTTCACAAGAATATTCATTACACTTTCAAAAGATGAATAAGCCTTTGAAGGAAAGCCGTTTAAATAGTGGTTAACTGCCCTTATTAACAAGCCACATACTCGTTTAATATCTTTCACATTTATCTTAATGTTATAATATGAATTACTTTTTTCATTAGGCAGAAATTCTATCTGTTTGATATTAATGATTATATAAATTATCAAGCGTTGTAGCAAAATCAGAACCATTCCAACGAATTGGAAGATAGAGAGCTTCGTCATTCAGTAAATTCTTAAAAGAAGCATCGGAAATATCAAGAATCATAGTACTCCTCCTTGTCGATTTCTTACATTATATCATAGTTTCATTATTTTTCAATTCAAAAAATATCCTTTTATAATTATACCGAATAACAGCATATTTGCAGATTGTAGATTATTATTTTTTGGCTTTGACAAAGAGTATTCCCCTCTCGGCAAGTACGGCAGAATGAGGCTGACTTATCTCAAAGAACAAAAAAGGCTCAGTATTCCATAATTTTGATGAAGGGCACATTAAACAGTCATCTGCATGATGTTGACGAGCAGGCAAATAAAATCCTTGAACAGACTGTAAAAGCATTTGCCGAAGTTGACGGTTGCAACGAAGAACTGAAAGCCGCTGACCAAATGAAATGGGTAGGACTGATGAACAACTACCGGCACTGTGCAGAAGAAATTATTTTCAAAGAACTGATATATGTATAATTGACAAGGCGGTGGGAGAAATCCTGCCGCTGATTTTTTAAAAAATATACGCAAATCCGATTACCGATTATATTGATTTATTCCCGATGATGTTGTATTATGAATACATCGAATTCGATATACAACTATTTCATCAGGAGGAAAACCTATGTTTATGGAAGAACGCCATCAGGAAATATCGGATATAATTAAAACCAACGGCAAAATTACAATTTCTGAAATCACCGAAAAATACAGAATATCAGACGAATCGGCGCGAAGAGACCTGCGAATGCTTGAGGGTAAAGGAATCTGCCAAAGAACGCACGGCGGTGCGATTATTTCACGTCAGGTCGGCGTAAGACCGCCCGCAAACCGTGATTTTGTGAATATGCCCGTTTATGACAATTACAAGGAAATATCCCGTGCGGCAGTCAATATGATAAAAGAGAACGACACTGTGTATCTTACAAGCGGTTCGTTCGGTCATATTATGATTTCGCTTTTGCCCCGTGATTTTCATTTCACCGTTGTGGTCAATTCGGTGGATACCGCAAAAGAGCTGAGAGATTTTGAAAA
>JAZLIZ010000023.1:0-1667 GCA_045617665.1 Acutalibacteraceae bacterium | reverse complement strand
AAATAGCCGCACCAAAGTGTTTCAAGGTGCAAATCGGCAAAGGCGTGACGGATCAGTTCTCTTGTCGCTTCGGGAATCAATCCCTTTCCCCAAAAAGGAACGCCGATCCAGTAACCGATTTCTCCCTCGTTTTCGGGCAGATTCAGATTACTGTTTTTGCCGATCATCAGCCCGATACTGCCGATGGCTCTGTTATCTTCTTTCAGACAGACAGCATAAGTCTCGGGAGCGGATAAAACATTCTTAATGACTTCACGGCTGTTTTCCACGCTTGTATGGGGAGGCCATCCGGCGATGGGACCTACATGGTCGTCCTTTGCGTATTCATATAAACTCTCTGCGTCCGCCTCATCCCACGGACGCAATATAAGTCTTTCTGTTTCCAAAATCATATTTTGCTATTTCCTCATTTAATCATCCTTGCCGCACAGATGCTTTACCACCGTAATAAACGGAACGAATAACACTCCGGCGACCGGCCACACAATCCATGTGGATTTCCAGTCTTCTGTAATAAAGCTCCAAGCAAGATATACTGCTACCGACAAACACCAATATATACTGCTTGCAGCATCAACGGCTTTGCTTTTCCTTTTTTCTGCCTTATCAAAATCGCCCTCCTGCAGAAGTATCTCATAGCTCCCGTTAATTATTGCAACACGGACAATCATAAATACCCCAATTGAAACAATGCAAAGGAGTAATGCTGTCATAGATATGGCCAAAGCATCTGCTTCGTTGATCAATGCGGTAAAGATCAGTGGAACCGGAGACAGGATGCACAGGCCAACTCCCATAGATAAGTATTTGGTATAAAGCGGCTTATAAGCTTTCTTTTTCTCCTTCACGAGTCCCGATACGCCGTAAGCGGTTTCAAATGGTTCTTTCTTAAGATAATCAAACTGTTCAGCTTTACCCGCATAAGAAATGAAAAGAAAAACTGCTATTGTAACAAAAATAAAAAGCTGTGCTAAACCTATAACGGATGCAGTAGTCTCGGTAAGTCCACCGACACCGCGTTCTGCAAGACCATTTAGAAAAATAAGCAACACGGGGCAAAGAATGCAGAGCATTACTCCAAATGCCACTACCTTGCTTTGTTCTGCTTCTGTTCTCATAAAATCATTTGCCTCTTCCATAGAAACATAACGAATCGCTCTGTCGGCAACAGATTCGCCCGAGACCTGACATTCCAACTCCATTTCGTCTTTCAGCAGATAGTCTGTGCTGACAGAAAACAGTTGCGACATTACAATGATTTTCTGTAAATCGGGGACAGACTGTGCGCTTTCCCATTTTGAGACTGCCTGCCTTGAAACCGACAGCTTCTCTGCAAATTCCTCCTGAGAAAGACCGAGCTTTTTACGTTCTTCAATTATTTTGTCTGCTAAGATCATTTTTTTATACCTCCTGTGATTTGGTGGTGTTATTGTGCCGCTTTTTACAGTTGCATACCACCAAGCAGGGCTTGCAATGTGTCAAATGACAGTTGCCGGGGATGATATTATAATATTTCGTAATTGCCATGAACCAATATAGGGTTTCGGTTTTACCAGGTTAAACACGTCTTGGTTAAGGTTTCAACATAATCCTTTTCAAGCAATATCACGTCCAGATCATGTTCTTTGCAGCCTGCATAATAAAAGCGGTTTTCACGTTTTATATAT
>JAZLIZ010000022.1:0-3080 GCA_045617665.1 Acutalibacteraceae bacterium | reverse complement strand
CATATTATGACTTCGCTTCTGCCCCGTGACATTCATTTTACCGTTGTAGTCAATTCGGTGGATACCGCAAAAGAACTGAGAGATTTTGAAAACATTGATGTTTATGTTGCGGGCGGTAAAATGCGTCAAAGCGGTTCTTTGGTTGACTCTCTTGCCAATGAATTTGTGAGCCGTCTGCATTTTGACCTCTGCTTTATCACAGGCTCGGGACTTACGGCGGAATTCGGACTTTCCAACGGTACGGACGAAACGGCGTCATTTCAGAGAACGGTTATCGGTAACAGCCGCAAACGCTGTCTTTTAATGCCCAGCACAAAAATCGGTGTAAACTCATTTATAAAAGTCTGTGATGTCGATTCCTTTGATACGATTATCACCGATTGGGATTGCACGGAAGAACAGATTGAGGCGATTGAAGAAAAATGTGCCGAAATCATCGTTGTCGAGGAATCAAAATGAGCCGGGAACTACGACTTCGTAACCTGATTCTTGATAAGTACCCGAGCTTAAGACAGTTTTCTGCCGAAGCAGATATACCGTACAGTACGCTGATGACATTGTTATCAAGGGATATCGGCGGTGCTTCGTTTGATACGGTGATTAAGATATGCAAAACACTTGATGTGGAGCCGGAGGAATTTTATTCGGATTCCAAATAATATAAATAATAATAACCGCCGACGAAATACCTTTGGGAAATGTATATCGTCGGCGGTTTTATTTATTCAAGGCTGCTTACCAGATTTTTATATGCTTGTTTTTCTTTGAAGTCATCCGACAGCGGATACCTTTTGCATAGCAGATGCTTCACTCTGTCCTGCATTTTATCAGTCCCGAGGTTTGTTCTGTCCCTGATAAATTCTGCTCCTTTCACGGCCTGCGAGGTGGCGACGGAAATATCGGGCAGGTCATCAAATGCCTTGGCAAGTCTGACACTTTCTTCAAAACATTTAATCGCACCGTCATCATCGCCCCTCAGATGCTTTTTTACGCCGAGATAGCCGTAATCATAAATGATAAGATTGAAGCTCTTTCCGAAATCTTCATCGGGCATAACGGCACGAAGCAGGGCGATATAGCTTTCAAGGATTTTTTCATCATATTGTGTGGGATCATCAAATGTTCTGAACAGCGCCTCGCCCGTCAGCCTCAGAAGCTCTGAAAGACCGACTGCTACGGCAAGCTTGAATTTTTCGGGATCATTGCGATAGATATACATCGCTTCGATGTCTCTTGAATTCTGCATCAGCGGCATAGTTTCCAGCACTTTTTCGGCTTCGGAAATATCAACTCCGCTTTCGGGTATACTGCTCAATCTGCTCAGAAAGTAACACATATGCTTTTTTGCCCATATTCTGATGCTGTCGACCGTGCAGTGTTCCTGAATCATATCATAAATGCTCTGCACCTCGCCCCTGACTTCGATAGGGTTCTTTGCCAGTGTGAGACAGTTCAGGTATCTGACAAGTAAATCGAAATTGCCGGGAAATTCATGAACAGCCTCTTTCATAAGAGCCGTGACTTCATCGAATTTGTGTTCGCTCCAAAGGCGGTGATATTCGTCTTGGTAATGCCGGATTTTTCTTTCCTGCTCGATTTTGTTTACTCCGAGAAGATTATCAACGCTCGTTCCGAAAAAAGATGCAATAGCGGGCAGAAAGGTTATGTCGGGATAGGCTTCGCCGCGTTCCCATTTGCTTATGCTTTGGTTTGTAACGCTGAGAAAATCTGCAAGTGTTTCCTGAGTAATGTTTTTCTCTTTCCTTAAGTGTTTAATTGTTTCACCGATATTGATGGTCATTGTTATCAACTCCGTTTTCAAAATCAACTGCGCAGTTGTTAATTGTATTGTAGCCGGAATTTGGCAACAAATCAATGACTTGTTCGGAGAAACAAAATCAACTGTCGGTTTAATTTATCAAAGAGCAGTTGGCTTTTCGCTGCAAAAGTGATGTCTTATTCTTCAAATCTGCATATTGACATTATTTATATTATTCTTTATAATAAAGCAAATAGATCAAAGGAGGCGGACAAAATGACAATGGTAATGGTGCATGAACTTATATACCGAAGTGCCGTTTTGTCTGAGTTGATATAATTATACAGACAGAATATTTTTTAGGCACTTCCGTTTTCGGAGGTGCCGTTTTTTATTTGGAGGTATAAAGATGATATTGGAAGAATTTGATTCGTGCAGAGAAGCAATAATTGATCCGGATAAGTTGGTTTCAAAAATTGACAACTTTCCCGAAGTTACAATATCTTGTTTTTCAAGACATTTGTTTGAAAAAGTGCTTACATATTTTGAACCGGAAAAGATTGCCGAGCTTCATTCTGCAGTAGGTATCAGCCCTGTATATGAGGTAGAGTATAAGGGAAAACGGTTTGCAATGTACCAATCATGGGTGGGCGAGCCCATGTGTGTAGGTATGTATGAAGAACTGATAGCAATGGGAAGCAAGCGGCTCATATTATTGGGTAACTGCGGAGTTCTTGATAAAAATATTGAGGATTGCGGAATTGTTATTCCTACAAAGGCAATCCGTGACGAAGGAACAAGCTATCATTATGCCGAAGCAAGCGATACTATTGAAGTTAATAAAAAGTATAAGGCGGAATTTATTGAAGTATTGAATAAAGCGGGGTATCCGTATGTTGAAGGTACAACATGGACAATTGATGCCTGTTACAGAGAAACACACGAAAAAATGAAGCGAAGAAAAGAACAGGGCGCAATTATAGTTGAAATGGAATGTGCAGGAATGCAGGCACTTTGTGATTTCAGAAATACGGAGTTCTTTCAATTCATTTATGCAGGAGACAATCTTGACCATGATACATGGGATCCGAGAAGTCTTTCGGGAGAAATAAGGCTTGACGATAAAAGCAAAATTATGTTTTTAGCGTTTGAACTCGGATTGAAAATAATGGAGTAAAATGAACATGAAAATAATACGAGGGTTAGAAGGTACTTTTGATACGGTTGCTTCTACTTACGAAAAATTCCGTCCCGGTTATGTTGACGAATTATACCGCACTGTTTTTGAATACATAAATATTGATTCAAACAGCAAAGCCGT
>JAZLIZ010000021.1:0-1506 GCA_045617665.1 Acutalibacteraceae bacterium | reverse complement strand
TGATGTTTTTTGGCCCATTCTGGAATCATAGCATCACCTCGTTTATATTCATTGATAGTGTATATTATACACTATCAATGCAATAAAGGCAAGTGTCTCCACTTGCCTGATTTCTATATTATTTTTAAGCGATTACCCTGCCTCAGCCCCTGTATCAGAATTTTTCCAATTTTCCGGTATGCTTTCCTATAAGCACTTGTCAGTTACTATTCAAATTTTGGCTAACGCGCATTCACAAGAGCATCCGTTTTTACAAAAGTTAGTGAATAATTTTCCTTGGCCAAAAGCATGCCCGCCAAAGAACATTCACGGTTACTATACCAAAAAATATTTGACAAAGCTGTAAGCATTTAATATAATTTTTGATAGGTGTTTTTTGCTGTTCATAGTCGATTAACCTGCTTAAATATCTGATAACTGTTATTTGGCTTACTGTTTTTCGACCGTGAACGGTAATCAAACTAAATAATTTTTAGGAGGAACTGTCATGTTCTGTACAAATTGTGGTGCAAACATCCCTGACGGATCAAATGTCTGCCCTAATTGTGGATTTGTTTTTAACAACAATTCATCAAATAACAACGAGTCAAATGCTTCCAACCCTAACGGAGCTAACCCTGATATGTACCAGTCATATCAGAGCAATAACGAAAATGGCGAAGGCAGCTATGTAAACAACGGAGCTCCCGCTTACGGTGGAATTGCTCTTGCACTTGGTATCACAGGTATTGCCGGTTCATTTATTTTCGGTATTATGTTCGGTGTTATCGCAGCTTTCATTTTCGTTGTTATTTCTGCAGCAGGACTTGTTCTTGCAATCAACGCCAAGAAGAACAACGCTCCCAAGGCTCAGGCTGCTTTCGTATGTTCAATAATCGGCTGTGCGTTCGGCTTCTTAATGATGATCGGTTGTGCAGCATGCGGTTCATCCTGTGGTGACGCAGGCAACTATGGTTGCTACGGTTGTGTCGGTGGTGCGTGCAAGCTTAAGAATGACACAGACTACATTGTCGATGAGTTTGAAAAAGCTCTTAAAAAATACGATTGGGACTAATACTTTCTAACGTATTCAATTATCGTTACTATTCACAGCCTGACCAGAACACATTCATAAGCCCTGCCTGCTGCGCAGTCAGCCGCTGCTTCGCAGCTGAAAAGCCTTATTTCATGTATTCTGACCAGCCTCCATAGTCGGATGATAATGCTCACAAGCCTTGAAGCAAGCTTCAGGCTTGCGTTCATTATCCCCGACTGTGAATAGTAACCACTTATCAGCATATTCAAGGCTTCGGTTGCAAGCAATCGAAGCCTTTTTCTTTATATTAAATGATACAAGCGTCAAAAGTACGTTATTTTTCGTCAAGTTTGCTTGTAAGAAAAATATTGGACTTTATGACGCAAAAAACATGAGAAAGTAGCCATTTTTCGAAGAAAAGTGAGCGGATTGCGAATGTTTTTAGCATTTTGAGAGCACGAAGTGCGAAGAAATGCGTGTATCAAAGGGCG
>JAZLIZ010000020.1:0-1571 GCA_045617665.1 Acutalibacteraceae bacterium | reverse complement strand
AATATGACATTCCCGATGACCTACCCAATTTCCGGTCAATGCGTGATCCCGATACTTTTCCGGCAGTTTCTCTCCCATTGAAAGGAGAGTGACAACCTCTTTCAGCAAAGAGATATTCAGATTTCGTTTCATTGCCAGTTTATAGTCTTTTTTGAATTGTGAGGTTGTCTTGACAGTGTATTTAATTTTGCTCATGATTCCAAGTCGCGGAACAATTCATCAAGGTCGGTATATCCCTTGACATTCGGATCTCTTGCAATTCTTTTCGCTTCCATCATTGCGGCAAGTGTTTCACTGTTCGGTTGATTCAGAGAAATATCAAAAGGTATTTTGCCCTCACGAACAGCCTGACGGACAAAGATGTTGAAAGCGGTTGTAATATTCATTCCGAGTTCACCGAAAAGAGCTTCTGCCTGTGTTTTAAGGTCAGAATCCATACGAATGCTGATGTTTGTTGTGTTTGCCATACGACCAACTCCTCTCTACTGGCATAATATATTATATACCGTTTGCACGAAAAATGCAATACTCTGCACGAAATTATTTAAGAAATATTTTCCATATTATACTTTATCTTTTCAAATCGTCAAGTATTATATATCTTATTTCTTACAAGCGTAAATAAAAATATATATTATTTCAAACAAACTGAATCTCTGTTTTCGTCACGAAAATCTGTAAATTAAAATTTCGCTTCGTAATGAAAACCGGAACAGTAATTTTGTGGTCGAAAATTCTGATTTTTCAATGTTTTAACTCAAAATCAATCCAATAATTGCTTTCTTCCCCTGCTTCGGTAATCGTATCAAGATATGCTTTCTCAACAGGGGAAAGATTTTCTTCAATATATTTCTTGTATTCGCTTTTTGCTTTGAAAAGAGCATCTGTATGACTTACTTTCCCGCTTCCTTCAAGTAGCGGTCTGCTTCCGGAGGTAAGAATACTATCAAGCTGACTGATGTAATCGGACATATACATCGGCTTGTGCTCGATTGCACTGATTTCGGCAAAATAACCGGAAACGAGATTGTTAAGTATTTTCAGTTCTTCTGCGCTCAAATAACCGGGAATATTAGGTAATATTTACTGCATTTCAAGCAACTTCTTAATATCTCCCGCTTTCAACACCTTGCCTATAGAAGCAACTTGCTCGTTGATGACAAGGGCGGGCATTGACATTACGCCGTACTCCATTATCTTTTGCATATCGGTAACGTATTCGACCTCGACATTAAGACCGATGGCTTTGACCGCTTCCTGTGCGTTCTCATAAAGAGTATGGCAGTTTTTGCAGCCGGAGCCGAGAACCTTGATGCAGCAGATGCCGTCAACCTTTTCGCCACAGCAAGTGGACGATGCAGCGCCTTCTTGAATCCCGACAGTATCGCAACCGCAACCGCAGGAGCAGCCGCACTCGGCTTCTTTCTTTTCTTCCTTTTTCTTTCCGAACAGTGACATGATAAATTCCTCCTAAATATGATATTAAAACGCTAACCAAAACATATAGAATCCGATAAGCAGGATTGCCGTACCCATCACGATTTACAAAACCCCAGCGGCCGTCTTGTACT
>JAZLIZ010000019.1:0-24025 GCA_045617665.1 Acutalibacteraceae bacterium | reverse complement strand
TTCGATCGTCAAGTGTCATGTGTTTGTTTTTTTTACTCATAGTCTGAGCCTCCTTCTCAGACTAAATTCTACTCCTTTTTTCTTCTCAGACTAAATTCCACCGCAAATTCCACTGTGGAATTTACTTTGAGAAATCGCCTTTTTCACAATTTTTCACGATTTCCGAAAAAAAGTTGTTGACAAGGCGGTTATCATATAGTATAATCAACAAGCACTTTAAGTGAAGCGGCATATGGCGGAATAGCTCAGTGGCTAGAGCACTCGGTTCATACCCGAGGTGTCGGCGGTTCAAATCCACCTTCCGCTACCAATATTCGGCCCGGTGGTCAAGCGGTTAAGACACCGCCCTTTCACGGCGGTAACACGAGTTCAATTCTCGTCCGGGTCACCAAACATTCGATATCCGAACTTTTCTGTGAAAGCAGATTAGCTCGGGTATCTTTTTCTGTATAATTGAAAACATTTTTGCTTCGGAGCAGTCAAAAAACAGTATATAAAACCGTTATCATTGTCTTACAAAAACCGTCATCATCATCGTCTGTTGTTATTGAACAAGCATCACAAATGTGGTATAATACAGAAAAAATTATTAAGTGTAAAGGCAGGAGAAAAAATGAGCGAAAAAATTTTACGCTGCGGAGTTATAGGTGCAGGCCGTGGTGCAGCAGTTGCCGCCTGCGGATTCGGTAACGAAAAATGCAAAATAGTTGCCGCCTGCGACCACAACGAAAAGGTGCTTGCGCATTGCAAAGAATACTTTGAATCCCTCGGCGAAAATGATGTTGAATATCTGACGGATTATGACAGTATGCTCAAAATGGATATTGATGCTGTTATAGTTGCAACAGAAGCGGTAAACCATGTGCCTGTTGTTAAAAAAGCACTCGAAGCAGGCAAGCATGTTTTGAGCGAAATTCCGTCAATCACAAGCGTTGAAGAGGCATATGAGCTGAAAAAAATTGTTTCGGAGCACCCGGATTTAATCTATATGGCGGCAGAAAACTGCTGCTACTGGGCATTTATCAACACCTGGAAAAAAATGCGTGAGGACGGGCAGTTCGGTGATGTTGTTTTTGCAGAGGCGGAATATCTGCACAGCATAAATCCGGAGGAATTTGCGCCCGACAATTACCCGGAGGGGCATTGGCGAACATATAACCCGGCAATAAAATATACAACCCACGAATTAGGGCCGTTGCTTTATGTTATGAACGACCGCTGTGTAAGTGTATCCTGTATGAATGCCGATATAGAATATAACCCCTATTTCCCAGCAAAGAATGCAACCTCAATTGCGATTTTCAAAACCGAAAAGGGTGCCGTTATCAAGCTGCTTGTCAGCTTCGGGGCATACACAAGCTACGACCATAATTTCCGCCTGTGCGGCACAAAGGGCTCAATTGAAACAGACAGAAACACAATTGTTGACGATGCCCACAGCTTTGCAAATCTTTCATCAATACCGGGAACATTTTCGCAGAAAATCGAAATACCCGTAACCGCAAAATACCTTGATGAATACGGCAACAGCAGTGCTTTCGGCCACGGCGGTGCGGATTCCGTAATGTTTTCTGATTTTGTGGATTGCGTGCTTGAAAACAAAAAGCCCAAGCTTGATGTTGATTTTGCAATTAAAATGTCACTGCCCGGAATAATCGCAAGCAAATCCGCAGAGCAAAACGGCGCTAACCTTGAAATACCGCTTATTTAATGATAAAAATTTTTGATTTATTGACTTTTTTAAGATATGAATTATAATTGAATAGATTGAAATATCCGAGAAATATTTCACAATAACCAAGAAAGAGGATTTACAATGTTTTATAAAATTGAAAATGAGTATTTAACCTGTGAAATCAACGAAATGGGCGCAGAGCTCCATTCTCTCAAATCAAAAGAAAACGGGAAAGAATATGTCTGGTACGGCAAAACAGAAATATGGTACGGTCAGGCTCCCATCCTTTTCCCCGTAATCGGTCAGCTTAACGGCGACAAATTTTTCCGTAACGGCAAAGAATATGAAATGCCCAAGCACGGCCTTGCAAGAAAGCTTTGCTTTGATGTTGTTTCATGCGAGGGCAGTAAGGCTGTTTTCTCGCTTAAAAGCACAGAGGATACCCTTAAAAAATTCCCCTGGGAGTTTGAGCTTCTTGCAGCCTTTGAGCTTGACGGCAAAAAACTCAAAAACACCCTCACCGTTCTTAACAATTCTGATGATACAATGTATTATTCAATCGGCGCTCACCCCGGCTTCAACTGCAAGGTAGGAGATATAATCCGCTTCGAAAAGCCGGAAACAATCTGCACCGAGAGAATTGCAAAGAACAATCTTCTCATTGACGAAAAATTCCCCCTGCTCAATAACGAAACCGATATTGAAATCACAAAGGAAATCTTTGAGCCGGACGCTCTCATTCTTTCGGGTATAAAATCAAAGAAGCTCCGCATTATCGGTGAAAACGAGGTTGAATTCACCTTTGGTGATGTACCCGTTCTCGGCATTTGGGCAAAGCCCGGCGCACCTTATGTTTGCATTGAGCCGTGGCACGGCATAAATGATAAGCAGATTCCGTATGATGATATTTCCGAAAAGAGAGAAATCCGTTCACTTGAAGCAAAGGGCAGATTCGATTTCCCCTGGCAGGCTGAAATCATAAAGTAAGCAGGGCAAAAAAGCCACCGGGTTGGAGCATCGCTTCAAGCCGGGTTTTTCTTTACATTTTCAAAATATTCTTTAATCAGCTTCACTGCAACAGGTGAAAGCAGGGCAACTGCTATCAGATTCGGAATTGACATCAGTCCGTTAAAGGTATCGCTGAGCTCCCAAAGCAGGTCAAGCTGAACAGTTGCACCGGGAATGCAAACAAGCGAATAGATTATAAGAAAAGGCTTATTGATTTTTGAGCCGAATATAAATTCAACGCATCGCATACCGTAAAGTCCCCAGCCGAGAACGGTGGAAAAAGCAAAGCAGCACATTGCAACCGCAGTAAAGACGGAAACCCAGCCGCCGTAAGTATTAACAAAGCCGGCTATTGTAAGCTCCGCACCTGCCGCATCACCGTAGGCAATCGTTTCATTACCGCAGAGAATAACAAGCGCCGTAAGGGTACAGATAATTATTGAAGCGGTGAAAACCTCAAATATACCGAATAAGCCCTGCTTTGCCGGTATTGTTTCACTTGATGTTGCGTGAGCTATTGAAGCACTGCCGAGGCCTGCTTCGTTTGAGAAAATACCTCTTGAAACGCCCTTTCTCATAGTCAGGAACATTGAGCCGACTATACCGCCTGTTACGGCTGTGGGCTTGAAGGCACCCTCAAAAATCTTTGCAAAAGCACCGGGAAGAAGCTTATAATTAATCAGCAGAACGCCAACGGCAAGAAGAATATAAGCAACCGCCATAAAGGGAACAAGTTTTTCGGTAACGGAGCCGAGGCGCTTTATTCCGCCGAGGAGCACGAATGCCGTCATAAGCGTTAAAGCTATGCCGAGGAACATATTTAATGCGTTTTTATTTGCATCGGGGGAAATAACATTAAGGTTTGTCAGAGCAGAATTGATTGAGGCAACTATTGTGTTGGACTGGGTTGCATTGCCTGTTCCGAAAACCGCAAAGGTTGCAAAAATTGCAAAGGCATAGGCAAGCCATTTCCATTTTTTGCTTAAACCGTTCTTGATAAAATACATAGGGCCGCCGACAAAATCGCCCTTTTCATTTTTTTCACGGAAGCGAACTGCAAGTGTGACCTCAACCATTTTGGTGCACATTCCGAAAAGGGCGGAAACCCACATCCAGAATACGGCACCGGGGCCGCCAATCGCAATCGCACCGGCAACGCCGGCAATACTGCCCGTGCCAACGGTTGCGGCAAGGGCGGTGCAGACAGCCTGTGCAGGCGTAACCGAGCCCTCATCTGCATTTTCTTTTTGGAAAAATCTGCCGAGGGTCATTTTTATGGCGTGCGGAAAATGTCTTATCTGAACAAATCCGAGCCTTATTGAAAGGAAAAGGCCCACACCGATAATGAGTGCCATAGCAGGAACGCCCCACACTATATCATTGGCAACGGAATTTATTTCATACAGCTTTTCAAACATAAACATCCCCCCGTACAAATGCTTTTTATCTGTATATGAAGTCTTTTATTGCTTCTTTACAGGCTTCAATGTTCGGGATTTCGACCCATTGACCGCCCTTGTAGCCGGTTGTCATCATATCATCTGACGGAATACGAAGCTCATCCGTTTCAAATGAAAATGCCGCAAAACCGCCCTTATATGCAAGACCAGTTATCTGAATTGCATTCAAATCCGTTTCAAGCATAGGCAAGACCTCACGGGCTGCGGAAATCAGGGTTGAAACGCTCGAACCCTTTGCCTTGCTGATAATTGCGGAAATTACCTTTCTCTGACGAACTGTTCTCATATAATCGGAATCAAGCTTTCTGATTCTGCAATACACAAGAGCCTTTGCACCGTCAAGGTGAACACTGCTTCCGCTTTCAACGGTATATCGGGTTGTTCTGTTGATAAACCTTGCTTCCTTTTCGGTCACCTCAACATCAATACCGCCGATTTTATCAATTATCTTTGTAAACATTTCAAAGTCAACTTTAACATAATGGTCAATGTCAACTCCGAAATTATATTCTATCGTATCCCTTGAATACTGTGCTCCGCCATAAGAATAAGCGGCATTAAGCTTTGCCCATTTATCCTTATTCGGAATATACACCCAGCAGTCACGCAAAAAAGAGGTAAGCTTTATTTCTCCGTGTGCATAGTCAATGGAGAGCAGAATCATTGTATCGGAACGCTGTGAGCCGCCGTTCTCTCCGTCTGCACCCAAAAGCAGAATATTTGTTATGAGGGGATTCTGTATTTTTTCCGTTATGGAAACATATTTGTTGCTTTCAAGCTCGTTTTTAGTGTAGCCGGAGGAATATGCAAGGGAGCCTATAAGAACAGTCAGAATAATCAAAAAAACAACTGCAAGCTTGAAAATAAGCCTTAAAAATCTGAAATGCTTTTTCTTCTTTTTGCGTTTTTTCGGTTTCTCATATTCCGGCTCTTCATATTCGGGCTCTTCGTATTCGGGCTCCTCATCCTCGGGAGGAATTTGTCTGTTTCTTTTATCAAAATAGACATCATTGCCGTTTCTCATTGAAGAATCGGAATAAACATCTTCATATTCAATCGGATTACCGTCTTTATCAAGCTGAATAAAATTCAATCAGACTCCTCCTTTCGGACAGATTTTTATTTCTCAAGAGCAGAGAGAATTGCATCTGCGACCCTCTGTGACGATTTACCGTCAGCGTGTGAGAAAAATTTGTTTTTGAACGGCTCGATTTTTTCCGTTTCAAAATCGCCGTCAATAACCGCTTTTTCCATATCCTTCTGTGTAAATGCTATTTTACCCGGAACGAAAGAAACAAAATCACAGTAGAAATCTCTTTCGGAGATGTACTGATAAAGGTCATAGGGATAGAAAAGCATGGGGATATTGAGAAGTGAAGCCTCAAACACCGCACTTGAATAATCCGTAACAAGCAAATCCGTTACAAAAAGAAGGTCGTTAAGCTCATCCTCATCACTTAAATCTATGAGCCTGTCTGAAATTGATTCATCAATTTCATATCTTTCACTGCAGAACGGATGAAGCTTTATAATCATTGCATAATCTTCGCCTACGGCTTCAAGAAATCCGGCAGGATTAAACACATTCAGCGGGTAGAAAGCGCCTCTCTGACCGTTTCCTCTGAAGGTGGGGGCAAAAAGAATAATTTTCTTACACCTGAACTGCGGATGCCTTGAATAAAAGCTGTCTTTTACGGTTTTTGCATATTCTTCATCAAAGAAAACATCCGTTCTCGGAACACCCGTTGCAAGAACATTTTTATCGCTTATGCCGAAGCCCTCCGCATAATATTTAACAATTTCCTCTGAGCTTACCGTGGCATAGTCATACATTCTGTGGTGAGGTGCAGTCTGCTTGGGGCCGCCGGGCTTACCTATTCTTGAAAAACCGAAGGTTTTGAACGCACCGCAGGCGTGCCAAAGCTGGAAAAGAGTAACATCCTCCCTCTTTTCAACAAGGTTAAGAAGATTGAAGAAATCGTCAACAATAACAACCTTGCTTGTTGCATAAAGCTTAAAGAATTTTTTAGTGTTGCAGAATCTTCTGAATTCATCAACGCTGTTCATCATAAGGAACTTGAAATCAATATCTTTTCTGTCCCTGATAATATCAAAAACAAACTTTTCGTTTCCGCTGAGCTCATCCCGTCTGCCGGAGATGAAGGTAATCTGATTTTTCTTAACGGGCTTTTTGCACATCCGTTTATAGTAGCGGAACAAAATTGCATTTCTCGGCTGAACGAATTTCATTGCGATTGCTTCATCCTTAAATGTACTTTTGAGGAATGAAGCGATATTCGTCTTTATCTGACCCACAATCCGTGCAGGCAGTCCCTCACCTGCATCATATCTGTGAGTTCTGACAAGGCCGAGCCCTGCAAAAATACCGTCAATTATGAAATACGGCATAAGGCAAAGGCACAAAATCAGATTTACAATGCCCATAAGCTTTGAGCAAATACAGAATAAAATCTGTTTTACGCCGCATTTTTCGTCTGCTCTGAAATCGGTTTTGAAAATTACAATCCGTTTGTTTTCCGGCTCCGGCCTGTAATCATAGCATATATCCGACTCCTCATCGGAAAACCTCTTGTTAAACGGGCTGTTAAAAACGGTAGCGCCGTTAAACTGTGCCGGGGCAATATAGTCAGAGGAAACGCCCTTATTGTAAGCTATGCCGTCCGAAACAAAAAACGGCACATCCTCAAAGCAATCGTCACCGAAGGCAGCTTCAAAGCTCAGGCTTATTTCATCATCGCTTTCTTTTGTGAATATGTATGACGGAAGATAGGTATAACTGCAAATAATAACCGTATCATTCTGTTCTTTTCTTCTGAAAACACCCTTTGTTAAAACAGGTATTCTTCTTATCTCATCGCCTCTGCGGAATATGGCTCTGATTTTCGGCTCAACATCGTCATAACCGCATACGACAGCCAAATCGACCCTCATACGGTTTGAATAAATATCTACATTATTGAGCATAAGCTTGCAGTCCGGCATTGTTTATCCTCCGATAAGCACAACTATCTGATTATATTCCCTGCTATTCTATCATAATAAATAAACCGTTTCAATAAATTTTGCAAATTATTGAAAATAAAGTAACAAAATGATAAAATAGACAGCACTAAACGAAAATGAGAGATAATTTTATGAAAATCGGAAACACAGAATTGAAAGGATTTGCCGCCCTTGCCCCTATGGCGGGAGTTACCGACAGAGCATTCCGTGAAATATGCCTTGAATACGGTGCATCCTTTGTTGTCAGCGAAATGGTAAGCTCAAAGGGACTGACAATGAAAGACAGAAAGTCCGATTCGCTTATGCTCCTCGGTGAAAAAGAAGTGCCGGCGGCTGTTCAGATTTTCGGCTGTGAGCCGTCAACTATGGCAGAGGCGGCAAAAAAAGCGGAGCAGACAGGCTGTAAGTGGATTGATATAAATATGGGCTGCCCTGCACCGAAGGTTGCAGACCACGGCGGCGGTAGTGCTTTGATGAAAGAGCCGGAGCTTGCCGGAGAAATCACGAATGCGGTTGTAAACGCCGTTTCCGTTCCCGTAACCTGCAAAATCCGCACAGGCTGGGATGAAAACAGCCTTAACGCCGTTGAAATGGCTGAAATCCTTGAAAAAAGCGGTGCAAGTGCCCTGACAATTCACGGCAGAACAAGAAAACAGATGTATGCCCCTCCCGTGAATCTCGATATGATAAAGGCAGTTAAAAACGCCGTTTCAATACCCGTAATCGGCAACGGTGATGTTACCGGTTTTGAGAGTGCAAAAAAGATGTATGAATATACCGGCTGTGATTTTGTAATGATTGGCAGGGGTGCTCTCGGCAGACCTTATGTTTTCGGGCAGATAAACGATTATTTTGAAAAGGGAATTATCTCTCCCTCCCCCTCGGTTGAGGAGCGTATGAGCATAATGCTCCGGCACATTGAAAGGCTCTGCGAATACAAGGGTGATTATATAGGCATAAGAGAAGCAAGAAAGCACGCCGGCTGGTATATCAAGGGTATGCGTGGTGCGGCGGCGTTCCGCAGGGATATAGGCTCACTTGAAAGTACGGATGACCTTAAAAGACTTGCGGAGCAGATAATTATTCTTTGCGGTGAAAAGGCATAAATTAAGACTGTCACAGTTTTTTCTGCGGCAGTCCTTACTGTTTATGCAATTTATATCAGAGCCTTGTAAATTTCACCCTTTTTGAAGCCGCTTTCTTTTGCGGCAAGCTTTGCTGCTTCGGTTTTGCTTTCACCGTTTCCGGCAAGCTCCGTGGCATATTTTATTGCTTCCTCAAGGGTCATTTTACTCTTTTCGCTATGCTCTGCTCCCTTGATAATCAAGACAAGCTCGCCCTTCAGTTCTTCCTTTGAATATTTTTCTGCGGCGGCAAAAAGCGTTGTTCTTATCACCTGCTCGTGAATCTTTGTAAGCTCACGGACAATGGCGATTTCTCTGTCACCGAGAACGGCAGACAAATCCTTCAGGGTGGTGCTTATCTTATGGGGTGCTTCATAAAAAATGAGGGTAAATTCTTCATCCTTAACGGAATCAAAAAGCTTCTTTCTCTCCTGCTTTTCAACGGGCGGAAAGCCTGCAAAAATAAATCTTGTGCTCGGCATACCCGAAATTGCAAGGGCAGTTGCAAAGGCGCAGGGACCCGGAACGGACTCCACCTTTATACCCGACTCGTGACACAGGCGAACCAAATCCTCACCGGGGTCTGAAATAGCCGGCATACCGGCATCGGTAACAATTGCACAGTTTTCTCCGGCAATAATTCTGTCAACAATATACGGCCCTTTTTCAAATTTGTTATGTTCAAAATAACTGATGAGGGGCTTTTTTATTTCAAAACGGTTAAGCAGCTTCAGAGTAACTCTCGTATCCTCCGCCGCTATAAAATCACAGTTTTCAAGCGCTTCAAGCCCTCTCGGAGAAATATCACCGAGGTTGCCTATGGGTGTTCCCACAACAAAAAGTTTTCCGCTCATTTATTATAGTATTCTCCGTAAATATTTTTCATTTCTTCCGAAAATTCATCGCCGTCATAAACATAAAGCTCAGGCTCGACAGTCAAGCCGCTTTTGCCGCCTCGCCTGCCCTCAACAAGTACAAGCCACGGTGCTTTGCCCGCGCATTTTGAAACAAATCTGATTCGTTTTGGCTCTATGGAGCATTTTTTCATTTCGGAAAAAAGCTCACACATTCTTTCCGGCCTTAAGCACATACAAAGCCTTCCGCCGTAATTGAGAAGCTTTGAAGCGGTAAAGCAAGCATCCTCAAGGCTGCACATTGTTCCGTGCCTTGCAATTTTATCCGCAGAGGATGAGCTGATAACCCCTGACCCCTGTGCTGTATACGGCGGATTCATTGTCACAACATTGTATGAGCCGAATTCAACCTTGCCCTTAAGGTCACGCAGGTCGGAATGAATTGCTGTGATTCTGTCTTCAAGATTATTTATCTCTATGGATTCTTCAAGCTGTTCAACAGCTTTTGCACTTATTTCAACAGCGGTAATATCCCCCGTCTTTTGTCTGCACCATAAAAGCGGAATTATGCCGCAACCTGTTCCCAGGTCACAGCATTTACTCCTTGTTGACGGCTTCGCAAAATCAGCAAGCAAAACAGCATCCGTGCCGAATGTATGCTCCGGCGACACCGTCACCGATATTCCGTTACCCAAATACTCTTTTTTGAGCCCGGACATAGATTAAGCCTTTTCAAATGTGCAGTTCTGTGTGCTTTCCATACCCGAACCGCTCCAGCTGAAGCCCTTATCCGTTATTTCAAAATAGCCTTCAACCGTGTCGGCTAATTCTTTATAGCCGCCGTCATTGTAACGGTAGTGGAAAATACTGTCCTTATCATAAACGATTTTGCCGTCTTTGATTGTACCCGAAACATCCCACAAATCGGTATCGTCCGCCGATGAGCCCCAGGTAATCTGAATATGAAGCCTGTTCGTATCGCCGAGGGCTACCTGTGCAGTTGCTCTCTGTGAATAGGAATCCTGATAATCGCCTAAAAGAGCAACATATTCGCTCCCGGAGGTTGTCTGCATAATTGTGTTCATAAGCTCAACTGCCATAGCATCATAATCCGTGTCGGCAATACTGCCGTTATCGGCAACCGAGAGAACATACTGAATATTATTTACAAGGAATCTGATTGCCTTGTATGTTTCATCAGTTTTGAATGAATAATCTGCCTTTTCGCCTTCAAAAGCAAGCTTTCCGTCAACATATATGCCGGAAATTTCTTCATTCAGGTTTTTTGATGCTCTGAATGTATATTCATAACCGCCTAATGTAAATCTGTAATCGGCAAGAGTGCCGTTGACAACAAAAAAGGCTTCGTCCGAAACACCCATTACACCGGGCTTAACAAGGTTTACACCTGTTTTCTGATTGATTTCTTCAAGCGAATTGAAGCTGACCATGGGATTGGGCATACCGGCAAAATTTTCGGTTGTCTGCTGTGTATCGGATTCTGTTTCCGATTCCGGTTCAGTTGCTATTTTTTTGCCGCAGCCGGTAACCGCAAGGCAGATAAAAACAAGTGAAAATACGATTGCAAAAAACTTTTTCATACTTATTTCTCCTTTGAAATATTTATGCTTTAATTGTATTATCCGAAAGTCTTAAAGTCAAGGTGCATTTATTAACTTTATTTGAACTTTTCGATAAAATTGTTCTTTTTTCATAATTCGTAAAAATTATATTCTATTTTACGGAACAAAGTGTTATAATTACAGTTGGATTTGCGCTTAATATAATTTTAAGGAGGAAGAAAGATGGACGGCAAAAGAGTTCCCCTCTCAGACAGTCAGCTCGGCGTTTACCTTGAGTGTATAAACAACCCCGAAAGCTGTAAATACAACATTCCCTTTGAATATGTTTTTCCGAAAGAAAGCATTGATACCGAAAGGCTGACAGCGGCGCTTAACAGAGTAATTGCCCGTTTCAGCGCTTTTCGTGCCTTTGTTGAGATTGAAAACGGTGTTCCCGTAACCGCCTGTTCCGAAAAAAGACAGGCAGTCAAGCCGGAATATATCGGCGAAGAGGATTACAAAAGGGTTTATGATGAGTTTGTAAAGCCCTTTGCTTTCAACGGAACACCTCTGAGCAATTTTGCTCTTTATGAAACCGAAAAAAATATCTACATACTTTTGCAAATCAGCCATATTTTTTATGACGGCTTTTCGGCAAAGGTATTTGAAAACGCACTTACCCTTGCCTATGAGGATAAGGAGCTGCCGGAGGAAACGGATTCAAACTGTGAGGTTTCCGAATACGAAGCGGAATATGTCAATTCCGAAAACGCAAAGGCGGATTATGATTACTTTGAGAACTACATCGGCGGAATTGATGCTGATTGCAGTCTGATTGCCGATGTCAGCCGTAACGAATACGGTGAAAAAAGAGGAATCATCAATGTTGCTCTTGAAAGCGGTATTGATGAGGTAACTGCCTTTGCAAAGAAAACGGGAGTAACCGAAAATGTTGTTATTATGTCCGCTTTCACTTATGCACTTGCTAAAAACTCCGGCTCCGATGAAGTCTGCTTCACCTCGATTCATAACGGCCGTTACGGTAAAAATCTGAATAATTCAATAGGTATGTTTGTCAAAACATTCCCCGTATATGCTGAAATTTCGGAGGATGAGAAAATAACCGACTTTGTTTCAAATCTTCGTAAAAGATATATTGAAACAATGACCCATACCGATATTCCGTTTGTTGAGCTTGTTAAAAAGCACAGTATTCCCAATTCCGTTAAGTATGTTTATGACGGTGCTCTGCTCCTTGACTGTGAGGTCTGCGGAGTAAAGGTCAGAAAAACACTTATGGATGTTTTTGAAAGTGTTTCCGATTTGGATGCCGTTGTAAGTAAAAATGAGAACGGCTATATTCTTCAGCTTCAATACCGCAAGGCAAAGTATTCACAGGAGCTTATCGAAAGCTTCGGCTTATTCTGCTCACAGGTTTTGAAAGAAATGCTGAAATGCGAAACCTTTGCACAGGCGGAGCTTACAGGCAAAAAACACAAGGAGTTCATAAACAGCGTTAACAAAACCGAATTTGATTACCCGAAAAACAAAACAGTTACGGATTATCTTGATGAAGTAATTGCATCCGGCAAAAACAGGGTTGCCGTTTCATATAAAGAAAAGAGCCTTACATATTCCGAATTTGACATTGTTACGAAAAAGCTTGCTTCATACATTCACTCCCTCGGAATAGGCAGAGATGATTTTGTTTCAATCCTCATTCCGAGAAATGAGTTAATGCCCGTAACCGCCTTCGGTGCCGTCAGAGCCGGCAGTGCATATCAGCCCCTTGACCCCACCTACCCTGCGGAGCGGCTTAACTTTATGATTAAGGATTGCAAGGCAAAGCTTCTCATTGCGGACAGAAGTCTGCGCAGCCTTGTTAATGAATATGACGGCAAAGTGCTCTTTACGGATGAAATTGATTCTCTGCCGAAAGCAGATGATTTCAAGGCTGAGGGCAAGCCCGGAGATGCCGCAGTTATCATCTACACCTCAGGCACAACGGGAACACCAAAGGGCTGTGTTCTTGAAAACAGAAATATTGTCAGCTTCTTCAACGCCCACAGCAGAGTAATGAAGCTTGACTGCAATTCAAAGGTTGCGACCTATGCTTCATTCGGCTTTGATGCAGGCGTAATGGATGTTTTCACAACCGCAATGGCAGGCGGCGAGCTTTGCGTTATCCCCGATGAAATAAGGCTTGACCTTGCACAGATGGATAAATTCTACTGTGAAAACGGAATAACACAGGGCTTTATGACAACCCAGGTCGGCAGAATGTTTGCGCAGGGCACAAAATGTAAAACTCTTAAGCATTTTCTTGTCGGCGGTGAAAAGCTTGTTCCCTTTAAGCCGCAAGCGGGCTTTGAATTTATTAACGGCTACGGCCCCAGCGAAACACTTGCTTATGTTTGCAGTTATTCCGTCAGGGATGATTCCCCCATTCAGCCCATAGGCAAGCCCGGGCTTAACACAAAGCTTTATGTAACCGATAAAAAAGGCAGACTGCTTCCTCCCGGTGCCTGCGGTGAGCTTTGTATTTCCGGCGGTCAGGTCGGCAGAGGATATTTAGGCAGACCCGAAAAGACGGCAGAGGTATTTGTTGAAAACGGATTTTCCGATGAAGCCGGCTATGAAAGAATGTATAAATCCGGCGATATTGTCCGTCTTTTGCCAAGCGGAAATATAGACTTTGTAGGCAGAAGAGACGGCCAGGTTAAAATAAGAGGCTTCCGTGTTGAGCTCACGGAGGTTGAGCAGGTTATACGCAGCCTTGAGGGCATTAAGGATGCAACCGTTCAGGCGTTTGATGCTCCTGCCGGCGGAAAATTCATTGCCGCATATGTTGTTTCGGATGAAGAAATTAACATTGACAGGCTGAATGAATATATCGGCTCACAAAAGCCCGCCTATATGATTCCCGAGGTAACCGTTCAGATTGATAAAATTCCTCTTAATGTAAACGGCAAGGTTGACAAAAAGAAGTTACCGAAGGCGGAAAAGAAATTTGAAGATAACCTTAAACCGCAAAACGAAACACAGCAAAAGATTTTTGATATTACCGCTTCGGTTATCGGCACAAAGGATTTCGGTATCAACACAAGCCTGCGACTTGCCGGCTTAACCTCAATCGGCTCAATCAGGCTGAACTCCATGCTCTCCGATGAATTCGGCGTATCCGTTCAGATTAAGGAGCTTATGGAGAATGATACGGTTGAAAAGCTTGAAAAATTTCTTCTTTCCAAGGAGGATGACTCCTTTGAAATTCAGGAAAGCTATCCCCTGACAAAAACGCAGGAGGGCATTTATATTGAGTGCCTTTCAGCACCCGACAGCACGGTTTACAACATTCCTCTGTTGCTCAGAATTAAGAGCGATATTGACATAGAAAAGTTGAAGAACGCAGTTGTAAAGGCTGTTGAGGCTCACCCGTATATCAAAACAGTATTATTTGATGACGGCGAGGGCAATATTCTTCAAAAGAGAAATGACAGCGCACCCTTTACAGCTATTGATATAGAAGAAATCACCGTTTCAGATATTGATAGCGTTAAGGAATCGCTTATTTCTCCCTTTAATCTTCTCAATTCAAGGCTTTTCCGCTTCAAAATAATCAAAGCAGATTACATTTATCTGCTTTGCGATATTCACCACATCATCAGTGACGGAACATCACTTGCAATTATATGCAGAGATATTTCTGCCGCCTATACCGGTGCGGAAATTGAAAAAGAATCTTTCTCCGGCTATGAGGTTTCACTGGCAGAGCAAAAGAGCCGTAAAAGCGATGAGCTTGCCAAAGCAAAGGAATACTATGATAAAATACTCTCCGGCTTTGATACCGATTTTCTGCCCGGCAGAGATATTCCCTTCGGCGCAGGTGACGGAAACGGTAATGTTATTTCCGCACTTTCAAAAGAAATTACCGAAAAAGCCGCAAAATACTGTGAAGAAAACGGCATAAGTCTGAACGGCTTTATGTGTGCCGCCTTCGGTTATCTGCTTGCGGAATACAACGCATCTGATTACTCGATTTTCACAACGGTCTATAACGGCAGAAACAGTTCAGCCACAAAGAACACAGCCTCAATGCTCGTAAAGACCCTGCCTGTATTCGTAAAGGCTGATGATTGCAGTCCCGGGGCTCTTGCCTCCGACATTGCCGGTCAGCTTACGGATTCCATGGCAAACGATATATATTCCTTTGCCGAAATCAGCAGAGAATACGGTCTTAAAGCGGATATTATGTTTGTCTATCAGGGTGAAAGCTTCTCATTCGATTCATTCTGCGGATTTAAGAGCGAAGATGTTAAGATTGAGCTTTCTGCTCTCAAAGCCCCCGTTTCATTCCAGGTTTACCGTAAAAACAGACAGTTTATTTTTGATGTTGATTACGATGCATCGTCATACAGTGCAAAGTATATAAAAACTCTTGTTGAAGCTTTCAAAAATGTTATCGAAGGCTTCACGGTATGCGAAAAGCTCAGCGAAATCGCTTTCGTTTCACAGGAAATGATTGATGATATGGAAGAATTCAACAAAACGGAAATACCCTATGACAAAAACAAAAATATTGTTGACTTTTTCCATGATTCAGTAAGAAAATACCCGGATAAGGTTGCCCTTTCATTCCGTGACAGGCAATATACCTACAGGGATGTTGCGGCTCTGACAAAGAAGCTTGCTTCATTCATTGCCTCAAAGGGAATAGGCAAAAACGATTTTGTTTCGGTTCTTATCGGCAGAAACGAATATATGTCCATAGCAGCATTCGGTGCTATTGAGGCAGGTGTTGCATTCCAGCCCCTTGACCCCACATATCCGAAAGAGCGAATAAACTTTATGATTTCCGATGTAAGCTCAAAGCTTCTTATTCTTGACAGAGGTCTTGAATATCTTGCAGATGATTACAAGGGTGATATGCTCTTTACGGATGAAATTGCCGACCTTAAGGATGAAACGCCCGTAACAACGGAAATATCAACCGACAGCGCAGTTCTCATTATCTACACCTCAGGCACAACGGGAACACCCAAGGGCTGTGTTCACGAAAACCGCTCCCTTGTCTGCTTTGTCCACAACCATACAAGGCTTATGGAGCTTGATGCAACCTCAAGAATGGCATTCTATGCATCATTCGGCTTTGATGCGGGAGTTATGGATATTTTAACCTCATTTATGGTTGGCGCAACTCTCTATATTATCCCCGATGATATAAGGCTTGATATTGCCAAAATGGAAAATTTCTTTTCCGATAACGGCATCACATACGGCTTTATGACAACCCAGGTTGGCAGAATGTTCTCAATTAACACAAAGTGCAAAACACTCAAGCACTTCCTAATGGGCGGCGAAAAGCTTGTTCCCTTTATGCCGCCTGAGGGCATAATATGCTCAAACGGCTACGGCCCCAGCGAAACAATAGGCTATATTTCAAAATACGACATCATTGATGACAACAAATTCCAGCCTATCGGTAAGGCATTCCCCAACACAAAGCTTTATATTATTGATAAATACCGCCGCCGTCTGCCGTTCGGCGCAAGCGGTGAGCTTTGTATTGCCGGCGGTCAGGTGGGCAGAGGATATTTAGGCAGACCCGAAAAGACTGCCGAAGCCTTTGTTGAAAACCCGTTCTGCAATGAAAAAGGCTATGAAAGAATGTACCGCACAGGCGATGTTATCAGACTTTTAACTGACGGCAATTACGATTTTGTGGGCAGAAAAGACGGTCAGGTCAAAATAAGAGGCTTCCGTGTTGAGCTTACTGAAATTGAGCAGATTATCCGCCGCTTTGACGGTATTAAGGATGCCACCGTTCAGGCGTTTGATTCCCCTGCCGGCGGAAAATTCATTACCGCCTACATTGTTTCGGATAAGAAGATAGACATTGAAGAGATGAATGCCTTTATTGCCGCCGAAAAGCCCCCTTATATGGTGCCTGAGGTAACAATGCAGATTGAGAAAATTCCTCTCAATGTCAACAGCAAGGTCGATAAGAGAAAACTGCCCAAGCCCGAAAGGACAGTCAGAAAAGCAGGTGCAGAGCCTGCCAACGAGGTTGAAGAATCAATCTGTGAAATATTTGAGAGCATTCTCGGTATTGAAAAGGTTTATGCCGATGATGATTTCTTTGCAATCGGCGGAACATCAATTGCGGCAGTTCAGGCAGTTGTAAAGCTCGGCAACGCAGGCTTCTCCGTTGTTTTCAAAAATATTTTTGATAATCCCACACCGCAAAAGCTTGCCGAATTCATTGCCGGCGGTAAAGAAAACGATATTTTTGCTCCCTCCGGCGAGGAAAAGGCAAAATACGACTATTCAAGCCTTGATTATAACATCATTGAAAATCTGCCGGGCATTCGGGATGACGGCATAGGCGATGTTCTTCTGACCGGCGTAACAGGCTTCCTCGGCAGTCACCTGCTGAAAGAAATACTTAACGAAACAGACGGCAGAGTTATCGCCCTTGTAAGAAGCAAAACAGGTCTTTCAGCCCAAAGCCGTTTTGAAATGATGATGACCTATTACTTTGAGGATTGGTATAACGACAGGCTTGCCGAAAGAGTAACTGTTGTTGACGGTGAGCTTGGCGATTCCGATATGGATGAAAAGCTTAAGGGTCTTCATTTTGATACCATAATAAACTGTGCCGCAAATGTTCGCCACTTTGCAGAGGGCAACAATCTTATCAACGATAACTTTGCAGGGGTTGAAAACCTTATTACTCTTGCTGAAAAGACAAAAACAAGGCTTGTTCAGATTTCATCCCTCAGCGTTTGCGGTGAATCTGTAAACGGCAACATTCCCAAGGGCTTTGTATTCAAGGAAAATCACCTGAATATAGGTCAGTCGCTTGAAAACAAGTATGTTTACTCCAAATATCTTGCGGAGCAGGCAATTATTGACGCCATTTCAAGGGGCAGAATAAGAGGAAAAATCATCCGTTTAGGCAACCTTATGGCAAGAGATGAGGACAGCGAATTTCAGATTAACGCATCCTCAAACGGATTCTTAAAGCAGTTTATCGGCTATAAAAAGCTGGGCTGTTACCCCGTTGATATGATGGATGCAAACACCGAATTTTCGCCCATAGATTCAACCGCAAGGGCAGTCCGTATTCTTTCGGGAACACAGGATGAATACACGGTCTTCCACGCAAAGAACTGCCACGAGCTTCATTACGGCTATTTCCTGCTGGCAATGAAAAACAGGGGTGTAAGCATTGATATTGTTGAAAGCTCCGAATTTGAAGAAAGATTCAAAAAGGTTCTTCAAAACGAAAAAGACCTTTCCGATTACACAGGCTTCATCGCTTATATGAATAAAACCGATTCTTCTCCCACGGATATCACCAACTATTCAAAGGATGCGGATGAAGCAACCTACAACACAAGAATAAGGGTCAGCTCCGACACGGAATTTACCACAAAGGCTCTTTACCGCCTCGGCTTTGCCTGGCCCCTGCTCAGCAGTGAATATTTTGACAAAATGGTCGAAGCCCTGATCGAAACGGAATTTTTTGAATAATCCAACGCACAAGCATACACAATAAACCGATAAAGCCTTGAGATTGCCGATAAACAAGCAATTTCAAGGCTTTTGTGTATATAACAATTTGTATTATGAAAACTCCGAAAACGGGTTATCCTTACAGATTTAACAATGCCAGAGCAGCCACACCGAAGCAGACACCGACAATTTGCCGTTTCATATATTTTTCCTTAAACATTACCGTAGCGAACAAAAATGAAACAACAATCTTCATTCCGGAGGAAACCGGCGAAACGACAGAAAGCGGTAACATATTGTTTACGATAATTGTCAGCAGATTATTGATTCCGTTTGCAACTCCGGCTGAACCGGCATAAGGAATACCGCAGCGGATAATTTTCCTGATTTGCTTACGGTCTTTTATTACGCCGCCCGTCAGCAGTACCGCAGCAGAAACAGCAAGAGCGATAATCATAAATTCATTATTACTTTCGTTATTAAATCTCAGCTGCTGTTCCTTTTGAATAATGGCAAGCAAGCCGTTACCCAATGTAACAATTACGACCGAAGCCAACCATTTAACGGAAAATTTATTTTCTTTTTCCTTTTCGCTTTCTCTTACAAAAAAGAGGGAAATCATCAACAATATGAAGCCGACACAAGCGAGCAGAGAAACCTCTTCACGGAGAAATATCACGCCGTATAAAATCGGAAAAACAAGTGAATATGAAATTATCAGCATTGAGAGGGTAAACGAGCCGCACGCAAGAGCAACAAAGGTCAGAAAATATGAAATACAGTATATTAAACCGTAAGCAAGGGCAAACGGAAGTATACCGGCGGAAAAATTAAACCCGTTTTTATCTGATACGGCAAAGAAAAGCAAAGCAAAAAGAGAAAGTATGCCCGTAAAAAACATACCGCCTGCGGAATGCTTTTCGTTATATTTTTTAATTAAAACGCCTTCACCTGTGTTGGCAATTGTTTTTATAACGATTAAAAGATAACCTATGGTAACAACACTCCCTCGATTACGCTGTAATTCGGCTGTTTACTGTTTTTGTAATAATCCGGGAATAGCCCTTAAAATTTCAGGCTAATTTCATAAACATTTCAAGTATTCTCTTTGTGCAAGCCTTAAGGTGCTCGGCGGTAAGCTCGCCCTTTTCATAGGCGGCTTTGAGGTCATCGGGATAACCGCAGTGCATCTTCATATCATTGCCGGCAATAACCTCCGTAACAGGGTTGTTCTTTACGCCCCAGTCAGTTACCACCATTGCTTTACTGCCCCATTCGTTACGGAGAATACCCGTGAGCAGCTCCCAGCTTTCGGAGGTATGTCTGCCGTTTATAAGGTTATATGACGACATAACAGTCCAGGGGTCGCCCTCCTTAACGGCAATTTCAAACACCTTAAGGTAGATTTCACGAAGTGCCCTTTCAGATATTCTTGAATCGCTTGCAAAACGGTTGGGCTCCTTATTATTGCAGGCAAAGTGCTTCATTGAAACGGCAATTTTCTGCGACTGTATTCCTCTGATTTCGGCGCCTGCCGATTTACCTGCAAGAACAGGGTCCTCCGAAAAATATTCAAAATTTCTTCCGCTCAAGGGATTTCTGTGAATATTGAGTGCGGGAGCAAGCCATATTCCGAGGTTGTTTTCACGAAGCTCGGAGGCTGCGGCGGCACCGACTTCATAATCAAGGTCGGTATTCCACATTGCGGCAAGAAGCGTTGCACAGGGGAAGGCGGTTGTGGGTATGCCTGTTTCTGTATTCAGCCTTAACCCGGCAGGGCCGTCCGCAGTCGGAACAGCAGGAACGGAGAGTCTGTCAAGAGGGCCGAAGCAGCCGGTATTGGCAACGCCTGTCGGCTTCTGGCCGCCCACAAAATACATCATTTCATCAACGGTGAACTGATTAACAAATTCATCAAGGGTAATTTCTTCACCGACCTTATCAAAGGGAATTGCGGTTTCGCTGTGAACATATTTTTCCGTTACAGGCTCACCCGTAAAGTATTCCGGCTCACCGACAGGCAGTTTTTCATAGGAGCCGTCCGCAACCATTCTTTTGCCGAGCTTAAAGGGACGGCAATACTGTGAAAGTTTCTCGGTTACGGTATCTTCTTCAAGCTTATATTCATAACCAAGCTTTTCAAGATTTCTGCTTGAATTGCCGAGATAGAATTTGTAATCGCCTTTTTCAAGCACATAGGCACTCTTTTCGATTTTACCCAAATCGTCAAAGCTTGCCATATCCTTAACTGCAAATGAGAGAGCAACCGTTTCGGCTTCACCGGGATTCAGAAGCTTTGTTTTCTTAAATGCGGCAAGCTCAAGGGCGGGCTTGCCGAGCTTACCCTGCGGAGCACTGTAATAAAGCTGAACAACCTCTTTGCCGGAAACGGAGCCGATATTTTTAACATTTGCGGCAACCGTGATATTACCGTCCGATTCGCCGCAGATTGCTCCGCTGATTTCAAATTCCGTATAGGAAAGTCCGAAGCCGAAGGGATAGCGAACATCATCCTTTTTGCCGGGGATTGTTTCAAAATATCTGTAGCCTACATAAATATCCTCGCTGTAATCAACATGATCAAAGCACTCCGCCATATCAAACTTTGAGGGGTAGCAGTCATAGGCCTTAACGATTGTATCGGGCAGCTTGCCGGAGGGATTAACATCGCCGCAGAGAATATCGGCAACCGCCATTCCGCCCTCCATACCTGCCTGCCATGCCATAAGCAAAGCCTGTACCTTGTTGTTATCAACAAAGGCTTCACAGTCCATTACAGCACCGGCATTGAGCACTACAATAACCTTTTCAAATTTTTCGCTGACCTTTTGTATTAAATCGGTTTCAACCTTTGAAATCTTATAGTCGCCGGGAATATCTCTTCTGTCAGTTCCCTCGGCTGAAAAACGGCTGAGAGTAATAACGGCTGTCTGTGCAAACTCCGATGCGGAATTTATCAGTTCATCGGGAACAACCGCCTCTTTCACAAACATACTCTGGAAGGTGTCATAGGTCATATCATCACGCTTCTGGCAAAATTCCATTGCATTAACAACATCCCAGGTTGCATTTATCTGCTCCTCGGTTGGGATTGAAGTACTCCCCGCCTCAACATAAGCCTTGTAAAAATCAATGAGGGGCTCATAGATTTCCACCTTGCCCTCGTTTCTTTTTTCGCAGAAGCCGTCATAAATATTGCGGATGTAGGGGCAATGAACATCTCCGCTGCCTCCGCCGCCCTTAACATACTGAATTGTTGCCTTGCCGAAAAGAGCAACCCTTTCGCCCTTTTTAAGAGGGAGAGTGTTATTTTTGTTTTTCAGCAGCACCATACCCTCACAGGCGGCTTTTCTTGAAATTTCAAGGTTTTCCTTTGATGCGGTTACTCTTTTACCGTCCTTGCCGAGGGGCAGGCAGGGCATATATCTGAATCTTGCATATTTTTTCATTTTCGGTTAAATCCTTTCTCTGTTAAGAAAAGTCCCTCCGTACCGGAAGGACTTTCGGTAAATTTTACAGCCACTTTGACCAGAAGAATACTACCTTGAGCACCTCAATAAATACATCCATAAATTTAATGCCGAAGATAGAATTGAAGCCGGCGGCAAATTTTGAAAGCTGACTGTTTTCACAGGTGGTAATTTCGGAATTTTCCGCCATTGCAGCCTCACAAACAGTATAGGTATAGGTTTCGTAGGTTGACAAATCCTTTTCATCAAGGTCGATTACACGAACACCTCTGTTCAAATCACTGCCGTAGGAGTGATAGGTACAGCCGGCTGTGTTTGTAATATCAATGCCGTCAATTTTTACGGTATAGCTGTCTGTATGGTCATGGCCGGAGAAAATCGCCATAACATCCCCCGTTTTAACAACGGAATCAAGCTGACCGTAGTTTTTATAACCGGGGCAGGGCTTTTCAAAAAGATAACCCTTTTCAAGTGAGCCGACCTTGGGAAGATAGATGTAATGATGAACATTGCCGTCAACATCTTCAAAATCTTCACCTATTACACCGACATCAAAAGGAGTTTCAATAAAGAGCTTTTCATAAACCTCCTGAACAACAATGTGCTGGAACATAAATGCCGGAACAGCCTTGCCGCCGTTTAAGATTTTATATTCGCCTGCAACATTTTCATACCATCTCAACTGGTCGGGATGAACGGCATCGTAGCCCATTTCTTCACCTGCTTCATTGAAATAATATGTGTTTGAATCCATCATATAGAGGTTAAAGGCAATATTTTTTCTGTCAGATGAAAAAACAGGGAGATTATGTGTGCCGACACCGTAAAGGTCTCTGTCGGCATCATAGGCAAGGCAGTATTTACCGCCGAATTCCTTATATAAGCCGAGAAGAATTTCCTTGTTTTTTTCACGGTTTCTCTCATTGAATCTGCCGAACTGCTGATGGTCGTGGTTACCGAAAACAAGGGTGAAATATGTCTGATTTTCAACGAAAATATCGCAAATTTCCTTTATGGAGGCTCTCTTTACCTTCATAACCTTTTCAACATATTCACCTTCAACCTGTGCATACTGCTCATCGGTCAGGGAATCATAGCTTACCTTCTGACCGCCGATAAAAGTGTAATTCTCTTCATCGGGCATACCTGCAACTGTGTTATCACCGCCGAGAACAACAATATCGGGCTTAAGAGCTTTAAGCATTTCATTGAGGTAAACCCTGGTCGTATTCTGCATAGGATATGAATCCTGAATATCACAGATGTTTACAATTCTGAATTTTCCGTCCTCACTGAATTTAAGCGGTGCATCAATTCCCGCACTTGCACAAACGCAAACGCCGAACGTCATAATGAGTGCAAGAATAACGGATAATACTTTTTTCATTATGTTTCTCTCCATATAATAAATTTACATACATTATACACTGAACAGACATTATTGTCAAAGAATTTTGTTTGTAATTACTGTTGAAATTTGTTTGCAAAATCTGTTGAAAACAACGAAATAACTGTGCTATAATAAATATAGATAGATTATTCAATTTGTTTTCGGGAGGAAAAACCGATGGATAAAAAGGGCTTAAATAAAGCAGTCGGAATAATTCTGACTCTCTTATCTGTTTTTGATATTTTCGTTAACATTGCAAGGTTTATTTTCATTGAAAAGCCGGGCAAGGAAACGACCAGAGAGCTTATGACGCTTGCTTTGCCGAACCTTATCTTTGCAGTTCTTATGGTAGGTGTTGCGCTTTACTATATGCTTTACAGCTATAAAAAGCCCCACGGCAACACCCTTAAAAACATTTTTGTTTTGTTTGCCTGCTACCTCATAATCCCTGCTGTGACCTCAGCAAACGCCAAAATCCATTTAAGCTTTCTGATTTATTTTTTCGGTGCTGTTTTAATTGCATTCACAGGCGGCAGGCTCTCAAAGTTCAGCAAAAACAAAAAATTGCTTTTGCTCGTTTTCGTTTTGTTTGTTATCAACACCGTTTACAGAGCAATTACCATTGAGCCCGTGGCAGATGCCGCAATCCTTACAAGAATAGGTCAATGGTATATCATCAATGAGCCGATAATTCTTGCGGTTCTCTGCACCTCCTATATAACAAGATTCAAGGCGCATAAAGAAGCGGGAATTATTGCAGATATGTAAATACAAAAACGGCTGTTGCGTAAATCCGTAAATATGGCGATTTCTCAAAGTAAATTCCACAGTAGGAAAGAAGTGGAATTTACATTGAGAAACAAGGGAAAGATGAAGAAGTAAAATGTCAAAAAAGGGAAAAAAGAAGCGAAAAAGGGCACAATATTGCGATTAAAGAGTAAAA
>JAZLIZ010000018.1:0-5568 GCA_045617665.1 Acutalibacteraceae bacterium | reverse complement strand
GACAGACCGGTTGATATAATCGTTAATCACATAACATACTATATCGCTCAATATTTAATTGCGTTATCTTTGTGCTTCTTGAAATAAAGGTGTAAAAATAAACATTTGTAAAGTCGGTAGCTCGTTGGAGTTACCGACTTTAATATTATTCATATTCAATAATTACTCATATCAATTTTATCAGCAATCGGGAAATGCGTTAACGCTCAGAAATGTCCTCCGCCACCGCCGTGGCTGTGGCCGCCGGAGGAGGTATGAACCGATGAGCCGGAACGGGAGCCGGAGGAGGTGTTTTTCGGCTTCGGCATTACGGATACTGTGGAGTAAAGGAAAACATCCGATTTATTCGTAACATTCAGGCTGTTGGGCACTTCATACCGTGTGGCGTTGCTTTGGGGCTTGACGGATTGCAGCTTGCTTTTCATTACGGTTGTTACAATGGCGGCAATAATTATGCCTATAACCAGCGCTATGCCGATTGATTTAATCCAGTTAAAGGCAACAGGGTCGCTGTAATAATCATAATCGCCCTCATAATCGTAATTATCAAAGATATTGCCGCTTCTTGCCTGTTCAACAAGGGATGAAGCTGTATAAACAAAATCCTTGATTGCAAGGGCGTAATTGCCGGCTGACAAATTTGCTGTCATTATGTCTAAAATATAACCGATGCCGGAATCCGTGATTGCTTCAATGCCGTAGCCTGCTGTTGAAATATAGCAATACCGGGTATCCATATCAATCAGGAGCAATGCGCCGTCAGTATAGCCGTAATCGTGATTATCCCAGAAATCGTCTGCAAAATCTCTGTCACCGGTTTCATTATCGGAATAGCCGTAATTCGCAACGCTGTTGACCGTTACAACGGCAAAGGCAAATTCGGATGAATCGCTTTCGGAATCAAGATAAAGCAGAATTTCGTCAAATTCGCTTTCATCAAGCAAGCCTGCATAATCCGATAAACGAATATCATTTGCAAAGGCGGGGAGAGAAAGAGAAACGGCAACAATAACCGCAAGAGCAAGGGCTGATAACAGCTTAACATATCTTTTCATTATACACACCTCGCTCACATTGATGTCAGCAGATGCACAAGGTAAAATGCACCTGTGAGTACAGCGGCGGATATGCCGGAAATTAAGCCGAACCATCTCCAATAAGCTCCCTTATCGCAGGGGAGGTCGCCAACCATTTTGCCTGTCTGACCGTTCATTGCAAAGGTATATTTTTTGCCCTGCCAGTTTGTGTTGAGAATCCATACCGGGCAGAGAGTGTATTTAACGGAGCCGTTTTTGAATCTTATACTGCTGCTCTGCGTTTCAACGGTTGCATAGCCGTTGACCGTGGCTTTTATTTCTTCTTCCGTGCTCTTTTTTATTCTTTCGTTTGCCCTCGGCTCACATTCGATGCTTGAAACATCGTATTTATCCGCAAGGTAGCCGGAAAGGTAGGCGGTTTGGAAATCAACCGCATCTCTGAAATCAAAGGGCTCAATGGATTCCGTAAGGTCGTTATCCATTTTCTTTGAGCCGTCAACGGGAACATTCTCAAAGGCAATTTTGCCGCTTCTGTTTATGCCGTAAAATGATGTTCTTGTATAGCGGTTGCGTGTATCCTCCCACACACTGACCTTTGTACCTTTATAGCTGACATCAGCAGAAACGGAGGCATCAAAAAGCCAGAATGGGACATAAATACCTTTTATTTCATCAATATGGTTTTCATCCTTGAAAACCTTGGGCAAAAGCCTTTTACCTTTAAGGTGGTTAACAAGGGCTGATTTTGCGGCGGCTTTGTCAAGCTTAAACGGAATAACATAATCGGGCTTTAATGAGCCGGAAAACTTATCCATAATTATAACGGGATTTCCGCAGTAGGGGCAGGAGCTTGCACCTAAATTTTCGTCACCGATTATTTCACCGCCGCAGGAATTGCAGATGTAGGAGCAGAGACCGTCTTCGTGAATATCCCACTCTTTTTTATCTGATTTATCCCATTCCATGCTGTCATCCTGCTCGGAGAGGGAGGTATCAAAGGCTTTGAGTGCCTCCATTTCAAATTCCGTGTCACAATAGGGGCATTTCATTTTTTGAACGGAAGAATCAAAGCTGATTGCTCCGCCGCAGCAGGGACACTTATATTCTTGAATTTCTGACATTTATATTACCCCGATATAAATTTTATTCAGGTTTTTTGCTGCCGCAGTTTGAACAGAATTTGCCCTCATTTGCAGTTCCGCAGGTGCAAACCCATTTACTGCTTTCGGGCTTTTTTGCACCGCAGTTCGGGCAGAAATTACCGTTTGCGGTTGCTCCGCAGGTGCAAACCCATTTACTGCTTTCGGGCTTTTTTGCGCCGCAATTCTGACAGAAATTGCCGGTTGCAGTTGCTCCGCAGGAGCATTTCCAGCCGTCTGCCTGTGCTTGCTGTGCCTGCTGCTGTGCGGCTATACCGTAAAGATTTGCCTGATTTGCTCCGGCAAAATTCTGTGCCATACCGACACCCATAAAGCCTGCCATTGCTCCGCCGGGATTGCCGGCGGCTGTGGTAACGGCATCTGCTGTTGAAATTGCCGAAAGGCCTGCACCCATACCGGCATTTGAGAATGTGGCTGACCTTTGAGCCTGCTGAAGGAATTTCTGGTCATCCTCCGGAATAGAAACAGAGCCGATTGCAACGGAGCGAACCTCAAGGCCTCTCAAGGTGCCCCATTTTTCGGAAAGGGCGGTGTTCATCGCCTTTTCAAGCTCATCTGTGTGTGATACAATCTGATTCGGTCTGATTTCAAGGTTGCTTAATTCACCGAATGCAGGCTGAAGAGCCGAAACAAACTCCGTTTTTAGCTGTGAATCAATTTCTTCCCTTGTAAATTCGTTTGCTACATTACCGCAAACATTTGTATAGAAGAGCAGGGGGTCTGCAATGCGGTATGAATAAACGCCGTTACATCTGACCGATGTATCCATATCAAGGCTGATTTTACTGTCAACAATACGGAAAGGAACGGGTGTAGCCGTGCCGAATTTGTTATCCATTATTTCCTTTGTGTTGAAATAATAAACTCTCTGGTCCTTGCCGGTATCACCGCCGAAGGTGAATCTTTTGCCTATGGTCTTAAATGTATCTTTAATTGAATCCGAAAGATTTCCTGTGAAAAGTGAGGGCTCTGTGAAGCTGCTGTAAGTGAACTGACCGGGCTCGGCACAAAATTCAACAACCTTTCCCTGCTCAACGATTATCATACATTGACCGTCTGCAACCGCAATGCCTGAGCCGTCGGAAATTATGTTATCATTGCCGTTGGTGTTGGATGAACGGCTTGTGACACGCTTCTGTCCCTTAACAACAAGAACGCCCTGTGCAAGAGAATCGCAATAGAAAAATTCCTTCCACTGGTCGGCAAGTGTGCCGCCGACTGAACCGATTGCCGCTTTGATAAGACCCATAATTTTATACCTCGCTTTTTCAATATTATGTTTCAATTATATCAATAATTTCTGTTTGTTGTCAATTATGCGAAAATAATAAATGCACATAACCGACAGTTAAAAATAGCCAAAAATATTTGACCTGCAATGTGCAAATTAAACAAAATAAAAAGTCCTATTGAAAATTGCTTTGTATTGTGTTAATATCTAAAGGATAGATTACCATAACTATGGGTAAATTATACTCTGAAGGAAGGAAGAACAGAGTTTAAGTGCCTCAATTTGAGCACTCTTTACTCTGCAGGATGCTTATGGCTGAGAATACCGCTGTTGCCGTTGAAGAACAAAACATAGTTCCGAAAGCGGCGAACAAAGACAGAAGATATGTCGGCACAAGAGAAACTGTTGCCTATATCCTCTATGATATTGCCCAAAGCTTCAACATCACAAAATACCAGGACATTTTCGTTACGGATATTATCCGTGTCGGTCTTAAATTCCAGAGCGTCGTAACAGGCGTTGTAGGTATTTGGGATATTATCAACGATATTTTCCTTGCGGCTATTGTTGATAAAACAAGAACCCGTTGGGGTAAATTCAAGCCCTGGCTCATTGTTTACGCAATTCCGGGTGTTTTTCTCTCCCTTTTCTACTGGGCAATGCCCGTCTTCTTCGGAAGCAAGGGACTTTACGATGTTTCAAAGCTGGCGTTTTATATGATTCTTCAGCTTATTACCAACCTTGCAACCTCGCTCAGCGATATTGCAAGAACCGGTATGCTGGCAACCATAACGCCGAATATTATTGACAGAACACGATTGATTACGGAAGCAAACCTTCTTTCCGGCTTTGTTGAGAAAGCCCCCGAAATCATAATGGGTCTTCTCATTGACCTTGTTAACCGAGGGCAGCTGAAAATTAAGATGCGTTCTCTTTATGTTTCCGCAGGTATGTTCACGAGCATTGTCAGCGGACTTCTGGCTATCTTCTTTGCATTTACCGCAAAAGAAAGAGTTAACCAGACAGTTGACAAGCCGTCAATCAAGAGCAGTATTAAGTCCATTATAACAAACAAACCTCTGTTGCTTATCACAATTTCCGAATTTTTAAGCGCATTCAGTATCAGCAGCGGTACGAACTATTATTACATCAATGTTCTTAACCTTGCAACAATGTCAACAATTGTCGGTATTCCCGGCGCTGTTGTCAGCCCCCTGAGCTATTCTTATGTTCCCTGGGCAAGAGGTAAGTTCTCAACAAAGTCACTTTGGGTTGTCGGCTCTCACTTCGGTGATGCCCTTCTTTTAGGCGTATTTGCAATCGGTTCAATCAACAAGAATTACAAGAAGCTTTCCGTTATGATTCCCGCATTTATGCTTCGTGAAACTCTCTGGATGTTCGTTTACGGTATCAAGAAGGTTATTCCCGAAGAAATGAGAAACGAATCAATCGACTACGGCGAGTGGATGACAGGCTACAGAACAGAGGGTATGACAGGCGTTGCCAAGGGACTTGCAACAAAGCTTGTTAACACGGTCGGTTCAAGTATTAAGGCTATCATCCTCAGCAAGGTCGGTTACAAGCAGGGCGCAGGCTTCGGCGGTCAGTCGGAAAGCACAGAATATGCACTCTTCTGGATGTGCACACTTCTTCCCGTTATCACAGGCTCTCTTTCAATCATTCCCAAGCTCTTCTATGACCTTACAGGTGAAAAGAGAGATAAGATGTACGCAGAGCTCTTTGAGAGAAGAGCTGCCATTGCCGCAGAGGTTAATGCGTTTAATAATGATGTTTCGGAAAACATCACCTCTGATGAAGCATAATCAAACAGCATATATTTTAAGACCTCCGGTTTACCCGGAGATCTTTTTTTACTTTCAATTTCCGATTATGCATTGTGAATTATGAATTATATAATGCACCGCAGGTCATTAACCTCTCGACCCTCTACATTCAAAAAAGCTGCCGCAATCTGCGACAGCTTTTTGCTGTGGTATGGAATTATGATTGATAATTAAGAGGCGTAGACATTTCTATCATCTGTAGGTACATAATAGCAAAGTTTGTAATCAACATCCGTATCACAACCTCCGACATAATCGTTAAATAATGTTTCACCAAGTTCCATGTCATGCACTTT
>JAZLIZ010000017.1:0-27270 GCA_045617665.1 Acutalibacteraceae bacterium | reverse complement strand
AAATATTTAAAACAACCTATTGAACATCACAGCAGTTAAAGGGTAGTATAAATCAGATGACGGCAGTTGAGTAGTAGCACGCCAATTTTGATAGGCAGAATCGGATGAAAAAAGCGATTTCTTCGAGTGAAGACAGTACTGTGGTACGGCGAACGAGAAAAATCGCTTAACAAAACGATATAATATTCCTTAAAAATTGTGGGGTAATCAGAAGTCATTTGAAATCTGATTACCCCTTAAAGTTATACTATTTTCGTTTTGTGATTTTCGCCGATTATGTCATCAAAATTTTATTTTGCGTAGTCGCCGACAGTAAGCAAGAATCCTCCGAACTGTGCGCCGAACTCCGGTCCGCCGTCCATAATAATTCTGCCGTTCTTTGTAGCATCAAGCATATCATCCGTTCCGAGAAGAGTACCGAGAGCGCTCTTGAAGGAATCAAAGCGAAGTGTAAAGAAAGGCATTGCTCTCTTATATTCGCCTCTGCCGGCTCTTGATTTACCCGCCTTAACTCTGATGAATGCGGATACCTCGGGGTGGTCGTTAACTGCAAGGGCATAAACACGGTCGGGGCTCTTTAATGCCCACTCGTGAATTTCATCATGTCCCTGCTTATTAAGTGTACTGATACCGCTTGTGAGCAGATAGAAGAAGCACTTAACCATCATCTGCTGTGTTGCTTCATCTTCGGGTGCTTCGGTTGCGGTAAGCAATGAGCTCATTTTAAGAAGAACCATCATAAATGAGAGGAAAGTTGCACCGTGGGTGGCAATGCCTTTCATTTTGGGGAGGGTGTTGGGAGCGATTTTGCCCTTAAAGAAAGCATTCATCGTTTCAACGCTCTTAAATTCAAGCTCAACCTGTGTGTGCTCTTTATCACTGACCTTGTCAGCGTGAACCTCCCACTCACCGTTGTTGACAACAAAATGTGTTGCCCACTTTCCGTCGGGAGCATCGGGGTCCTTTGCGCTGACCTGAATAACTGCATGGGTTTTCTCAAACTTTTTGGCAAGCTTGGGGTCATCCGTTGCAATGGTCTTTATGAGAGGAAGAGCTGCACAGAGGAAAATTTTATTGGTAAATATATCTTCTCTTGAAGCCATAATTACAAATCCTTTCTGTTATTGAGAATTGAAAATAAATTCTCAACGCTCTTCAATATCAATATTCGTCGTCCCAGTTATCGTCTTCTTCAAAGTCTTTCTTCATAACCTCACGAACTGCTGCGATAATGCCGTTTGCGTCAATACCCGCATCAGCCATAATGTCTTCCTGAAGACCTATCATTGCGAAGCTCTTGTGACCGAGCATCTTGAATGCACAAGCCTTACCGCCGTCAACAACAACCTCTGAAACTGCCGAGCCGAGTCCGCCTGTAACAAGGTGGTCTTCAACAGTGATAATTCTTCTTGTTTCGGTAACAGCCTTCATAATGGCATCTCTGTCAATGGGCTTAATTGTGTGCATATCAAGAACACGAACGCTGAGTCCGTCTGAATTCTTAAGGAAATCGGCAGCCTGCTTCGCCTGGAAAACACAGGAGCCGCAAGCAATAACCGTAATATCGGTACCCTCGTTAACGGTTACAGCCTTACCGACCTCAAAGCCGTAATCCATATCCTTATAAAGAACACGGTCAAAGCCACGGTTAATTCTGATATAGAAGGGACCCTCTGTTGCGTAAGCGGCATTAACTGCGTTTGCTGTTTCCATACCGTCTGCGGGGCAGATAACCGTCAGATTGGGCATTGCTCTTGTAATTGCAAGGTCGGTAATTGCATGGTGAGTTGAACCTGCCTGACCGAACGATGTACCCGAATGGGTTGCAACAATTTTAACATTTGCTTTCTGATAGCAGATGTCTGTATGAAGCTGGTCACAGCTTCTCATTGATGTGAATGCGGAGAAGCCGGAAACAAAGGGAATACAGCCTGCCTTTGCCATACCTGCAGCAACGCCGAACATATCCTGCTCTGCAATACCTACATTGATAACTCTTTCGGGGCAAACCTTAAGAACATCTCCGAGCTTTGTTGACTTTGCAAGGTCGGCTGTGATAGCTACGGCCTTGGGGTCCTTAACGAGAATATCAGCAATTGCCTTACCGTAAATTTCAGCGGTAGCAACTTCTGTCTGGTCAATTGCGTTATAAACAAATCCGCCTGCCATAATTATTCAGCCTCCTTTTCTACTCTTGCAACACGCTCTGCATAGTAAGCGTCAAGCTCAGCCTTATGCTTTTCAAATGCGGCATCGTCAAGTGCCATATAATGGCAATGGTAATCGCCTGCAACGGAAGCAAGGCCGGCACCCTTAACGGTATCCATAAGAATACAGGTGGGAGCACACTTTGTCTTTGACCTTTCAATTGCAACATCAATGGCATCACAAAGCTCCTTGATGTTGTTGCCGTCAACCTTTATTGTGTTAAAGCCGAAGGCGGTAAGCTTATCTGCAAGGGGCTCAAGCTTCATAACCTCTTCTGTGGGACCGTCAATCATACAATGGTTTCTGTCAACAAAAACGATGCAGTTTGAAAGCTCATAGTGGTTCATTGTCATAAAGCCTTCCCAGTTTGAGCCTTCACCGAGCTCGCCGTCACCGGTAACAACATAGGTGAGGTAATCCTTGCCGAGAACTCTTGCGGCAAGAGCGGTACCTGCGGCGATTGAGGGGCCGTGACCGAGTGAGCCTGTTGAAGCATCAACGCCGACAACCTTGTTTGAATCAAGATGCATACCCATCTTTGAGCCGGAAAGGTTGAATGTTTTAAGCATTTCGGGGTCGTTGAAGCCCTTGTCACAGAGAACAGGGGCATAAGCGATTGCGGCATGACCCTTTGAAAGAATGAATCTGTCTCTGTCCTCCCACTTGGGGTCCTCAACCTTGATGTTGAGATACTTGTGATAAAGAACGGTGAGAAGGTCTAAAACTGACATTCCTCCGCCCAGATGTCCGCTGCCTGCCCAAACAGTTGTCTGAAGGGTAAGGTGACGGAGGTCGTTGGCTTTCTTTTCAAGAGCAAGCCATTCCTGCTTTGTAAGTGCCATGGGGTTTTCCTCCTTTTTAGCAAAAAGGTCTATTCGTCAATGCTTTGATTCAGTTGCATCTATCGAACAGACCTCTCATTTTTATTATATTTTACATTAAACCGTTGAATAAATCAATAGTTTTTTGTTGAAACAGCCTAAAAATCAGCCGATTTCAGGATGATTTTTCTTAACTGCGTGGAAAGCATCCTCTGCTATCTCGATTGTTCTCTTAATATCCTCGTGAGTGAGAGAAGCATTTATGAAGTGGTTGTGGTGAGAAGCGAAGAATACACCTCTGCTGACGCACTCTGCAATCCACTCCTGATGAAGAAGAAGATTGTCGTCATTTGAAATTCTGAGATAGAAAAGAGCGGGAGCGCCGGAAACGGTAAGCTCAAATCCGTTTGTTGCGGCGGCGGCTTTAAGACCGTCCGTAAGCTCTGTTCCGAGCTCTCTGAAAAGCTTGGGAGTATCAAGGGCTTTCATCTTGTTGATACAGGCGATACAGGCGGCAAAGGGAATTGCGCTCATCCAGTAGGAGCCTGTGTAAGCAAGTGAAGAAGCGGCATTTTTAAGGAATTCCTTACCGCAGAAGGCAGACATATTCCAGCCGTTTGCAAGAGCCTTGCAGAAGCAGATAATATCAGCCTCAAAGCCGAAGAAATGGTCAGAGCCTGCAAGGTCAAGACGGAAGCCCGCACGAACATCATCAACAATAAGAACAATGCCGTTATCCGTACAAAGCTTTCTGACCTCCTGCCAGAAGCCCTCTCTCGGGAACTTGTTATCATAGAAATTACCGTGGTCATAGGGCTGTGCAATAACTGCGGCAATGTCATTATCCTCTGCAACTATCTTTTTGAGGGTTTCAATATCGTCCCAGTCAACATAAATGTTATTCTGAACATCCTGGGGTGTTACGCCGGGATAGTCAATCTTCTGAACAACGGGTGAAACGCCGTGATAGAAGCCGTTGAAGAAAATCAGCTTTTTCTTGTGAGTATGTGCACGGGCGGTAAGAATAGCGCCGGAGGTTGCATCGTTACCGTTCTTTGCAAAGAATGCCCAGTCGGCAGTTGCAACAGTGTCAACAAGAAGCTCCGCACATTCAACCATAACCTTGCCGGGTGCGGTTGTGCAGTTGCCGAGCTTTGCCTGTTTAAGGGCGGCGGCATCAACATCCGGGTCATTATAGCCGAGAACATTGGGGCCGTAAGCGCACATATAGTCGATATATTTGTTACCGTCAACGTCCCAGAAATATGAGCCCTTTGCCTTTTCGGAGAACTTGGGCCAGCGGTCTACGGGAATAAACTGACCCTCAACGGGGCCGAGATGACCGTAAATACCGGAGGGTATAACATTCATAGCCCTCTTATACATCTCATTTGATTTTGTTGTATCGTAGCAAACAATTTCTTTTGCCTTGGGATTAAAATTATCACTCATTTTATTTTACCCCCTTAACCTAAATACAGAGCAACTCTGTCAAGAATACGGTTAACATTATCAAGCATACCGATAAGTCCGTGCATTTCAACAAGGCCGTTGCCTATGCAGACATAGGAATTAACCTTGCCCCCGAAGAGGTCGTTTGCAACCTCATAGGTGTTGAATATCATGGCACTGCGGTATGTTTCGGGTCTTCTCTTCAGGCAGATGAGATGATGGTTTTTGCAGATGATTTCAACAGCGGGACCGCCTGTAATTGAAATCATAACATTACCGTCAACAATATGGCTTGCACTGAATTTGCCGATTTCATCCTGATTGCCTACCTGTGCAATGGCAACACCGATAACGGCAAGTGTAAGCTCGGTGTTGATTCTGAAAAATTCGGGGTCCTTCATATTTTCTTCTGAGGGTCTCATATACTTATTGAGAATATCGGTAAGCTTTGTGAAATCCTTAAGAAGAAAGCCGATGTACCGGAAGCCCTTTGAGGGAATGGGTGTTACCGTTCCGTCAATCATTCCGTTGAATTTCTCGCAGGATGAGAAAGGAAGCTTGATATCGCATTTGTCACAGCCCTGCTCAAGCCTGCACTGTCCCTTGTAAAAGGTGAGAGTACCGCTGGGGCCGTCTTTAACTTCAATACCGATTGAAATGGGCTTTTTGTTTGTTAAAACTTCTCTTGCTTCCGGGGCTAATTCGCAGAGATTTTCAAGTGCGCCTAATACTGCGTAGAGATTAAGGTACGCAAGAGTTCTTTGGTCAAGCATAGTTTTTCTCCTTTTTGTATTTTTATCGTATTACGGATATTTTATCAAACGAAAGGTCTGCTGTCAACCGTCAGCCTTAATATTTGCGGTTATTGGTGATATTTTTGTAAATTTTAGTCTTTATTGTGCAAATTTTGTAAATTTTCAGAATTTTTTAGTTATTATTCCGCCTCCGAGAACAATATTTTCGGCGTATATTACCGCACTCTGACCCGGAGTCACCGACCTTTGAGGCTCATCAAACAGTACTCTGAAGCCTTTTTCCGTGGGAGTTATGAGAGCGGGCTGTTCCTTTGCCCTGAATCTGATTTTAACATTTGCCCTGAACGGCTCTTTTATTCCTCCGGGTAAAATAAATGTTGCCCTTTCCGCTTCAAGCCCCGATGAATACTGCTCACCGTTTTCGCCGATTGTAACCGTGTTGTTTTCTGCGTTTATATCAGTAACAAACATAGGCTTGCCGTATGCGCCTATGCCCTTTCGCTGACCGATTGTGTAATTTATGATTCCCTTATGCGTTCCTGCAACTCTGCCGTCTGTAAAAAGTATATTCCCCTCCGGCGCAGTCACATTCAGCAAAGCAAGGAAAGAAATATAATCGTCATCCGGCACAAAGCAGATTTCCTGGCTGTCCTTTTTCTCCGCAACCGGTATTCCGGCTTCAAGAGCAAGAGCTCTTGTATCTTCCTTTGTCATTTCCGTCATAGGGAGCATTATTTTTGAAAGCTGATACTGATTTAATCTGTAAAGAAAATATGACTGGTCCTTCGGTGAATCCGCTTTAAGGAGGGAAAACACGCCGCCGTTTTCTTCAATTTTGGCGTAGTGACCCGTTGCAAGCTTTTCACAGCCAAGCTCCGTTGCAAAATCAAGCATAGTGCCGAATTTTATCGCCTGATTACACTCAATGCAGGGGTTGGGCGTTCTGCCGCTTTTATATTCATTGATAAAAGGCTCGATTACCTTTTCCTTAAACAGCTCTTTTCTGTCGATTATGTGATGCTCAATGCCGATTGCTCCGGCAACCGCCCTTGCATCCTCAACGAGCAAATCATCATTATTTTTTAATTTCAGAGTTATACCGACAACCTCAAAGCCCTGTTTTTTTAACAGATAAGCCGCAACGGCGCTGTCAACACCGCCGCTTACTCCGATTGCAACCTTCATTAGTTCTCTCCGATTTAATCAACCATTTGCCGTTATTATATCATTGATAAATACGGTATTCAACATCTGTTTTATAAATGTATTGTAATAGATAATGTATATATAAGAAATTTTAGAAAAATTTTATAAAATACTTGCACATTCTGAAAATGTGTCGTATAATTATGCATTATAGTGAGGGGATGTGTTCCCTTTACATGTTCGTTTTCAGGTATTTTTCGTTTTTTTATTTAGGAGAGGTTAACACACTATGACAGGAGACTTGAATTGCCACACCAAACTTTCAGACAGTTCAATGGGTATTGATGACCTTATTGTGCTTGCTCAAAAGAGAGGTGTTGACACTATCGCCATTGCAGACAGAGACTGTCAGGCAGGTAATGTCAGAGGCAAAATTATCGGAGAAAGAAAAGGCATAACAGTTATTCCCGGCGTTGAAATTTCTGCCTACGACAGAAAGAGAAACCGTTACGCCGAAATATTGTGTTATCTCGCAGACAGCCCCGACAGGCTTGAAGGGCTTTGCCACAGAAACATAGCCGCAAGAAAAAGGGCAAGCCAGATGATGACCCTTAAAATTGCCCGTAAATATCCCATTTCGCCTGACCTTGTTACAAGAGTTGCAACAGGCTCAACGGCAGTTTTTGAAGAACATATTATGCACGCCCTTGCAGAGTGCGGTTTAACCTGTCAGATTTTCGGCGACCTCTATTACGAGCTGTTCTCCCCCGAAAGCCCCGATAATGTTATTGTTATGGCGGATTTCCCGGAGCCCTCGGAAATTATAGAAGCAATTCACGAGGCAGGCGGTATCGCAGTCCTTGCCCACCCCGGTGCAAGAGACAGCTTTGAGCTTATGGAGGAGCTTATTGAAGCGGGTCTTGACGGCGTTGAAGCCTTCCACCCCGATAACACTCCCGAGCAGCAGAAAAAGCTTGTTAAATTTGCAAAGGAACATTCAATTCTCGCAACCGGCGGCACAGGCTTCAAGGGTATGTATTCAAAGAAGCCCCTTTCAATAGGTGATGTCACCGTTCCCGAGACAAATATCAAGGCTCTTTTGAGCTATAAATCAAAAAAGAAAAAATCAGCCAAAAAAGCACAGGACTGATTTTGATATAAAACAATTCATAAAGGAAGTGAAACTCTTGAACAGCGACAGTAGTCACGGTCGATTATGTACTGAAATTAAAAAATGTAAAAGCGTGACGGCTGTTCGGGAATTTCCGGTAAATCCCTGACGGTTCATCTTCGGTTGACTTAAATGCCCTTACGCTTTTGCGGAAAGGGCGTTATTTTTTATGGAAAATGAAGCATTGACCACAATTATTTCAAATCTTCTCGAAGAAAAAAAGTTTGCATCACTTAAAGATATCCTCAAAGAGATGAATACGGTAGATATTGCAAGCGTTATTTCGGATTCAGAGCCTGAAAATCAGGTTAAAATCTTCCGTATTCTGCCGAAGGATTCATCTGCGGATGTTTTCTCCTACCTCGATTCCGACAGCCAGGAAACGGTTATTTCATCAATCACAAATGCAGAAATCCACAATATTTTTGAAGATATGTATATTGATGATGCCGTTGACTTTCTTGAAGAGGTGCCGGCTAATCTGGTAACGAGAGTTCTTGCACAGACGAGCAAGGAAACAAGAGAGCTTATCAACAGATTTTTACGCTATCCCGAAGATTCAGCCGGAAGCATTATGACGGTTGAAATGGCGGCGTTCCACGAAAATCTGACAGTTGACCAGGCCATTGAATCCCTCAGAAAAACCGCACAGGATAAGGAATCAATCGAAACCTGCTACTGCATTGATTCGCACCGCCATTTAACAGGTATTCTTCCCCTGCGCAAGCTCATTGTTGCAAAAAGCGGAACGGTTTTAAGCGATATAATGATTTCGGATGATAAAATCATAACCGTCAACACCCTTGATGACCAGGAAACGGTTGCCGGAATAGTTCGCAAATACGACTTGCTTTCCGTTCCCGTTGTTGATAATGAAAACAGGCTTGTGGGCATCATCACGGTTGACGATATCGTTGATGTTATTCAGGAGGAAAACACCGAAGACTTTGAAAAAATGGCTTTGCTTCTTCCCTCTGAAGACGATTACCTCAAAACAGGCGTTTTCTCTCTTACAAAAAACAGAATTGTCTGGCTCCTCATTCTTATGATTTCCGCCACATTTACAGGCAGAATAATAGAGGGCTTTGAGGATAAATTAGCCGCAATATCCGGCCTTACAGCCTGCATCCCTATGCTGATGGATACCGGCGGAAACGCAGGCAACCAGGTTTCAACCCTTATAATCAGAGGTCTTGCCCTCGGCAACATCAAAATCAAGGATTATTTCAGAGTTCTCTGGAAAGAAATCAGAGTTGCATTCATCTGCGGAATCATTCTTGCCGCCGCCAACTTCGGCAGAATGCTCGCCATTCGTGCCGTTACGGGCGGTTCAACGGAAACTCCGGTTATCATTGTAGTTTGCCTTGCAATGATTTGTGCGGTTATTCTTGCAAAAATTATGGGCTGTACGCTCCCCATTCTTGCAAAAGCGCTGCACCTTGACCCGGCGCTTATGGCAGGCCCGATGATTACCACCATTGTTGACGCCTGCACCCTGCTGATTTATTTCGGCATTGCTTCAATCGTTTTGAATGTCTGAGCAAATATTCGGAAAGACTGTGACGGTTTTTTGTCACAGCCTTTTTTATTTTAACCGTATCAGCCTGGCTTTTCAAAAGCAAGAGCAATAGTGCAACTTCAATTATTGACTTGACAATGTACGGATGATATAATAATGAAAATAAAAGAGGAGCACCTTATGAAACTGAAATTTTTTGCAAAAACAATCTCTTTCATTTTAATATCAGCCGTCATTTTCTCCTTTACGGGGTGCTTCGGCGGTAAAAAAACCGCTCTGGTCATTTCGGGAACGAACATTGACTCGGAGATATATGACTATTATCTTGATAAGGTCACGGCAAGGCCGAACGATTACGGTCTTAACCAGAATCCGCAAAAGGAGGAAGCCCGTGAAGCGGCAATAAAGCAATGCATCCGTTACCTTGCAATAAATACGGATTTTCACGAGAGAGGTCTTTCGCTCACCGCTGCGGAAAAGGTTGTTGTTGCGGATAATGTCAACAATTATCAGATAAGATTCGGCAGTCATTATAAAAAAATCGGTGTTTCAAGAGAAACTCTCACAAAAATTTTCACCTGCGAAGCATACGAAACAGCCATATTCAATTCAGTTTATGATAAGGGCGTTAACGATAAAAAAGCAGAGGCGGAAATAAAGAGTTATTTTAACGGCAATTATGTTGCTTTTCAGAATATCTGTGCCTATTTTACCGGCTCTGACGGCAGTGAAATCAGCCCTGTTGAAAAGGAAGCGATTATTGACAGCTTCCGTAAAATCTCATCGGCCTCGGGCACGGATTCCGGCAAATTTGCAGAGGAATGTTCAAATGCAGGCTACACCGCCTCCGAGGTTATCATTATAAAGAAAAATTCAGACGGCTACCCCGAGGGCTTTTTTGAAAAGGTTGCCTCCCAGGAAAGAAACACGGTACACACCTATGTTTATGACGAGTGTGTTTTCGATATTCGTGCCGAAAGCCTTGAAGAATTAGGTGAAGGGGTTTATGCAAACTACCGCTCCACCTGTATAAAGGATATGTATGAAGCAAACTGGGAGCAGTATGTTGCAGACTACTGCGAAAAATTCACACTTGAGGAAGCAAAAATATAATGAATAAATTTGAGCTTGTTGCTCCTTATAAAGCAACGGGTGACCAGCCCGAGGCAATTAAACAGCTTGTTGACGGCATCAACTCCGGCTTTCGTGAACAGGCCCTGCTGGGTGTTACCGGCTCGGGAAAAACCTTTACAATGGCAAATGTTATTGCCGAGGTAAACCGCCCCACACTTGTGCTTGCCCACAACAAAATACTTGCCGCACAGCTTTGCAGCGAGTTCCGTGAGTTTTTTCCCAACAATGCGGTTGAATACTTTGTTTCCTACTATGACTACTATCAGCCGGAAGCCTACATCGCCACAACCGATACTTACATTGAAAAGGATTCCGCTGTAAACGATGAAATAGACAAGCTCCGGCATTCCGCAACATCGGCTCTCTCCGAAAGACGGGATGTTATTATTGTTGCGTCCGTTTCCTGCATTTACACCCTCGGCGACCCCATTGATTACAGAAGTATGGTTATTTCTCTGCGAACAGGTATGGAAAAAAGCAGGGATGACCTCATTGCCGGGCTGATTTCCATTCAATATGAAAGAAACGATATTGATTTCAGCCGTAATAAGTTCAGAGTTCGTGGAGATGTGGTGGAGATTTTTCCCGTTTACTCCAACGAAAACGCTTTCAGAATTGAATTTTTCGGTGACGAAATTGACAGAATAAGTGAAATAAACGCCTTAACGGGTCAGATAAAGCATATTCTTTCCCATGTTGCGATTTACCCTGCCTCCCACTATGTTATTTCACCCGATAAAATGGAGCGCTCCCTTGAAGATATAAGGCTTGAAATGGAAGCAAGGGTTGCGGAATTTGAAAAATGCGGTAAGCTCCTTGAAGCACAGAGAATAAGGCAGAGAACCGAATACGATATTGAAATGCTCCGTGAAACAGGCTTCTGTAAGGGCATTGAAAACTATTCAAGAGTTATGAGCGGCAGACCTGCCGGATCAGCCCCGTTCACTCTGCTGAACTATTTCCCTGATGATTTCATCCTTTTTGTGGATGAAAGTCATGTTACTCTGCCCCAGGTCAGAGCAATGTACGGCGGTGACAGAGCAAGAAAAGAGAGCCTTATTGAATACGGCTTCCGTCTGCCCTCCGCATACGATAACAGACCCCTTACCTTTGATGAATTTTATGAGAGAGTGGGGCAGAAAATATTTGTTTCAGCCACTCCCGGTGATTTTGAAAAGGAAAAGAGCGCACAGATTGCCGAGCAGGTTATCAGACCCACAGGGCTTCTTGACCCGGAAATATCCGTCAGACCCGTTGACGGTCAGATTGATGACCTTGTAAGTGAAATAAACATCAGAGCCGAAAAGCACGAGAGAGTTCTCGTAACCACCCTCACCAAAAAGATGGCGGAGGATTTGACAGATTATCTTGAAAATCTCGGCATCAAGGTCAGATATATGCACCACGATATTGATACCATTGAAAGAATGGAAATAATCCGTGGGCTTCGTCTTGGTGATTTTGATGTGCTGGTCGGCATAAATCTTCTCCGTGAGGGTCTTGATATCCCGGAGGTTTCTCTTGTTGCCGTTCTCGATGCGGATAAGGAGGGCTTTTTAAGAAGCGAAACATCACTTATTCAGACAGTTGGCAGAGCCGCAAGAAACGCAGAGGGCACTGTTATAATGTACGCCGATTCCGTTACTCCCTCTATGGAAAGAGCAATTACGGAAACAAACCGCCGCCGTGAAAAGCAGATGAAATATAACGAGGAGCACGGCATAATACCGAAAACCATTGTCAAGGATGTTCGTGAGATTATTGAAATATCCGCAAAGGTTGACGAAAATAAAGAATATTCTAAGATGAGCAAGACGGAAAAGAACGCTCTTATTGCAAAGCTGACGGAGGAAATGAAAGCCGCCGCCAAAATACTTGAATTTGAGCACGCCGCCATGCTCAGGGATAAAATCGAAAAAATCAGAAATTCACAGCAGTAAATCCGTTATTCATACTGCGGATAACCGCTTTAAGACTTTTCTGCTGTTTATAAATATTCGGAGAAACAGATGCAAAACAAATATCTTATTGTCAAGGGTGCAAAAGAACACAACCTTAAAAATGTTGATGTTACCATACCGAGGGATAAGCTGGTAGTCTTTACGGGACTTTCCGGCTCCGGTAAATCATCCCTTGCCTTTGACACCATATATGCCGAGGGGCAGAGAAGATATGTGGAATCACTTTCTTCCTACGCAAGGCAGTTCCTCGGTCAGATGGAAAAGCCCAATGTTGAATCCATTGACGGGCTTTCACCAGCCATATCCATTGACCAGAAATCAACCTCAAAAAATCCCCGCTCAACCGTGGGAACGGTTACGGAGGTATATGATTATCTCCGTTTGCTCTATGCAAGAATAGGTGTTCCCCACTGCCCTGTCTGCGGCAGAGAAATTGCAAAGCAGACTGTTGACGATGTTACCCTCAAGGTTATGGAACTGCCGGAGGGCACAAAAATTCAGATTCTTGCACCCGTTGCAAGAGGTAAAAAGGGCGAATTTGTCAAGGAGCTTGAGCAAATCAGAAAAAGCGGATTTGCAAGGGTCAGAATTGACGGAAGCATATATGACCTTTCGGAGGAAATAAAGCTCGATAAAAACATCAAGCACAATATAGAGGTCATCGTTGACCGTCTTGTTATAAAAGAGGGGCTTCGTTCAAGGCTGACGGATTCCGTTGAAACCGCAACAAGCCTTTCGGAGGGCCTGCTTATTGTTGATGTTATCGGCGGCGAAGAGCTGATGTTTTCGCTAAACTATGCCTGCCCGGAGCACGGAGTAAGCATTGAGGAGCTTGAGCCCCGTTCATTCTCCTTCAACAACCCCTTCGGCGCCTGCCCGAAATGCTCGGGGCTCGGTCAGCTGATGACGGTTGACCCGGATTTGGTCGTTCCCGATGACTCACTCTCCATAAAGCAGGGGGCAATCAAAGCTTCAGGCTGGGGCGTTAATGACGGTTCAATTTCAAGAATGTATTTTGAGGGGCTTGCAGAGGCATATAAATTCTCGCTTGACACCCCGTTTAAGGAGCTTTCCGAAGAGGCAAAGGATGTAATTTTTTACGGCACAAAGGGTAAAAAGATAAAGTTCGTCCGTGGGGGAATTTACGGCGGCGGAACTTATATGGCGGATTTTGAGGGAGTTGCAAACAACCTTGAGCGCCGTCACGGTGAAACAACAAGTGAATGGTCAAGGGCAGAGGCTGAAAGCTTTATGTCCTCCTGCCCCTGCCCCGAATGTAACGGAAACAGGCTGAAAAAAGAGGCTTTAGGCGTTACCGTCGGCGGAATAAGCATTGCCGAATTTACAAAAAAATCCATTGTTGACGAGCTTGAATTTATAAACAGCCTTGAGCTTACCGAAAGAGAAAAAACAATATCGGCTTTAATAATAAAAGAAATCCGTTCAAGGCTCGAATTTCTCGTAAGTGTCGGCCTCGGCTATCTTCAGCTTGCAAGAGCCGCCGCAACCCTTTCCGGCGGTGAAGCACAGAGAATACGCCTTGCCACACAGATAGGCTCCTCCCTTATGGGCGTTCTCTATGTTCTTGACGAGCCGAGCATAGGTCTGCACCAGAGGGATAACAGAAAACTGCTGAACACCCTTAAAAATCTGCGTGATTTGGGCAACACGCTCATAGTTGTTGAGCATGATGAAGAAACTATGCTCGATGCGGACTTTATTGTGGATGTTGGCCCCGGTGCGGGAATACACGGGGGAAACATTGTCTGCACGGGAACACCGAAGGAAATAATGCAATGTGAAAGCTCAATCACAGGGCAGTATTTAAGCGGCAAAAAGAAAATACCCGTTCCCGAAAAAAGAAGAAAGGGCAACGGCAAGGCGTTAACGGTTTACGGAGCAGGCGAAAACAATCTGCGCAATATTGATGTTTCAATTCCGCTTGGTGAATTCATCTGCGTAACCGGTGTTTCGGGCAGCGGTAAATCCTCGCTTGTAAACGAAATTTTATATAAATACCTTGCTTCAAAGCTGAATAACGCAAAAAAAATTCACGGCAAATGTGAAAAAATAACAGGCACGGAATTTCTTGACAAGGTTATTGATATTAACCAGTCCCCCATAGGCAAAACGCCCCGTTCAAACCCTGCAACCTATACAGGCGTATTTACGGATATAAGAGACCTTTTTGCCTCAACGGTTGATGCAAAGAAAAAGGGCTACAAAGCCAACCGCTTCAGCTTTAATGTCAAGGGCGGCAGATGTGAAGCCTGCCAGGGTGACGGCATAGTAAAAATCGAAATGCAGTTCCTTGCGGATGTTTATGTTCCCTGTGAAATCTGCGGCGGTCACAGATATAAACACGAAACCCTGGAGGTTAAATACAAGGGCAAAAACATCTATGATATTCTTGAAATGACGGTTGAAGAGGCTATGGGCTTCTTTGAAAGTATTCCGAAAATCAGACGAAAGATTGAAACACTCTATGATGTGGGGCTGGGCTATGTTAAGCTGGGTCAGCCTGCTACGACCCTTTCGGGCGGTGAAGCACAGAGGGTAAAGCTTGCAACGGAGCTTTCAAAGCAGTCCACAGGCAAAACGATATATATTCTCGATGAACCTACAACCGGGCTTCACACCGCCGATGTGCACAGACTTATCGAGGTTTTGCAGAAGCTTGTTGACAAGGGCAACACGGTGCTTGTTATTGAGCATAACCTTGATGTGATCAAAACGGCTGACCACATTATAGACCTCGGTCCCGAGGGCGGCGACTCAGGCGGCTTAATCGTTGCACAGGGCACACCCGAAGAGGTTGCGGCGGTTAAAGGCTCGTTCACAGGCGAATATCTTAAAAAAACACTGAAAACCTGAAGAAAGAGGAAAAAGAAATGAAAGATTATAATTTAAGCGAGCTTCTTGAAGCCTACCCCTTTGAAGGAAATTTTGATTCTGCTTACAGAATAAATGACGGTCACATCAACAACACCTTTGTTTTTGTTTTTAAGGATGAGGAAGAAAAAATACGCAAATATATTGTTCAGGAGCTTAACACAAATGTTTTCAGAGAGCCTGTTGCTCTTATGGACAACATTTCAGGTGTTTCTCACTTTTTGCGTAAAAAATTAAAGGCCGGCGGCGAGGATTATAAAAGAGGCTGTCTTTATGTTTACAAAACGAATGACGGCAAAAATTATTTTATAGATTCCGACAACCGCTTCTGGCGTGTTTTTAACTTCATATTTAACGCCCATTCCGTTCAGAGCGTTGAAAGCCCGGAGGTTTTTGCCGCTTCCGGCAAGGCATTCGGCAAATTTCAGTGTATGCTTGCGGATTACCCCATTGATACCCTTGCAGAAACAATACCCAATTTTCATAACACCGTTTCAAGATTTGCCGATTTCAAAAAGGCTGTCAATGACAACCTTTCCGGCAGAAAGTGTAACTGCGAAAAGGAAACCGAATTTGTGCTTGCAAGAGAAAAGGACTGCGGTGTTCTTGTTGACCTGCTTAACAAGGGTGAACTGCCCTTGAGAGTTACCCATAACGATACAAAGCTTAATAATGTTATGTTTGATGATGATTCAAACGAGGGAATATGCGTTGTTGACCTTGATACAGTTATGCCCGGCCTTTCGCTCTATGATTTCGGCGATGCCATCCGTTTCGGTGCAAGCACCGCCGCCGAGGATGAAAAAAACCTTGATAAGGTTCATTTCAGCCCCGAATATTTTGCGGCTTACACAGAGGGCTTCCTCTCCGCCGCAGGTAAATCTCTCACAAAGAAAGAGATTGAATATCTTCCCTTCTCCTCAAAGCTTATGACCCTTGAATGCGGCATGAGATTTTTAGGTGACTACATTAACGGCGACACCTATTTCAAAACAGAATATCCCGAGCATAACCTTGACCGCTGCCATACCCAGTTCCGTCTTGTTGAAGAAATGGAACAGCAGATGGAAAATATGCAGAATATTGTTTATGAAACCTGCAAAAAGCTCGGAATTGAAATATGATAACTGATGTTATAAGTGAAAAAGAGTTCACAAGGCAAATTGCCCTGTGGACTCTTAAAAATGACAAAGCCGCCATTTTACCCTCCGGCGGTAAAGAGGAGTATATTGATTCCTTTGTGCTCCCCGATTTTGAATATGCTCATACCCAGTCCGTGGCAAATTCAAAGGGTGAAATAATCACTCTGCTGAAAAGCTCAATTCATCTGCGTGACTGGGAAACAAAAAACGGCAAAAAGGAAGCAAGCCTGACCTTTTACAAGGTGCTTAAATCCTCTGCCGTTTCACCCGATTGCGAACCCTACACCGAGGGATATATTATCGTTTACTGACCCTTTGACTTATATATCAAGAAAATCTTTTCTGTAATTAAGGTTAAATCTTGCGGCAAGGTCAACAAGGTTTTCATCTGTGATGGTGTTTACATTTTTAAGGTGTGCGGTGAGCATATACATCTTTGCCGCTTTTTCAACCGTTTCAATCAGTCCGAATGCTTCGTCCATATCAGCTCCGCAGCCGTAAATGCCGTGAAGAGTCCAGACAACGAGGCGGTAATCCTTCATCTTTGCGGCGGTTGCTTCGCCGATTGCGTTTGTTCCGCATACCATCCAGGGGAGAACACCGACACCCTCGGGGAAAACAACAATGCTTTCCGTCATCTGCTTCCAGAGTGTGCGGGTAAGTGCTCTTTCATCCATAGGATGAACCTGTGTCATTGCAAGAGTATAATCCGGGTGGCAATGCATAATAATTCTGTTATCGGGATTAACCGAAAGACGGGCAATGTGGCTCATAAGGTGGGCGGGAAGCTCGCTTGTGAATCTGCCGCCGTCCCTGTAGCCCCAAAGAAGCTCTGCGGTTGTGCCGTCCTTTGCAATACGGATAATACCGAGATTTGTTTCCGGGTCATCCTGAACATTCTTAAAATATTTGCCTGTTCCGGTAACAATAAAAATTTTACCGGTAAGAGCAGTTGCGTCAAAGCCTGTGGGAATTGTGCGGATAACCTTGTTAAGGTCAAGATATTCGCCGACAACCTCCTCATCAAGCATCCAACTTATGTTACCGCCGTTTCTTTCATCATAACCGAGGCGGTACATATTTGCGGTTGTTTTCATCATTTCAATGAGAAACGGTGCTTCAAAAATATTTTTCATTTTCTGTTTACCAATACCTTTTCTTCATATTCTTTTATATCTGCGATATAGCTGTTTTCAAGGCCGCTTCTCTTGAGATATTCATTCCAGACATCTCCGAAGGGAAGCGTTTTTATTTCTTCGCCCACAGCCATAAGAGATGTGAAATCAGCCTTATCCTGAAGTTCTTTCATATAGGCTGACGGCTCAAGCAATGCATAAAGAAGAGCCTTTTTAACATTTCTGACACCTGTTACCCAGGCAGAAATTCTGTTTATTGAAGCATCAAAATAGTCCGTTGCAATAAACACTCTGCCGAGTGCATCGTTTCTGACGATTTCTTTACAGATTTCCTTTGTTTCATCATCAAAAAGCACAACATGGTCACTGTCCCAGCGAACACCTCTTGTGATATGAAGAGCGATTTTTTCGTTAAACGCCAAAAGAGCCGAAATTTTATCGGAAACAAGCTCCGTTGGGTGATAGTGACCGTTATCCATAAGAGGAACAATGCCCGCCTTTGTGGCATAACTCAGGCAGAATTCAGCCGAGCCGACAGTATAGCTTTCAAGACCTATGCCGAAAACCTTTGATTCAAGGGTGAGGAAAACCATATTTTTATCATAGGGTGTTTCAAGCATTTCATCAAGTGATTTCTTGAAGCGCAGACGGGGTGAAAGTCTGTCTGCCGGAATATCCTTGTATCCGTCGGGAATCCAGATGTTCATAACACAGGGAACGCCTGTTTCTTTTGCAAAATAATCGCTGATTTCAATACAGCGTTTGCCGTGCTCAACCCAGAATTTGCGAACGCTCTCATCAGGTGATGAAAGGGTTAAGCCGTCCTTAACCATGGAGTGTGAGAAGAATGTGGGGTTAAAATCAATGCCCATTCCTCTTTCCTTTGCAAATTTTACCCACTTTGCAAAATGCTCCGGCTTTATTTTATCTCTGTCAACGGGAGCACCGTCAAAAATCGCATAAGAAGCGTGAAGATTAAGCTTTTTCCTGCCGGGAATAAGTGAAAAAGCCTTATCAATATCCGCCATAAGCTCCTCGGGGTTTCTTGCCTTGCCGGGATAATTGCCGGTTGCCTGTATTCCGCCGGAAAGAGCCTCGGGGCTATCGAAGCCGCCTACATCATCACCCTGCCAGCAATGAACCGAAACAACAACATCGTCAAGGGTGTTGAGTGCTTTTTCAACATCTACTCCGTATTTTGAATATGTGCTTTTTACTTCATCAAAATTATTCATCCGAATCCCTCCGCACTTTTCCTGTATATTTATTTATTAAAACACAAATAAAAAAATAAATCAACTGAAAAAAGGTTTTATTTGCTTATTTTGTACCGAACACGGTTGGAATATTTAGTTGCCGTGAAAATTCCGGCGTTTTCAAACTTCAAAACAAAGTTTCTTATCGTTGCATAGGCGGCATTGCCGAAGTCCTTTTCGAGTTGCTTTGTTGAAAATTCACCGTCAATATAAAAATTAACAACAAATCCCCACAGTGCTTCTTCTTTTTTTGTTATCCGCCCTGCATTAAGCAGCTCCGTAAACTTTTTTTGATTAACGGCAAGATTATCTTCGGCGGAAAAATTGTTATAAACCTTTGCGGTAATATAAGTTACGAAAGGTGTAACATCCGTAACACCGGAAAGTTTTTGATTGCTCTCCGCCTTTGTAAAGGCTTCATAATACTCTTTAACGCTCTTTGAAATCAGCGCTGAAAAAGGAACAAAAAGTGTTGACGGATAACCGCATTGCACCAAATACCAGAGATGAAGCATTCTTGCCATTCTTCCGTTGCCGTCAAACCACGGGTGAACATAAGCAACATAAAAGTGTATGATTGCCGCCTTAACAAGCTCGTTAACACCATCACCGGTATTAATAAAATTCACAAGAGCGCTCATTGCTTCAGGCAGATTTCTGCTGTTCATTCCGATATGCTCAATTCCGTTACCCACAACATAAACGGAATCGTGCCGGTAATATCTGCCCGGCAGTAATTTATTTTCCTCGTCAAGAAAATTGCCGACTGTCAGCATATACAACTTATAAATATTTTCTTCCGTAATGCGATTTTCGACCTTGCTTATGAACTCAAAGCCGCATTTTAACCCGTATATTCTGTTCTCTTCTTCGTTTTTCGGGGCAAAGCCCTTCATAATGTTTCTGACACTTTCACGGGTAAAATCTATGCTTTCGATTTTGGCAGTTGAAAGGATTTCGCTTTCTAAAACAGTTTCGCTGTAATCCCTGTTTTTTTCGGAAAGTAAAATTCTGTATGCACTCGTATTTGCGGCATAGAAATTTTCACAAAATACAAGATTGTTTCCGTTTGCATCTTTCAGAGGTAAAGTTCTGTATGCCAATGATTTCAAGGCATTCAGAAAATCATCAAAATCATCCGGATATTTATATTTCATCTTTTTCAGGTTCAGAAAGTCCTTATCTCTTACCATTTTTGAGTATAACTCAATGTTCATTTTATCACCGCTTTTTGATAGTAATTAGTATCAGTTAGTATCAGTTATTGTCAACAGTATATCCCCTTAACGCTACTTTGTCAAGGGGATATATCCTATTCAAAATCAAACAGCGATTTGAATTTTTCCGTTTGTGCAAGTGAAAGGATGTCATTTCCGGCAACAATAAAATGGTCTTTCAGCCTTATTCCCGTCTGTGCAAGCAAAAGAGCAGTTTCCCTTGTGAGCTCTATATCCTCCTTTGACGGTGCGGCTTCACCGAACGGGTGGTTATGGGCAAGAATTACCGAGTCCGCATTCCTTTCAAAGGCGGTTTCAAGAATTTTCCGTTTATCAACGGTAACGCTTTCACCGTTCCCCTCCGCAAGAAGCGTTACATCAATCACCCTGTCAACCGCATCAAGGCAAACCATAAGCAGATTTTCGTTTGATTTATCCGTTAATTTGCCGGCAATAAGCTTTTCGATATCATCAATCTCGGCAGGCTGATATTTTTTCTCCGAATATCTTTTGCATATTTCGGGCAAAACCATCAGCAGTAATGCAGAGCTTTCGCCCATACCCGGAGCCCCGGTTAATTCATCATAGGGAGCATTCAGCACCGCCTCAAGTGAGCCGTATTTTTTGAGCAATTCACAGGCAATCTGATTGGTGTCCTTCCTCGGAATGGCATAAAAAAGCAACAGCTCAAGCAGATTTCTGTCACCCATATTTTCACAGCCGGATTTTCTGAATGCTTCACGAACTCTCTGCCTGTGGTTTATATGGGGATATTTTTCTCTGTCCATTCTTTTTCCTCTGCTTTCTTTTATAAATCTGAAAATATCACAGTTACTTTAATTTGTCAAATTATTGCTATCCGTTCACATCGGTGTTATAATATCTGTGGGTGATTATATGACCGGAATACTTATTCTCAACAAGCCGGAGGGCTTTACCTCATTTGATGCGGTTGCAAAGGCAAGGCGAATAATGGGCGAAAAGAAGTGTGGTCACAGCGGAACGCTGGACCCCATGGCAACGGGTGTTATGACCGTTCTTTTCGGCGGTGCAACAAGATTTTGCGAGCTTCTGCCCGACCACAGCAAGGAATACATCGCAAGGCTGAAATTAGGCGTAATAACAGACACACTCGATATTACCGGCAAGGTGATTAAAACAAGAGCAGTAACCGTCAGCAAAGAGGATTTCATAAATACCGCAAGGCAGTTTACAGGTGAAATATCCCAGCTTCCCCCTATGTATTCGGCGGTTTCCGTAAACGGGCAAAGGCTTTACGACCTTGCAAGGCAGGGTATTGAGGTGGAGAGACCCGAAAGAAAGGTTACAATCCATTCCCTTGATGTGCTTGACTGTGACGAAAAAAATAACGAATATGAAATTTCGGTTTTCTGCTCCTCCGGAACATATATCAGAACTCTGATTGCCGACATAGGCGAAAGGTTAGGTTGCGGTGCGGTTATGACCGCTTTGCAAAGGACAAAAGCCAACGGATTTTCGCTTGATGAAGCCGTTTCAATGGATGAGCTTATCCGAAAGGGTGAAGAGGGCTGCGCAGGGGATTTGATTATGCCCCTTGAAAAGGCGTTGGAGGCATACCCCGCCGTAAAGGTCACACAGGCACAGGCAAAGCGATTCCACAACGGCGGCGAGCTATCGGCGGAGAGAGTCATCAGCCTTGAAAATAAAGGGATTTACAGAGTTTATTCGCCCGAAAATGTTTTTCTCGGTCTCGGAGAAAATGACGGAGAAAACCTGCTTGTAAAAAGAGTTTATAACGAGCTTTGAAAGGAGATTTATTATGAGATACAGACACTTGAACTACGGAACCTGCTCAAGAGCGGTTTCATTTGACCTTAATGACGGAATCGTAACAAACATTCGCTTTGAGGGCGGCTGCGGCGGTAACACCCTCGGCATTGCCGCACTCTGTGAGGGTATGAAAGCGGATGAGGTTGTTGACAGACTTGAGGGTGTTCGCTGCGGCTTTAAGCCCACCTCCTGCCCCGACCAGCTTGCAAAGGCAATTAAGGAAGCACAGGGCGAATAACCCTGAAAGGAAGAAAATAAAATGGATAAAAACAATAAGCACGAAAAGGATATCAAGCTTGCGTTTTATATTATTTCGGGCGTTCTTTTAGGCGTTCCGTTTTTGAGCAAAATCATTAAAATTCTGCCGGAAATTCTTAAGGTTATCCCGAACCTTGCGGAAATTCTTTCCTCCTACGGCTATGCGATTCTTGTTGTGGCATCGCTTATCGCCGCCTTTAAGCTCGGAGCGGAAAAATGGCTGAAAATAATCGGAATATACTCCTCCGCCGGCATCGTTTTAGGCGCTCTTTCGGTTGTTTTCAATATGTTTGAAGCCGAAAATATTTTTGCCCTGCTTTTCAGCATTTACTGTGCTCCGTTTGTGGGCGTTGATTCCGATTTTGCGGTTATAGGCGTAATGGTTGTAATCACTATTCTTGCTTATGCCCTTATGGGTAAGCTGCCGAAAGAAGAAAAGCCCGCAGAAAAAACCGAAACAAAAGAAAATTAAAAAATCAGAGCCTTTACTGATGCACAAGTGTGCTGATTAAAGGCTGTTTTTTTATCACAAAACAATATCTTCTTGATTTTTGACAATATATTTCTTATTTAAGACAATTTTCTGTTGAACTTATTCCGATTATATGCTATCATTTCATAAAAAGGAGGCTGTTATAATGAAATTTAACGAAAGTAAAAAAGAAGAAATAAAGCTGTATATTCTTCAAAAAATCGCTCAAAATTCCCCTTCAATTTCAAAATCCGCTTCAGAAGCGTTTGAAATAAACCCCTCCACAATTCATTCGTATATAAATGAACTGATTGCAGACGGAATCGTAAAAAAAATTAAAAGAGATACCTATGAGCTTGTTACGGAAAATCACATTTATGATTTATCAAAAAGCAAGGGTGAGTTGAAAAATGACACCGCAGTTTTCAATATGTGCTTACGCAGTCATATAAGCCGTTTTGCCAAAAATGTTCAGAGTATCTGGAATTACTCATTCAGCGAAATGATTAATAACGCCATGGAACATTCCGAGGCTGAAAATGTTAAGATAATCGTTTCACAGAATTACATCTCAACAAAAGCAATTATCATCGATGACGGAGTGGGTATTTTTAACAAGATATGGGATTACTTCAATCTTGACTCCGTAGATGATGCGATTTGTGAGCTTTTCAAAGGGAAGCTGACCACAGATAAAGAAAACCACTCCGGAGAGGGCATTTTTTTCAGTTCAAGGATGATGGATTATTTTGAAATTATATCAGACGGTAAAATATTTGCAAACAATAAATACAATGAAAGTATCGTCCTTGATTTGCAGATTGAGAATCAAAAAGGCACCTGCGTCAATATGGAGCTTTCCAATTTCAGCCACAGAAATGCAAAAGATATTTTTGATGAGTATTCAAGCATAGACGAGGGCTTTATTAAAACCGGTCTGCCTCTGAAAAATATTTTTGATGCTTCTCCCGTTTCACGCTCACAAGCAAAACAGCTGTGTGCACGGCTGGATAATTTCAAAGAGATTATTCTTGATTTTGATGAAATAGAATGGATGGGACAGGGCTTTGCTCACCAGATTTTTGTGGTTTTTGCAAAGCATAATCCCAACATAAAAATATCCGCCGTAAATATGAATGAAGATGTTGAAAAAATGTACAAGCATGTTATTCTCACCAAATATGCCGAATAACTTTTTGATTAATTTGTATTCTCATTTCTCTTGACAAGCGTATATACAGATGTTATTATATATGCAATCTTTAATCCAATACAGAGAGATTGGCAAGATTAGTATATAAATCGGTTTACGGATGTTGTGCATCCGTGTGTTCTTATGCTGTCCTGCCGAAAATGAGGAGACATCATTATGAAAGAAGTTATGGCAAAAACAGTCGGCAATGAGTTTAACGGCATTGCCATTGATTCTTTCACAAAATTTTTATCCCTCAATCCCTCTTTTGAAAAATTTAACAGCAATAAATATTTCCTTTTTCCCGGTTTCTGCGATGTGCATGTGCATTTTCGTGAGCCGGGTTTTTGTTATAAAGAAACGGTTGAAACAGGCAGTAAGGCAAGTGCAAGGGGCGGTTACACCGATGTTTGCACAATGCCGAACTTAAACCCCGTGCCGGATTGCCGGGCATCACTTGATGTTCAGCTTGAAGCGATAAAAAAGGATGCCGTTATAAATGTTTACCCCTACGGAGCAATAACAGTCGGGCAAAAGGGTGAAGCGTTAAGCGATATGGATGCAATGGCATCTGATGTTATTGCCTTTTCCGATGACGGCAGAGGCGTTCAGGGTGAAGAAATGATGAGAGAAGCTATGCTTAAAGCAAAGGCTCTCGGCAAAATAATCGTTGCCCATTGTGAAGATAATTCCCTGCTTCACGGCGGATATATTCACGATGGCGAATACTGCAAGGCTCTTAACCACAGAGGAATATGCAGTGAAAGTGAATGGGGCCCCATTAAAAGAGATATTGCCCTTGCAAAAGAAACGGGCTGTGCCTACCATGTCTGCCACATTTCCTGCAAAGAAAGTGTTGAGCTTATCAGGCAGGCAAAAAAAGACGGCGTAAACATCACCTGCGAAACAGGCCCTCATTATCTGGTGCTTGACGACAGCGATTTGCAGGAGGACGGCAAATTCAAAATGAATCCCCCTCTGCGCTCAAAAGCCGACCGCCTTGCCCTCATTGAGGGAATCAAGGACGGCACAATAGATATGATTGCCACCGACCACGCTCCCCACTCCGCAGAGGAAAAGAGCAGAGGTCTTGAAAAAAGTGCATTCGGAATTGTCGGCATTGAAACGGCATTTCAGGTGCTTTACACAAAGCTTGTCAGAGAAAATATAATTTCTCTTGAAAAGCTTATTGAGCTTCTTGTTATCAACCCTAAAAAGCGATTTAATATTCCCTGCGGTGAAAGCTTCACCGTCTGGGAGCTTGATAATAAATCGACCGTTAACCCTGCGGATTTTCTCTCGAAGGGCAAAGCAACCCCTTTTGAGGGCACAGAGGTTTACGGCAAATGCCTTTTCACGGTATGCGGCGGAAAAATTGCATATTGCGAGGGCAACTGAAAAAGTAAATTCGGAGCACGGCTTTCCGTGCAACCCATATATGCCGGCGGAATGATTTTATCCGGCGGCTTGAAACGGAGGTTATTAAAAATGGCAAAAAGAACAGACATCAAAAAGGTACTCATTATCGGTTCAGGCCCTATCGTTATCGGTCAGGCGGCTGAATTCGACTATGCCGGCACACAAGCCTGCCTTGCATTGAAGGAGGAGGGCTACGAGGTTATTCTCTGTAACTCCAACCCCGCCACAATAATGACAGACACATCCATTGCCGACAAGGTTTATATGGAGCCTTTGACCCTTGAATACATTGCAAAGATTCTTCGTTATGAAAGACCGGATGCAATCGTTCCCGGCATCGGCGGTCAGACAGGTCTTAACCTTGCAATGCAGCTTGAAAAGAAAGGTATTCTTCACGAGTGCGGAACAGAGCTTCTCGGCACAAGCAGTGAAAGTATTGAAAGAGCTGAAGACAGAGAGCTTTTCAAGGAAATGTGTCAGTCAATCGGTGAGCCGGTTATCCCCTCACAGATTACATATAACCTTGAAGAAGCAAAGAAGGCTGCTATTGAAATCGGTTATCCCGTTGTTCTCCGCCCTGCATTCACCCTTGGCGGTACAGGCGGCGGCTTCGCCTACAACGAAGAGGAGCTTATTGAAATCGGTCTTAACGCTTTCAAGCTTTCACCCGTTCACCAGGTTCTTATTGAAAAGAGCGTTAAGGGTTATAAAGAAATTGAATTTGAGGTTATGCGTGATTCCAACGACCACGCAATCACAATCTGCGGTATGGAAAATGTTGACCCGGTCGGCGTTCATACCGGTGACTCAATGGTTGTTGCGCCCATTCTTTCGCTTAATGACCACGACCTTAAAATGCTGAACGACTCCGCAATCAAGATTATCCGTGAGCTTAAAATTGAGGGCGGCTGTAATGTTCAGTTTGCTCTTAACCCCAATTCAAGCGAATATTTCCTCATTGAGGTTAACCCCAGAGTTTCCCGTTCGTCAGCCCTTGCATCAAAGGCAAGCGGTTATCCCATTGCAAGAGTTACCGCAAAAATCGCACTCGGTATGGCTCTTGAGGATATTCCCGTTGCCGGCGGAACAGCCGCAACAGAGCCGTCACTTGACTATATTGTTGCAAAGTTCCCCCGCTTCCCCTTTGATAAGTTTACAGAGGCTCCCAACACCCTCGGCACACAGATGAAGGCAACCGGCGAGGTTATGGGCATCGGCTCAACCCTTGAGGAATGTTGCCTTAAATCCGTCCGCTCTCTTGAAATCGGTGTCTGCCATTTCCACAAGAGCAAGTTTGACGGCTTCACTGATGCGCAGCTCTTTGATGAGCTTAAGGAATCAAAGGATGATACCGTTTTTGCGGTCTTTGAGCTTCTTCGCAGAGGTGTTTCAATCGAAAAGCTTCACGAGGTTACAATGATTACGGAGCTTTTCCTCGAAGCCTTCAAAAACATTGTTGATATGGAAAAGGGAATCAAAGCAGGTGACCTTACCAAAGAAGCAATGGAAAAGGCAAAGAAAATGGGCTTCTCCGATAAGTTCATTGCAGAGCTTAAGGGTGTTCCCGAAATCGAAATCTATCACAAGAGAAAAGAAATGGGAATTATCCCCGTTTTCAAAATGGTTGATACTCTCCACACCGGAAAGTACATTGCCTATCTCTATTCAACATACACAGGCAAAAACGAAAGCCGTCTTACAGACAAAAAGAAAATCATCGTTCTCGGCGCAGGCCCTATCAGAATCGGTCAGGGTGTTGAGTTCGATTATTCAACCGTTCACGCAGTTCAGACAATTAAGCGTGCCGGCTATGAAGCAATCATAATCAACAACAACCCCGAAACAGTTTCAACCGACTACACAACCGCCGACAAGCTTTATTTTGAGCCTCTTACCCCCGAGGATGTTATGGCAATAGTTGACTTTGAAAAGCCGGAGGGCGTTATTGCCTCCCTGGGCGGTCAGACAGCCATCAACCTTGCACAGCCCCTTATGGACAGAGGCGTTAAGATTATCGGTACAGACTGTGCTGCAATCGAACGTGCTGAAAACCGTGATGCATTTGAAAAGCTCTTAAAGGAATTAAATATTCCTCAGCCTAAGGGTACTGCCGTTACCAGCATCGAAGATGGTGTAAAGGCATCCGCTGAAATCGGATACCCCGTACTCGTACGTCCCAGCTTCGTATTAGGTGGACGTGCAATGCAGATTGTGTCTAAAGAAAAGGAACTACGCCATTATCTTCAGACCGCCGTTGAAATTGATGAAGACAAGCCAGTACTTGTTGATAAATATATCCGAGGTAAG
>JAZLIZ010000016.1:0-24045 GCA_045617665.1 Acutalibacteraceae bacterium | reverse complement strand
ATCTATATAATAGATCATTCAAAACAGTTTGTCAAGTGGCTGCCGTTTTTTTATTTTGAAAGTTGACAAAAATGCTAAATTCTGTTAGAATGGCAAGCTGATAGGACTACTTAACGGTAGCGGTTGCACTCTTTGCCCTCGGAAAGGGGGCGTGCTTATGATAACGCTTTCAGAAGTAATATTATTGCTTTCTTTGATTGTTGAAATCATAACACTTGTTATTTACATAACAAAAAAGAAATAACCGCCCTGACCTGAGAAATCAAGCGGTTATTCTTTAATCACTGTTTTTGAGGGCGTAACCGTTATCGGTAGCCCTATCAACATCTATATAATAATCCATTCAAAGCGGTTTGTCAAGTAGCAGACTGCTTTTTCTTTTTTTCACATTTTGAAAGTTGACAAAATTATGTTATTCTGTTAAAATAACAGCGTTGATTTAATGGAGATGTACCCAAGCGGCTGAAGGGTCCGGATTCGAAATCCGGTAGGTCGGCTCCGCCGGCGCAAGAGTTCAAATCTCTTCATCTCCGCCAGAAAACGACAGCTTTCGGCAGAAGGTTGTCGTTTTTTACTTATTACCTCTTCACTTTTCACAAAAAACAAATGTCGGTTTTCGGAAAGTAATAAGTAATAGCGAACAAGCAAAGTATCGGCTTCGCCGGAATATTAAATTAAGAGGATTCAACTCCATTCACTGATTTCTCAAAGTGATTTTTATAATTCACTCCCAAATCTCTCCGACGGAATGCCAAGACTCACTTCGCAATTTTATGTAATGCACTGATTTCTCGAAGTGATTTTATAATTCACCCCAAATCTCTCCGACGGAATGCCCCAAATCTCTCCGACGAAACGCCCCAAATCTCTCCGACAAAATGCCCCAAATCTCTCCGACGGCATTGACTTTTTGATTTAATTATGTATAATCTAATTAAGGAGAGTGATAGTGTGAATTCAACATATATCAGCAGAATTTGTGATGATGAACTTTCATTAAAGCTTCAGGCTTTCGGGGCAGTTCATATCACGGGACCCAAATGGTGCGGAAAAACCACAACAGCAAAACAATTTGCTGAAAGTTATATCGAAATGCAAGACCCGGACAAAAGAGATGTTTATATAGAAACAGCTAAAATAATGCCCTCAAATCTTCTTATCGGTCAAAATCCGAGGTTGATTGATGAATGGCAAATTGCACCTAATTTATGGGATGCAGTGAGAGTTTCTGTTGACCGCCGTAATGAAGACGGTTTATATATTTTAACCGGTTCCAATTCCATTGAGAAAACAGCAATAATGCACTCCGGCACAGGAAGAATTGATACTCTTTCTATGTACCCGATGAGTTTATATGAATCCGGCGAATCAAACGGAAAAGTATCATTAATTGAATTGTTTAATAACAGCTCGGCTTTAGATGACGGATGCGAATCTGACTTATCTGTTAACGAATTGATTTTTGCTGCATGCAGAGGCGGTTGGCCGTCTGCATTAAACAAAAAAAGCGATAAAGCAAAATTGCTTGTTGCACAAAGTTATTTTGAAAGCCTTTGCCGTGAAGATATGACAAATATTGATAAGGTTAAGAGAAGCGAAACAATTTCACGGCTTTTACTGAATTCTTATGCAAGAAATATTTCAACAGTTGTCACAAACAAAACGATTCTTAAAGATATAAGAGCAAATTCAGATATTTCAGAATCAACTTTTTATGACTATGTTAATTCATTAAAAAAGTTGTTTGTAATTCAGGATATCGAAGCTTGGTGCCCGTCAATCAGGTCAAAAACCTCAATGCAAGCAACAAATAAAAGGGAATTTGTTGACCCGTCTTTAGTTGTTGCGGCACTTGGCGTTGACCCCGATTATTTTAATCTTGATTTGAAAACATTCGGCTTTGTTTTTGAAACACTGTGTTTTCGTGACTTGAAAGTATATTCTTCTTCAAACGGCGGCAGAGTTTCTTATTATCGTGACAGATACGGGCTTGAAGCAGATTGCGTTCTTCACTTAAAAGACGGAAGATATGCACTGATTGAAATCAAACTTGGCAGTTCAGAAATTGACGAAGGCGCAAGTCACCTTAATAAAATTGAATCATTAATTAAAGAAAAAAACAAAAAAGAAAAACAAGTTCAATTGCGTTTGCCGGACTTAAAAATCGTTCTTACCGGTACCCAATACGGATATAAAAGGCCTGACGGCGTTTTCGTTGTACCGATAGGGTGCTTAAAAAACTAAATACTTAAAAAGCCGCACTCAATGATTGTTTGAGTGCGGCTAATATGATTTTGTCTTGTATAGCTTAACTACTTATCTGTTACGAATTTTCCTTAAGGTATTCAGTAAAGCTCTGATAGCCAAGCTTCCGTCTCTTGTTCAACATATCCTGCCACAACTGATTTGCCTGAGCTTCAGAAATCAATTTCTTTTCGAAGGCTTCTTTTAGAATGTCTCCGGTAGTAATATGTTTTAATCCGAATTCCTCGACATACTGTTTTACATCACGAAGATTATTGCTGGCAAGAACACCTTCCTTTTCTTTTGCCATAACAATTGCTGCAGCCTCTCCGGAGTCAATGATACGATGATTTTCATCCGGATTCGATGTCAATTTAATATACATATTATACATATCAGAACCGACATCAAAGCTTTTTACCGTTGCATCACTGTGTGCAATCATAGAATCAATTCTTGCTTTCAAATGCGGTGTGCCGGGATAGGACAATTCATTGTAAACCTGACTCGGAATGACTATCTTCCCCGGATAAAGCTGAGCAAGAAGACTTTGATTGTTCACCCAAAGAAAAGCTGAAAGGCAGTCTGTATCAAAGAATAATTGTTCAGTCAATGATGTCACCGCCTTCATCATCGCCAAAAACCAAATCGGGTCGAAACGCTTCCAGTAACAGCGACTCGTATTTTCCTTCAGAAATTAAATCTTTCTGAAAAAGTAAATCTGCCTGCTCAATATAAGAGCCAAATGTACCATATTGTTTATACTCCGGCAAAGGCTCATATAAATCTCCGCTGTATCCAAGTGCTTTAGCACGATATTTAACGCTCATTTGCAGATAATTGTCAACTTCAGTCTGTGAGAGGATTTTATTCTCCTTCAGGCGAAGAACCGTTGCTTGATGACTAACACTAAAGTACTGTTCTATTCGGATAATATCATCAATCTCAAGCTTTTTTTCAGCCCTTTTTGCCATATATGATTCCGTTTTTTTTGTCAGCTCATCGTTAGGCATCAGGAAATATGAAGCGAAAATATCTGCCTCTTTTTCTATCTGTTTTCCGTCACCAATCTTCTTTCCACAAAGTGAAACAATTGTTTCATCATAATACATATGGTAAAACTCATGTGCCAAAGAAAACCTCTGTCTTCCTATGGACATACCGGAGTTGATGCCGATTGTGCAGTTATTATCGCTGCCCTTGACACACATTCCACTCAGCTTTTCACCCATCGGATAAAAAACCAATGTTAGCCCCTCAATACCTTTTGCGACCGAAAAAATATCAATTGGGGAACTGCTGTCTTCACCTAACTTTTTTCTAAGCTGAATAGCCTTTGTCATAATTTCCGCTCTGTCAATCATGAGTTTCACGCCTCCAGAGTTTTCTTCATGAATTCAGCATTCAGAGCAATACGGTTAATCGCACTGATAGCTTCCATCTCATTTGGAGTGAGTTCACTGCACCTAAATGCGCAGGATAGCGTTCCTAATACGGCACTTTCTTTAGTGATAGCGACCGGATTAACTCCAAAAAGTGCGGCAAGCTTCTCTAACATATCTGTCGAAATTGTTCGTTCTCCCTTTTCTATTTTGCTGATAAGGCTTTGGTCAACATTCAAAAACTTAGCTATACTTTGTTGATTATAACCCGCATTATCTCTTAATGACCTGATATTTTCACCAATAATATTGTTTGTCATAGTTATTATACTCCTTTCAATATATATTATACACGATTTTGTCATAATATCAATATATTTTTGAAAAAGAATTATGACATTTTAAGGCTCACCGGTTATGAAGATTCTTTTTTCCCAAATCTCTCCGACAAAATGCCCCAAATCTCTCCGACGGCATTGACATTTACTTTAATATAGTGCAAATTGCAAAAGAAAAAGCTCCCGTTTTCGGGAGCCTTTTTCTTCGCAATATAAGGTTTAATTGCAAATAATTGTTGTTAAATTAGGCTAAATTTAATTACCTTCGGGCACTTCTTCAACATCAACAGCAATCTTAGACGAAAGACTTGATGAAGACATTGAAATTGAATCATCATTAGCAGAAACTATAATAGCAAAAACTTTATCAGAATTAACCTTTTTGCCTTCAAAGCCACACGCTGTTTTAAGACTTGCTAAAGCCTCATCCGGATCTGTTTTTTCATCATAAATAAATGAGCCGGATTCAAGAACCAAATCTAATTCATTATTTTCATTTTTTAATACATGCAGTTCGCAATTAACGCTTCTGAAAATACCTTCAGTATAAAACATTTTAATTGATTCAGAAACTGATTCGGCAGCATTTTCAACAACAGCATCTCTTGATTTCTGAACATACTTAATGTAATTAGGTGCCAAGACTGCCACAAGTGCAACCATAATTGCAACAACAATAATTAATTCTACAAGAGAAAAACCTTTATTGCGGATACCCTTAAACTTTTTCATAGGAAATCATCCTTTCGGTTTTTCTAATAAAAAACCGTTCCGTTCCTATAAAGGGGAAATTAGAACGGAACGATGTTTAACTTTTATGTTTCGGAGCGGAGCGCCCGCTCCGAAACAAATTTAAAGTTGTTATTTGATTTCTTTAAGTAAACTCAAAAAATCAATTACCTGATGCAGTTCCCTTTGTCGGACCCTGAACGGACTTATCTGTACCAACCTTGATTGTGAAAGCAAGATTTTCTGTACCAACATTCATATTCTTTGATGTGTCAATTCCGCCAAGAGCGATGAGTTCAGCTTCAGTAACATTATCACCGCCAGTGAGAGTAAGATTAAGTTTCTTATCAACAATTTTAACGGTAATTGTTAATTCATCAGAAGGAGCTTTAAGTGTTGAATCAGGATCACCATAAGATGTCTTGATAGCTGTTGCGAGATCTTCAGCTGCTGTCTGGAGAGCTGCATCTCTTGACTTGTTAACATACTTTACGTATGAAGGAGCAAGAACTGCAATAAGAGCTACCATGATAGCAACAACGATGATAAGTTCAACAAGGGAGAAGCCCTTCTTATTCTTACGAACAGAATCTAATTTTGCTTTAAGCATTTTAGTAATCTCCTTATTATTAGAAATATTTAGTTTTGTGTCTGCCGAATCCCCTTTTTTCATTCAGCTTTTACAAATTGTTAAGAGTATCCTCTTAACTTAATGTGATTATAATTCATTTCTAAAAAATTGTCAATATATTTCACTAACTTTGTTATTTTTGTGCACAAACAACCACAGTTTTTATAAACCTTGCACAAATGACAATTATAAATAGCTCCATTCGGCTCAACATCCCATTTGGATAGAACATTGTTAAGGCGATGAAACCGCCTATGCCTGTCTGTCAGATGCCATTAGCGTAGGACAGCATTTCAGGCGACAAGGTCGTCTGCGCCTCCCTTTTTTGCTGACAGTTGGATAGAGCATTATTTCAGGTTGCAAGGCAACCTGCGCCTCCTGTCCTCCATATCCCATTTGGATAGGACAATTTTCAGGCGGCTCTGCCGTCTGCGCCTCCCTCCCACATCTCACTATCGTAGGAGCGTATTAAGTCTGCGAAGCAGACTGCGCCTCCCTTTTGAAGGCAATGCTGTCAAAGGAAGGCACAGGCGACTTTGTCGCCTAAATCTGTTCTACGATAATGTCATCTCATAGGGAGGCACAGGTTGCTTTGCAGGCTGAAAACACTCCTGCAATTGACACGATTAAAACAACACCTGCAATTCGAGTGACATAATGAAAGTAACACCTGAAATTCAAGTTAAGTAATAAAAGAGGCAACATTCTAATCTTTCAGCAAGTAAGTATCTGTATGTAACAGACATAGCTTTTGATTGCGATTTTTGAAAAAATCGGTCAAATCAAATCAAATAAAAGCTTATGTCTTTTTTGTTTTCTTGCCTTTTGTAACAAGATGTGGTATATTTTACAGTAGCAGATTCAATAATATATTTTAAGACCTTTTACAGTAGAATGGAGGATTCAAAATGCTTAAATTCACAAATGTTTTTTCAAAGGTAATATCCGTAATTGTGGGGCTTATGTTCCTTGCGGGCGGTCTGCTTTTCTTTTTCAAATATGACCCTGCCGCCTATGATACCCCTGCCACAGGCACTATTGTTGAGATTAACGAATATTATGACTACACGGGTGAAGACAGTCAGCTTATGCACGATGTTTATATTGATTACAAGGCAGGCGACGAGGTGTTTGAGCACGCCCCCTACTTTGAATATAACAGTTCAATGAAGGTCGGTGACGAGGTTGAGTTTTTCTATATGAGCAGTGACCCCTCACAGATTGCCGGTTCAAACAAGGAATCAAGCCGCTATTTCGGGCTTGCCTTTGCGGTTATCGGTCTTATTGAGCTGATTATAACAGCCGTTAAAATTGTTCGCAAAAAGCCGATGTAATCCATAAAACCATAATTTCATTTTTTCGGGAGAATGCTTATGCGAAAACTCAGCACACGCTCAGAAAGCTTTACGGATTCAGTCATCAGAAGAATGACGAGAATATCAAACAAATACGGCGCAATAAATCTTTCACAGGGTTTCCCGGATTTTGACCCACCGAAGGCAATTACAGACAGGCTCTCGCAGGTTGCCGCCGAGGGGCCTCACCAATATGCAATAACCTGGGGCGCACAGAATTTCAGAGAGGCCGTGGCAAAAAAACATGAGCATTTTTCGGGTTTAAGCATTGACCCGAACAGCGAAATCGTTGTAACCTGCGGCAGTACGGAAGCTATGATGGCAACAATGATGAGCATTGTTAATCCCGGTGACAAGGTTATTGTTTTTTCTCCGTTTTATGAGAATTACGGAGCAGATACAATTCTTTCCGGGGCAATACCTGTTTATGTGCCCTTGATTCCGCCGGAATTCAATTTTGATAAAGCGGCTCTTGAGGATGCTTTCAAGCAGGGTGCTTCCGCAATAATCATCTGCAACCCCTCTAACCCAAGCGGTAAGGTTTTCACCCGTGAGGAGCTTGAATATATTGCTTCACTTGCAATAAAATATGACGCCTATGCGGTAACCGATGAGGTTTATGAGCACATTGTTTATAAGCCGAATAAGCATATTTATATGCAGTCACTCCCCGGAATGAGAGAAAGAACGGTTGTTTGTAATTCCCTTTCAAAAACCTTTTCAATAACAGGCTGGCGTTTAGGCTATGTTATCGCAAGCCCTGAAATAATTGAAAGAGTTAAAAAGGTTCACGATTTTCTGACTGTCGGTGCGGCGGCTCCGCTTATGGAGGCGGCAGTCACAGGCCTTGAATTTGATGACGGATATTATGAAGAGCTTGCCGCACACTATGCACATATGAAAGAGATTTTTGTGGGCGGTCTTAAAAGGCTGGGTCTTAAATTCACCGACCCGCAGGGTGCTTATTATGTGCTTGTTGATGTGAGCGAATTCGGAGTAAAGGATGACCTTAAATTCTGCGAATGGATGATACAGAATGTGGGTGTTGCCGCCGTACCCGGCTCAAGCTTTTTCAGAGAAGATGTAAACCACCTTATCAGATTCCATTTTGCAAAGAACGACGATACACTCCTTGAAGCCCTCAGCAGGCTTGCAACCTTAAAAGAAAAAGCGGCAAGCGCTGAAAATGTCGATTGGAAATAATAAACGGAGTTATTATATTATGAAAAAAATTATTAAAAAATTAACAGCTGTCGTTTTGGCAATTATGCTTATTTCGGGTCTTTCGGTCTGCGCATTTGCCGAATACGATAACACAACCGCAAAGGCAATTCGTTTCAACTCTGACGGCAAGCTCCGTATTATGCATATTACGGATACACACCTAAGCGCCGAAAACCTTGAGGACAGCGTTTGGCTTATTGCAAAGGCCTGTGATAAAGAAAAGCCTGATATTGTCGTTCTTACCGGCGATATTGCAATGTCAGATACAGTTGAAGAAACCCATTACAAAATCACAAAGCTTATGAATGTCTTTGAAGAAAGAAGCATCCCCGTTGCCGTAACCTTCGGTAATCACGATTCCGAAAAAGGCATTGAAACCCGTGAAAGCCTTATGGCATTTTTCAATACATTCAACTGCTCAATTTCGGTTGATGACGGTGAGGCTCTCTCATGGTGCGGAACATATAATGTTCCCGTTCTCGGCTCAGATGGTGATAAAATGAAATTCAATCTCTGGATTTTCGATTCCGGCGACTATGACAGCGAAGATAATTATGCCTGTGTAGCCGCAGACCAGGTGCAGTGGTATAAAGATAAATCCGAACTGATTGAAAGAGAAAACGGCGGTAAGGTTTATTCACTCGCTTTTCAGCATATAATAGTTGAAGAGGTTTACGAGGCGCTTAAACAGGTAAAGCATAACGGTGCTTACACCTACAAACGCATTTACAGGGATGAATATTACCGCTTTGACCCGTCAGTAACAAATTACGGAATGTTCCATGAAATGGCTTGCTGCGGTAACAGCAATTACGGTCAGTTTTCCGCAATGGTTGACAGAGGCGATGTGCTTGCAATCTTTTCGGGTCACGACCATACAAACGCTTTCGGCGTAAGATATAAAAACATTGATATTGTCAATTCTCTTTCAACCCGATTCAACGGTGACGGCTTCTCGACACAATACGGTTACAGAATGATTGAAATTGATGAAAGCAACCCGTCAACCTATAAAACAAGGGTTGTTCGCTGGTTTGATATGTTCGGCAATGACGATATTAAGGCGCTCAGACAAAGCGGTGATGAACATATCAAGCTTGCAAATGAAGTCCGTTTCAGGGGCTTTTTCCGCAAAATGCTGATTGAACTCGGTGTTTTCTTTGTTCAGACCTTCACAGGCAGAACAGTCAGATACCCTGATTGATTATCCCCCGTTCTCTGCATTTTAAAGATAAAAAAGCAGGGCTTATGCTCTGCTTTTCAGCTCTGATAAAGAATTGTCACCATATACCCGAAAGGAGTAAGTATGGATTTTTTCACAAGATTAACCGCCTTTTTTATGTCAATAATCATTTCAATAGGCGGCTGTTTTCAGATTTTCAAGCCTGCCGTACCCGAAGCAAAATCCGTTGAGGAGCTTTATGAAACAGATTGCGGATTTGAAAAGCCTCCCCTTGCCGATGAGCTTTATGTTATGGAAAGCTCACAGATTAAATCCGGCCAGCATCATACGGCTCTCTGCTTACAGGGGCTTGCAAACAGAGAAAAGGTACAGCTTTTCATCATAAACAGCTGGATGGCGGAAAAATATCTTAATTATATTGAAGCAAGCGGAACGAAGCTAATCAGAACAAATGAGCAGGGGCAAAAATGGAATCTTGCCCTGCTGATTGAAAAATTCAAAAGCTGCATTGCCGATTCCGGCTATGTGCTTTACCGTGAAACGGAATTTGCAGAGGGGCTTAACACCGCCTGCAATTATGCTTCGGTCAAGGGCTGGCTTGCAATACCCGAAAAGCTGAAAGACCTTGCCGAAAACTGCGGATTAAAGCAGATGAAGGATATTTCAAACGACAATTTCAGCTATAAATATCTTGAAAGCTTTTTTGATGAATATAAGGCTCAATTCAGCAGCAAGGGTATAGTTCATATAAAAACCGCTGCGGCAGGCCTCAGGGATTTTGCAGTTCAGCAGGGAATGTTTATCTGTTACACCGGCAGTGACAGTCAAAGCAAGCGCTATCTTAAAAAGGTTTTGAACGAAACGGCTGAAAACGGAATTATTTTAGGCTGGTGCGAGCAAGAGAAGAAATTTGTTAAGTTTATTTCAAAGCTCGGCTATTCAATTATTCCATCCGACCACAGCTATAATCTCAGCGTTCTCAACAGCTTCAGCTGTGATTTCCCGCTTCAAAAGGAACAGGAAGAAATCAAGCCCGACCCCGAAAAGCATTATATTTCGCTCATCTATTCAGACGGCGACAATGTTCAATGGATAACAAACGGCGCAAGCGAATATAATCAATGCCTTGCCATTGAAAAGGATTATCCCGTAACATGGGGCTTCCCCTGTGTTTGCAATGATTTATGCTCTGCCGCCGCAAATGCTGTTTTTTCAGCCGCTGACGATAAAATAAGCTTCATTACAGGGCCCTCCGGCATCGGCTATGCCCTGCCCTCTGCCTATGAAGAAAAAAGTATGGATGCATACACAACTCAAACAGCCGCCGCAATGCTGAAAAGCGGAATGAGAGTTGTAACAATTCTTGATGATAAGCCGACAGCCGTTAAAACAGCCGACTTCACAAGAAGATTTGACTATTATTCAAGGTTTGAAAATATTGACGGCGGAATAATCTTCCTTGACCCGAAATTGTATGAATCCGGCAACGGCAATGTATGGTTCAGCAACGGCAAGCCGTTCCTCACAATTAAGAAAACCTTAAGCTCCTCAGAGGGCTATGAGGGAATAACGGATGAATGGATTAAACAGCAGGCAGATGAAATAAACGCCTATGCGGCTGATAACAGTTCCGTAAACGGCTATTCTGCAATCTGCGTTCACGCCTGGTCGGTTACGCCCGAAAATCTGCATAAGCTCGTTAATTTGCTTGATGACCACATTGAAATTGTTTCAACCGAACAGCTTTTACAAATGGTAAAGGAAAATGTAAACAGGTAATTTAATGCGAAAGGATAAATAATTTAAGCCCCGTTTACGGCGGAACGAATTATATGAATAATTATGACAAAAGAAGAACTTAACCAGCAGGCAAAAGAGGAAAGCTACGGCGAGGTAATAAGAACGGAAAAATTTGCAAAGCCGTTTTGGAATGCGGAGGCATTTCAGTTTATGTATGCGCCATCCTTTCAGTTTCAGCCCATATCAGGTTGTAAAAAATACAGATTTACCGCAAGGGATAATAACGGCAGGCTCCGCACCTTTGATGCTCCGAAGCCCTCTGCCCCTCTCACGGAAATATGGAAGGATTTGCCGGAGGGTGTTGTTGAGCTGACTGTAAAAACAGTAAACGAGGATAACAGCGAGGGCTATACAGTAGGTGCAAGAACATTCTGGAAACTTGCTCCCTTTAATACGGATTTGCCCAAAGCCAAATGCTCATATAAAGAGTGCGCAGCCCGTGCATTTGATTACATAATGAATCTTGATTTTGTTCGGCACTGGTTAAAATACGGCGTACCCGACCCGAACTATCTGCTCAATGTTTATCCGAGTAAAACACACTCATCAATAATTGATGCAATGGTCAGCTATATATTACTTTGCCCCGAAAAGACTGATAATGCATTGAAAATTGCAACAAGCATTGCAGATTATCTTTTGAAAATAACGCCTGACAAGGGTGCATTAAACGGTGTTCCGCCAACATATAATCTCGATTACTGCGATGTGGCACAAAACCATTTTATGGGCTCTGTTGTTGACGAAAGACAGAACACAGTAATGATGATTTACCCCTCCTATGTGGGCAAAGCATATTTGCAAATTGAAAGTATTACCAAAGATAAAAAATACCTTGATGCCGCAATAAAAATCGGTGAGTTTTATTATAACAGCGTTCAGAAAAACGGAAGCTGGTACATCATAATTGACAACGAAAGTGCGCAACCCCTCAGCACTAATTACTGCGACCCTATGCCTAACATTGTTCCGTTTTTGATGATGCTTTATGAGCGCACAGGCAATGAAAAATGGAAAGAGCTTACCGATAATACTATTTCTTATGTTGAGAAAGATACGCTTTTAAGATATAACTGGGAGGGTCAGTTTGAAGACAGCGGACTTTCATCAAACTATTCAAATCTGACTCACTTCGGTGCAGATGCTCTGGTAAGATACTATGCGGCCTATCACTCCGATGATGAAAGCAGGATGAAAATTGCAGATGATATTATGCGCTTTATCGAGGACCAGTTTGTTGTCTGGAGTAAGCCTGCCCCGTGGAATAAGGACAGCGAGGATGTTTCGCTCTGGCCCGTTCCCTCTGCCCTTGAGCAATATAACTGGTATGTGCCCATTGATGCAAGTGTAGCTATCATCGTAAAAACATTTGTTGCTATGTATAAAGCAGGCAGAGGCGAGCTGCACCTTGCAAAGGCAAAGGCTCTGACCGACACCATAACCCGTGTTCAGCACGAAGACGGAATGATTCCGACACACTGGATGGATGAAAAAACCTTGAACGGCCATAACTTCTGGATAAACTGTATGATTGCAACAGCAAGCACAGTTGAAGAAATGGCAGAGCTGACTGAAAGCATACAGCAATAGAAATTTTCAGAACATCTCAAAAATGAGAGCTTATTATGTGCATTTTACTCTTATATATACTCTTTCACAACTTCCTTAAAGTTCCTGACAACATAATCCACATCGGCGTTGGAAAGTTTTGTATGCAGCGGCAGGGTGATGAGGTTTTCGTAATACGCATAGGCATTGGGGAAATCCTTAATATCCCAGCCGAGTGATTTATATGCCGTCATCATCGGAAGGGGCTTATAGTGAACATTTGTGGAAACGCCCCTTTCGGCAAGCTTAATAATAATTTCTCTTCTCTGTTCATCCGTAATTCCCGGAACACGGGTCAGATACAAGTGACCGGATGACTGTGAATTTTCGGAATAGTGAACAAGATGCTTTACGCCAAGCTCATCACAGGCCTCATCGTATTTTGCGATAATATCTTTTCTGCGTTTCAGCAAGCCGGGATAACGGTCAAGCTGACGCAAGCCGATTGCCGCCATAATATCGGTCATATTGCACTTATACCACGGGCCGATAACATCATATTCCCATGCGCCGACCTTTGTCTTTGCCAAAGCATCCTTACTTTGACCGTGAAGAGAAAGAAGCTGATACATATGATACATTTCGTCATTATCAATGCCGGGAATATCACGCCATGTGGAAGCACCGCCCTCCGCTGTTGTGAAGTTTTTAACGGCGTGGAACGAGAAGTCTGTAAAGTCCGCAATGGAGCCGGCCATTTTGCCGTTACGGCTTGCCCCGAGTGCGTGAGCGCAATCGGCAAAAACAAGCACTCTGCCCACCGCCTGCTGAATCCTTGCACCGAGGTCATTACCCTCTTTTGCTTTGAACAAGGAACGCTTCTGCTCAACGATTTCAAAAAGCTTATCGTAATCGGCAACAATACCGCCAAGGTCAACGGCAACTATCGCCTTTGTTTTTTCGGTTATAGCCTCTGCCACCTTTTCGTAATCCATCTCGCAGTTATCAACCTGGCTGTCAACAAAAACAACCTTTGCGCCGCAGTGAATTGCCGCAGAAGCACTTGCAGTATAGGTATATGCGGGAACAATAACCTCATCGCCCTCACCGATGCCGCAAACACGGAAATTCAGCTCCTCGGCAGCGGTTGCGGAATTAAGGCAAACAGCCTTTGAGGTGTGGCAATATTCGGCAAGTCTTTTTTCAAGTTCTTTGGTTCTGGGGCCTGTGGTAATCCATCCGGAGAGCATTGCCTTGCGAACCTCGGCAATTTCTTTTTCGGAAATATCCGGAGGGCTGAAAGGAATAACACGGGAGCCGTCTTCCTTTAAGGTTACGGCAGTCTGAGTGTCGTTGTTATTCTGAAGATATTCAATAAAATCCTCATGCTCAATGCCTTTTTTGTCGCAAAGAGCAATTATTTTCTTTCTGTCATCATCAGAAATGGTGCTGTCGGCAATAACCACATAACCGATTCTGTAACGGTTCAAAGCCCCTTCGATTTTTTCAAAACCGCTGATAACGGGAACACCGTTTATATATTGCAAGGAGCCGTTTCTGTTGAGGTCAACCATAACAACGGTTCTGTACTGCTTTGATTCTTCAAACTGCTTTGCAGCAAAGCGGCTGATTGTATCCGCACCGATAACCATCGAACGGCTGTTGGCACTTCTTTTGTTAATCTGCTGATTTCTCTCTTCAAGATAGAGCTTGTATGCAACACGGCTTAATCCGATTAAGAAAATCTCAACAAAGGGTGCAATAAAGTAAATACTTCTCGGAACATTGCCGAAAATCAGAATTGAGCCGACTGCATAAGCAACGCTTGTGCATAAGCATGCTGCAACAATACGGAGCAAATCATGCAGACCGCAATATTGCCACCTGATATCATACATTCTGAACAGATAAAACACCGCAACAGATAAAACGGCAAAAATCGGCGCAAATTTATACATTGCAGGCAAAGCAAAGGTTGCATTTTCCTGTATTTCAAATGAGATGCAGAATCTCAGAAGAAATGTTAAAAAATAAGCTAAATTAACCGCAATTGCATCATAAATGATGAGCACGGCTTTTGAAATGAAAGGGTGTCTGTCTTTTTTGCTTGGCTTCATAACCGATTTTTCCTCCGGGGACATTAGTGTTTTCTGATACATCTGTTATTTTACAAACCGGGTTTTACCGCATATTTACCTAAAATAAAGATACGGTATTTTAACACACTTTCAAACTTTTGTAAACATAGATTTTATAATCAAATAAATTAAAATGCCCATAAACTAAACGGACACCGCCAGGCGTCCGTTTTATTTTCTAAATAGATTTCTTCGGTAAAGTGATGCCTGTTTCCGCTTGCCTGACAAACGGTCTTTCAGAAATCACAAACTGCATAAAACGCATTTTTCGGCATACTGTTTCTGTCAAACAGAAGCTCATGCCTGTAATACTTCTCACCGTCAGCAGTTTTTTGCGGACGGTCATCATTGATTCCCCAAAATGTTACACTTGATATTTTATCCTTGTTTTTGCGCAGCACCTCAAACATCCGGCTGAGTTTTTTTGACTGGAGAAGCTCAACATTTTTCGGCAGCGTTTCAAAAATATCATTTTTATTTGCATCTATACGCATATCACACTCGGTTATCTGAATATCTACGCCTATCTCATAAAGCTTATCAATAACCTTCTGAAGGCGGCGGGGAGTTTCGTTGATTTCCCATAAATTCCAATGACTCTGAATACCTACCGCATGAATAGGAACGCCCTCGTTAACCCACTTTTCAACATATTTGAGCAAATAATCCTGTTTTTTCTGCTTTTTAAGAACGGTTGTTTCATTGAGGCAAAGCACCGCAGTCGGGTCTGCCTCGTGAGCGAATTCAAAAGCTTTTGTGATATATTCCTCACCGCAAATCGTCAAAAATTCGTTGTGCTTGAATGCGCCGTCTTTTTTGTCATAACCGAAAGGCTCATTAACAACATCCCACACACGGACAATATCCTTATATCTGTTTACAACCGTTGATATATAATCATGCATTCTCTGAAGCAAAACTTCCTTACTGACAAGGTTGCCTGCGCTGTCCCTTGTCATCCAGCTTCCGAGATAGCCCCAAACAAGGCAGTGACCGCGAAGCTTAAGTCCGTTATCCCGGCAGAAATCGGCAATGGTGTCTGCTTCGCTGAAATTCCAAACTCCCTCGGCAGGATTAAGCGCCGCCTGCTTAAATGCGTTTTCAGCCGTCAGAGATGAATAATTTTTCAGCAGAAATTCAGAAATTACGGCGTGCTTGCAGTGCCAGCCGCCGACAGCCGCTCCGATATCAAAATAATCGGCATAATAATCCTTAAAGCCTATGTAATTCTCATCACCGAGCTTATCGGAATAATCATAATTTGAAAGCGGGTCAAAGGTTAAAACGGAAAAAACAGCAAGTAAAGCACTTAAAAATTTTGTAAGCATAAAAACCTCCGTAGTATGACAATATTTTTCGGAAATTCTCCGGCTTGAAGCTTATGCCATCGTTTCAAGCATTTTGAGAGTAACTTCATATTTCACGGCATTGCCGCTTATCATTCTTTCAAATTCCTCCTGCATATAAACAGCCATTCTTTTCACTTCTTCACCGCTGCTGCCGGCAATATGCGGCGTAAGTATGCAGTTTTGTAAAGTGAAAAATTCGCTTCCATTTTCGGGAGGCTCCGGGAATGTGACATCAAGAATCGCAGTTATATCAGGCCTTTTTTTCAGCACGGCAATCAGGTCGCTTTCAACAACCTGTGCGCCTCTGCCTGTGTTCAGAAATGTGGAGTATGGCGGCATTCTCTCAAAAAGATTTGCGTTCAGTATTCCCCGTGTCTGCTCATTATCGGCAAGGTGATTTGACACAACCTCACACTCTGAAAAAAGGGCTTCAAGGCTGACCTTTTTTACGCCCAGATTTTCGGCTGTTTCATCGGGCAGAAAGGGGTCAAAAACCGCAACGCTTATATCGTAGCTTTTCAGCTTTTTTATCACAAGGCTGCCAATCATTCCGGCTCCGATAATACCGACTTTTGCGCCGTAATTTCCTTTATAACGCTCAAGCTCACGGCACGCCTTTTCCCGTTCACCGGCGCTTGCATAGGGAGCCGACCTGAAAAAGCCTTTGTTTGCAAGCACAATCTGTGCTGTTGTATATTCTGCAACAGGCACCGCATTTGCCGCCCGGGCGGAGAAAACTTTTATTCCGCAATTCAAAAAAGGCTTTGCAAAATACCGGACTGTGCCTGCGGCATAAAAAACAGCCTTGAGCGACGGCAGAAATGCTTTTATTTCCGCTTCGGAAAGCTCAACCATCCCCCATGTAGAAAAGATGTATTCCACATTGCAAAGCTCTGAGTGCTTATCACCGTTGCGTATAAATTCCTCAGTATAAAAATCCGGGAGAAAATCCAGCCGTTCTTTCAGCTTTTCAACAGTATCCTTACCGTAAACACGCTCTTTTGATTCCTGCCGACCCATAAATATTGCTTTTGACTTCATATTATGTCCTTTCAGCCGGAGGCAATAAATATCCGTTTAAAATATTCTGTTCGTTTGCTCTCCGAATACAAGATAACATAAATTTCCCGAAACATCAAGTTAAGGAAAACATTTTATTCATCCCTGGTTCAATCAGGGGTTTTTTCGTGCCGGAAGTGCTAAAAACTTTTAAAATTTTATGCAAACTTTTGAAAAATTATGGCAAGCTTTTAAAATTTTATCGGAACTTTTTTGAAATTGTTTGAAAACTTTTGAAAAGTGTTGAAATGATATAAAAAATCAGCAACCTGATTTGTAATTCGGGCTGCTGATTGCTGTTTTATGGTGATTTACTGCTCGGCTTCATCCTCTGCGAGATTTTCAAGGGCGACTCTGACGGCTTCAACAACAAAAGCGGAAAAGGAACAGTCTTTTCCGGAAATGGCATTTTCAACCTCGTTAATTATATCATCCGGAAATCGAATACATTTATTTGTTGATTTAGGAACTTGAGGAATCTTAAACTTTTTCATTATGTTTTTAAGCTTTGTAAGAGCTTTCCTCCTGTTTTGATATTTTGGTTTATTCTTCAACCCGGCAATTATCAATTGCAAAATCAAGAAATGTGTTTATCAGCTCGTTTCTTGACCTGCCTGTTTCAGCGGCGATTTCATCAAGCTTTGTAACTGTTTCATCTTTTATTCTGATTGAAAAAACCTTGAAACCGTCGTCACCTTTGTATTTCTTTTTCTTAATAATAAGTTCTTTTTTCTCGCTGTTATTCTTTGTCAAATCATATCACCTCACACACAGTATGACTTGACAGATGTTACAAGTATATGTTATAAATTATAACATAGATTGGTTTACGGATTTTATTCGTCTTTAAGCCCTAAAATATAGTCAACAGAAACATCATAATACTTTGAAAGCTTAATCAAAATATCTGTCGGAATATCCCTTTGACCTAATTCGTAATTGCTGTAAACCTGTTGTGAGCAGTTAAGAATTTTTGCCATTTCTTTTTGCGTAATATCGTTGTCTTCTCTTAAATCACGGATTCGTTGATACATAATGAAACATTCCTTTGTATTTAGTATGTTTCAATTATATATACCGCAATATGCAGTATTGACTTATACCGCAAATTGCAGTAAAACATCACAAATAAAACCCGAAAGGAAACACTTATGAAGAAGATTAAAATTTTAATTTCAATGCTTTTGTGTGCCGTAATGGTGCTTGGCACTGTTGCCGTTGGTGGTGACGGCTTTGCTGAGGTGCTGGATGCATTCAGTGTTAAGGCGAGTGCGACAAAGGTAACTTCATTCAGCCGTGGTGATATTATCGAATTCGGCTGGTATCCGCAGAGAAAGGTAACTGACAGCACTCTAATTTCTGCTCTTAACTGTGCAAACGGCGATTGGAAAAGCTACGGCTATTACAGCGGTACGGGCGACTGGAGTGACGGCCAGATGAAGCCCTCCGACTATATGCGATATAAAGATGTTTCATATAACGGCAGCAAATACCGTGCTGTAACCTTTGACAGCTACAGACCATATTATACGGGATATACTTCTTCAGCATCAAAGACAGATCAGGATGATAACGGTTATAAAACCGGCAATGTATATTGGTTCAAATATGAACCGATAAAATGGCGTGTGCTTAACCCTGCGACGGGAATGGTAATGGCTGAAACGATTCTTGATTCACAGATATTTAATAATTACATTCTTTCTTCCGGAAAAGACGGATACGGAATTACTGCATATTGGGGCGATTCCTCAAAAACCTATTATGCAAATAATTATACCGAAAGCTCAATTCGCAAATGGCTGAATGATGATTTCTACAATACTGCTTTTTCTTCGGCACAGCAAAATATTATTCAGAATACAACTCTTGATAACAGTGCATATTCAACAAAATATTCGAAGTACAACAGTGAGTCTACAAACGATAAAATCTATCTGCTTTCTTGGAATGATGCACTTAACACAAGCTACGGCTTCAGCTCAAGTGATTCAACTACAGACACCTCCAGAAGAGCAAAGGGCAGTGACTACGCAAAATGTCAGGGAATGTCTGTATTTTCAGTTAGTCCGTACGACGGAAACTCTTCTTGGCTTTTGCGCTCGCCGGGCTTCCGTTCCAACAGTACGTGCGGTGTCGATCACGGCGGCCGTGTCTACTACGTCTTAGATACTTATAGCACTGGCACGGACGGCGGCGTGCGTCCCGCTTTGAATTTTAATCTGTCATCTGACATCTTTCAATCTGATGTGAAAGATACGGGAAACAACAGCCTTAACCATCAAGGCATTTGCTTGGCAGAGCTTGAATGTACTGCTGAAGGTCATTATACAGGCAATCAAGGTGATGCGAGAGTTTATAAATTAGATGGGACGGAGTTTTTAGGATATGCGCCCAAAGGATGTAATAATGCTTTAAGTCGTTATGGAAACAAAAACTTAAATGGTGAAGTTTTGAAAGACGGGTTTGAAGTGTGGATAGCAAGGTGGAATTTCGGCGATAATATCAGTTGGGCATACCGAACTTTTAAACTTGATAAAAAATTCAAAACATTAAACGGTAGCACAGATATTATCAAGAGTTACAATACAAACAATTTTGATTCCACTCTCTATTTTTATGATGGCGAGAGACTTATTGACTCATTTCAAATTACGCCCCAAAACTATAAAATAGATTTTTCAATTGATGTAAGCGGTGTTGATGAGTTAAAAGTACTTGTCAAAGACAATGTTAAAACCGCAGGCGGTACATCATTTGCCATACATAATTTAATACTGGATGAGCCTGTTTCCAGTAATGTTACCGGAATATTTGAAAATTACACACTGGAAGTTATTAAAAACACAGACAAATCTTATGTTTCGGAAATTATTGTTGACGGCAAAAAATATCCCGTAAGTGAGAACTTAAAAATATCAGAATCGGAGGCTGATAATCTTAAGGGCAAAACGGTTATTCTCGATCTTGAAAACGGATTTGTAATTGAAATCTGTGAGGATTCCAGAACAACGATTGACTTTGATGAACCAATTATCGACAACATTCATTACGGAGCAAATTATCATAATTATGAAACAGAAATCCACAGAGCAACAAGCGGGTCAATTTCAAATTATGCAAATACATTTTATTCCGCGATGGATTACTATTACAGTACTTTCAGAAGCGTAGCAAATAGCGAAATAGGTTATGTTAATATTAAAAGGCTTGCAAAACAGATAAAAGAAAAGGATGAGGCAACAAGCGACAGGTATATAACCATGCAGTCCGGTACGCCGTCAGATTGTATGGACAGTGTTTACTATGTATTAACGCTTTTCCTTTCAGATGTTTTTAATGATAATGTTGACATCGGTGACATAGATTTCTCAGGAGACCTTACGCAAAACGATGCAAAAGTTGTCAACGCCGTTAAAAGCGGAATGTCAAAAAGCGGGGCTTTTGAAAAGAAGTATGGCGGATATACCGTAACCTTCAACACTGTAAATATGTGGGGTGCGTTTGCGGGAAGCGTAACTGCCGATGACGGGTCGGGACATACTTATACCGGTACAATCACATCAACCTATTCCGGCACGGTAAATGTGATTAACGAATATTTGAAAGAAATGTCCGATGTTGTTAAAGACGCACATAAAAAAGCGCTGTTTTCAATAATCAGCGAATTTAAAAGTGTTGTTGGAATATCAAAATATACGGATGAAGAACTTGAAAATTTCCTTAAAGATTTAGTCAAATCCGTTTCAAAAAAGAAATTAGGCAAAGATATTCTTTTGACATTCAAAAATATTCGTCATGGGTATAAAGCATATAATGATGTTGCCAAAATGTGCCGAAACGGTAATATTTCCATATCTGATGCCAAGGATTTATATAATCAGCTTGACAGCATCTCTTTCTCGGCAAATGGTATTGCAGATAAAGTGCTTGCTGATGCACTGAAATCCGTTGAAGAAGCAAGAAAGAGATTCAAGGATGATGTGTATAATTATATTTACGGCATAGAACCGGAGAAAAAACCTAAATTCGGAGAAACCCTTATGAATTTCTTCGGATTTAAGTGCCCGGTTGAATTTGAGGTTTATGATAAAGACGGAAATCTTCTTGGCTATGTTGACAGCTCTGATAAACACGACGAATATGTCTGGTATGATGATTCAATTTATATCTATGTTGATGGCGATGCAAAATATATATATGTCCCGGCTGATAAGAAAATAAATATAGTCTTTACCGGCCTTTCTGACGGAACTATGGATTATACCATAGAAAGACTTGATAAGGGTGTCGGCACGGGAAGATTGAATTATTATGATGTTCCGTTATCAGCGGGATGCACATATACTCAGGCAATTCCGGCAAATATGAATCTTGAAGCTGTTAACAACGCACCGAAGCTTTCAGGTTCAAGCATTATTTCTGCAAACGAATACCTTTCAGCTGAAAACCAATCTGCGCATATCAGTGTTACCGGTGTAAACGATAACGGCGGATATGTTTCGGGAGCAGGGTTATATCCTGTTGGCGAACTCGTAAAGACCATTGCCGTTCCCGTTGACGGATATGATTTTGTTGGCTGGTATGTTGACAATGAATTGGTCGAAACATCTGAAATCTATCGGTTTGTTGCGAAAGATAACATTGAGGTAACTGCAAAATTTGAAAAGCACTTGGAAATAAATAATTATCGTGTTATCGAAGGCGCAGAAAACACAAACGGTTATGCTGAGGTTATTGAATGCGGAAATTCAAATGTTACAATACGATTCAGATCCGATGTTATTGATGCTGAAAATTCAAACACGATAAAAATTAAATTGTCAGATAGTAATGATTCGGTTATCAGCGAGATTTTGGTGCCGATAACAAAGAATGAAGACGGCAGTTTCACGACAAAAGAGTTTGTATGCGCTCCTGACAGCAAAATTGAGATGTACGATTCTGAAGATAGTCTGATTCTTAAAGTCAGTGCAGAAGATAATGAAGTAGTTTTGGTAAGCATAAATATTGATGAAACCGAATTGGAAGTTAATTCCGGCGATGCAGTTGAATTATCATGTTTGCCGAATCCTTTGAACGCTGCTTTAACAGAAGTAACATGGACATCGTCAGATGAAATTGTTGCTATTGTTGATGAATTGGGAAATGTTACACCGATTTCTGAAGGAACGGCAGTTATTACAGCTTCTTGCGGTAAACTTACATCATCATGTGTTATCAATGTGGTAAAGCATGAACATTCATTCTCGGAAAAAGTGACCAATCCAACTTGCTCGGAACAGGGATATACAACATACACTTGTTCCTGCGGTGAAACTTACAAAGATAATTATGTCTCTGCACTTGGTCATAATTATGTTGATGGTATTTGTTCAAGATGTACAGAAAAATCGCCTGAACGCATTTTGAATGAAGCTAAAGCAGAAGCGAAGCAAGAGCTTGAAAAAGTAAAACAGACTTCTATTTCAGATGAAGCAAAGGCCACTGTTGATACAGCTATATCAAATATTGATAAAGAAACAAGCGTTAACGGTGTGGCAACAGCAAAGTCCAACGGCATTACAGCCGCCGCAAATGCCGACAAGGATCTTGCGGATGCTAAGACAGCTGCTAAGTCAGAATTTGCAGCCGCAAAGAACAAAGCAAAATCTGATGAAGCAAAGGCTGCAATCGATACGGCAATTGCAAATGTTGACAAGGCAACAAACCTTGACGATGTAGCAACAGCAAAGTCAAATGGCATAACAGCCGCTGCAAATGCCGATAAAGCTCTTGCGGACGCTAAGACAGCTGCTAAGTCAGAATTTGCAGCCGCAAAGAACAAAGTAAAATCTGATGAAGCAAAGGCTGCAATCGATACGGCAATTGCAAATGTTGACAAGGCAACAAACCTTGACGATGTAGATTCGGCTAAATCAGCAGGTATAACAGCCGCCACTAATGCTGACAAGGCTCTTGCGGATGCTAAGACAGCTGCTAAGTCAGAACTTGCAGCCGCAAAGAACAATGCAAAATCTGATGAAGCAAAGGCTGCAATCGATACGGCAATTGCAAATGTTGACAAAGCGACAAGTCTTAATGGCGTAGCTGAAGCAAAAGCAAATGGTTTAACAAACGCGGACAATGCCGATAAATCATATGCCGATAAAATCAAGTTTGATAATGTCAGCATTAAAACGGCGACGGAAAAAACGATCGACTACCGCAGTATTGTGACAATTACCGCAACGGCAACGGATGTGCCGGAGGGTTATCACCTTGCGCTTTATGTAAACGGTTCAAAGGTTAAGGACGGCGACAACAAGTCCGTTTCATACACATACGGGGAAATTAAATCCGATATAAACTATACGGTTAAAATTGTTGACAGTAACGGCAATGTTCAGAAAGACAGCAGCGGCAACGACCTTTCAAAGGACAGCAGGGTTACCGTTAACGCCGGATTCTTCAAAAAGCTCGTAGCGTTTTTCAAAGGCTTATTCGGTGCTTTGCCGAAAGTTGAGGTAAAACCGTAAAATTTAATCTCCTGCCAAGTAAACACTCGGCAGGAGCAGTTTAAGTTAAGATTTTTTAGTAATAACAAGTGTGAAAGGAATACAACAAATGACGGCACCGTTAATTATCACAGCATTAGGTCTTATTCTCCTGATACCATTCTTAATTAAGCGTGTCAAAGGCGCCTGTGCAGAGGTGGCAGTATTAAAATCAATCGTTTCAATCGGATTTATTGCAACGGCTGTTGCGGCAATAATCAGTAATAATCTGAACGGTATACAGCTTAAATTCGGAATTTTGATTTTAGGCGGACTTGTATTCGGCTTGCTTGGCGATATTTGGCTCGATTTGAAATACGCCCACAAAGAGAGCGAAAAAACTTATATGTATGCCGGTATGATTTGCTTTATATTGGGGCACCTTATTTATGTTGTTAATATCTTTTGGTATTTTTACCCTCTGATTGCTTCGAGGGTAAAGTGGAATGATACACTTACTCTTTTCGGTGTTCCTATTGCTTCGGCAATTTTTATGATGTTCAGCGAAAAGCCTATGAAGGTGAATTAC
>JAZLIZ010000015.1:0-2652 GCA_045617665.1 Acutalibacteraceae bacterium | reverse complement strand
AACAATATTAAATTTTCATAAAACCCGGATACCACAAGGGTTTAAGCCACTTTACAAAGAATAAATGACAATCGTTTTCGAGTCAGAACCGTTATGACCACTTCGATACCTGTCCGTATATTAATTTTTGTTGCGGAGATTATGGAAAAACGTCTTCAGCAACTCAGTACATTCATCTTCCATTATGCCTCCATATACTGTGGTGGGGCAACCAAAGTAACTGCCGGAAAACAAATCTATTCTGCCGCCTGCGGCTCCGTATTCTTTATCATATGCTCCAAAATACACGCTACGCATACGGGAATTTATAATTGCACCGCTACACATCACACACGGTTCAAGCGTCACGTACAAGTCACAATCCTCAAGACGCCAATCATCGAGCTTGGTACATGCTTCACGGATAGCAACAATTTCAGCATGAAGTGTCGGGTCATGCATCCTATTGCGTACATTGTGAGCAACGGAAATAACGATTCCGTCTTTGACAACAACAGCACCCACCGGCATCTCATTCTCGGATATTGCTGCAAGTGCCTCATTGATGGCAATTCGCATAAATTCGTTCTCCACAAAAACCACCTAAATAATAATAGCATAAAAAGTATTCATAGTCAAGAATAAAATAAAAAGTTTTTCAAATATTATGTTAAATTGTCAATGATGGGTGACACTTTTCTTAAAAAATAAAAAAAGTCGCTCCAAATTTTATCTTGTCAAGGTGGAGTGGTGGAGATTTTCGTAAGAAAATACTACCGACTACCTTGACAACGCACTTGTAATATAATGTTTTTGGGCGTAATGGAAATGTCAATAAATGTGCAGTCGAAAAACCCCAAAAATTTCTGAGACTACTTTAATTCTTCAACCGGCATAATTATAAACCATTCGGGGTTGGGAATTTGTCAAGGTCGCCGAAGGCGCTCTGTATTAACCTTGACAAATTTTCAAACCCGAATATACTTTGTGCCGCCGGTTGAAGAATGGCTATGCCGCACGTACCTCCTGTTCATACTTCTCCCGGTACTCAGTCGGCGGCAGATAACCCGGATTGCCTGTATACATCCTTTTTCGATTGTAATATGTGAATATATATCTGAATATTATCGTTTTTACCTCATCCTTTGTCATTATGTACGTCGGTATACGATACAGCTTCTCCTTCTTCAAGGTTGCAAAAAAGCTTTCCATCCTTGCATTATCATAGCAATGCCCTGCTCCGCTCAGGCTTTGTACCATACCGTATTTCTTTAATAAAGATCTGTACGCCTCGCTTGTATATTGACTTCCTCTGTCACTGTGCAAAATCACATTTTTCAAATCAGAATACTTCATTTTTAACTGTTTTACCGTATCTATACACAATTCTTTTTTCATATTATCACGCATTTCAAGTGCAACAACTTCTCCGTTGAAGCAATCCATAATCGGTGATACATAAAGCTTGCCGTCAGCACATTGCAACTCTGTAATATCTGTAAGCAGCTTTTTCATCGGCTTATCAGATGAGAAATCTCTCTTGATTATGTTTTCTTTTTCTTGTATCTCTGTTGTTGCTTTTGTTATACCATGCGGTTTTCTTATCTTATGTAACAAGCCTCCGTATTTCATAACACGGTAAACAGTATTTCTGCTTACCTTAATCCCATTAAATTCTAATGCCTTGTATATGCGGTCATACCCATAATTATCGTTGTCGGGATGCTCCGACAGTATTTTTTTGATTTCGACCAGAAGAAGTTGTCTTTTTGTTTTCTTGCTACGGTTTCTTAACCACCTGTAATAACCGGATTCGCTGACTTTTAAAACCTCACACATCAATTTTACTGTATATTTCCCTTTGTTTTCAAAAATGAAAATATGTCTTTCGGAGGTTTTTACTTCTTCCGGTCTTTTGCAAAAAAACCGAGTGCATCTTTTAATATTTCATTTGCCTGACGAAGCTCTGCATTTTCTTTTTCTAATTCAAGTAGTTTAATTTTAGCTTCGGCTTCGGTTAATATAACAGTATTCTTTTGCTTGTATTTGCGGTTCCTTCGCCAATCTGCAAGAGTGAAGTATTGCAGCCCTAACTGTGCCGCTGCTTTCTTTACTCCGATTTCATCCGAAAGCTTTAACGCTTCCGCTTTAAATCCTTTACTGTACTTTGCCATTTAAAACACCTTTCTTTCTGATTTTTATTTTATCAGATTTTTTGGTGTTTGTCGACTCTATTTAAATTATACCACTCCAGACGCAGGATTTGGAAAAAAAAATCAAAGAACGCAAAGGCATAGATATTTTGGATTTTATTCCCGAATTATTTTGGGAAAAGGGAGAAAACGAATTATCCTCCGCAAGGTATGATTTTACCGATTGTATTTCCGAACTGTTTACGCAGAATTTTATGGATAACTGCGGAAAATGGTGCAGCGAAAACGGATTATATATGACCGGTCATATGATGCTTGAACCAACGCTTGAGCTGCAATCTTGGGGTGTGGGTGATATAATGCGCACTTACAGGAGCTTTACACTTCCGGGAATTGATATTTTGTGCGAAAGAATGGAATATTCCACGGCAAAGCAAGCGCAGTCCATTGTTCACCAGTACGGGAGAGAAGGAATGCTCTCCGAGTTGTACGGCGTAACAAATTGGGAATACAATATCAG
>JAZLIZ010000014.1:0-3428 GCA_045617665.1 Acutalibacteraceae bacterium | reverse complement strand
GCAGGGCTTTTTTGCTGTACATAAAATTTAAATCATTTAGCAAAATTGAATCCGATTTTCATCCGAAAGGTTAAAAAATGACCGAGGCCCACTTTTTTATGTGAACCTCGGCTTTTTTAGGCTGTTTTTTTACAGCCCCTTATTTTTTGAGCAATTACTGTGCTTTCATTTTCTTTCTTACGGGAATATAAAGCAGAGCGCTGACGATAAAGGCAATCATTACAAGTGCAAGGTTGAAATATTCAGCGCCGAACAATCCGTTAAAGAACGAGGCAACGCCTGTTGACTGACGGGCAAGCAGGATAAACGGAGCGTGGTCAGTAAAGAGATAAAGGATAAAGCAGAGTGAAGCATAGGCAGGTAAAGCAACCTTTGAGAAGCTTACCGGGTCTGTTCCCGTTATATGTATTCCCCTGCCAAACAGATTCTTCTTAAAGAAGAAGAGGAAGAATAAGCCGAGAACAACAGTCAAAGCAATCATAAGAGGGTCGCCGACTGAATGATAGTTTTCGATAACTCCGAAATCCTTTAACAGCTTTCCTATTCTGAGGCCAATTGCTCTTGAGGGTGTAAGAGCGAAAATGAATATTGTGAGAACAATATTTGCGGCAAAGTTCATAATCTTATTCTTTGTAAGCGGTGCTGTGTCGCAAACAGTCTGTGCGGTATACTTTTTCGGAAGGAACGCAATAAAGAGCATAACGGCAAGCCCGAAAAATGCGCCTGTTGCAAACTCCCATGTTCCCCAGTCTGTGCGGGTAATGAACTTTTCAAGTATGCCGAGCTTTGAGCCGTAGCCTGTTGTTTTATAAATATCACAGATAAACCATGTATAGAAAGCCTCGGTAACAGTTGAGCCGACCGAAACAATAGCGTTGATTACAATGCCTGCAATTGCAGTCATCTTATCCTTAAACGCTGTGGCAGTTACAAGGCTGCAAACGAGAATTGCAAGAGCATCCGAAATACTTTCAATGCTCATATAGTAATTCTCAAAGAAAGGAATATCGTCACTCCAGCTTCTCTGGGCAAAGTGCTTCATATAAGCGGTGTAGGGTGTCAAATCACCGAGACCGGCCGCCTCAAGACCCTTTTGAGTGTAAACATACTGCTCCGGGCAGATAAGCTTATAAATCGGATGTGCTACGGTTGCCTTGAAAATATAACCTGCGACAAAGAAAACAAGAATGATAATAATGTATTCATTAAGACCGTATTTTCTGTTTGAGAAAAGTGTCCCTATGAAGAATGCAAAAAAGGGAGCAAAGGTAAATGCCATAATTACGAACATTGCAAGACCGCTTTTATAGTTTATCGGAATAAAAGCAGGCTCACCGTTCAAAAAGGGCAAATCGCTTTCGAGTATTCCGGCAGGCTGTGTCATAAGCGTTGCATAGCCCGTAACACCGAGGCCGAGCAGAAATGCTCCGAAGGGAATCGCCTCATATTTCATATTCGGCTTGTTTCCGTAGAAATGATACACGAGCAATAAGATTATAAGGCCTACACTGTATAAGCCCCAGGATGAGCCGAAGCCTCCCTCACCCCTGCATCTCCACATCATTCCTCCGAGGAGGAAGCCCATTACAATGGAGATAAACTTCATTGCCTTAGTCTGATACTTCACCATTTTTTTCGTTCTCCTTAATATTATTATCGAAGCCCATAACCTCGTCAAAGGACGGCAAATCATCAAGCGTATCCTTTTTTACCTGTTTTGGGGGCTCCTCTTTATTAACTTCACTGTCATATTTTTTAAGGGTTGCTCTGTTAAGACCCTTTTCATACGCTATGTTATCAAGCATCAGCATTTCTTTTTTACTTAACGGCATTTTCTTTTTTAGGCCTTTAAGACGGTAAGCATCAACGAAAAGAGCCGCTTCAATCAGAAGAGTAAAGAATATACCTGAAAAATAGCCCTTTTCAGATTCTGCAAACACCTGCATAAAGATAAAACCGAGCAAAACAAAGGCAACAACAACCATAAGAAAAACAACAAAGCTGAAACGGCTGTTATATTTCTTTTCGGTGTACATTTTTATGAAATTTGAAAATAGCGTTTTAATATTTTTGATGCGCCTCAAAAACAAAAACAATTCCATAATTTCACCCTTTCGGCTGAATATCAGCCCTTATATTGTGCAACCCAGTCTGCAACAACGCCTGAATTGCCGCCGTATGATTCCATTGCAACACAGCGGTTCTGTGAGGGGCAGAGAATAATTTTCTGACCGCACATACCGCCCTTGTAAAGAACTGTTTTGCTGTCATCCCATTCAAGGGTATATTCTCTCTCAATCGCCATATTGACCCATTCCTTGGAAAGAAGTCTTTGACCCTTAAATAATCCGCCGTTAAGGTAGGGAACACCTGCTTTTGCAACATCAGCAGAGGATATGTAAAGCCCCGTTGCACCCATCGGGTAACCGTCCGGGCAACAGCTGAACGCCGCTTCACCTATACCGATTTTTTCAAAATATTCCTTACGGAGAAAATAATCAAGCTTTTGACCCGTAAGAGCGGAAACGACCCTTGAAAGAAGATAAAATGCACCGTCACTGTATTTATAATCCTCACCCGGATTAAACACAAGCTCTGTCTGCAATGTAAATTTAAGAAAATCCTTGCCGAAAGAATTATACGGGTTACAGTCAATATCAAGAAAGCCTACGGGAAGACCCTCTCTGTGGGTTAAAAGCATATCAACCGTGACATCAAACCATCTTTTATCGGGAATATCATAGTCGATTTCTTTACCGATTATATCAAGAAGCTTATCCTCCGGCTTAACAATTCCTCTGTCGTAAAGAATGCCGATTGCTGTCATTGTGAAAAATTTAGCAACTGAATAAACATTCTGGCAGGGATTTGCCGGAACATCCTCTATTGTTTCGGGCTCACCGTTATCATAAATTTCTGAAATTGATGTAAAGCCAAAGGGCTGAGTATCAAGAAATTTTTTCAAATCCTCTAAAAATCTGCTCATATTTCTCTCCGCATTTTTATTTTCCCTATAACTTATACCACACCGAAATTGATAATACAATATAAAAATGAAAAAAGCGGTTACCGTTTTTCACGATAACCGCAATCTTGCTTGTTAAATCAATACATACCGCCCTGTGAAGCTGCTGCCATTGCCGCCGCATTAGCCGCCGCATCTGCTGCGGGGTCGGGCTTATCGGTAACAAGGCTCTCGGTGGTAAGCACCATAGCAGCTACGCTTGAAGCGTTCTGCAGAGCGGATCTTGTGACCTTTGTGGGGTCAAGAATACCGGCTTTTGCCATATCGGTGAAATAAAGTAATTCGTTGTAATAACCGCCAAGGTCGGAAATATTCCCGCCTTTGAATCCGTCGCCCTTGACTTCCTTTTTTTCTATTTGTATAGGCGTTGCACCGTTATCGTCGTAAAGGACGAATCCCGCAC
>JAZLIZ010000013.1:0-1715 GCA_045617665.1 Acutalibacteraceae bacterium | reverse complement strand
ATTTTCAATTGATATGGTGTAATATTGTTTCGTGGTATTGTTTTCATTGCAATTAAAATTATATCACAAAAAGAACCGCTTTCCCACCTTTTAGTGAGATTGCGGTTCTTTTTTTTGACGGAACTTTTTTTACAGCCCCTTTTTTGTGTGGAGTGTTGAGAAAGGAAAGCGGAATTTCGGTAATATTTTAATTGATAATTATACAGTTATACCGAAATTATCTGCTTTTTATATCCTCGGGCTTCTGCCAGATTTTAACATAATCAACAAGATACTGTGTCTTATAGCCGGAATCTGCGGCATAAGAAATATTTTCCGGAATTTCAAGTGAAACAATGAGCATTTCGGGTACTTCGGAAACGCCGTTTTCCCAGCTTGTTCTGCCGGTTTCAACACCGTTTACATAGAAAATATATTCATCCTCTGTCCATTCAAGGCCATAGGTGTTATATTCGGTATAAATGTTTTTACCCTTGAATTTGCCCACATTCTGTGAGTCGATGTTTTCGATATCGTCATCACCGCCGTTGCAATGAACGGTCTGTGTTATACTGCCTCTCTTGAACGGGCTCGGGTCCTCTGATGAAATGCTTTCCATAATGTCAAGCTCCGCTCCGCCGACACCGCCCTTTGAAATGTAATGGTCATAGGGGCTGTCCGCCTGAAACCAGAATGCACTCCAGAAATCCTTACCGGGATTGCAGATACAACGGCACTCAAAATACCCGCGGCAATAATATTCCTTAAGGTTTATCATTCCGACATACCAACCGGAGCCGTATTCGCCGTTTTCAAGGTATTCGCCCGTAATAACGAGCTTGCCGTCCTCAACCTTAACCTGACTTTCGGCATTAAAGCCGCCACGCCTTGAACCGCTCGCACGGTAAGCCCAGTCATCGGTATTAAGCTTATCGCCGTTAAACTCATCACAGTAAACGAGCTCATATCCGTCAAGGTTAAGCTGCTGACCCATAGGGGTACTGCCGCCGTCAAAAATAACAGAAGAAAACATTTCAAAGAAAGCAATGAAAAGAGCAGTAACTCTCTTCAAAGAAAATCCTCCGTCAAAAAGACTTGTGAAGACTCTGCCTACCCTGTAAATTGCCTCTTTCTGCCTGAACGCAAAATTGAGTGAATCCAAAATTTTATCAAGCACTGTAATAACCTCCGAATCGTTTTTTTATATTTTAAGTCATACAACGCAAAAATGCAATAAAGAAATGCACTTTAAAAAATTTTACAAATATGTGCACGCAAACATTTGCACATTTTCCGTCATATGTTTCACATTTATCTTGACAAACATCTACACATAATCTATAATACACAGGAAATGTATAAATATTCGGTCGTTTAGCGCAGCCGGGCGAACAGCCGAAGCGCCGCCTGTGGCGGATGAAGCGAGGCTGTGAGGTGAAGAAATAGGGAGAATTGCGAATGAAGATGTGCAAGGCGACCATATTTCTGAGGGAAGCGCAGCGGCTCCGTATAGCATAATCAAGTGACAGATATCATCAAAATTTAATATAACACGGTCGTTTAGCGCAGCTGGACGAACAGCCGAAGCGCCGCCTGTGGCGGATGAAGCGAGGCTGTGAGGTGAAGAAATAGGGAGAATTGCGAATGAAGATGAGCAAGGCGACCATATTTCTGAGGGAAGCGCAGCGGCTCCGTATAGCATAATCAAGTGACAGATATCATCAAAATTTAATATA
>JAZLIZ010000012.1:0-1291 GCA_045617665.1 Acutalibacteraceae bacterium | reverse complement strand
ATTTTCAAGGCAGTCAAGTACAAATTTAGGCAAGAAAGCCGTAATGACCGAGGTTATTGCCGCAAGCGGAGCCGAAGCAAAATCGCACGGAATAAATTTTCTGTCGTAAGCGTTATGCTCTTTTATCATGAATTTAAGATTGCTGATAACGCCGTATTTTTTGTCTTTGTTTTTTGACATCTGTTTTCTCCTGTAATAGTATTTTGGGTATAAAAAATAAGCACACCGTGGTACAAGTACCTTGCCGATGTGCCTATGATAAACAATATTCTGTTTGTGTTCAACGGGTTTTGCAAAGGTGATTATTTCAAATACAAAAGTGATTGGATTACCGATTTTTTTAGGAAAATCTAAAATCCATTTTAGATTTTCCTAAAAATACATTAAAAGAATAACCGAAAGAACAAATTCACCGTTTTCCGCTTTAACAGACAGCGTTCCGGAATATTTCTCCGCAATTGCTTCAATGCTTTTCAGACCGTAGCCGTGATTATTTGCATCCGGCTTTGTGGATTTCAAGCTGCCGATTTCAAAATCATCGGAAACGGAATTTTTTACCTCAACAGAAAGCATATCACCGTAAGTAATAACGCTTAAAAGTACTTGTCTGTTCTCCTGCCTTGCCGCCGCTTCAACAGCGTTGTCCAGAGCATTGCCCACAAGAATTCCGATGTCAATACCATCAATCCGAACAGGCGATGCCGTGCGGATATACAGGCTGATTTCCACACCATGCGTTTTTGCCAAGGCAATTTTTGAGCTTATTACGGCATCAAGAGCGGCATTGCCGGAGCAAACCGAATTATTCATACTGTTCAGATGAAAGCTTTTTTCTATAACCTCTGCCGCACTTTCCGCTCCGTTTTCCCGAAGCGAAGCCATCAATGAAGTGTATAAATTTTTGGAATCGTGACGGAATTGCTTCAGCTCCTCCTGTGCGGCAAACAGCTCGGAATAGTGCACTCTTTCAAGCTCAAGCATCGACTTGGTCTGTTCAAGCTCCGCCTTTTCCTCATAATAATCCTCCTGCTTATTGATGATAAAAAATGTGCTCATATTGGCGGCAAGAAGAAGTAGTGAACAGATTACCGTTGGAATATAATAAGCCTCATTTCCGTTCCGGTATATCAGAAAGAAGAAAAGGAAAAGTGCAAACATACTTGCCGCAGGCAGTGCGGATATACCGATTACAAAAACTGGAGGAAGCTTTGTTTTTCGGTTTTTTCCGCTTCGAATCATTTGTTCAAACAGCAAGGTGAGAAAAAGCGAAATAATAAGCGAAAGCGTATTC
>JAZLIZ010000011.1:0-38526 GCA_045617665.1 Acutalibacteraceae bacterium | reverse complement strand
ATTCGATCGTCAAGTGTCATGTGTTTGTTTTTTTTACTCATAGTCTGAGCCTCCTTCTCAGACTAAATTCTACTCCTTTTTTCTTCTCAGACTAAATTCCACCGCAAATTCCACTGTGGAATTTACTTTGAGAAATCGCCTCCGCCGGAGGAATTGCAGTCTGTAAAAAATTTTTATTGAAATTCCGAAAAATTCATAATATAATAAAACAGATAATCTATGTTATGAGGTTCGGATTATGCTGAAAGAAAAATTAAAATATTATGTTGTTCCGCTGGTTGACACAATCGGTGAAATGGTTGACCTGGCTCTTAACGAGTGTCCCAACAAAACAGCATATAAATTCAAAGAAAACAACGAGGTTAAGTCCGTAACCTATATGGGCTTTATCGGCCGTGTTTACGGCATAGGCGAATTTCTTAACAGCAAGGGTGTCAACGGCGGCAACTATGCCTGCCTCGGCTCCAACTCATTCAAATGGATTACAGCCTATTTTGCCTCACTCCTTTCAAAGGGAGCCTTTGTTCCCCTTGACAGAGAGCTGCCTCAAAACGATTATCTGCATCTGCTCAGGGATTGCGAATGTAATGTTCTTTTTTACGATGAAAGATTTGAGCCCGTTCTCAGAGAGCACCGTGAAGAGCTTAAACATATCGAATATTTTATCGGCTTTGACAGAAAAGAAAATGACGGTGAATTTCTTTCATACGATTTATGTCTGAAAGAGGGTGAAGCCCTCGGCACCTGCAATTTCCGCAGAGATGTAAATAAAGATGTAAACAAAATGAAAATGCTGGTTTACACCTCCGGCACAACAGGTATGTCAAAGGGCGTTATGCTCTCCGAGCACAACCTCGTTTCCGGTGTCTGCAACGGTCTTATGGTTTCAACGGTTTACGATACCGGGCTTTCTATTCTGCCCTATAACCACACCTATGAGAGCGTAAGCGATTTGCTTGTTTCCTTTCACCACCATTCAACAATATGCATAAATGATAAAATGACGGCTGTGCTCAGAAACATGAAGATTTATCAGCCGGATTATATCTATGTTGTTCCTGCTCTTGCGGAAATGTTTTATACAAGAATAACCCGTGATATTGCCGCAAAGGGAATGACGGAGCAGTTTGAAAGGCTTGTTGCAAAAAGCAAAAGCTTCAGAATGAAGGATAAAGAAAAGAAGAGAGAGCTTTTCTCCTTTATCACCGATATTTTCGGCGGCAAGCTTAAAAAAATCGTTTGCGGAGGCGCACCAATCAGACCCGAGGTCGGTGAATTTTTTGAAACAATCGGCATTGACCTTATCAACGGCTACGGTATAACCGAGTGCTCTCCTCTTGTTTCCGTAAACAATGATGTTGCCAACAATTACAACACCGCCGGCAGCCGTTTGCCCTGCGTTGAATGGAAAATAGATAACCCCAACGCCGAGGGGATAGGTGAAATTCTTATCAAGGGCGATATTGTAATGCTGGGCTATTATCATCAGCCGGAGCTTACAAAGGAAGCCATTGTTGACGGATGGTTTTACACCGGTGATTACGGCAGAATCACGGAGAATGACCAGCTTATCATTTCCGGCAGAAAGAAAAATATAATAGTCCTCAATAACGGCAAAAATATTTACCCGGAGGAAATTGAGGGATATATTCAGGGTATAGAATTTGTTGACGAGGTTATCGTCAGCGGTGAATCCGATGATAACGGAAATGAAAAATCCCTGCTTGCGGAGGTTTATTTAAGCGAAAAGAAAACCCCTGCACAGGTTCTCAAATCCATCAGAGCAGCCTGCAAGGAGCTGCCTGTTTATAAACAGATTTCAAAGGTTATCATCAGGGATGACGAATTTGAAAAAACCACCACAAACAAAATTAAAAGGTTTAAGAAAAACTGATTGATTTTCACAAGAAAAAGTGCTTTCCGCTCTGCTTTGAGTTTACGGAAAGCACTTTATATTTTTTTGTGACCGCTTTTACAACAGAAGTAAAATTTACCACGCCTTAACGAATTTTTCAATTATATCTGCCGCATTTTTTGCCGCAATGGGTAAAAATTCGCTGTAATCCATGTGTGATGAGCCGTCTGCACTGTCGCTGATTGCCCTGAGCACACAGTAGGGAACAGCGGATGAATAGCAGGTCTGGGCGATTGCCGCACCCTCCATTTCACAGGCTACGGCATTGAAATTTGAAATAATAAATTCCTTTTGCTCCGTGCTGTGAATAAACTGGTCGCCGGAGGCAATTTTACCTACAACGCCCTTATTTTCGGTACATTCAAGAAGTAAATTTCTGACCCTTTCATCAGTAGGGAAATCAACTAAATTCAGTCCGCTGATTAAGCCTAACGGGTCACCGAGGGGAGATGTATCCATATCATGCTGGCAAAGGCTGTCCGCAACAACAACATCGCCTATGTGAAGCTTTGCCGAAAGAGAGCCTGCAACACCCGTATTGATAATACATTCCGGGTTATACGCCATAATCATAGCCTGTGTTCCTATGGCGGCGGCAACCTTACCTATACCGCAAACGGTGGTGACAATTTCTTTGCCGTAAAGTTTTCCGCTGACGAAAGTCATAACGCCAATCTTTTTTTCTGCTTTTTCTTCCATTTTTGCACGGATTGTTTCAATCTCGATTGCCATAGCTCCGATAATTCCAATCATAGCCTTTCTCCTCGTTTTTTAATATTTGATTAAACAAAAGCTGAAATATCAATTAAAAAGGGGCTGAATTTAACAGCCCCTCCCGTATTATTACTTGTTGAAATACTGGGGAAGATAATCCTTGTGAGCCTCTTTCATTTCGTTGAAGCACTTTGTTGCCGCTTCCCAGTCACCAACAAGGGGATGAACAAGAAGTGCATTGAGGGCAGCTTCCTCATCGCCGTCCCTTGCTGCCTTAACAGTAAGGTTTTCGTATTCCTTAACAATTCTCATCATACCGATGATATGCTTGTTATTAACCTCGCCAACGGGCTTTGCAACAGCACCGTCCTTGCCGACATAAGCCGCAACCTCGATTACATCATCGGGCTTAAGGAAAGGAAGAGTATTGCCGTTTTTGATGTTAACAACCTGAAGGTCTCCGGTATCGTTTGCGATTGAGTTAATAAGGTTTACCGCAACAAGTGAATACTTGTGACCGCCTCTCTGGTCAAGAAGAGCGGGCTTAACATAAAGACCCTCATCCGAATACATTTTGAGGAGGTCCTCTTCAATATCCATACAAACCTGAGCTCTGCTCTTGTCACCCTCAAGAAGATGACTGAGCTTTGCGTTTCTGCAATAATAATACTGAAGATATGATGAAGGAATGGCATGGATTGCCTTAAGAGTTTCGATTGAGAAGCCGTCATCCTTAATATTTGCCATAACCTTGGGAGTAAAGCCCTCTGCAAGAAGCTTTTCGATAAGCTCCTCACCCTTTACCTTAACGGAGGTCATCCAGCTTAAATGGTTAAGGCCGACATAGGTGTAGTCCATATCTTCGCCGACATCCTCCTTGATATCGTCAATCATATCAATGGGAACATTACAAAGACCGATACACTTAACATTTGTATTGTTAAGAACAAACTCTGTGATAATGCCGGAGGGATTTGTGAAGTTGATGAGCCATGCATTGGGGCAGATTGCTTCAATTCTGTCACAGATATGCTTCATAACAGGAATGGTTCTCTGTGCCTTGAAGAAGCCGCCGATACCGGTTGTTTCCTGACCGATAAGGTTATATTTAAGAGGAATTGTTTCATCAAGATGTCTTGCAGGAAGCTTGCCCACTCTGATTTGAGTAACAACGAAGTCAGCACCCTGAAGAGCGGTATCAAGGTCATCTGTGAGAAGTGTTTCGCAGTCAACACCTGCCGCCTTGAGCATACGGATGCAAAGATTACCTACGACAGTTCTCTTTCTGTCATCAATATCCATAAATACGATTCTCTTGAGCTTAAGAGAATCCTGTGCCTTAAGGAAACCGTCGATAAGCTCGGGGCAATATGTACTGCCGGAGCCGATAACCGCAACATTAATTTCTTTCATAGCTATATCTCCTCAAATAATATTATTTTGCATAATCCTGCATAATCCAGTTGATGCATCCTGTAACGGGATGCTCGGTAAGCTTAATGAATTTAAGCTTTCTGCCGCTGTATTCCTGTGCCTTTTCAAGAAGCATATCAAGGTATGCCTTGTTATCAAGCTTAACATTGATTGAGCCGGAAAGAACAACCTCAATTTCATCATCTGCAAAATTAAGAGTATTTGCAAGTGCGGAGATTGAACGGGCTCCTCTTTCAGCCATTTCCTCACAGTATGCAAGAGCGGGCTTATCACCCTGCTTTGCGGCATCAAAGAATGCGCCGATGAACGAACGGATAAAGGGATGACCGCCGGGGCCTTCGATTTTTTCAATAAGACCGAGGAACTGCTCTTTATCGGAAATACCGTACTCTTTGAAAATAATATCGGTAACGAGAGTTTTTTCCATACCGAGGAAAAGCTGATTATACATAAGCTCGTAGGACTTCATAAGGATATTTTCACCGCCGGAAATATCACCGCTGAAGCTGCCGAGACCCATAAGCTGAAGCATTTTACCGTCAGAATCAATACCGTTACAGCAAACACCCGTTCCGCAGTTGTAGCCGATTGCGTGGCCTGTTTCGCTGCCTGCCTTGACAACAATGAAGCCGTCATTGAAAACCTCAAAGTTTTCAAGTCCCTTATCCCTGAGAAGCTCGCACATCTTATCATACTGATAAGGATGGTCAATACCTGCAAGGCCCATAAGGGTGAACGAAATGTTTTTCAAAGAAACGCCTGCCTTGTCGCAAAGCTCATTGATACCGTTCATAATAACATCACTTGCACCGAAGAAACCGTCTTCAAGATTTTCGTGGTTGCTTCCGGGTCCGTTATGGATGGCAAGCATATTTTTCTTTTCATCAAAAAGGGCAAATGCGGTTTTTGTTCCGCCGCCGTCAACACCGATATAATACTTCATAACTCATTTATCTCCTTCTTCAAAGAAATCGTTGCAGACCTCTTCAAGGCAGAATATGCCTCGTCTGTATGGTTCTCTGTCTATCCACTTTCCGTTTGTGAAATCGGGAACGGCTACGGGAGCCGAGCCCAACGCAATAGACTGTTCCGAAAGGCAGGTTATTGCCATCCAGGTTGCAGCATCATAAACATCAATGGGAGGCTGTGAGCCAACCTTGACGGCTTCGGCAAAGGCTGAAAGAACAAGGTAATCCATTCCGCCGTGTCCGCCGTGAACACCATCCTGCTGATACTTTTTCCAAAGGGGATGTTCATATTCTTCAAGATATTTATCAAAGGGTTCGGGTGAGTGCATCCATCCGCCTGTGTGGGGAGTGCGGTTTTCAAGGTAAATGCTGTTACCGTCCTCCATATAGATGCCCTTTGTGCCCTGAACTCTGTATGCCCGTGAGTAATTTCTCGGCAGTGAGCAATCGTGGGTCAGGCAGACCGTTTCACCGTTTGCACACTTTATCATAGTTGTTACAATATCGCCCTGATTGAAAGGATAATCGGCAATATCGTAATCCTCACCCTTATTTTCTTTCATCCAAAGGTTAAGACCTCTGGATTTTGATGACATAGAAACAAGGGAAATATATCTGTTCTTTCTGTTGATATTAAGCATTTTGGAGATGGGGCCGAGCTGATGTGTGGGGTAAAGCTCACCGTTTCTCATCTGGAAATTATAGAGCCTGCCGTGTCTGTTTTCTCTGCCGAGGCAGATTTCATCTCTCAAATCGTGCTGATAGCCGCCGCAAAGGTGAATAAGCTCACCGAAAAGACCCTGCTTCATCATATTGAAAAGTGCCATTTCGTTTCTGTCATAGCAGCAGTTTTCAAGGAGCATACAGAACTTGCCTGTTTCCTCGCTCGTGCGAACCATCTGCCAGCATTCTTCAATGCTTGAAGCACCGCCAACCTCCATTGCGGCGTGCTTGCCTGCCTTCATGGCGTCAATGGCAATGCGTGCGTGGGTAATCCAGGTGGTGGCAATGAGAACGGCATCAATATCGTCACGCTTTAACAGCTCCCTATGGTCAAGGTAAACATCGGGAGCCGTACCCGTTTTTTCTTCAACAATTTTCTGACCCCTGAGAGCTCTGTCTTCATATTTATCGCAAACAGCGGGAACAACAACGCCGGGAACATCAAGAAGCTCCCCCATAAGACCGCTGCCCCTGCCACTCAGACCTATAAAGCCTATTCTAACAGTTTCCTTCATATTTATCTCCAAATACCCGTTTCGGGTGCCGCAAAGTTTTTCAGTTTATTATATCTTATAAAAGCAACAAATTCAAGATGTAAAAATATACAACAAAGGGGAAATTTGTGAATAATAATATTGATAAAAAGACAACAAATCACTTAAAAAAGCGGTGAAAATGCTTTTTCCACTTCATTTCATAAAGTAAAATCATCTTTGAAACCGCAAAATCATACATCAAAAAAGCAACAAGCCCCGTACCGAGCAGTATGGGAACAGCCCATTTGCCAAGCTCCTCCATATCCTCAATTTTAAGCCCCATAAGCTTAATCATAAGGAAATATGAAACAAACATTGTAACAAGAAAAACAGTTATTTTTATAAGCAATTGCAGAGTCTTTGATTTAAGCCTTGCTTCAATTACGCTTTTCAGTACGGGATAATAGCCGAAAAGTGCAAGGTACATAACGGAAACCTCCTTATCCGGCACAAGAAAAATACCGAGAATGGCAACCGCCGCATAAACACCCAAAGCCCACTTTTTATCTATCTCCGTAACCGTAAAGGCAATCAACACCCCTGCCATTGCCGGCAGGGCATAGGTCATAAATGGTACTATCGCCACGGAAATCAGCAAAACAAGTGACAACGCAGCCACTATGCCGCCCACGGCACATTTTGAACTCTGCTTCATTTTTCACTCCGATTTAACCAGCTTTTAACCCGATTAATATAGTCCGGCGCCTCATCATAAACGCCGTGACCGTATTCTTTACCGTACATATATATTTCACAGCCAAGCTTTTCGGCGATTTCGCAGGAGCCCTCCGGGGTAACAACCTTATCACCCCAACTGCCGATAACCAGAACCGGGCATTTTATTTTTTCAAGCTCATCATAGGCATTGAAGCCCGAAAACGCTTTTATGCCCTGTGCAAAATCGTCCATTTCCCCGTCTGTCAAATCCTCGCTGCCCGCAAGAAGCAGCTGACGGTATTGTGTATAAAATGTTTCACTGTGTATTCCCTTAACAACGCTGTCCGTCAGCTCATAGGCTTTGTGAGCCTCGGCAAGTAAAAGCCATTTTTTCATAACTTCTCTGAAAAAGTCATTTTCTCTTGACAGAACTGAAGCAAGAATAATGCTGTTCACCATTTCCGGGAAATCAACCGCAATAAACTGTGCCATCATTCCGCCCTGTGAAACGCCTAAAAAATCCGCTTTTTCAACGCCTATTTCTTTCAGCACCAAAGCAGTATCTTCAGCCATATCACGGATATGAAAACCGGGCAGGGAGTTTTTGCGCCTGTCAACAACACAAACCGTATATGTATCGGTAAAATCCTTATACATTGACTTAACGCCCGCTTCAAGAAGCATAACGCTTTTCATTGAAAGACCGGGAATGATAACAAGATTTTTCTCCCCGCTTCCGAATGAAAACCAGTCCATTTCTATTCCGTTTACAACAGTTGTATTAACCATAAGCCGATAACCTGATGCTTTATCTCCTATTTATTATTACTGCTTTTCCGCTTTCCTGTCAAAGCCGAAGCCGACCATTGAAACAAGCCCTGCCGCAAGAGAAACGGCAAGCATAATGATGAACACCTCGTTCCAGCCCTTGTTTTCACTGACAAAGCCGAGTCCGTACGAGGTTATCGTACTGCCAGCATAACAGAAGGTGTTAAGCAGGCCTGCGGCAAAGCCGGAGCCCATAAGCTTTCGTCTGTCAAGAGGGAACATACTTGTGATAACATTGTTTATCATTGACATTACCGCACTTGTTGCAATAAAGCAAAGCATAATCGGGATAATGCTGTGAATTTTCAGGAAAAACATTATTCCGGCGCAAAGCAGAACCGAAGAGCCGAACATAATTCCGTTCATAAGGGAATGTGATTCAATCTTCTCGTGTATTTTCTTAATCACTCCGGCACTGAGGGTTGCCACAAGAGGTAACAGCAAAGTGAGAAGAATCGAGAAATAATCCGGCACACCGAATTCCTCGCTGAGAACGGAGGGCACCCATGTATTTACTCCGTCCTTGATAAAGCCGTTTGCAATTCCGGCAAAGGCAACGGTAACAAGGCAGAATATCATAGGTCTGTTATCCCTGAATGTGCCCTTTTCTTTTACAGCTTCCGCCTTGATGAGCGGTTTATCGTTACCGTAGAGAATGAGCCACACAAAAGCCGTAGCAAGCATCAAAGCCGCCGCAACATAAAATGTCATTTTCCAGGTGGAAAACTTTACAAAGAAAGCCGAAAGGCCGTAGGCAAGAAATGTTCCCACCGTATTGGGTGTGCTCATAACAAGAATTGCGAAGGGCATTTTTTCATCGCTGACATACTCCGAAATCGTTTTAATCAGGGTACTCCACAGAATTGACTGCACCGCACCGTTTATGAGCCATATATATTTCATCATCTCAATGCTTCCGCACAGAGGCATATAGATATTGAGAATTGACGAAACGGAAAGCGAAACAAAAATCATTATACGGCTGTTATATTTACCCGATAAAATTCCGTTTACAAGCTGACCTATGCCGTAGGCAAAGAAGAAGCAGGAGCTTACAAGCCCGGCACTGTCCTTTGTTATACCCATCTGTGCAATTATCGCAACAATGCTTGCGCTGTAATTAAGTCTGCCGATATACGCAACTGCATAGGCAAGCCAGCAAATGAAAATAATTCGGTTTTCCTTTTTACTTTGTGTCATTATACAGCAAAACTCCGCAATACGGTATGAATTAAAGCAGGTGTGCTCTCTGCTCCTCAGGTGTCAGAACCGACATATCACCCGGGGCAATATCAAAAACTGTTTTACAGCCTGAAATTCCCCTTTTGTTCATTCTGTCAAGTGCTCTTGCAAAGGCAATGATTGCGCTTGAAGTAAATTCGGGGTTTGAATCAAGCTTCAAGGCATATTCTATGGTTTGTGTGTGTTCGCCGTTAAGACCTGTTTTACCTGTTCTGATAACAAAGCCGCCGTGAGGAAGCTCGGAATGTTCTTTCTTCATTTCCTCCTCGGTAATAAACTCAACGGTTGTATCGTAATCGGCAAAATAGTTGGGCATAGTTTTGATTTCTTCTTCTATTTTTACCTTATCCGCTCCGTCCACGGCAACAACATAACATTCTCTCAGATGCTTTTCTCTTGTTGAAAGCTCCGGCATAGCACCGCTTCTTACCTTATCAAGAGCGGCTTCAACGGGAACGGTATATTGCCTTGCATCCTTAACGCCCTCAATTCTGCGTATGGCATCCGAATGACCCTGACTGACGCCCTTGCCCCAGAATGTGTAATCCTTACCCTCCGGGAGAACTGCCGAAGCATAAAGGCGGTTAAGTGAGAAAAGACCGGGGTCCCAGCCTGCTGAAATAAGAGCGATATGGCCGCTTTTTGAAGCGGAGGCATCAACATTTTCAAAATGTGACGGTATTTTTGCATGGGTATCAAAGGAATCAACAACATTGAAGTTTTCCGCAAGGGCGGGAGTCATAACAGGTAGATCCGTTGCACTGCCGCCGCAGATGATGAGCACATCAATATCGTTTTTATAATTCAGAATGTCATTTGCGGAATAAACCCTTGCGCCCGTGAGAGTCTTAACCGTTTCGGGGCTTCTTCTTGTGAAAATTCCGAAAAGCTCCGCATCCTTATTCTGGCGGCAGGCACATTCAACGCCCCTGCCTAAATTACCGTAACCGTAAATTGCTATTTTCATTTCTTTTTTCCTCGATTATTTAAGTTTCTGTGCAAAATCAGCCATTGCTTCCGATATTTTAATCTGCTGGGGGCAAACAGCCTCACAGCTTCTGCAACCGATACAGGCGGTGGGTCTTTTATCGTCCGGCAGAGCGTTAATTCCGACAGGAGCAACAAAACCGCTGCCCGTATAATTATGCTCATTATAAAATGAAATCAGCGCCGGAATATCAAGCTGCACAGGGCAATAGGCAGTACAGTATCTGCACCCGGTACAGGGCAGATTTTTTCTGCCGATTATTTCTCCGGCAATTTCGGAAAGCACCTTAAGCTCCGCTTCGTTAAGAGGCTTATGCTCCGACAGAGTTTTAAGGTTATCCTCAAGCATTTCATCACTGCCCATACCCGAAAGAATGGTGGTTACGCCCTTAACACTCTGTAAAAATCTGAATGACCATGCAGGGATTGATTCGTCCGGGCGGAGTGCCTTTAATCTCTTTTCCTGTTCATCCTCAAGCTTTGCAAGCTTGCCGCCTCTGACAGGCTCCATTACCCAGACGGGAATATTCCAATCGTTCAGAATTTTAACCTTCTTTTCCGCTTCCTGAAGCTCCCAGTCAAGCCAGTTCAACTGAATCTGACAAAATTCAATCTCCTTACCGTAGGCTTCGAGAAATCTTAACATATCCTTATCATTTGCATGAACGGAAAAGCCGAGATGTCTGATTTTACCCTGCTTTCTCATTTCAACAAGGTAATCAAACAAGCCGTACTGTCTGTCAAGATAAAGCTCAATGTTTGTATCGCAAACATTGTGGAAAAGGTAAAAATCAAAATAATCAACACCGCATTTTTCAAGCTGTTTTTCAAAAATAGCCTTTGCGTTTTTCATATTTGTTGTGTCATAGCCGGGAAATTTTGAAGCAATATAAAACTCGTTGCGGTTATGTCTTGCAAGGGCTTTGCCCAGAACGATTTCGCTGTTGCCCTTGTGATAGCCCCAGGCGGTATCAAAATAATTTATGCCGCTTGCAAGGGCTTTATCAATAAGCTCAAAGGTTTTCGCCTCATCTATTTTGCTGTCATCTCCGTCAATAACAGGCAACCTCATTGCGCCGTAGGCGAGAAGTGAAATTTCCTTATCCTTAAATTTTCTGTAAAGCATATTTCCTCCGAATCTGCCGTAAAAGAACTCACGGCGAATTATAAAATAAAGTTCGGCAAAAGCTGACTTATTGAATCAATTTATTATATTACACATTAAACACTATTTCAAGATAAACTGCTCAATAATCAAAAATAAATTTGCCGATTATTAACAGTTTATTAACAATTGGCGGTAACTTTTTCTTTATAATTCCCTCAATGTGTCGTAATACATCATCTTGTATGTTTTTATATTCGTTACACAACATTTTGTCCTTTTCGGAGGTTTCCAATGGAAAAACCTTTTTATAAAGTCCGTGATTTCAACAACATCAGAGAGCTTATGGATAACAGCAAAGAGCTCTTCGGTGAAAGACCTGCTTTTGAAATAAAAAAAGGCAGCGAGCTTTGTGAAATCACATATAATGAATACTATAACGAGATAAACGCTTTTGTAAATGCCCTGCTTGATATGAACCTCGGCGGCAAGTGTATAGGCATCTGCTCCGACAACCGCTATGAATATGTGCTTACCTATATCGGCACAATCTGCTCCGGCTCCGTTATTGTTCCCATTGATAAGGAATTAAGCTATGAGGATATCAACGGCATTATTAAAGCATCCGACACGGAGCTTCTTTTCTGTGATAAAAACATTCTCAAAAAGCTTGATGGAAATGTTCCTGACGGTCTGATTCTCATTTCTCTTGACGACTTTGAGGGCTATATAGACTTTTCGGAGTTTATGGCAAGGGGTATAAAGCTTGCAGAAAGCGGAAAAGAGCTTTGGAAAAGCGTTGAGCACGACCCCGAAAAGCTTTGCACACTCCTTTTTACCTCAGGCACAACGGGTGCCTCAAAGGGTGTTATGCTCTGCCAGAGAAACTATGTTTTTGAAATAAAAGCCGCAATGGGCGTTATCAAAATAAAGCCGGAGGACTGCGGAATTTCAATTCTCCCCCTCCACCACACCTTTGAAAGCTCGATTATAGTATTTTTTGCCCCCTACTGCGGAGCAAAGATTACATTCTGCGGCGGCTTCAAGCAGGCTCTGCGCAATATGAAAGAATATAACCCCACGGTTTTTGTAGCCGTTCCCCTCGTTCTTGAAACAATACACAAGCGATTGATGAAAGAAATCTCCGGCCGCAAAAACGGTGAGCTGGCTTTCAGAATCGGCTCCGCTGTCTGCAAAACGGCGGCAAGAGTTCACATTGACCTGAAAAAGGTATTTTTCAAAGAAATACAGGAAAATTTCGGCGGAAAAATGCGAATGATAATCTGCGGCGGTGCTTCCATTGACCCGCAAATTATCAAGGATTTTGATGCTTTCGGTATTCAGGTTGTTTACGGCTACGGTCTGACGGAGTGTGCTCCCCTTGCGATTATCAACCATGACAGATTGAGAACAACCGATTCCATAGGCAAGCCCCTGCCCGGTGTTGAAACAAAAATAATTGAGCGGGATGCAAACGGAATAGGTGAGCTTTGTGTCAAGGGCGGAATGGTAATGCTGGGCTACTACAAAAACCCGGAGGAAACCGCAATGGTTATTGACGAGGACGGATTTTTCCACACCGGCGACCTTGCCTATATTGACGACAAGGGTAATTACCACATAACCGGCAGATGTAAAAATGTTATCGTAACCTCCAACGGTAAAAACATCTACCCGGAGGAGCTTGAATACCATTTCGGCACAAACAACCTTGTTGAGGAATGTCTTGTTGAGGGCGTTGAAAACGAAAAGGGAGAAACAATCGTTCACGCCCAGGTAAGACCCAATATTGAAGAGATAAAGGAGCTTTTAGGTCATTTGCCGAGCCCCGAGGAATTATACAGCATTGTAAAGGATGCCGTTGATAAGGTAAACAGCAAGGTTCCGTCATTCAAAAAAATCAAAACATTTTCCGTTCGTGAAAAAGACTTTATCAAAACATCCTCTCAAAAAATCAAAAGAAACTATGCTCATATTCAGAAAGATAACGGCGGCAATCAGCAGTAATCTTTCAAAAAAAGCACATACAATATCAAACAGCCTCCGCTTTTCGGCAGGAGGCTGTTTCAATTTAATTTTTATTTCTTTTTTACCAAATCTTTCCACAAGTCCTTATAAACGACAAGGGCGGCAACAACGGCAATAACAATGGTTACAACCATCAATACGCCTACCTGGAATGTGGGGGAAATAAGCAGAGTGAGAACTCCGCCGAGCATCGGGGCAATGGCGATTTTCCAGTGCTTTATAAAATAGCCTGCTCCGAGAGCGCCGAACAGTGCCGGAAGCACCTGCTCAAATGCCGGCTTGAATATTGAGCCCTCCGCCGTAATTTTAGGCAAAACGGGGGCAAAGCAGATAACACCTATTGCAATGATAACCGTTGTTGTTATTGCGGAGGTTGCTATTGAAATTGTTGAAATGATTTCGCCCTCCTCCGTGTTGGCTCGAGCCTTGGCGTTTTCCATAGCGTTAAGTCCGCAGGGAAGCTTGAGGTTTGCGATATTACCCGTAACGAAGCCGAGATATGTGCCGCCTGCACCGAGCATAGGAACATAGGTCATAATTTCAATAACAGCCGTGCTCCAATAGAGAGGAATCAGAACGGCAAGAGTTTTGCCGAGGGCGTTCATATCCGGCCAGGCATCATAGACAAACGAAAACAGCACAGGCACAAGGAACATCACAAGCAAAGCGGCATAGTTCCATATTGCACCCCAAAGATGAATTTTATCAAAAAAAGTTCTCTCTTTTTTCATTATAAAACACCTCCTACATCATACCAGGTAAATGAAATGAAGCCGGCAGGGAGGATTTTCGTAAACAGCATTGCACAGCCCATTGCACCGAACATTGCAAGGGGCATTGCAAAGGGCTCAAGCTTTGAAAGACATCTAACCTTTTTACAGAGGGTAACGAACACAATCATCAGCACAATTGCGCAAATCATTGTAATAATCGAAAGTGCTCCGGCGGATTCGGTTACAATATTTTCGGTAACCTTTTCGCCTGCTTCGTTAATAATCTCGGTTGCCTTTGCGGTACAGCCGTTAACGGCTCTTGCAAGGAAAGCGGTAATAATACCGATGAACGCTGCGGCGGCAATAACATCACCGAGGGCAGCGGTCTTTTCGTTTTTGTTGACTGCTCCGCCGATTTTGGTCTGAAGCTTTTTGCACACAAGCGGAAGCACAAGAAGCGGTGAACAGGCGCCTATACACATTGCCCACGATACGGTGGCAAACTGCCCGGCATCCGTAACCTCATTACTCAAGCTGCCTCCCATTGCGGAAAGAGCATTTTCAGCCGCAACCGTTTCATAGGCAAGGTTGCCGATAATCGAAAGGCGAATCCAGGGAAGAACCATTCCGAGAGCACCGGCAAGTGCAATAACGGTTACGAGGATTGAAACCGCAGGTGCAAGAGTAAACAGAGCGCTTGATGTTATGGTATTTGTAAGTGTTTCCTTTGAAATGCCGAGCTGTCTGCCTCTTTTCCACGATTTCACAATAAAAAACAGAGATTGAATAATGATAAATGCCACAATAATGGCGGCAAGTCCGTACATAAGCGGGCTTTCCTTAAAATCCATTTCGGAGTACCTCCTGTGTGATATGGTAAGATTTTAACTGATAAAAGACAACATTGCAATAATTATTTTATAAATTGTTTCTTTGTATGGATTTTCTTTTTTATCTGTGGTATAATTCAGCGGTAATTTACATCAGAACGGTTGTGAGAATTTTGTATCCGAAAGAGCTTGAAAAACATCTTATGAAGGTTCAGAAGCCCGGCAGATATACGGGCGGAGAGCTTAACAGCATATATAAGCCGAAAGAAAGCGTTGATATAAGCTACGCCTTCTGCTTCCCCGATACCTACGAAATAGGTATGTCACACCTCGGAATGAAAATCCTTTATTCCCTTGTCAATGCAAGGGAGGATGCAAGGTGCGAAAGAGTTTTTGCTCCCGATGTTGATATGGAAGCAATAATGAGAGAAAACAACATTCCTCTTTACGGTCTTGAAAGCGGCGAGGCAATCAGAGATTTTGATTTAATCGGCTTCACCATGCAATATGAATTAAGCTACACAAATGTTTTGAATATGCTTGATTTGGCAGGTCTGCCCGTAAGAAGTGAAGAAAGAAAAAATCTGACACCCATTGTCATTGCAGGGGGAACCTGTGTCTGCAATGCGGAGCCTATGGCGGATTTCTTTGATATAACCCTGCCCGGTGACGGCGAAGAGGTTACAAACGAGCTTATAGACCTGCTGAAGGAATATAAGAAAAAGGGTGCTTCAAAGCAGGAGTTTCTCATTGCCGCCGCACAGATTCCGGGAGTTTATGTGCCCTCATTATATAATGTAGAATATAACGATGACTGCACGGTGAAATCCGTTACCCCCACAAACGGTGCACCCGAAAAGGTAATAAAGAGGAATGTAGCCGACCTTGACAAAATGTTTGCCCCGGAAAGCTTTGTTGTTCCCTTTATTGAAACGGTTTTTGACAGAACAACCGTTGAAATATTCAGAGGATGCATAAGGGGCTGCCGTTTCTGTCAGGCAGGTTTTCTTAACAGACCGCTAAGAGAAAAATCACCGGAGGTTGTTGAAAAGCAATGCCGTGCAATCTGCGGCAGCTCCGGTTATGATGAAATTTCGCTGTGCTCTTTAAGTACAAGCGATTACAAGGGACTTGAAAAGCTTCTTGGCAGTATGCTCCCCTGGGCAAACAAAAACAAAATCAATGTTGCCCTGCCCTCCTTGAGAATTGATAATTTTCCGAAAGAGCTTATGGAACAGCTTGCCCTTGTCAGAAGAAGCGGCTTGACCTTTGCCCCGGAGGCAGGCACACAGCGAATGAGGGATGTTATCAACAAAAATATTACGGAAGAAAACATTCTTTCAACCGCCGCCAGAGCCTTTGAGGGCGGATGGTCTGCGGTTAAGCTCTATTTTATGATTGGCTTGCCAACCGAAACAAATGAAGATGTTGAGGGCATTGCAAGCCTTGCTCAAAATGTGGTTGAGGAATATTACAAGTGCGAAAACAAGCCCAAGGGAAAAGGTGTTTCCGTCAACATTTCTCTCGCCTCTCTCGTTCCGAAGCCCTTTACCCCTTTCCAGTGGGAGCCTCAGGATAAGCCCGACACTCTCATTGAAAAGCAGGATTATCTTCTCTCCTGCATAAGGTCAAGAAAAATCAACCTTTCACGCCATGTGCCCTGGACTTCATTCCTTGAGGGAGTTTTTGCAAGAGGTGACAGACGCCTCGGCAAGGTTATTGAAACAGCATGGAAAAAGGGCTGTCATTTTGATTCGTGGGAGGAGTATCTCGACAGAGAAAAATGGCTTGAAAGCTTTGAAGAATGCGGAATCGACCCGTTTTTCTACACCGCAAGAGCCCGTTCCCTTGATGAGGTTTTGCCCTGGGACCATATGGATTACGGCGTAACAAAGGAATTCCTTATCAGAGAATACCAAAAAGCCCACGAAGCAAAAACCACGCCGAGCTGCCGTGAAAAATGTTCAAACTGCGGTGCGGCAAGGTTAAACGGAGGTGTCTGCAATGAATGGTGACTGCAATCAGATGAAGACAGTCCGTATATGGTATAAGAAAACAGGCACGGCAATTTACACCTCGCACCTTGATATGAACCGCACCTTTACAAGAGCGGTCAGAAGAGCGGATATTCCCCTTTGGTACACAGAGGGCTTTAACCCCCACCCCTATCTTAACTTTCTTCTGCCCCTGCCCCTCGGTCAATCGGGCGAAAGGGAGCCGGTTGACATAAGACCCGTTGAAGATATTTCTCATTCGGAAATAAAAGAAAGACTTAACAGAGTTTTGCCGGACGGCCTTGAAATCGTTGATGTTACAGATGCGGCAGGCAAGGTGAATGCCGTGTCAGGTGCAAAATACGAAATCAGCCTTTCATTTTCTTCAGAGGGTGAAGCAACAGCCTTTTGTGCCGGAATAAACGATATAATTTCATCCGGCGTTCTCAATGCGGAAAAGCGTTCAAAAAAAGGTATAAAAGCAGTCAATCTCTGCGATTACATCAAAAGCTTTGAAGCAAAAGAAAATGACTGCACCGTTTTCATAACCGCCGTTCTTTCAACGGGAGCAAGCGAAAATCTTAACGCAGGTCTGCTCGTTGAAGCCCTTTGCAAAGAATTCGGTGCCGAAACAGAAGCGGTATCAATAAAAAGAACGGATATTTACACCGCAAACGGTGAATTATTTGAATAATTTTACGGATTTTGCAAAAAAATAAAAAATCTCTTGCATTTCTGAAAGTCTTGTGATATTATACTTTAGCATTTATACCGTCAGTAGGTGAAGTGTCGCCGAAGACGGGATTTAATAACAACATTATTAAAACGGATGTTCCTCTGGCTTTTTAGTGAATGAATGTCTGAAAAAAATTCGGAGGTTTGTTAAAATGGATGCACTTAAAGTTATCGCACAGGATTCACTTAAAGCAGAAATCCCTTCATTTGAAATCGGTGATACAATCAAGGTTGCCGTAAAAATCCGTGAAGGCGAAAAAGAAAGAATCCAGATGTTCGAGGGAACCGTAATTGCCCGCAAGGGTTCGGGAATTTCAGAAACATTCACAGTTCGCCGTGTTTCTTACGGTGTTGGTGTTGAGAGAGTATTCCCCATTCATTCCCCCAATGTTGCTTCAATTGAAGTTGTCAGAAACGGTCGTGTCCGCAGAAGCAAGCTCTATTATCTTCGTGACAGAGTCGGTAAGGCAGCTAAGGTTAAAGAACAGGTCAGATAACAAGATTGAGGGTGTAACTTCCTGCTATGCGGTGGTTACACCTTTTCTTTTAACAAAGAGGGTTTATTATGGCTTCAAGACAAATTGACGAATATTATGTCAGTTTTACTGAAAAACCCAATTTCATATTTTCCGTGCTGTTTGATATTTTCGATTCACTCATCGGTGCAATCGTTGCCGTATTTTTCATTTTCTGCTTTCTGCTGAGAATTGTCGGGGTCAGCGGTTCATCGATGGTCCCCACTCTGCGTGACAGTGACTGGGTTGCAGTCAGAGGAATAACAAACGGTGTTGAGTACGGTGACATTGTTGTTATAACACAGCCCTGGGAAAGGGATATACCGATTATAAAGCGTGTTATTGCCACAGAGGGTCAAACGGTCGATATTGATTTTGAAAACGGCATAGTTTCCGTTGACGGCAAAATCCTTGATGAACCGTATATCGCACAGCCCACCTGCACCTCATTTGATGTTTCATTCCCTTTGACGGTCGGTGAAAATCAGGTTTTTGTTATGGGTGATAACAGAAATGAATCCCTTGACAGCCGTTCAGGTAAAGTGGGTCTTATCAGGCAGGATTATATTCTCGGCAAGGCAGTTTACAGACTTTACCCCGATTCAAAAAATCTCTACAAGTGAGGCAGAGTTATGAGTGAAGAAAAAATCATAATTGAAAATAAGGCAGAAGAAAAGATTAAATATTCCGGGCTGTTTGATGCTGTTTCAATCATCGTTTCAGCCGTTGTTATTGTTGCGATTGCCTTTACATTTTTCGTCAGAACGGTTGGTGTAAAGGGTGATTCAATGTATCCCACACTCCATGACAAAGACAGGATTCTCCTCTCCGCCTTCACGGATGCAAAGCCCGGTGATATAGTTGTTACCTGCCAGCCCTCAAAGGTTGATTACATTGAACCCACACTTGTAAAAAGGGTTATAGCCCTTGGCGGTCAGACGGTCGATATTGACTTTGAAAAAGGTGTTGTTTATGTTGACGGTGAAGCCCTTAAGGATACCTATGTTAACGAGCTCACCTATGTTCAGGAGGATTTTTCAGGCCCCGTAACCGTTCCCGATGGCTTTGTTTTTGTTATGGGTGATAACAGAAATCACTCAACAGACAGCCGTGATGCCCGTGTCGGATATATCAGAGATGATTACATTCTCGGCAGGGCACTTGTGAGAGTTTCGCCCTTCGGCAGATTTAAGATAGGTTAATTATGAACGAAAAAATGACGGTTCAGTGGTTTCCCGGCCATATGGCGAAAACCCGCCGCTTGATAAAGCAGAGTCTTCCGCTGGTGGATATGGTCTGTGAAATAATTGATGCCCGTATCCCCGAAAGCAGCCGGAACCCGGAAATTGATGAGCTTACAGGTGACAAGCCGAGGCTCATTCTCATAAACAAATGTGACCTTGCGGATGACAATGCAACAAAGAAAAGAATTGAGAGGTTTGAAGCCCTCGGCATAAAGGCTCTTCCCGTGGATTGCAGAAGCGGTAAGGGTCTTGATAAATTTCAGCCTGCCGTTAAGGAGGTTCTTAAAGATAAAATAAGAGCCAACGCCGAAAGGGGTATGGCGGGCAAAGCTCTGCGTGTTATGGTTGTAGGCATACCGAACACCGGCAAATCCTCGTTTATCAACAGAATGGCAGGGCAATACCGTGCAAAGGTTGCGGATAAGCCCGGCGTTACAAGAGGCAACCAGTGGTTTTCAATCGGCCAGGGTATTGAACTGCTCGACACCCCCGGCGTTCTCTGGCCCAAATTTGAAGACCCGGAGGTTGGCTTCAAGCTCTCGTTTATAGGCTCTGTCAAGGATGAAATTCTTGACATTCAGGAAATAGCGGTAAGACTGTTAAAGGTTATGAGAGATAACTACCCCGACAGGCTCTCCGCAAGATATAAAATCAGCGATTTTGAAGATACGGAGCCCTGCGAGCTTCTTGAGCTGATTGCCCAAAAGAGGGGGATGCTTCTTCGCAAGGGCGAATTTGATACTGAAAGAGCCGCCGTAATGCTCCTTGATGAATACAGAAGCGGCAAGCTCGGTAAAATAACACTTGACTGATTACAGGCAGAGAAAGGAGAAAAGCAATGAAAAAAATTCTATCGGTATTCCTTACCGCAATACTGTTTATTGATGTTATTTCACTTGGCATAATTTTCCTTTCAAAAGGTAATGACAAGCCGGATAACCCGAGTGGGAACGATGAAAACGGATTATTTGAGAGAATAACCGTTTCCGCCGTAGGAGAAAATATTATTTCAGAGGAATTGCTTGAACAGGCTTATGCAAGAACAGGCTCTATCAAATACGATTTTGATTATCCTTACGAAAATGTTGCTTCGGTAATCTCGGAGGCGGATATTTCAATTCTCAATCAGCCCTCCGTAATATCGTCAGAGCATAATATTTCCGGCGCTCCCCTTTTCAATTCACCTGCAGAGCTCGGTATGCAGATGGCACGAATCGGCTTTGATGTTGTAAACCTTGCCTCGCCGCACGCCCTCGATTACGGCGAAAAGGGACTGCTCAATTCCCTTGCTTACTGGAAAGAGCTGGGACTTTCAACTGTCGGCGCCTATGCAAGCACACAGGATGCAGAAGCAATAACCAAAATAAAAGCAGGCAATATTACCGTTGCATTTACCGGCTTTACACAGGAGAGCGGCGGCAATTCACTCCCGGAGGGCTCGGAAGCCTCATTGGTGCTTGCACAGGAGGAATCAAAGCTTCTTAATATGATAGTCAACGCAAAAAAAGAAGCGGATATTGTAGTCGTTTGTGCAAACTGGGGAACGGAAAAGCAGCAGGATGTGAGCGAAGAACAGCGTCAGCTTGCCGAAAAGCTTGCTTCGTGGGGTGCAGATGTAATTATCGGAACGCACACACACACCCTTATGAAAACGGAATATATAGATAATCGGGACGGAAGCAGAACGCTTGTTGCCTATTCACTCGGCAGCTTTATTTCAGATGATAAAAAGCCCGAAAATCTGCTTGGCGGAATGTTGAGCTTTGAGGTTGTTAAAAATATACAGACAGGCACCGTAAGTGTTGAGAATGCCGAAATTGACGGACTTATAACACATTACGGCCATAATATGACAAATTTGAGAGTTTATCCCCTTAAAAACTACACCTCTACCCTTGCCTCAAAGCACGGAGCAGGTGAAAAAAGCAGTGAATTCAGCTTAAAGTATCTCAAAAAGGCATTGGAAAACTACAAATTGCAGAAATAAGGTAAACCTATGGATTATAAGTACGAGCTTTCCGCAAAAGAAAAGGGCTATAAGCTGATATGCGGTGTTGACGAGGCGGGCAGAGGTCCTCTTGCAGGTCCCGTTTATGCCGCCGCAGTCATTTTGCCCGACGGCATCGAAATCGAAGGGCTGAACGATTCAAAAAAGCTTTCCGAAAAAAAGAGAGAAATGCTTTTTGATGTTATAACCGAAAAGGCGGTTGCTTATTGCGTTGCCACGGCAAGCGTTGAGGAAATTGACGAAATAAACATTCTCAATGCCACAATGCTTGCAATGAAAAGAGCCGTTGAGGGGCTGAAGGTTAATGCCGATTATGCCCTTATTGACGGTAACTGTATGCCGGAGCTTAACATTGACGGTGAAGCTGTCATAAAGGGTGATGCAAATTCCCCCTCCGTTGCCGCCGCATCAATTCTTGCAAAGGTCAGCAGGGACAGATTTATGTATGAGCTTGACAAAAAGGTTCCCCAATACCGCTTTGCACAGCACAAGGGCTACGGAACAAAGCTTCATTATGAATGTATCCGTGAGCACGGTATTTCGGAATACCACCGCAAAACCTTTCTTAAAAAGATGCATTAAAGAGGTAATTCGGTTTGATAAAAAACAAATCCGGTGTATGGGGTGAGCTTTACACCGCACGGTATTTGCGTGATAACAAATATGATATAATCAGCTCAAACTATGCCTGCAGAGCCGGAGAAATTGACATTGTTGCAATGAAAAACAATGTTCTGTGCTTCGTTGAGGTTAAAACGAGAAACGAAAGCGCTCTTCTCCGTCCTGCGGATGCAGTAGATAACGAAAAGAGAAAAAGAATAATACTTGCCGCAAGAAATTTTATCTCATTCAGCAAGCTTGACTGCAAAACACGGTTTGATGTCTGCGAGATAATCCTTAATGACGATTTCAAAATGAAATCACTTAACTATATCGAAAATGCTTTTCAGGCTGAAAGTCTGTAAAAAGGCGAATAAAGGCGAATAAATCCTATTTTTGCAGCAGTCTTTTTGTTTATAAAAAATTCTTGACAAAACAGGTGCAATACTGTATAATTCATAAATGCTGTGAGGAAAACCCGCAGAGATGAAATGGTGGTTATAGCTCAGCTGGTTAGAGTGCCAGGTTGTGGCCCTGGAGGTCGAGGGTTCGAATCCCTCTAATCACCCCACTTAAAATTTACTGCGCAAAGCCTTGGGCTTTGCGTATTTTAATATGAGCATTTATTTACGAAAATCAGAATAATATTGGGGTGTAGCCAAGCGGTAAGGCACAGGACTTTGACTCCTGCATTCCGTGGGTCCGAATCCCGCCACCCCAGCCAAAAATCGACAACTTTCGACAGAGAGTTGTCGATTTTACTTATTACCGATTTTGGAAAGTGATAAGTAATAATGAAGAAGTAAGTTGACTTCGCCTTGATTTATTTTGCAAAACCTGTTACTATAAGCACAATAAGCCGAGATTAAGGAGAGCCTTATGTCAGTAACATCTTTTTTCAAAGCCCTTTCTGCCGGGTATATCGGGCATTATTCCGAAAATCGAATATTTCTCGATGAGTATTACACAGAAAATAAGAATGTAAGGCAGCAATATGACCTTGTTTTTCCGAAAAATGCCTGCGGAAATACGGGACTTGTGCTCTGTATTCACGGCGGAGGCTGGGTTGAGGGCAGCAAAAACAGTTACACCAAGGAGCTTTTTAAGGTCAGCGAAGAAAAAGGAGTTGCCGCCGCCTGCATAAATTACCGTTATGTTTCAGAAAGCGTCAACTACAATGATGAGCTTGACGATATTTCATCCGCACTTAAAGCAATTAAGGCAAAGGGTGAAAAATACGGCGTAAATTTTGATAAGGTGCTTCTGACAGGAATTTCGGCGGGCGGTCACCTTTCTCTGCTATACGGCTATACAAAAAAGAACACGGCACCCGTTAAGCCCGTTTGCATTGTTGAACTGTGCGGCCCCTCGGATTTGGAAAATCCGTTTTTCTATTCCGTTAAAAACCGTGTCGGCGGGTCTGTCGGCACGGAATATTTCAGAAACATCATAAGCAACGGTATCGGCTTTAATATTGACCTTGAAAATTTTGACAAAGCAACAGAAGCCCTGAAAAAATATTCGCCTGTAAATTTCGTTGACGAAAACACAATCCCCACCGTTTTGGGGCAGGGCGAAATTGATGATATCGTTCCCTACCAAAATTCCGTTGACCTTGATAAAAAGCTTACGGAGTACAATGTTGAACACACATTCATTTCTTTTCCGAATTCAAATCACGAATGTGAAGACAAGGCATCAATGTCAAAAATTATGAAGCTGTTTTTTGAATATATCGACAGATATCTGAAATAATCAGTCACATAAAAAACATACAGACAAGGGAGAACACTATGGAATGGCTCACCGTTTATCAGTATGAAATACCGTTGAGCTGAAATAGAAATCCTGCAATACTGAACGGAAATCAGCCGAAAACGGATATTATTTGTCTGCAAGGCATTGACTTTTTCGGTATGTCAGAGTAAAATGCGTTCGTAGGGAATGAAGTTCTCCCGTGGGAAACCAAAACCGCTTTTTTTAAGCTGATGACTTCTGCAAAATTCTTGCAGAGAGACATCGGCTTTTTTGCATATTACGGAGGTATCTATGCTCACATCACTTTCACTTATCTTTCTTGTCGGCCTTGCCGCAGCTTCAATTTGCGCGCGGATAAAGCTGCCCCGAATTATAGGTATGCTTATTACGGGTATTGTGGCAGGCCCCTATGTTCTTGATTTTCTTGACCCGAAAATTCTCGGCATTTCTTCTGAGCTTCGGCAGATTGCGCTGATAATCATACTGATAAAAGCCGGATTGGCGTTAAACATTTCGGACTTAAAAAAAGTCGGCAGACCTGCACTGCTGATGTCGTTTCTCCCTGCAATATTTGAAATTGCGGCATTCGTTGCCGTTGCTCCGTTTTTGCTTCACATCACCCTGATTGAAGCCGCAATAATGGGTGCGGTGCTCGGTGCTGTTTCTCCGGCGGTGGTAGTGCCGAGAATGGTCAGCCTTATGGAGGAGGGCTACGGAACAGACAAGCAAATTCCGCAGCTGATACTTGCAGGAGCCTCTCTTGATGATGTATTTGTAATTGTACTTTTTTCAACATTTATCGGTATGGCACAGGGCAACGGCGCAAAAGTAAGGGATTTTATCAATATACCGGTTTCCGTTATTCTCGGTATTCTTGCCGGAGCTTTGGCAGGCTTTATTCTTTCGTTTCTCTTTGAATTTGCACATAAAAGGGGCAATTCAATCCGTCAAAGCAGTAAAACCGTTATTATACTCGGCTCGGCATTTCTTCTTATGTCCGTTGAGGAATGGCTGGAGAGTATCGTTTCCGTTTCGGGGCTTCTTGCCGTTATGAGTATGGCTTGCGTAATTCAAATCCGCTGCCGTAAAGAGGTTTCAGAGGATTTGTCGGCAAAATACGGACGGCTCTGGCTTGCGGCAGAGGTCATTTTGTTTGTGCTTGTCGGCTCGGCGGTTGATATAAGATACACCTTACAGGCAGGCTCAATGGCGGTGCTGATGATATTTATTGCCCTTATATTCCGCAGTGCAGGTGTTTTAATTTGCCTTATCGGAACAAAGCTTAACCGAAAAGAAAGGCTTTACTGTGTAATTTCATATCTGCCCAAAGCAACCGTTCAGGCGGCAATCGGCTCCGTGCCCCTTTCACTCGGACTGCCCTGCGGAAAAATCGTTCTTTCGGTTGCCGTGCTCTCTATTTTAATCACCGCACCTCTCGGCGCAATAGGTATGGATTTGAGTTATAAAAAACTGCTGAATTAGTTTAGTCAGGAGCTTCGCTCGGTGAGGAGTTATGATAGTGTTGAGAGTGGAAAGTGGAGTTTCGGAACCTGCGGTTGGCGTTGTTATAATTCACAATTCATAATTTTTCAGAAAATTTGCAGGCAGCATTTATTCACGGACTTTTCTGTTATGTGATGATATTATGATTCATTTTCGGATTTTTCTTTACATATACCTGCGTATATGGTATGATTTTTTCATTGTTTCAGGATTTCAAAAATTTTTTCAAAAAGTTGTAGCCCTTTTTGAAAATCGTTCGTATAAAGAGATGTAAGCTGAGTTTTCGGTCTTCAGAAAATAAAATTTTGCGAAAGGAATAAAGTATTATGAAAGACGAAAAGAAAGTAAACAAAGCCGAAGAGGTTAAAGAAGATATAAAGACCGAAGAAAAAGGCACTCCACTGACGGATGAGGAAATGGCGTCTGTCACCGCCGGCAAAGAATTTGCAGGCAACCAGGAAGCACAAGGCGATGTGATAATTCCAACATTTGAAGCAGAAATTTTGGACTGTAATAAATAATGCAATTTGTGCCAAATCTTTGTGGCAAAGCAAAATTCGTAATGCATAATGCATAATCAAAACGGCTCTCTGAATTGATTTCAGAGGGCTGTTTCCGAATTAATCACACCTCAATTTTCTTGATTTTCAGCCCCTTTGCGGCGGCATAATCAATGGATTTTACGGTTTCCGTACCTCCTGAGCTGACGGCAATCAGTTTTTCGCCGTTATTGATTACCCAGCGGTCACACAGCACATAGCAGTTAATATTTTTACGGCTGGAAACGGTAACAACGCTGTCTGCAATTCCCGTTACCCTTTTATGCTTTACATTCCACTTCCACTCCTGCGCTTTGCCGAAATAATCATAGGGCTGAACGCAGGTCAGTTTTATGCCCGTCCGTTTGGTTTTGAATTCAGCAACAATTTCAGCCGCCAAAAGCCCCGCACCCCTTGTTACAGGCGTTACGAAGCTTTTATAGCCCTCAAAAAGAGCATCCCTGACTGCAAGGCGCAAAAGCCTTTTAACCTCGTTTTCTTCAGTTTTTATGTTTTCGGAAAATTCACCTATAAAACAGCATTTTCCGCTTTTTTCATCATTCACAGAGCATCCTCCTTTCACTTTATGGACAGTTAGTCCATAAATAATGTAACAAATATTTTCATCTTTGTCAATATATTTTCAAATTTCCTTGAATTAAGCGGTATAATATTGTATTATATTATGCTGAATAAGGGTTGGTAAAAGTAAGCGCCTCAATGCGGAAACTATGTAGGTTTCTTGAAAAAGCCTTCAGCATATTGCTGACAACAGTAGCTCATAAATTCTGAAAGGAGACAAGCCATGAATAAAGACCCTTTTGAAGAATATATACGCCACAAAGAACCCGGCAAAGCTGAAAAAGGCTATGCATGGCAAACCGCCATCGGATTGCAAGCGGTGGACGGAATCAAAACCTCAGAGTATTTGAAGCAAACCGCTATACGAAACATTGAAGGCGAAATTGATTTTGACGAAACACAGGCGTTGCTTGACAGCTATTATCAGGAAAATGTCGCACATTCACCCGATGACAGAACCGAAGAAGCAGATAAGGTTTCCGCCAGAATCGCCCAAATTCTTTCCGAAAAAGCATTCACCTTTTCACCGGGCGAATATATAGGTATCCACACTCGCCTGTTTACCGGAATATATAAATTAGCCGGCAAGGTCAGGGATTATAATATCTCAAAAAAAGAATGGGTGCTTGACGGAAAATCGGTATTATACGGTAATTCGTTTGAGCTTCGTTCGGCTTTGGAATATGATTTTGAACAGGAAAAGAAATTCAGCTATAAAGGACTTTCGCAGGATGAAATCATCAAGCATCTTGCAAAGTTCATATCGAATCTGTGGCAAATCCATGCCTTTTGCGAAGGAAACACAAGAACGACAGCAGTGTTTTTCATAAAATACTTGCGTTATCTCGGATATGAAGCAACAAACGATATTTTTGCTGAAAATGCATGGTATTTCAGAAATGCTCTCGTCCGTGCCAATTATAACGATTTGAAATCCGACGTTCACGAAACAACCGAATTTTTGGAGCTTTTTTTGAGAAATCTGTTGTTAAATGAAAGAAATGAATTGCATAACAGAAGTATGCATATCAGCGGAACATTTGCTGAAAAGCAGGACATTGACGGTCAAAAACAGGACATTGACGAAGAAAAACAGGACATTGACGAAGAAAAACAGGACATTGAGAGCGTTCTTTCCGCACATCAGCAAAAACAATATGAAAAATTGGTTAAAGCATTCGGTAAGGCCGCTGTATTCGGAAGAAGTGATATGGTTGCTGTTTTAGATATCACGCCGTCTCCGGCATCTGCCCTGATAAAAAAATTACTTGAAGCAGGAAAAATCGAAGCAGTAACAGGCCACGGAAAAGGCAAATATATTGTGAAATGAAATTCCTTTGAATGTATTATGTGTGCTGAAAAAGGATTGGTTGAATATTATGGAATACAAGTATGAACTGCACTGCCATTCCTCTACGGTTTCAAAGTGCGGTAAAACAAGTCCGGAAGAAATTTGCAGAATATATAAGGAGCAGGGCTACAGCGGAATAGTTATAACCGAGCACTATAACCCCCACACCTTTATCTATTCAAATATTTTTGCACCGCAAAAATCAATGAAGCACTTTTTATCCTCCTACTATGAGATGAAAAAGTACGAATCGGAGGATTTCTCCGTTATGCTCGGTATTGAGCTTCGCCATCACCTTTCGGCAAGCGATTACCTCATTTACGGCGTTACACCCGAATGGCTGCTCAAACAGGGTAATATGCTGAACTGGTGGGAGAAAAAGAGATATGAAGAGGTAAATAAAGCAGGCTTTCTCGTTTTTCAGGCTCATCCGTTCAGGCAGGGTAAAATTTGCAGCCCGAAATATATTGACGGCGTTGAGGTCTTTAACGGAAAGGCAAACGATATTCAGAACGAAAAGGCGCTTAAATGGGCAAGGGAGCACGGTAAAATGCTTTCCTCCGGCTCCGATTTTCACAAATTCGGCTCCTGCCGTTTAGGCGGAATAATAACCGAAGCAAAGATAACTAACAATGAAGAACTGATTTCCGTTCTCAAAAGCGGAAAATATAAGCTGATTGCACCGGGTGAAAGGGAGAAAGTAGAAAATGTATGATTTTACCGTAAAGGATGAGCCTTTTGCAGAGGCTTTTCTTAACTGCGAAACGAAGCATATAACCAAAAAAGTCGGTGCCGGAATGAAGGGCTACCTTGAAAACGGCAAAATAGAAATTGACAGAAAAACAGGTATGGCATACATCAATTATATTGACTGTATTTTCGGCACAAGCTTCAGCGCCGGGGTTTATTGCGACAAAAACAAGCTTGAAGAAAAGATTAAAAAGCACCCCGAAAAAGCAGATGAATACAGGCTTATGGCAAAGCTTATTTCAAAGTATTCATTCGGCAAAAGATGTCAGATGTATTCCTCCGATTCCGTAAGGGCTTTTGAAGAGGGAGCCTGCGGCTGGGGCGGTTCATTTGCCGGTCACGCCGTTCCGAATATAGTTCATTTTGCAAAATACGGCACTGACAAGCTCCGTGAAAAGGTAAAAAAATATGCAGAGATAAACACTGAAAATGCCGAATTCTATGAGGGCGTTTATATGATGCTTGACGGTCTTGACACAATGGGTCAGAGAATACGCAGTCAGGCACTTGAAATGCTCGAAACCGAAACGGATGAAAAGGTAAAATCAAAGCTTAAAAGACTTGCCGAAACATATTCTCATTGCCCTAAAGAGCCTGCAAGAACCTTTGCAGAAGCCTGCATTGTTTATCAGACTGTTTTCTACTTTGACGGCAAGGATTCACCGGGTCACTTTGACCAATATATGATAGAATTCTGGGAAAAATCGGATTATGCCGAAAGCAGAGAAGCCCTTGAGGATTTCTGGGAATTCTGCCACGATACGAGAGTATGGAATCTCTGCATAAGCGGAAGTGACGAAAATTGGAACGATGTTTCAAACGCTCTTACATACGAAATTCTCGATGTTTGTGAAAAATATAAATACCACACCCCGAATTTAACAATGAGGTGTCACAGAAACACCCCCGAAAAGCTTTACAGAGCCGCCGCAAGGTGCATTGCATCCGGCACGGGTATGCCAACGCTCTATAACGATGAAGCGGTCTGCGCTGCCCTTGAAAGGGTCGGTATTCCCCCGGAGGATTCCCACCTTTACTGTATGAACGGCTGTAATCAGATTGATATTCAGGGTAAATCCCATATGGGTCTTGAGGACGGCGAGGTAAACCTCGGCAGATGTGTTGAACTTACACTTAACAACGGTGTCGGTCAGGCGGAGGGAATACTTTTAGGCGCTCCCGTAGGTGAAGCAAGTGAATTTGAAACCTTTGAGGATTTCTATGAGGCATTCAAAATTCAGATGCACGCCATGATAAATACGGTCTGCTCACAGTCAAACCGCTGTCAGCGTGCCGCCTCCGAGGTTATGGGCAACCCCATCCGTTCCCTTACCATTGAGGGCTGTGTTGAAAAGGGCGTTGATATGAAAAAGCACGGGCCTCTTTACGGCCACGGTCAGATTCTCATTGAGGGTCTTGCCGATTGTATTGACTCCATTGCCGCAGTCAAAAAATATGTTTACGAAAGCAAGCTTTTTTCAATAACCGAGCTTGCAGATGCTTTGAGAAAGAATTTTGACGGTTATGAAAAAATGTTTAACATACTCAAAAAATCGGAGCTTCGTTTCGGTAACGATATTGAATATGTTGACTCAATCGCAAAGGATGTTATAAACGACTTCAACTCCTATCTGCTTGAAATTCCCACATTCAGAGGCGGATTTTTCGGCGGCGGATGCAGTCCCTTTGACCGTGCGGCGGGCAACGGCAGAAAAACCGGCGCTCTCCCCTCCGGCAAAAAAGCGGGTGAGCCGATGTTTGCGGATTCAATCGGAGCAGTTCCTGGCAAGGATATAAACGGCCCCACGGCACTTCTCAACTCCTGCTTAAGCTTTGACCACACCCTGCCCTTAAGCGGATTCATTCTTAACCTGAAATTTGATAAAAATCAGTTCAATACCCCCAAGGGTCAGGAAGCATTTATAAATCTCTGGAAAACCTATTTTGAAAGAAAAGGTCAGCAGATTTCCGCAACGGTTGTAAGCAGAGAAGAATTGCTTGATGCAAAAATCAACCCCGAAGCACATAAAAATCTGATCGTGCGTGTAGGCGGCTACAGCGATTTATTCATAAATCTTTCTGATGATTTACAGGAAAATATAATTGCAAGGACGGACTATGTCTGATAAAGTTTTTGTCACAAACATTCAGCGTTACTGTACTGATGACGGTCCGGGGATAAGAACAACCGTTTTTCTGAAGGGCTGTCCCCTCACCTGTAAATGGTGCCATAACCCGGAAACTCATCTTGCAAAGCCACAGCTTATGCAGAGAAACTCAAAGTGCTTTATCTGCGGAAAATGCGTTGAAATTTGCCCCGAAAAGGCAAGAACGACGATTGAGGACGGAATTGAAATAAACCGCACTCTTTGTACTCTCTGCGGAAAATGTGAAGAAGTCTGCCCTGCCGGTGCAGTTGAAATAAGCGGAAAAGCCATGAGCACGGATGAAATACTTGAGGTTGTCATAAAGGATAAGCCGTATTATGACAAATCAGGCGGCGGTCTTACGGTCAGCGGAGGCGAATGTGCGTCTTTCCCCGATTTCACCCTTGAGCTTTTAAGCAAAGCAAAAGAAAACGGAATAGGCTGTGCAGTTGAAACAAGCGGTTACGGTAAAAGAGAATTTTTTGAACAGGCAATAAAGCTCGGCACACTTTTTCTTTTTGATATAAAAGAGATTATACCCGAAAAACATAAAGAGCTTTGCGGAGTTGATAACGGGCTTATTTTATCAAACCTCGGTTTTCTTTTTGAAAACGGTGCCGATGTTATAATCAGACTGCCCCTCATCCCCGGAATAAATGACGGTGATGAGGACCTTGACCTGCTATATGATTTTCTGAAATCAAACGAAGGCAAATTCAAAAAGGCTCAAATTATGCCCTACCACTCTATGGGTACGGGTAAATCAAAAGCCCTTTCGGAAAAATATTTTGAAATAGATAAATCACTTTACGAAAACAAATGTGCAAAATGTCACCGAGGTTGGCAGAGTCACTTAAAAGAATTTTTCAATATGGAGTAAGGATATGACAATTTTTAAGGCTGTTTGCTGTATTTTGTTCACCTCCTTCGCAGTTCATTACGGCTGGAGAATGAGAGGTACCGTTGTGGGCGGCGAAAAGGGTGCAATGGTTCCCGGATTATTTGCCGGGCTTTCGCTCGCTCTTTTTGCCGGAGGAGGCATCAGAGAATATTTCTGGATTCCGGCGGCCGCAGGTCTTATCGGAATGACCTACGGCGGAATTGAGCCTTACGGCGATAATATCACCAATGTTATGTGCTATGATGATATTCATTATAACCCCAAAAAGGGATATATAAGCCTTATGCTCAAGGGTGCATTGTGGTTTTCAATCGGCGGCGGATTTATCGGACTTGCCCTTTCCGCAATGAGCGGAATTTATCCCGTCAGAAGCATTATCATTTTCCCCTTTATGACTGTTATTCTTCAGTCAATCGGTTACGGCATATTCAATACTCCCTACAACAAAGAAAAGCAGATTTACCCTAAAATCTACTTAACCTATGAATCAAAGGATGAATGGGGAAGTAATGTGGGAGTTCTGCTCTCGATTATCATAATGGCATTGCTTAACAGAGATACCCTGCCCCTTGTTATTTCCGGCTTCGGCTTTCTTTTCGGAGCAACCGGCTGGTTTGTTGCAATGAAGATTTATAAATATACCGAGGAGCCTAAAAAGAACGGAAAATATCTTTTCGGTGTTTTCAGCAGAAAGAAGCTTCTCGGCGGCTGGGGTAATATGGAATACACCCTCGGCTCATTCGGAGGCTTCGGCATCGCCCTCGGCTTTGTTCTCTGCCGGGGTAAAATCGAAAAAATCAACAGTCTGATAGCGGCAAACGGAATTTTCAATCCCCTCGGCGGTATTAACGGCAGCTGTGTCATAATTGCTATGACGGTTATATTTGCGATATTGCTGGTTATCAACGCTCTTGAATACAGCTGGGATGAAAACGGCAAGAAATATTCAAGCTTTATGATGGACTGCATTGAAAGACCGTTTTTTAACACAATTCCTTTTGTGCCCGTTCTTCTCTGCTCGGTTGAAGCCGCAAGACTGATGACCGTATTTATGGTGCTTTATGCTCTCTGCTTAAAGACTTGGTTTAACCGCTTTGAGAAGGGCAGGGCCAGAAACATTTATATGGCTGTCAGCGGAATAATCTGCGTTATTCTTTTCGTCCTGGATATACTTACAGACGGTTTTCCGCCGGTTGCACTGTATATTGCAGGTGGAATACCCTATGTTATCAGCGAGGTTGTATGGTATGTTACAACTCCGAAGCGTGACGGATGGAACGGCTTAAAAACGCTTAATTCCTTTTCATTCGGAACATTGCTTCTTACGGTGCAGTCAACTGCTGTTGCCGTAATCGGTTACTTTATTTCAAAAATATAATCACTTCAGCGAGGAAACATCAAATGAGAATAGTTGTAAAGGTCGGCACATCCACCTTGACCCACCCCACAGGCAACACAAATATCAGAAGAGTTCAGGCTCTCTGCCGTGTGCTCAGCGACCTTAAAAATGCGGGCAATGAAATAATACTCGTTTCATCCGGTGCCATTGCAATGGGCGCAGGCAAGCTTTTGCTGACCGAAAAGCCATCGGATATGCCCACAAAGCAGGCGGCAGCCGCAATCGGTCAATGCGAGCTTATGTATATTTATGACAGAGAGTTTTCAAAATATAACCACAAAATAGCACAGCTTCTCATCACAAATTCCGATGTTCAGAACGAAACAAATCATCAGAATTTCAGAAACACCCTTTCAAGACTGCTTGAGCTTAATGTTCTCCCGGTTATCAATGAAAATGATACCGTTTCAACCGAAGAAATCAGCATCGGTGATAACGACACTCTCGGTGCAATCGTTGCCACAAGCATTGATGCCGATATGCTCATTCTTCTTTCGGATATTGACGGCTTATATAACAAGGACCCCCATAAAAATCCCGATGCAAAGCTTATACCCGTTGTTGAGAATTTAAACGATGATATTATGAAAATGGGCGAGGGCAAGGGCTCGTCATTCGGAACAGGCGGTATGCACACAAAGCTTAACGCCGCAAAAATCGCAACGGATGACGGCATTGATATGATTATTGCCAACGGCAATGACCCGGAGCTTCTCTATGATATTGTTGAGGGCAAAGAAATAGGAACAAGATTTATCGGCAAAAGAGGTTAAAAAATGACAACCGAAGAAATACTGAATAATGCCGTTTCGGCAAAAAAAGACATAAAGCCTTTAAGTGAAAATGAAAAGAATAAAGCCATTACGGTAATGGCACAGTCGCTTATTGAAAACACGGCGGTAATTCTCGAAAACAATAAAACCGATGTTGAAAAATCCCGTGGTATTATTTCAGATGTTATGATTGACCGCCTTTCTCTCACAAAAGAGAGAATTGAAGCGATGGCAGAGGGAATGCTTCAGGTTGCAAAGCTGCCTGACCCAAACGGAAAAATTTTCAAATCCTTTGACAGGCCAAACGGTCTGCACATTGAAAAGGTCGCCGTACCTATGGGCGTTATCGGCATTATCTATGAGAGCCGCCCGAATGTTACATCGGATGCAGCCGTTCTCTGCTTCAAGAGTTCAAATGTCTGCGTTTTAAGAGGCGGTAAAGAGGCATACAACACCTCAAAGGCCGTTGTAAACGCTCTGCGGCAGGGCTTAACACAATGCGGAATTAATCCGGATGCAGTTCAGCTTATTGACGATATAACAAGGCAAAGCTCCTATGATATGATGACAGCCAAGGGCAAAATTGATTTGCTCATTCCGAGGGGCGGTAAGGGCTTAATCAGCGCCTGCGTTGAGAATGCCACAGTACCCTGCATTGAAACGGGAACGGGAATTTGCCACATATATGTTGAAAAGAGTGCCGATTTTGAAATGGCGCTGAATATAATCGACAATGCCAAAACATCAAGACCTTCAGTCTGCAACGCCTGTGAGGTTCTGGTTATTGACAGAGAAATTGCGGCTGAATTTCTCCCCCTGCTTAAAGCAAGACTTACAGAGGGCAGAAAAAATCCCGTTGAATTTGTAACCGATAGTGAAGCCTTTGAAATAATCGGCGGAACACCTGCGGATGAAAATGGCTTTGACACCGAATTTCTTGATTACAAGCTTGCCGTTAAGATTGTTTCGGATGAAAAAGAAGCGGTTGAGCATATTCTGGCTCATTCCACAAAGCACAGTGAAGCAATCGTTACCAAAGACGGCGAAAAAGCGGAATATTTCGTTAACAATACGGATTCTGCGGCAGTTTATGTAAACACCTCAACAAGATTTACAGACGGCGGAGAGTTCGGACTTGGCTGTGAAATGGGAATTTCAACACAAAAAATGCACGCAAGAGGCCCTATGGGTCTTGAAGAGCTTATGACATACCACTATGTTATTAAAGGAAACGGACAGGTGAGATGAATGTATAAATTCGGATTTATCGGAACAGGAAATATGGGCTCTGCTCTCGTCAGAGCCGTATCAAAGAAAGTATCTGCCGGAGATATTATTCTTTTTGATAAAAACACGGCAAAATGTGAAGCGCTTGCCAAAGAAACAGGCTGTAAAGCAGGCACATTGCAGGAGGTTTTCGGCGGCTCGGAATATGTTTTTCTCGGTGTAAAGCCCCAAATGCTCTGTGCATTGGTCGATGAGGTAAAAGAGCTTGATATAAGCCGTAAGCCGGTTTTGATTTCAATGCTTGCCGGCACAGAAATTGCAAAAATAAACAGGCTTTTCGGTGAGGATTATGCCGTAATCCGCATAATGCCGAATATTGCCTGTTCGGTTGGCAAGGCAACAACGCTTTGCGCAAAAAATGAGCTTGTTGACAGCGACACTCTCCTTTATTTCATTGATTCCATGGAATTTTCGGGAACAGTTGACACAATAGACGAAAAGCTTATTGATGCGGCTTCCGCCGTTTCAGGCTGCGGCCCTGCCTATGCCTTTATGATGATTGAAGCGCTGGCAGACGGACTTGTTGACTGCGGAATACCCAGGGATAAAGCCTATCTTTACGCCGCAAGCACTCTGGAGGGCTCATCAAGGCTGTTCCTTGAAAGTGATTTAAGTGCTTCAGAATTAAAGGATGCCGTCTGCTCACCCGGCGGAACAACAATAGAGGGCGTTCGTGCCCTTGAAAAAGGCAAATTCAGAGCAACGGTTATGGAAGCGGTTATATCGGCTTTTAACAGGACAAAGGAGCTTTAATTATGGCACACAGCAATTTTCACACCCACACACATTACAGCGATGCTAAAAACACACCCACCGAAATGATTGAGAGCGCAATCCGTTTCGGCTTCAAATCAATCGGCTTTTCCGACCACGCCTATATGAGCCATGACGGCAGATGGTGTATGACGGAGGAGGAAACGCTGAAATATTATAACGAGCTTAAAGAGCTCAAAGAGAAATACAGAGGTAAAATCAATGTTTATATCGGCCTTGAGCTTGATGCTTTCAGCGATGGCTTCAGACCCGACCTTGATTTCACATTAGGCTCAATCCATTACATAAAAAAGGACGGAGCCTATCTTGAAATAGACAGGTCTGCCGAAACGATGAATAACTCCGTAAATAAATACTATAACGGTGATGTTTACGCATACTGCGCCGATTACTATGAAATGGTTTCAAATGTTGTTGAAACAACAAAGTGCGATTTCATCGGTCATTTTGACCTCGTTACAAAGTTTAACGAAGCCGACTGTATGTTTGACACCAAAAATGAGCGATATATCGCCGCCTGGAAAAAGGCTGTTGATAAGCTTATAAAATACAATATGCCCTTTGAAATCAATACAGGAGCTATTTCACGAAAAGCAAGGCTGACCCCCTACCCCGCACTTGATATTTGCGATTACATTGACTCCAAGGGCGGTTTCTTCATCCTCACCTCCGACTGCCATGATGCAGAACAGTTGACCTGCTGTTTTGATGAAACAGAGAAGATGTATTCAAAGTATAAAATCGTTGATTTTGAGGATTATATGAAATCAATCGGCAAATTTAATTAAGTCACAGCAATAAATATTAAGCGAAAGAAGGCGTTTATATGGCTTGCAGCATCATATCTCACAGGGGTGCAAATACTTATGCGCCTCAGAACACGATTCCGGCATTCAAAAAATCTCTTGAAATCGGTGTTGACGGCTTTGAAACAGATGTTCACTGCACAAAGGACGGAAAGCTCGTCATCTGCCATAACTATACTGTTGACGAAACATCAAACGGCACGGGCAAGGTTGAAGAAATGACCTTTGACGAACTGCGCAAGCTTGATTTCGGCTCATATTTCGGCAGTGAATTTGCAGGAACACAGCTGCCGACCATTGATGAATTTCTTGAATGCAGTGCTTCGGATGAAATAAAAATAATGAATATTGAAATAAAAGCCCCCGAAAACGGCGATTTGACAATAGCCGATAAAATCATCGCCGCCGTTAAGGAGCACGGACTTTTTGATAAACTGCTTATTTCAAGCTTTTCGCCGGATATTCTTGTGGAGTGTAAAAAGGTTGATAAGAACTGTAAAACAGGCTTTCTTTATTCACCCCAAAATAAAATCTGCTATACTCAAATGCTCTTTAACTATGCGGACTTTCTTAAAGAAATCGGCTGTGAATATTCACACCCCCATTTTTCGCTTGTTAATGAGCACTATGTTAAAAAACTGCACAGTAACGGAATAGGTGTAAATCCCTGGACTGTTGACTCAGTTTCAAGGGCAGAAAGGCTGAAAAAAATCGGCTGTGACGGTATAATAACCAACCGCCCGGATTTGATTAAATAAACCGCTATAAGCCTTATTTAACAAATATTAAGCCGTAAAACAATTCAATTAAATTTTTCATTAAACATATACAGATTTTGCATAAATAATTAAAAACAATTTTCAAAAAACGCTTGACAAAGCCGCTTTACTTTGATATACTCTATCTCGTTCCGAAGCGAACAGAGATGCGAGAGTGGCGGAATCGGCAGACGCGCACGTTTGAGGGGCGTGTGTAGCAGTACGTACGGGTTCAAGTCCCGTCTCTCGCACCATGAAGAGGATTCCTTCACGGAATCCTCTTTTTTTAACCGAATATGCGGGTATGGCGGAATTGGCAGACGCGTTAGATTCAGGTTCTAATGGTCGCAAGGCTGTGCAGGTTCAAGTCCTGTTACCCGCACCAAAAAAATAACATCGCTTTGCGGTGTTATTTTTTATTTAGCGCTTCCAGCACGAAAAATATATGGGGCAAGCATAAGCTTACCCCACAAACTAATAAAATTGAAGATTAGTCCTGTTTTTTGCCGGCAAGGAATTTATATACCAATGCCGCAAGAATGCCTCCGACAAGGGGAGCGAGAATGAACACCCACAAGCTTGAAAGTGCTTCACCGCCAACAAGAACAGCAGGGCCGAAGCTGCGGGCGGGGTTTACCGAAGTGCCGGTAAAGGAAATGCCGAGAATATGAACGAGAGTTAATGTCAAGCCGATAACGATACCGCTGACAGAGCTGTTTTCTGCCTTGGATGTTACGCCGAGAATAGCGATTACAAATACAAATGTCAAAATAACTTCAATAACGAATGAAATGGGAGCATCGCCGTTATAAAGTCCGTTTGCACCAAGACCGCTTTCTTTACCGACAATTGCCATTAACACTGCGGCACCGGCTGTTGCACCGGCAAACTGTGCAATTATGTAACCGATAAAGTCTTTGAATGACAGGGATTTGTTGATAAGCATCGCAATGGAAACGGCAGGGTTGATATGACAACCGGAAATATTGCCGATGGAATAGGCCATTGCAACAATAACAAGGCCAAATGCGAGCGCAGTCAACAAGTACCCTGTGCCTTTATCGGAAGCACAGCCGACAACGGCAGCTGTTCCGCAGGCAAAAAGCACTAAAGTAAATGTTCCGATGAATTCCGCTAAATACTTTTTAAAAGCATCCATAATGTGACCTCCTGTTTTTTTCTTAATTATACCGCACATACTGCACAAATGCAATAACTAAAAATATCGCATATCAAATCTTTAGTGCATTTCCGTTTCAATTCCGTTATCAAGATAAACTGCTTTTGTCATTTTCCCTCATTTCTTCGCTGACAAATTGTTGCTTTATTTCCCCCTAACAGCCCATTTGGATACAGTGTAACGATTAAGAATTTTTGCACCCCCTAAACCTCGATTTTTGCACCCCCTACCTTATAACGATG
>JAZLIZ010000010.1:0-1595 GCA_045617665.1 Acutalibacteraceae bacterium | reverse complement strand
CTTGCGAAGCTCCAGAACGCGCTCGACCTCGAAAACAGCACCGCTGAATTTGAGATTGACATATAATTTTTCTTTCCGTCAGAAAGACGCATTACGATTAATCGCCCGAAATGTTCAAGGTTGACTGTTATCTGTTATTTTTTCTGTTATCCGTCAAAGTTGTTGTTCATTTTGAGAATATTGACCGTCTTTCTGTAAAAGCCCATCATCCTCACAGCGGCTGTCGGGGCTCGGTTTGACGCAGCCGCTTTTTATATTCGGGGTATCACGGTTGGTATTTATAATTGTGTGCTCGATGCGGAGGATTTGTAATTTTATTTATCACGGTATGTGCAAGATTTTTCTATGTTGTAGGGCATGGGCTTGTGTCAATAGCAACATTCTTTACAAAATGTGCAATAACATTCTTTACACTTTTCGAGGAGGGGATAGTACGAATTAAAAATGGAAGGAGGGCGAAGCCCGACTGGAATTTTTAATTCGTGCGCCGCGGCTCACTCCTTATTCAAGCGAGGGTCGCCGTCAATCAAATAAGCTTTTTTGAAAGTGTAAACTCTTTTATCAACATCAATTCTGCCGATGCAGAACTTTCTGAAATAGAGATTAAAGCAGTGAGGAATATGAGATTCTCTTATTGCTATTGTCTTGTCTGCAAAAGCTTCACTCAAAAAATATCCTTGATTATTCAAAGAGAAATACCCCGAACTTTTTACTTTTCTGACCTCACAGTCTGACGGGTATTCCCATTCCTGAATTCTCTCTTTGTATATACGTTTGCTTGGTATATATATTTCGCTCGGCACTTTTAAATCAAGAGAATGATGCGGTCTTTTATTGTTGTAGAAATCACGATATATCTGAAACTGACGGTCAGCATCTTCAAGATTTTCAAAACTGCTGTGTTTTAACAGTTCTTTTGTCATTGAGCGATTGAAGCTTTCACCCTTTCCCTGGGTCTGCGGATGAAGAGGCCTGCCGTGGAGCGTTAATATGCCCAGCTCCATAAGCCAAACTTCAAAGTGCGTGTATCCTGTGCTTTGCGAAGTTCCCCACGGGTTTCCGTTATCACATAAAAAAGAGAATGGCATACCGTATTCTTCAAAAATACTTATCATCACAGGCTTTATTTCTTCAAAAGTTTCACCGCTTTGTGCTTTTGAACACAAATTGAATCTGCTGTTATCATCAATGATATTCAGCGGATGACAGCGTTTTCCGTTCTTCATTTCAAAATGCCCTTTAAAATCAGCCTGCCACATTTCGTTAGGTTCTGATTTTTCAAATCTATGAAACGGCGTTGCAGCCAGTGAAGCTTCTTTTGTTATCAGTCCGTTTCGCTTGAATATATTGTTTATTGTTCTGGGACACGGCAAGTCTGTATTGCCATCGTTTTCAAGCATTTTATGGATTTTTACCGCTCCTATGGCAGGATATTTTTTACGATATTCTATTATCAGATTTTCTGTTTCTGAATCTGTTTTTAAAGGCGTGTTATGTGGTCGTCGGCTTTTATCAGAAAGATTTTCTCCTTCTAAATATCTTTTTATCCACAAGTCGCCTGTAGGTCTTGATATACCGTATTCCCGGCATAACTC
>JAZLIZ010000009.1:0-1045 GCA_045617665.1 Acutalibacteraceae bacterium | reverse complement strand
AACAGACGGGTTATCAACGATAACAATATTATCCGCATTTCCAAACAAATCGGTTTCAACTCTTTTGCCTGATGAAAACATAAGTCCGTTATACGCATACAGCTTGGAAAGCTCACAGTTCTTTATGGGCAGATTCATTGTTATTGCCAAAAGAAGCGGATTGAAAATATCTGCTCTGACAAACGAAAGCCTTGCTTTTCGGCTCATGCTTGCAGAGCGTTCAAAGGCTATATAATTCTTTGAACCCGTGCCGAAGTCGAGGTTTATTCCCTCGGGACGAAACAACGACTCTGCTTTTTTCTGACGCAGTGCATTTACGGGCACGGAGGGATTACGGTCAAAAATGCCGTCAAAATCAAGATAAATCAACACATCATACAAATCGTCAATAACCGTATCTTCCTGCGGCTGAGTAAATTCATGATTAGTTATCTGCTGCATAGCCTGATAAAAAATCGCATTTTCATTCTGATATGTTTCAATTCCGCGCTGTATTACGCTCTCGGTTTCATTTTTCGTAAGGTTATATGAATACACTTCGTCAGACTGCTCCTTTGCATACGCTGTCAGCGCACGAACGGAAAGTATCGGTATTTTGTATCTTATTTCTGCCATTGTTTCACTTCCTTACATTCAAAGAGAACAAATGTTCGCATAACAAATATATATTAAATACAGCGGTTTGTCAACGGAAAAATATATATACAAGCGTTTACTGTCCCTTAAAAGGTACTGTAAACGAATTTTTTTGCTTCGCACATTCGACCGCCTGCCGAAAATCGGGTAAAATGCAGAAAAAAACAAGGAGGCAGAACAAATGGAAAAAGTATTATCAGACTATGAAAAGAACGGCGGTACATATCATCGGGAAGGCGACTATCTTATCCCCGACCTTATTTTACCGCCCGAAACAGACAATCGCCCTATTGGTATATGGGGCAGAAGGCACAGAGATTATCTTATCGAAAACAAAAAAGCCGTGTACTCTCTTATGCGAACAAGGAACACGCTTCATTCTTATCTCGCAGATATTAATGAACAAGCG
>JAZLIZ010000008.1:0-1137 GCA_045617665.1 Acutalibacteraceae bacterium | reverse complement strand
TCGGAAAAGCGAAATACACTGCGGAGCAGATAAAAGAAATCAAGGATGTTTTCATAAAAAATGATATAACAGACGGTTACCCGTTAAAGCCTGAAATTGATTTACCGCCTGATAAAGCAGATATTTTCAACCGAACAAAGAAAATATTTGCTCAGTATTGGAAAGACAATCTGAAAGATCTCGGGATAAACAAGTCGATGAAAAACTATTCAAAAGACCATCCCGTAAACTTTCTAATGAATGTTGACGGCAAAATACTGTCAGAGGTTATAGCAGAGTTGTACGGTCAGTTAAATGTGGAATCTGATGTTGATTTTATTGATGCCTTCTGCGGAATGTATCAGAAACCGTTAATGATTGGCGTTGAAGGGTATGCGAAAAAACTCGGTAAAGCTCCCGATGATTTAGCTGATGAAGAGTTGATGTTCGTAATTGACAAAGTTGCCGGTATCATAATTGAAGAAACTCTTAAAGTTGTTATGATAGGTCAGCAGGTTCCCGAACTTTATGATGTTTCCCATAAAACTGCCGTTATTGAGGATTTTAATGAAAATCAAAAAGAAAACCATCCGAAAATAGACTTTCTTCGTAAGCAATACGGCTTAAGACGGAAGTTTGATTGTATTCTATCCTTTGAAGAACTTGCCGAAAGTGATTTGGTCGGATTAAGTCCCGAGGATGAAATAGAGGAAATATCTGATTCCGATTTCAGTAAAATATTAGTTGGTTTTCTTGATACCCTTGATGATACAGACAGAACAATTTGCTGTATGAAAATGGATGGTAAAACGCAGTATGAGATTGCACGGGAACTCGGATATAAAAATCACAGCGCAGTTACAAAACGAATGGCAAAGATAAAAGAAAAGATACCCGCATATATTGAAAAACTGAATATCTGATTACAGCTCTCCGATTGATTTCGGAGGGCTGTTTTTTTATGCCTGAAAATTTTTAAAAAAATTTTTCACTTTTCAGGAACATTTTGATTTTTTCTGTCGGGGTATATATGAAAGGCAAAGCCTTTCATACAACTGAATACCTTGCCGGCAGGATACACCTGTTTGCGATGACAGCAAGGTGAGAGCCTTGTGCCCGGGAGGAAGGTGCGAAAGCACTCTCGCAGAGACGGGTAAG
>JAZLIZ010000007.1:0-5196 GCA_045617665.1 Acutalibacteraceae bacterium | reverse complement strand
CGAGGGCAAAGAGTGCAACCGCTACCGTTAAGTAGTCCTATCAGCTTGCCATTCTAACAGAATTTAGCATTTTTGTCAACTTTCAAAATAAAAAAACGGCAGCCACTTGACAAACTGTTTTGAATGATCTATTATATAGATGTTGATAGGGCTACCGATAACGGTTACGCCCTCAGAAATGTGATATGAAATAACCGCACTCTTTGGACGGATGGGCGGTTATTTCTTTTTTGTTACATAAATAACAAGTGTTATGATTTCAACAATCAAAGAAAGCAATAATATTACTTCTGAAAGCGTTATCATAAGCACGCCCCCTTTCCGAGGGCAAAAACGGGGACCCCGAAAAGTAAAACTTTTTGGGGAGAGGACGAGCAATGGAATGAATAAGCTCCTGCAACGAATTTGCAGGAGCGAATGATATGTAATTTGTGAGGACGAAGCCGCTACCGTTAAGTAGTCCTATCAGTTTGCCATTCTAACAGAATTTAGCATTTTTGTCAACTCACAATCTTTTCATAATCTTTATTGCTAAAATGCAAAAATAGGGGTTGACATTTAGTGAAAAAGCGGTTACAATTCAGTATGTATAAATATGCTGAATTACTGTCTGCAGGTGTTTTTGCCGTCAATCCCAAGGCGGCGTAGATATCTCGTTAAGGCAGATTCGGTAAATCCGTTTTCAGCGGCAGAATTAAAGGAAAAAGCCTGTTTCCCACCTCGCTTTTCGCTCCTGCTTTGCACTCTGAAAACCTTGTAAAATAAGTGCTTTCGGCTCTCCCAAACCGGCGGCACAAGGCAAAATCTTTTTCACCCTGAATTATTCACCCCACAGTTTTTCTTCCTCGGCTGAGTGCACCCCGCACTTGGCAATTGACTCATTCCTTAATCCTAAATCCCATATTGGAGGCTGTAAAGATGAAAACATCAAAGAAGATTTTATCTCTCATGCTCAGTATCATTATGATATTGGGCACTGTTGTCGTGGGCTTTAACGGCTTTGACAGCACAAATTTTGCAAAGAAATTGTCAGGTTTGTTTGCAAATAAAGCGGAGGCGGCAGTTGAGGGCTTCAAACTCGTTGTGCCCGAAACAATTTATTTGAAGCCGAATGCAACTGCGGCAACGGAATTTCAATACTTTGTCAACAATAATGATGACGGTACTGTTATAGCTGAATATGAAAGTGAGTTGAAAACTTATTTAAAGGTTCCGGGTGCAACAAAATGGCGTGCAAAGTTAGAGGGTCTTGACTCCAGCAGTTATCTTTATGATTTTTATTTGTGCGGTAATAGCTTTGGCAACAACAAGGGTTCCGGCAATATGTCTTGGGTAGTCGGTGAAGAAGACAATGCATTATCAAGTGCTTATGCTCTTGCACCGGGTGAATCAAGGGTTTTGAAATGGACTATTCAATATACTTTTGCTGAAAATTATACTTACGGTGAAGGTAGAAACGCCGAGGCAAATGCTCAATTTGCTAATTCCGAATATTACGAGACTTACGCTTATTCCACAGTTTATGCACCGTTTGTTGGCACAAGCTCTGTTGCTGCGGCAATGGGTTCATCTGTATATAAGTCAGATTTTGAAGGTGACCCTTATGCAACCGGTACTTATTGGATAGCCGGCGGTCACAGCATTTCAACAGCAACTTACAATTCGGATTTTAAATATGCTCATACAAGTAAGGGTTATTCATTTTACGGCAACCCCTTGGTTTCAACAACAGTTTTAACAGGCGGTACAGACCAGGACCGAGGAGCGGGGACACAACTTAAATATTCAAAAACTGAATTACCAAGCGACATACCTGCGGGTTCCGGCATGTACACAACTAAGCTTGACTATGATGGCAATGACGAAGATGTTAAAACTTATGGCGGCACACTTAAATTGACTGTTGACAGTTCAAGAATTACCGATTATTCACAGGTTCCTAACCTTGTTGTAGGCTATGATGTTAACTGGTTAGCCAGAACAAACTGTTGTGATATAGCAAAGCTTCAAGTGACAAGTGCAAAAACTGAGTACGATTTCAGTTCTGATGCTCTTACAACCGGCAGAAAGCTCAATCAACATTTTACCGGAGATATTGTTGAAGGCTTGTTAACACTCAGCTCAGAATATAAAACACATTTTAGTAGTGCAGGTGATGATAATAATCTTGACATTTTCAACTATGTCTACCTGAACACAACAGTTTTCAGTAAATCTGACCTCCGTGCAAAGGTTCAGGAGGTTATGAACGCCGGATATTCAGCAGATGAATGGTCAAAGATTGATAGTACGTTCAGTGCTGCTTGTTTGGCTCTCGGTCAACCGGATGCAACTGCAACAGAGTGTGAAAACGCAAAAGATAACCTTGCGGCTGCTGTATTTTCTTTAGGCGGCTTTTATCCCGAATATACAATTGAATTTGTTGTTCCGGAAACGATTTATCTTGCACCGTCAACAGGCAATATGAGCACATTCCAATATTATCTCAACAATAATACTGACGGAACTGCGAAAAAGGTAACATCTATTGAGAGCACAGGTTCCGTATATTTCAACTGTGATGCTTGTGATACTAACACAGGTGTTTCAATAACCTGCAACGGTGCAACAATAAACGGTACATCGACCGGCAATGTTTTTTCAAGCTCAACCAAAACCCTAAACGGAACAATTTCGTCCGGTTCTTTAAGCACAGCTATTGCAACAAACACAACATCACCTATTGAATGGACTGCAACATATACCGTAAACGGTCAAACATTTACCGCTAAAAATTATACAACTTGTTATGCACCGAATACAGGTACAGTTTCGTTGCAGATTGTTACCAGAAACAAGCAGTCCAGCAGTGATAAATGTGTTCAAACTTCGCATACAGTCTGGTGTGTCGGCATTCACGGTATACAGAATACAACCACCGGACAGAACAAAAGCGACGTTCTCGGTGGCATGAAAAATCCGCCTTTAACTGACAGTAATGTTTGGTCATATAGTGTTAACAGAAATTCAGATTTAAGTAGCAGTACGGATTTGAGATACGTCAGCGGCGGTACTGGACATAACGGATGGTATAGTGAATGTAGCCCGGGCAGCGGCGATAATAGTAGTAAAACCAGAACAGGATACTATGAAGGTATCGTTTATTATGACCCGAACCGAGTAACAAACCTTAATCAGATTCCCAATTTGAAAATCGGCTTAGATTTGAATCTGCAATATAAAAATTCTGAAGCTGTTCAACTGGGTTATGATGAAAGCGGAAATAATAAGACAAATGCTTATAACGAAAAAGGTCAAGCCGTTGACGTTAATTCAGATAACGGCGGTAAAAGATACGGAAATGTTGCGATGGATTTCAGCGTTGGTTCGACAGACAAGACTGTTTATATCAACGGATATTCACAGGCAAAGGCAAATTGGGATTATCATTGTAATGCTATATCACATCTTCTTCTTCATTGCAAGTCTGTTGATAAATCCGCCATGCGCCAAGCCTATTATGCCGCTATAAACTCCGGCAGACAGGCTGAATGGTACACAAGCGATTCGTGGGAAGACTATGAAGAAGCACTTGAAGATGTTGGCGCAAGTCTTGGTAATGTTGCAAGCGATAGCACGGGTGTTTCTGATTTAACAACTGCTGTTAATGGTCTTACCTTCAAAACCGGCGTGCTCAAAGCTCGTGATGTTTCAACAACAGGCAAGGTTCTTGAAGAATATAATGCTCAGCAATATTACTACGGTATGACCGAAACCGCCGAAACTCCTGCAGACGGTTATCCCGGATATACCTACACCGGTTACACAGTCAGCAAGAATCTTTTTGATTTTGAAGCGGCTGGATTCAACGCATCCGGATCAAATATAAAGGATGTTACCGTTAACAACGGCACAAATACAATATCTTTTACAACCACCTCAAATTCTGAAACTTACACTAACACAAATGCTAATTATATAGAGCTCGTTGGTGGACACACATATAAGTTTGTTTATGATTTTTCATGTTCGTCTTCCTCCGGGACTCCGAGATTTACAATTTTAACCGGATCAGATTCTATTGGCTATTATGATAGTTTAAATAATACAGTTACGTATTGTGAAGCTTTGCAGAGTGGTGGTACATTCACAATTCCCACTAATCGAACGAGAGTAATATTCCGTCCGGGAGTAAGCGGCGTTGGAGCGGATGTAACGGCTTCTTACTCAAATATTCAAATTTATGACCTTGATGCGGTGGAAACAAGCACAGATACAAACAAAAAGAGTGTTGAATATAAAGACATTCGTTTCCCCGGTGCGGATATAGTGTTCAACTATACCCCGATAACAGGTACTGCAACATTTAAGAATGGTGACAGCACAGTACAGATCAACAGCGATTACACTGTTGAAGATAACTTTAATGCCCCTGTTGCTCAGGAAAAAACAGGCTATACCTTTGAAGGTTGGAAGGTTACGGATAATCCACAGCCAACCGGTAACTGGACAGCCAATGAATCAGTTGATGCCGGTGAAAATATCAGCGGAAGATACGGCAATGTAACATTTACTGCAGATTTGGAACCAAATGAATATACCGTTTCATTCAATGCTAACGGCGGTGTAGGCACACAGGAAAGTATCATTGTAACTTATGACAGCACATACAGCAATTTGCCGGCTACAACAACATTTACAAAAACCGGTTATTCTTTTGCGGGTTGGTATACAGAAGCGAGCGGCGGAACACAGGTTAAGTCAACAGATACAGTCAAAATAACTGCTGATACGGAATTATTTGCTCATTGGACAAAGAACAGCGGTAAATTAACTGTTAACCCCAATGGCGGCAGTGTAAAGGTCGGCAGCGAAACAATCACAACATCCAAGAGCTATACACAGGAATATAACACGACACTTGCAATGAGTAATATGACAAGGGCGGGTTATATATTCAAGGATTGGACATTAACCGGTTCAAAGGGCTCGCTGAATGGAAACACTTATACATTCGGTGCGGATGCTTATACCGGAACACCGGATGTTCTAAAAGCTAACTGGCAGGCGCTTGCACTTGATGTTACTTATGATGAATTGTTTGATATAAGCAAATTTGCGAGTTCTGTATCTAAAGGCTCATTGACATCAATTACTACCGACACGGCAACAGGCGAAATTACAGCGTATTCGGAAAGTTGTGGTGCAGGTGCAAAG
>JAZLIZ010000006.1:0-2275 GCA_045617665.1 Acutalibacteraceae bacterium | reverse complement strand
GAGGGAGGCACGGCAAAGTGAAGATTACAGACAAATTATATCAGACAATTCATTAGAAAACAAGTCTTGAGGAGAAAAATAGTGTTTGCTTTTGCGAGGGAGAGCATTCAAGAAAGAAGAAAAACGGTCAAGTTCTTCTTGAGAAAGGAAAGAAAGATCCTTGCCTTTGGGAATAAATCTTCGAAGCATTCCGTTGAAATGTTCGTTTTGTCCCCGTTCCCAAGCACTGTAAGGATGAGCATAATAAATTTTCAAACCTAAAGATTCAAACAAATCGGATGCAGCAAATTCTGTGCCATTATCGAATGTTATACTGCGGAATATTTTAGCAAAATTGTTTCCTAAACGATTTTTGAGATTGGAAAGAGCCTGAAATGTTGCCTCGGAAGTTTTAGCATCGGTTTTCAAAACAAAACTTTCAGCAGTCTTTCGTTCAATGAGTGTAAGTACGGAGCTTTGACCGTCTTTTCCAACAACCTAATCGCCCTCCCAATGACCAAAGTCTGTTCTTTCATTGATTTCTATCGGACGTTGCTCTATGCTTGTTCCTAATTTTACTTTGTTCTCTCTGGTATGCGTTTTATGTACTTTCCGGCGGCATTTTTGCAATAAATCTATGTTTCTGACCTTAATGAGATGCATATCAATCCATTTGTACAGCGTCACAGTTGAAACGGTATTCTCAAATAGATGTTTCCTTTTTGCCTCTGCCACTATGCCGTCCGGCGACCACTTTGCAATTAGCATTTTTTCCTCGGCATACTGTACGAATTCCCGACATTCCGCTAACTGACATTTCCTGCCGCAATGTAACCGATTTTGTTCGTACCGTCTTTGTCCGACCTCTGAAAAATATTGTTCTATTTCGGTATATCCCGGATCATCCGCTCGCTTGCTGATGTAGGTTTTTGTTTTTCTTTGAACAACGCTACCTCGTTTGATTTCCCGTCGGATCGTGCTTATATCTCTGCCGAGTATCCGTGCTATTTGCTTTTTTGCTACTCCCATGCTTAACTGTCGTTCAATAATTTTGCGTTCTGCTTCATTTAGATGTTGATTTTTCCTGCTTTTTGTGTTACAATTCTCTTGGCTCATTGAGGCACCTCTCGTTCTTGTTAGTGTGGTAACCAACATTATACCATGAGTTTGCCTCTTTGGGCTATCTTTTTTTCCCCTCTGGGGGGTGCAGTTGAAAATTTAATCTGCCGTCAACAGATAATTTACATTTTTTTGAATTTATCTCTCTTGACAAATATTTGTTTTTATTATATCATTGGTACAGTTTATGAAAGGAGCATATCATTATGGATAGTTTTGATTCCGGATTTGCCGTAAATCCCGGTACTGTGGGATTGATTATTGCAGTAATTGCTTTGGTTGTAATTATTTTCTCCTGCATAAAAATCGTTCCGCAGGCAACCCAGTATATCATAGAGCTTTTCGGCAAATACAAAACCACTTGGGATGCAGGCATTCACTTTAAAATTCCCTTCTTTGAGCGTATTGCAAAAAACGTCACCCTGAAGGAACAGGTGCTTGACAGCCCTCCCCAGCCCGTAATCACCAAGGATAATGTTACTATGCAGATAGATACCGTGGTGTATTACACGATTTTCGATGCAAAGCTTTACACCTACGGTGCCGTTGACCCCATAAGCGCACTTGCAAATCTTACCGCAACAACACTCCGTAACATTGTCGGAGGACTTGACCTTGACGGAACACTTACCTCCCGTGACAATATCAATGCCGAAATGACACAGCTTCTCGATGTTGCAACGGATAAATGGGGTATCAAGGTAAACCGTGTTGAGCTTAAGAACATCATTCCGCCCAAGGAAATCCAGAACGCTATGGAAAAGCAGATGAAGGCAGAGCGTGACCGCCGTGAAACACTCTTACAGGCAGAAGGTCATAAGGCTGCCGCAATCACCAGAGCAGAGGGTGACAAGCAGGCAATGATTCTTGCCGCAGAGGGTGAACGTGATGCACGTATCGCAAGAGCCGAAGGTGAAGCAAAGGCAATTTACCTTGCAAAAAAGGCAGAAGCCGACGGTATCAGAGAATTGATTGCATCAGCTCCCACAATGCCGGTTCTTGAGCTTAAGAAATATGAAGCTCTTGTTAAAATGTGCGACGGCAAAGCCGCAAAAATCATCATTCCGACAGATGCGGTTCAGACCTCGACTCAGAATGTAATGTTCAGCGAGCTTACCGGAATAGGAAATTCCACTTCCCCCATGCCCGCTCCCGCAGAGCCGAAAAAGCCTGACCC
>JAZLIZ010000005.1:0-53005 GCA_045617665.1 Acutalibacteraceae bacterium | reverse complement strand
TTTCTGAAACAGTTCCTCCGATACCTGCAATGCGATTGTTCGTGTGTTTGCCATTGTCGTTCCTTCTTTCATTTTCGGATGTAATTCGTTGTCGGCGGCAAGGGTAATGAATTCCGCCATTGTCATTCCGTGTTCTTCGATGTAGTCGTGAATCTGCGAATGCAGTTCGGCATCGATTTTTACGGTGACACCCTTCTTTTCATCGGGCATAGCTGCCACTCCTTTCGTTTTACATGGACATTTCGGGAGCATCCTCGCTCTCGGCAATGTCTTCGTTTTGTTCTTCTGCAAGTTCTTCCTCGGTCAGCTTTCGGAAGGAGTCCTTGCCGGGAACAAGTGCCAAGGTTCTGCCGTTGTCCCAATGCATCATAAACTGCGATTGACTGTCAATATGGTCAACCGTTCCTCTTGTATTCGGAGGCACGGGAGCATAGGAATCATCCATGTGCAGAAGCATAATGCGTGTTCCGGGCGGATATTCCTCACGGTACTTGGGAGCCATTTTTTCGTTCTTGTGCCATTCATCCCAACCGGCTTTTACGGCTTCGTCCATTGTAGGAATCCCGTAAACCTCAAAGGAATACATCACCTCGCCGGTTTTGGGATGCAGCACATCGACACCGTTTTCGCCGAAGTGATAACGGTCTGCTTTTTCAAAGTCTGTACGGAAGCCCTTTCCGTAGTTGGTCGTTGACCACTTATGATCGGGCTGATCCTTTATTTTTGAATAGATGCAATTGGTATGCACCTCCGACACAACACGGACAAGACCGACCGTTTCGGGATGCTTGATGTGATAAGTTGCCATAAATTCCGAGCCGACCTGCAATTGCCGTTTCAGCTCGGCAACGCTTTTAATGGGGATGGTTTTCCTTTTTTCTTTCTGTCTGTCCATTTATTCCATCTCCATTCCGCAGGATTCTTCGGGAGAGAAGGTGAACGAGAAGTCCGCATCCTCAATGTTGTCGCAGTGACGGGGCAGGAAATTCTCATCCGCATCGGCTCGCATTTTAAGATAGGCGATTTCCTCCGGCGATGCTTTGAATGTTTCTTCGCCGCCGTAGGTATACACCTCGGCATGAACATCTACCTTGGTTTCGGTGTCTATGTCTTCCATGAGTTCATCATAGGCAGTCCAACCTTCAAGGTCTTCGCTTTCTCTCGGTATGCCGCCGACAAGGAATTCCGCCTGTTTGTTGCCTGCGGTTACGGTCACAGCAGAAAAGAGCAAAGCCATATTACATTCCTCCCATCCCGACATTTTGACTTTCGATATATTCGTCTAATTCGTCTTTGGTCATAATGGCGTAATCATCACCGCTGTTCCAAAAGGAGACGAACAGTTCGCCGTCCTCGGTTTCTATGGGCTGTTGCTCGAAGCCCTCGCCCCAGCCGTCCGAATTCTGTCCGCTGATCCAGTCCTTGAGTTTTTCGGTTTCGTCATCGGTGAGTTCTTCGGTCAGCGAACATTCGATTTTACCGTACAGCTTTCCGCGGTAGTTTTCGACACCCCACACGGCAGAGACGAGCTTTCGTTTCCCGAATTCGTCTTGGTTGAAGTATTCCGCCATGTTTTTGATATCGTCTTCGCTTCGGCTTTCGATGAGTTCCTCAATTGCCCATTGGTATGATTGCAGATATCGGTTGTTCATGCCCGATTCCAAGCCGTCTTCATCGACAACATGGCCTTCAAGCGGGCAGTAGAAGGATACCTTTACAGGACCGGCTGCATCGATCATTGTCTTAATATCCCTTACCACATCGCTCATAGAGGAGTATTGATCGTACAACACATTCTGTTCGAGTTCTTCCTTGATTTCGGGACTTGCATCCTGAATCAGCGTTGTGAGCATATTGGCATCGGCAAGGGTGTTGTCTTCACCGAGTATCCCAAGCAGATGATTGCCGAAATCGTTGTCGGAAAAGAGCTTGACACCGATATCTTCATCCTCGTTATCCGTCAGCTTGATTTTCTGCGGCGGCGACCATATTCCGACCGAATGCATTTTTTCGTATAGGTCATAGATGTCGTGCGGCAGGTCAATGACCAGTGTGTCATCCTTATTTCTTATGACTGCGGTTATCAATTTACATTCCTCCCATCGTAATAGATTTATTTTGTTCGCCGAACTGTTCGAGAATATCATCAAGGCATCGGCTTCCGTTATAGTAGACGAACCCACTTGATATGAATTCGCCCTCATGTTCTTCCACCATCTGTTCGCCGAATCCATCGTAGTTGATATAGTCTTCGAGTGCCATGCTCACTTGGTATTCATCGTAATTCTCAACGAAGAAACGCCCGACAGCTTCATTTGTTTCCGCACCTTCGATGAATCCGAAGTCATTGATATTGTTAAGCAGTACGCCGATGTCATGGCAATGAACGGCATCGGTGAATTCCACCATTGCGGCGAGCTTATCGTATTCGGGGCTTGCTTCACTGAATTTTCGGAGCAGGTCGTTGGCGGCATATATACCGTCCGTGTTGATGGCTTTTTCGATGATTTCAAGTATTTTGTCATCGTCAATTTCGGTCGATTCAAGCCCGATGGCACATTCGTCTATGCTTTCGGCACCGAGCCGTTCCACTGCTTTTCTGATTGACTGCTCGTCATCGGGGAGATAGATAAATTCGGTCTTACCCTTATAGTCAATCTCGGCTTCAATCAATGAGTCGCCCCACAGATATTGCGGAAACACCGTGCCGTCATATACCTCGTCAAGTTTGGCAAACGGACTGTATATGAGCAGTCCGTGTTCTGTAAAAACGCTGTATCCCTTTTCGATGATATCCTTACCGACCTCGGCGTATTTTGGGTTGTTTCGGTCATCACCCGGCAAAGCACCTTCGGTCTGTAAAAGATAATCCCATCCGACCTGCGCCGGGGAGCTTATATCCCGTATCAGTACATACTTGTGCAGGTTGAATGTGAGATTGATGAGGTCTTTCAGCGATTTGTCTTCACGGTGCATGACTGCCTCATAGAAACGGCTCATTTCCTTTTCGTCAAAGCTGTCCATTCGTTTGGCAAGATAGTTCAGTTCGTCAAGGTTTAATCTCTTTCCTTCAAAATATCCGAAGCATGACGGCATTGTAATCTTGTCGATTACAATGGTCGGGAGCAGACTGCTTTCCGCATCGATCTGCTGCAGTTTTTCAAGAAGGTCATTTTCTCGGCAGGGGAAATCTACCGTTACGGTTTTATCGCCTCGCTTGAGTACGGCTTTGATGGTGGTCATTTGCTTTCACCGTCCTTTTCGTCATATCGGATAGCACCGATACCGTAACGGCGGATGCTCATGGCATTGCAGACAAGCAGGAAGGTTTTGGGTGCGATGAGTTCTTTATCCGCAAGGTCGCCGACCGTAATATGCTTTGTGCCGAGAAACAGATCCTTCGCACAGCAGAAAAGGGTATATGATTCTTCTGTAAAGGTTTTCGGTTTCAAGCCGTCAAAGCGGATATCGTTTCGGGATACATATCTTCTTGCCGTGTTCCACAGCTTATGGTCTGCCGTCAAGAGATAGATAGCAGACATAAGAGCGTTATCGCCACGGTCTGCTTTTCTGACCGCCTCATAGAAGACGGCACGGTGTTTCGGGTTCTTAAATTCCATCGGATGAAACTCCTTTTCGTATATATATGGTTGCAGTCTGCTTTGAAAATGCGGTTCCTTTACCGTCAGCATCAGTTCTTTCAAAATCTCACGCATGGATGCGGCACCGACCGTGATTCGCTCGTCAATGCAGGGACAATGCCTGACGGTACAGCCGGTCTTCTTTTTATAGTTCGGGCAAAGAGAACAGGAGCAGGACTGCTTGGTCAGCTTCAATTTGCCGAAGAACAGACCGCCGCCTCTCGGCTTGAAATTCGGTATTTGTGTCATAAGCCGTTCAATTGATCTGTCATAGGGATTTTCCGAAAAAATCATACCGTATCACTCCTTTCTTGATTTTTCATGTGATGGTCATACCGGTAACGGGTTCTTCGGCTTCCGTAATGTCGGTAAGATATTTCGGATCAACGATGATCTCGGATTCGTTCCTGCCGTTAAACAGTGCGAGGATATTCGATTTGTCAATGGTCGCCTCATATACCGTCCCGTCTTCGCCGAAGCGGTGAGCAAACCACGATGCCGTATCGTAGTTTAGTGTCCACGACATTGCTTTGATGTTTTTGGCGTTATGGGAGGTAACACCCCGATAAACTGTGACGGTATCTTCCAAGTCGGCAAGCCCCGCCCGTTCTTTATCATCCATGAGGATTGCTCTGTCTGCCGCACGGAACATGGCAAGCAGTTTCGATTTCGATAGGTTCGGATCGCTGTTCGGGTTTTCGGAGCGTATCCACGCATCGGCAAGTATATTGGAGAAGTCCTCACGGGAGAGGTGCGGCATAGCATATTTCAGAAAGGTCAGCCCATACGGTTTGTTGCACATCATATAAATGAGATACGGTTTCTTCGCATTCTCAATTAGCCCACGCACCCGGGTTTGCCAGCTTTTGAAATCCGTATCGCTTTTCGTAATATCCACGAGTTGCACGATGCCGTCTTTTTCTGCCAGCACGATTCCTGTATTCGTGAACGGATGCTGAATAATAGCGGGGGACATTTTAGTTTTGTGGTAGTCCGTCATGAGCAGTGTAATGGCAACCGATTTGACAGAGGCAAGGTCAGTCTTTTCTTTCATGCTGTAATACTCCTTTCTGAAATTTGGGCAAAAGAAAAAGGCAGATAGTTCTTTCGTTCTATCTGCCTGATTGATTCGCTATTCTGTTTTCGAGGGTTCAAAACCTTCCGCAAAGGAAAAAAGCCGTTTTTACATCTTCAAATCGGAAAAATGAAAAACGGCTTTTGGGTAGCAAAAAACCCCGACAAAATCGGGGTTTTTCGAGAGGATATCTTTTTCGTCCTCTAATTATGGTCGGAGTTGGGAGATTCGAACTCCCGGCCTCCACGTCCCGAACGTGGCGCGCTACCAGCTGCGCTAAACCCCGGTTAAAAATTTAATTGTTTTGTCATCTGTCACCAACTTAAGTGAATAAGAGCCGCTGCGCTTCCCTCAGAAATATGGTCGCCTTGCTCATCTTCATTCGCAATTCTCCCTATTTCTTCACCTCACAGCCTCGCTTCATCCGCCACAGGCGGCGCTTCGGCTGTTCGCCCAGCTGCGCTAAACCCCGGTTAAATATTCAGTTGCCGAAAAATGTCACATAACTTTGAGTATTTTAGCACACTATACTCTAAAAGTAAAGTGATTTTACATAAAATTCCGTACGGATTTTCAAACCGGGGTTATGTGATAACGGTTAAGGTGATGCTGTTGCCTGAAACGGATATACCGTTCATTCAGTCATAAGCTGAAAATCGTCTGATGCAAAAAGTTGACACAAAAGCCGTTATTATGATAGTATCAACAGGATAAGTAATATAAAGGAGCAATCCTGTATAAGCAGTGATTGATAATTGATATGGCTTTTTCGGATTTCGGTGTTTTTCTCGGTGATATTTCAATAGCAGAAATAAATTACTGCACAAAACATCCGTTGCGTGCCCAAAAAAGTGTTCTAAAAAAGATAATCAGAAGAAATAAAAACTGTGAGCTCGGCAAAAAGCTCAATCTTAAAGCTGTTAAATCAATAGAGGATTATCAGCGAATTGTTCCCGTTTCAACCTATGCCGATTATGAGCCATATGTTGACAGGATGCTGAATAACGGCGAAAGAAGAATTATGTTTAACGGTATAACCTGCCGTTATGCTTCCTCCTCCGGCTCTGTCGGTAAACCGAAAATGCTGCCTAAGGGTATAAATGACCTTTGGAAAATGCAGTGCATCGGCTTTTCCGTTTCTGTTGCAACCGCATTCCGTTATATGAAGAAAAAAGGCATCAGAATGTCCAATCAGGTCGGCCCGCTTGCCCTTAATCTCACGGGTCACAAAACGCCGGACGGCAAAATGAGTAACGGTGCGGCACAGATTCCTTTAAGAATGTTAAAGCCCTTGCTTCCGTTCTTCTGCACATCGCCCCTGCCTCTTCTCTTTCCCTCAATGGATGATAAGCTTGATACGGCATATCTTCATCTGCGTTTCTGCCTTGAAAATAAAAAGGTCAGTTACCTCGGCTCAATAGTTGTAACTCTGCTTACACAGATGTTTGATTATCTTGAAGAAAACTGGAAAATGCTCTGCGATGATATTGAAAAGGGCATAATCAATCCGAATATTGACTGCCCGGAATCCTTCAGAAATAAATATAAGCACAAGCTGAAGCCGAATCCTGTCAGGGCGGCGGAGCTGCGCAGAGAATTTGAAAAGGGCTTTGATGACCCCATTGCACCGAGAATATGGCCTAATCTTCAGTGGGCTTACGGAATGATGGGCTCAAACCTTTCTGTTTATGTTGAAAAACTGCGTAAAAATATCGGCCCGGATGTGCCTATACATAATATGGGCTATGCGGCGGCGGAGGGCTTCTTTGCAACCCCTGTTGAGCTTGATGCATCTGATTATGTGTTCACGCCCTATACCGTTTTCTTTGAATTTCTGCCCGTGAATGAGGACGAAGAAAAGGCGGATGATACGGTTAAACCGCTTCTTCTCCATGAGCTTGAGGTCGGTAAATGCTATGAGGTTATCGTTTCAAACTTTTCCGGTCTTTACAGATACAAAATGGAGGATGTTGTTAAGGTTACGGGAATGTATAATAACACCCCCAAGGTTGAGCTTATGTTCAGACAGAATCTTTCGATGAATGTGGCAAATGAGAAGACAACCACGGATATGATTGACGCCGCCGCACAGGAGCTTGAAAAGACTATGTGCGTTGAGCTTAAGGGCTTCAGCTTTTACCCTGATTTTTCAACAAAGCCGCCGAGATATACTATGCTCTGTGAACTAAAAGGAGAAATACCAAACGAAGAAACAAGGCAGAAATATATCAAAACCCTTGACGAAAATCTTGATGAAATCAACGAAAAATATTATAAATACCGCCGTTGGGGTATGCTCGGAGAGCCGGAGGTTCTGTTTATGCAGGAGGGCGCTTATGTTAATTTCAACAGCTATCTTGCAGATAAGGGCGTAATCCTCAATCAGATTAAGCCTGTTACCGTTATAAACAACGAAGAAAGAGAAAAATTCTTCTTCGGTCAGGTTGTTACAAAATCTCCTGTCGTTGACTATGTTCTGAACAAATAAAAATGCCGCCGTATTCGGATTTAATCACCTGAATACGGCAGTTTTCTTTTTCTATTTATTTCCCGTGCTTCCGAAGCCGCCTGTGCCTCTTTCTGTTTCGTCAAGCTCATCAACCTCAACTGCGGGGATGAGTGAAACGGGCATAATAACCATTTGCGCAATGCGTTCATCGGGCTGAATGGTATAGGGCTCATCGAGCTGATTTATAAGCCCCACGCAAACCTCTCCACGGTAATCGCTGTCAATTACGCCAACGGAATTCAGCAAGCCTATTCCGTGCTTTATGGCAAGACCGCTTCTTGCAAATATGAATGCGCACAGCTCCGCATTCGGCAGGGCGATTGCAATGCCTGTGGGTATAACGGCTTTTTCACCCTTGTGCAGAGTAACCGGCTCATCAATGCAGGCGTATAAATCCATTCCCGCACTGCCGGGGGTTGCTCTGAACGGGATTTTTGCATTCGGTTTAAGTTTTTTTATCTTTAATTCTTCCATTATTTTGTCAAACTTTCTTTATATGCTTCTTCGGGTGAAACGGGAACATGGGGACATTCGAGCTTCTCGGCAACTCCGTTTAAGGGGGCTGCCCAGCGGACTGCGTTTGTTATAATTCTCTGAACATACTCATTGTGGAATGTGGGGTTTGATTCGTGACCCGGCTGGAAATAGAATACCTTACCGAGACCCTTTTGCCAGCAGCAGCCGGAGCGGAATACCTCACCGCCGGAGAACCAGCCCATAAATACCAACTGGTCAGGCTCGGGAATATCAAACCTTTCACCGTACATTTCTTCGCAGGGTAAAACAAAATAAGGGGGAATACCCTGTGCAATTGGATGAGAGGGGTTAACAGTCCAGACTCTTTCTCTGTCACCATCTCTCCAGCAGAGGTTACAGCTTGTGCCCATAAGCTTTCTGAAAATCTTTGAATGGTGGCCGGAGTGGAGCACAATAAGACCCATACCACGAAGAACTCTGTCATAAATCTTATCAACAAGCTTATCGGGTACTTTATCGTGTGCACAGTGACCCCACCAGATAAGCACATCGGTATCTTCAAGTATTTCATCCGAAAGACCGCAATGGCGCTGGTTCAGGGTTGCGGTGCGGATTGAGTAATCCTTTTCTTTGCCGAGAAAGTTTTTAATGCAGTTGTGAATACCTGCAGGATAAACTGCGGCAACCTCGTCACTTGTTTTTTCGTGAACATTTTCATTCCAGACGGTAACCTTAATCATACGAAATACTCCTTACTTTATTATTGACTGTGCCGCTTTGATAAGCTTTGCGGCGGCAGGCTTGAGAATTAAATCCATTTCACCCATAAATTCAACGAAATCACCGTTGAAGCCTTTTTTGAAACGGTAAAGACCGTAAAGGGGACTGTTTTCGTCAATGTTTCCGCTGACGCCTCTGAAATCGTAAATATCGCATCCGCTCTGAATTGCCCACCTTATCATTTCCCATTGAAGAAGATAGTTTGGCATAACATTTCTGTGGGAGCTGAGAGAGCCGCCGTAAAAATACCAGACCTTGTTGCCGTATCTGACGGCAAGTGTTCCGGCAATTGGCTTTTCTTCATAATACGCCATATAGAGCCTTGCATTCTCACCGAAAACATCAAGAATTTTTGCAAAATACGGTGCGGAGCGTATGGCAAAATTATCTCTTTCACCTGTTTCCTGCATAATTGCAAAAAATTCCTCTGCCTTTTCACTTCCGCAGACCTTAACCTCAACATTATGCTTTAACGCAACCCTTACATTGTAGCGGTGCTTTGAATGGAATGAAGCAAAAACCTCATCCTCAGTTCTGCCGTCAATGTTGATTCTGAAAACAAATCTGCACTGAAAATCCTCAAAATCAAGTGTTCTTGCCTTGATATTAAAGCCCTCCGCAAGCACGGCTGACCTGTAATTATCATTTTCAACGCTTACATCCTTATCAATTTTAAGCTCGTAGGCGTTATGCTTTTTGCCCTCCTGCTTTGCGGCGGCAATAAGGACGGAAAAGGTTTCTTTATCGTCAAAATCACAGACAGGGCCTCTCGGGGCATACATCATTGTATATGGCAGCTTTGAGATTTTTCTCAAAAGCACGGCGAGAGTTCCCGTGATTTCATCTGCATCGTTACGGCAGATTACGCCGAACCAGCCCCAGTCATCCTTAACCTTGCCCCAAAAGGATGTCTGAAGAAAATGTCCGTTTTTATGCTTTGCAACAAAGCCGTCAAGCTCTGCGGCGCTGTTAATATCTATAACTTCTGTTTTCATTAAAAATTTCCCGTTAAATCTTAATTTTGAATACTGCTTTTCTGATGCTGTCACAATCCGATTTCACACAGGGCTTGTGTGCATCATCGGGAGAAAGAAAAGCAAATGTACCCTCGTTAAGGGCAACTCTTGTTTCAAGGCAGGTTTTCCCCTTGAAAAACAGAATGTCCGGCTTGTAATCGGTTGCGCCTGTTCCGCAGGCGGTGGGGATAATATCAATAAATTCTCCGCCCTTAATTGCAAACTGCAGGTCGTTATATTCTCTGTGTGCTTCGTAATCTCCGCCTTCGGCAGGTGCATATTCGGAAATGCCGACCTTTACGCCGTCACAGATTTCAAAGCTGCCGCAGTCAAGAGCGTTATTTTCAATAAAATCCGCAATTTCATCACAATGGGGGATTGCGCCTTTGTAATTTCGCAGATTTTCAATTTTATCATAAATCATTGCTGTTCTCCTTGAAAATACGGAAACGATACCGTATAATATGTTTGCTATAATAATAACACCCGTAAGGGGTGTTGTCAATTCTCGGAGGCTTAAATAAATGGATTATACCCATTATACCCAGATTTCTCCCTGCAATAAATGGATGCTTGTCAGTATACCCGCATTTGAATACGGAAAAATGCAGTCGCTTTTTGCAAATTGCGGCTGCGGACTTGAAAACGATTTTGACGGGCCCACGGGTAAGGACAGCTTTATGCACTCGTTTGACGGAGTTTCTGCAGAGGAATTTCTTTCATATATCAAAAAACTTGAAAATATGAATTTCAAAAAGACCTTTGAAAATGAAATTGAGGGCAATCTGTTTTATCGCTTTTCAACAAAGGAGGGCAATTTTTCCGCATATTACAGACCGTATTTCAAAACAGCAAGGTTTATTCTTGACAGATGCGAAAATACAGATGCGGATAAATTCGGTTATTCGGAATATGAAGAAATAAACGATAGCACCTTTTTCAGCCAATATTCACTCCACTATGCCCATATGATAAGGGGCTATACAACCGATTGCGGAATGAACTATGTTTACAGGCTCCGTGATAATTCACTTATCATAATTGACGGCGGCGAAATTGAACAGGCAACCGACAGGGTCATTGAGGAATATTTTGCCTTTTTGAGAAGATTAACGGGAACAAAGGCAGGGGAGAAAGTGAGAATTTCTCTTTGGCTCTGCACCCACGCCCATAATGACCACGCCGATTTCTTCGCAAAGCTTATCAGAGTTCACCGGGATGATATTATTCTTGAAAGAACGGCATTCAATTTTCCTCTGTTTGCAAATGTTAAACATTCGGAAACCGTACTAACCCTGAAGCAGCGAATAAAAAGCATATATCCCGATGCGAAATATCTTAAAATCCGAGCAGGGGATATTATTCACATTGCCAATGCGGTGATTACCGTTTTATCATCAAGTGAGGATGCAGTCTGCTTTGATGAAGACGGAGATGATTTCACCGGGCTTAACGATACATCAAGCGTTTTCACCGTTGAGGCTGACGGAGTAAAGACACTTTTCCTCGCCGACACAGGCAGAAATAATCAGAGAATCTTGATTAACTCATACAGCGATGAGGCATTAAAATGCAACATTATGCAGATAGCCCACCACGGAATAAACTATCTGCCGGAGCTTTACGGAAAAATCAAGACCGAAAAGGCACTTTTGCCCCAGGCAAGGCTGAATATGATAACAAGATTTCAGGATGTGCTTGCGGATTTATGCAAAAACTACGGTGAAAGAAATATAATATACGCCTATGATGTGACAAGTGTTTTTACTTTACAAAACGGCAAGTATTCTCTTTTCTATATTCCGCACAGCGGAAGCGTATACGATAATTCGGTATTATAAAAATCAGATGACTGTTACAAATTGTCCTCTCAATTTGCGACAGTCATTTTTATGTCTGTTTGTACAGCTTTGCCATAAGTGCCGTTCCGTTTTGGTTAAGCCACGAATGGTATTTATCGTAATTCGGGTAAACCCTGTATATTTCATCATAGAAGCGCTTGGAGTGGTTCATTTCCTTTCTGTGTGCAAGCTCGTGAACTATAACGCTGTCCAGAACCTCGTCCGGCACAAGTGCCAGCAGACAGTTGAAATTAAGGTTTCCTGCAGAGGAGCAGGAGCCCCACCGTGTTTTCTGATTGCGAACGGTGATTTTGCCGTAGGTTACACCCATAATTTCCGCATAATATTTGACCTTGGGCGGAATGATTATAAGTGCTTTTTCGGAAAGAAGCTTCAATTCTTCATCCGTAAACGGTACGGCATCTCCGCCTCTGTTCCGTGATTTTTCAAGGGCTTTTTCAATCCAGCCCTCACGGCTCTCAACAAATTTTGCGATTTCGCCGTATGGCATTGAAATGGGCGCACGCACGGTGATTTTTCCGTCGGGTCTTACCTCTATCGAAACGGATTTTCTGTTACTTTTTATCAAATCAAAGCTGAATTTCATTTGTTACGGAATTAACCTTTCAATCAGTTCGGTTATAATCGAATTGGAAACGAGAAAGCCACGGGGCGTAAGTGCCGCCTTGTCATCACTTAAAACGGCAAGGGAATTTTCCTCAAGCTTTTTCGCATAGTCAAAAAAAGCCTTGCAGGGAGTGACACCGTATTTTTCTTTCAGAGTGCTGAAGCATAAGCCCTCCGAAAGACGGAGAGAGAGCATAATATATTCCTCACAGTCGCCGCCTGTTCCGTCCGGAACGGGCTTTTCGCCTTTTATAAATGAATAAATATCTCTTTCACGGTAAAATCTTTTGCCGCCAATAAAGGAATGGGCGGCAGGGCCGATGCCGAGGTAATCTTCAAGGTACCAATATTTGAGGTTGTGTCTGCTCTCGAAACCGGGAAAAGCAAAGTTTGAAATTTCATATTGCTTAAATCCGTATTCTTCAAGGCTTTTAACTGCCTGAAGGTAAAAATCACAGGTTTCATCCTCATCGGGCAAAACAAGTTTTTCTCTGTGCTTGCCGAAATATGTTTCATCCTCGATTTTCAGAATGTAGGCGCTTATATGCTTTGCACCGGAGGATGCACAGAAATCAATTGATTTCTGCAGACTTTCTTTTGTCTGACCGGGAATACCGAGCATTAAATCAAGGGATATATTGTCAATACCCGCTTCATTTGCACGGCTGATTGCACGGCTTATTTCAGCACAGCCGCTTAATCTGCCGAGGGCTTTTCTTTCACTTTCAACTCCGCTTTGAAGCCCCATTGAAATACGGTTTACGCCTGCTTTGGCAAGGGCTGAAAAATCAAAGGCATAATCCTCTCTGCCGGTGTCTGCCGGATTACATTCAGCTGTTATTTCACAGCTTTCTGTTTTACGGATACGGGAAAGAATATCACAAAGAAAGCCTTCGCCTGCAAATGAGGGCGTTCCGCCGCCGAAATAGACAGTGTCACACAGGGGATTTTTTTCTTCTGTTTCACGGATTACCGCTTTTTTGTATTCATTTATAATATCGCCGTCAGGTCTGAACGAATAAAAATCGCAGTAGGGACATTTGCTCCGGCAAAAGGGTATGTGTATATACAGGCCGACAGGCTTATTTTCAGTCATTATCGTCAAGCTTGAGAACTGCCATAAATGCTTCCTGCGGCACTTCAACAGTACCGAACTGGCGCATTCTCTTTTTGCCTTCCTTCTGCTTTTCAAGCAGCTTTTTCTTTCTTGTAATGTCACCGCCGTAGCACTTTGCAAGAACATCCTTGCGCATAGCCTTAATGGTTTCTCTTGCAATTATTTTACCGCCGATGCCTATCTGAATGGGTATTTCAAACATCTGTCTGGGAATTGTATCCTTAAGACGCTCTGCAATTTTTCTTGCCTTGCCGTATGCCTTGTCGGTGTGAATTATGAATGAAAGGGCATCAATAATATCGCCGTTGAGCATAACATCAAGCTTAACGAGCTTTGAAGGCCTGTATTCTTTAACCTCATAGTCAAAGGAGGCATAACCCCTTGTTCTCGATTTAAGCGAATCAAAGAAATCGTAGATTATCTCATTTAAGGGCAGCTCATAGTGAATATCAACTCTGTCCGTAGTGATGTAATCCATATTGATGAATACACCCCGTCTGTCCTGGCAGAGGTCCATAATCGTTCCGACATAATCGCTGGGGGCATAAATATGGGCGTCCGTGAAAGGCTCCTCGCAGGAGGCAATGTTTGCCGGGTCGGGGTAGTGGGTGGGGTTGTCGATTTCAATTTCCGTGCCGTCAGTCAGCTTGATTTTGTAAACAACGGACGGAATTGTTGTGACTAAATCAAGGTCATATTCTCTTTCAAGTCTTTCCTGTATAATTTCAAGGTGAAGAAGCCCTAAAAATCCGCAGCGGAAGCCGAAGCCGAGAGCACCCGATGTTTCGGGCTCATAGGTCAGAGCGGCATCGTTAAGCTGTAATTTTTCAAGAGCGTCACGCAAATTTTCATAGTCAGCACCGTCAGCAGGGTAAATACCGCAGAAAACCATAGGGTTTACCTTTCTGTAACCGGGCAGAGGCTCTGAAGCGGGGTTCCCGGCGGTTGTAACAGTATCACCTACTCTTGCATCGCCGACGGTTTTGATTGAGGCGGTGATATAGCCTACCTCGCCGGCGGTAAGCTCCCTGCAGGGCTCCGGCATTCTCGCTCTCATATATCCTGTTTCAACAACCGTAAATTCCGCACCGGTTGCCATCATACGCATAGTGTCACCGGACTTGATTTTGCCCTCCTTAACACGAACATAAACGATAACACCCTTGTAGCTGTCATAAACGGAATCGAAAATAAGGGCGCGGCAGGGCTTGTCATCATCCGCAACAGGCGGCGGAACAAGCTTTACTATTTCTTCTAAAACCTGCTCAACATTTTCACCTGTTTTGGCGGAAATTCTCGGAGCCTCGGAGCAGTCAAGACCGATAACCTCTTCAACCTCTTTTGCAACTCTTTCGGGGTCTGCGGAGGGTAAATCAATTTTATTGATAACGGGCACGATTTCCAAATCGTGGTCAAGGGCAAGATATGTGTTTGCAAGGGTCTGGGCTTCAACACCCTGGGTCGCATCAATTATGAGAATTGCACCCTCGCAGGCGGCAAGGGAACGGGAAACCTCATAGTTAAAGTCAACATGGCCCGGAGTGTCAATGAGATTTAAGGCGTATGTGTTACCGTCCTCCGCTGTGTAATCAAGCTTAACGGCATGGGCTTTAATGGTTATACCTCTCTCCCTCTCCAAATCCATATTGTCAAGAAGCTGGTCCGACATATCACGCAGGGCAACTGATTTTGTCTTTTCAAGAAGCCTGTCGGAAAGGGTGGTTTTGCCGTGGTCAATATGAGCGATTATGCAGAAATTTCTTATGTTTTCCTTGTTCATTTTCTGAAGTCTGCCTTTCATTGAGCGTTTGAAAAATACCGTTTAATAAGGCTTTTTTGCAACGGATGATAAATTCAACAAAATTTACACTGTATTAAAAATTTATACACATAATAGCATTAAAATCTGTAATATGCAATAATCGAATTGGTTTTTCGGTTAATTTCTTATGAATACTTTATTCAGCTCGTTTTATGCCGTTTTGCACAAGTTGAATAAAAAAACAGATATTTTTTTGAGAAAACTATTGCAAACCCTCGTCAAATTGTGTAAAATAAAGCAAATATTATGGCAATTTTCACCAATTTTATACAATTCAAAAATTTCGGATAAGAGGGTGTTTTTGTGGCAAACAGAATTTTTCAGGGTCTTGTTCACCAGATGCGTGATGCTGTCGGCAGAACGCTTGGCGTTATTGACGAAACGGGAACAATCATAGCCTGCAGTGAGCTGAGCAAAATCGGCGAGGTTCTCCCTGCGGCGGTTGATGCTTTTACCGATAATGAGGTTCACCGCATTAACGGAAACACATTTTGCAATTTCGGCTCACACGGTCAGTCGGATTACGCTGTTTTCGTTGAAGGAACAGATGAAATGTCAGCAAGATTTGCAACAATCTGCTGTGTTTCGCTTGATAACCTCAAGCAGTATTATGAGGAAAAATTTGATAAGGCAAATTTCATAAAGAATGTTATTCTTGACAACATTCTTCCCGGTGATATTTATCTTAAATCAAGGGAGCTTCGTTTCAGCTCCGATGCTGTCAGAGCAGTTCTTCTTGTCAGAGTAAACGAGCATAATGATGCTTCCGTTTACGATGCCGTTTCCGCTCTCTTCCCCGATAAAACAAAGGATTTTATTATCAATATCAACGAAACCGATATTGCCATTGTCAAGGAGGTTCGTTCAAGCACGGATTCAAAGGATTTAGAAAAGCTTGCACGTTCCGTTTCTGATTCACTTTCAACCGAGCTTTATACCCATATTTTCGTCGGTATAGGCACCTGCGTTGAGGGTATAAAGGACCTTGCCCGTTCATTCAAGGAGGCACAGGTTGCTCTTGAGGTAGGCAAGGTATTTGATACCGAAAAAACAATTATCAGCTATGATAATCTCGGCATTGCAAGGCTTATTTATCAGCTCCCCACAACCCTTTGTGAAATGTTCCTCCACGAAATATTCAAGAGAGGCTCAATAGAATCGCTTGACCAGGAAACGCTTTACACCATTCAGAGATTTTTTGAGAATAACCTTAATGTATCCGAAACATCAAGAAAACTTTTTGTTCACAGAAACACACTTGTTTACCGCCTTGAAAAAATCAAAAAGCTTACGGGTCTTGACCTTCGTGAGTTTGATGATGCCATCGTTTTCAAGGTTGCACTTATGGTTAAAAAGTATCTTGATGCAAAGCCGGTTAAGTTTTAATTAAAGCCCGAAAACCTGAAGTAATTTGATTACGAGGATTTTGTTTTGATAGAATTTAAGAATGTTACAAAGAAATATGATAACAAAACAACCGCCCTGAGCGATGTTAATATTTCCATTGAAAAAGGCGAGTTTGTTTTCGTTGTCGGCTCATCCGGTGCAGGTAAGAGTACATTCCTCAAGCTTATGATGAGAGAGGAAGTGCCCTCCTCCGGAACAATCACCGTTGACGGTGTTGAGCTTAATAAAATGAGAAAAAGAAAAATACCGAAGTTCAGACGAAAGCTCGGTATAGTTTTTCAGGATTTCCGTCTTATTCCCAATATGACGGTTTATGATAATGTCGCCTTTGCAATGCGTGTTATAGGCACAAAAGAAAAGAAAATCAGAAGAAGAGTTCCGTATCTTCTTTCACTTATGGGTCTTAACGAAAAGGCAAGAAATTTTCCGAGGGAGCTTTCAGGCGGCGAACAGCAGAGAGTTGCCCTTGCAAGAGCACTTGCCAACGATGCGGAAATTATTATTGCCGATGAGCCGACGGGTAATGTTGACCCCCAGATGAGCTATGAAATAGTTGATTTGCTTATGCGCCTTAATGAATCCGGCACAACCGTAATTATGGTTACGCACGAGCATTCTCTTGTACGCTGCTTTGATAAGAGAGTTATCGTTCTTGAAAAGGGTACAATAGTTTCAGACGGCACCGTTCTTAACCATGAGGCGGCAACTTCACATATTAACCCTGCAAGTGAAATTTCAACGGAGTCGGCACGGACTCCCGATGAGGATTACTCCATCTATGCCGAAAGAACGGCAGAGGAGATTACCGTTGAAGAGCTTGCCGAGGATGAAGAGCTTGAGATTGATGATATTATAGTCGAAGAACTGAGCGAGGGAGGTGAGCTGAATGGGTAAAATTCGTTACCTTACCAAGGAGGGCTTTCGCAACCTGCACACAAACAGGCTTATGACCTTTGCTTCAATCACCGTTCTGTTCAGCTGTCTTATGCTTGTCGGAATAGCCTTTATGCTTCTTGTAAATATCAATTCCTTTATCGGAAGCATTGAGGAAGAGAATGTAATTATGGTCTATGCCGATACCGACATTTCCGGCTATGATTATGTTTATATGGGCAACAGCATCAGCGAAATGGATTACATAGGAGCTGTTGAAAAGGTTGAAAAGGGCCCCGCCTATGAAGAAATTCTTTCGCAGTTTGATGATGAGCTCAGAAGCTATCTTGAAAGCATTGATGAAAATCCTCTGCCGGATGCCTATAAGGTTACTGTTGCGGATATGACGCATTTTGACGATGTCGTTTCGGAAATCAAGCTTCTTGATAATGTTTTGAGAGTTCACGAAAACAGTGCCCTTGCGCATCAGCTTAATACGATTAAAACCTCTGTTGAATACATCAGTATGGGAATTATCGGCTTGTTACTGCTTGTTTCCCTGTTTATCATTTCAAACACAATCAAGGTTACTATGTTCAGCAGACGGCTTGAAATCAGTATTATGAAGAGTGTCGGCGCAACAAATTCGTTTATTCGCTGGCCCTTTATGGTGGAGGGTATGACAATCGGCTTCCTTGCAGGCGTTATAGCCACCGCCGCAGTCTGGGGCGTTTATCAGCTTGCAATGAATTCCCTTATCTCCGTTTTGTCGGCGTTCGGCAATATGGAGCAGGTTTCGTTCATTACATATGCACCGTATCTTGCAATCGGCTTTATCGGTATAGGCGTGTTCACGGGCGTTTTCGGCTCCGCAACTTCCATTCGCAAATATCTCAAGGAAAGGAAGTTTGTTGAACTTGAAGACTGATAAAAGATATGCAAAAAGAATAACCTCGGTTATTATGGCTCTTTGCATCGGTGTTGCTTCATTTGTCTTTTCTCCGGTTGTTCTTGCGGAGGAGGAAGAGGATGATGAACAGCTTCAGAATATGCAGGAGCAGTATGAACAGCTTGAAAAGGAAATTGCCAAAAACAAGCAGGAGCTTAACAAGGTTCAGGGGCAGGCAAATGACAAGAAGAAAAAGCTTGCAAGTATAAACAAAGAAATTGACGGCATAAACAGTCAGATTAATTTGCTTGACAGCAGAATAAACACCCTGAATAATAATATTTCCAATATAGAAAATAGCATTGATAAAACCAATCAGACCATTGAGGATTTAGGCGAGCAGATTGAAGCCGCCAACACGGAAATTGCCGAAACACAGGTGCTTATGCAGGATACGAGAGAGCTTCTTCTCGGCAGAATCCGTGAAAACTATATGTCCGGCGAATCCTCTACCATTGAAATTCTCTTTTCCTTTGATGATATTTCATCATATTTTACCCGCAAGGAGCTTATGGCGAGAGTCGGTGAAAATGATGCAAACCTCATAAAGGATCTCACCGCAAAGGTTAAGGAGCTTAAAGAGCTTGAAGAAAGTCTTGAGCAGAATAAGAAGGACTTGGAGCAGAAAACCGTTGAGCTTGCAGAGCAAAAAGAGGATTTAAGCGGAAAAACCGTTGACCTTAAATCAAGTAAAGATGTTCAGAACAGCAAGAAGAAGGAATTTACCTCCAAAAAGCAGGAGGTTGTTTCAATAATCAATGAGCTTGACCATGACAGCGCAGAGTATAAGGCGGAAATCAAGAAGCAGGAAGCGGAAATGGAAGAATTGAACAGGCAGATTGATGCCTACATTTCAGCCCACGGCTCAAAGACAGGCGATACTCCCTCCGCCGAAATCAAAAATGACGGTCAGATGGCTTGGCCCGTTACCTTTAAGAGCTATATGTCGGCAGGCTATCCGGCTTATTCAAACGGCAGTGCCCATTGGGGTATTGATATTTGTGCAGTCGGCGGAAACTCAAGGGGCAGACCCTTTAACGCCGCACAGGGCGGCAAGGTTATCATTGCCGTAAATGACGGAGGCTGGAATAACGGCTTCGGCAATTACTGTGTTATCGACCACGGTGACGGTAAAATGACTCTTTACGCCCATTCCGATAATATTCAGGTAAGCGTAGGTCAGATAGTTCAGAAGGGTCAGCAAATCGGAATTATCGGCGGAACAGGTAATGTTACCGGGCCCCATCTTCACTTTGAGGTCAGAATCAAGAATGCGGACGGCTCCGTCAGCAGAGTTCAGCCTCTTAACTATGTTACAAACACAACAAACTGATTTTTAAGGGAGGGCAGACCCCGATGAACAAAAAAATATCTTTAGGGCTATGCCTTTCTCTTGTTATTTTAGCCATAACGGCGACCTTTGCCGCAACTATGGTTTATTCAAAGCAGATTTACAATAAGATTATCGGCAGTATTTCACAGCGTTCACAGACCTATGACAGCGTTGATGAAATCAGCAGAATTATATCCAACTATTTCTACGGCACGGTTGAGGATTATAACGCTCTCGGCGGCTCTCTTGCAGAGGGCTATGTTAACGGTCTCGGCGATGTAAACAGCCGTTATCTCACAGCCGATGAATATTCCGAATATACACAGCGTCTTGAGGGCGGATTGACAGGCTGCGGAATTGAAACCGTTTATACCAACAGACAGCTTGTTGTTGCCCGTGTTTATAAGGGCTCTCCGGCGGAAAAGGAGGGCTTGAAGAAAAAGGATGTTATTACAAAGGTCAACGATATTCAGGTCAACCGTAATAACTACTCCATTCTTCAGTCGGCTTTTTACGGCAGTAAGCTTTCAACCGTTTCCCTTGAATATGAAAGGGACGGTGAAACAAAATCCGCCAGCCCGATGCTCGGCTTTTCAATTCCGAGCGTTACAGGTGAGCTTGTAAACAATGTGGGTTATGTCAGAATAAGCGGATTTTACAGAAACACAAAGACCGAATTTGAAGAAACACTTGATTCCCTGAGGGGTGACGGTGCGGAGTCGTTCGTTTTTGATGTCAGAGGAACATCGGAGGGCAGTATTGATTATGCCTGCCAGGTAATAGATGTTGTCGTTTCGGGTCAGAGCAATATGGCTGTCTGCAAGGATAAAAACGGCAATTTCTATAAGGATAAGAGATTTACAACCGACAGCGCTTATGTTAAAGAGAGTATGGCGGTGCTTGTAAATTCGGAAACAAAGGGTCCTGCCGAGCTTTTTGCATCTGACCTTCAGAATATGTCACACGCAATGCTTTACGGCTCCAAAACCGCAGGCAACGGAACCCTGCAGGAGATATTTACCCTTGACGGCGGCGGTGCGGTTTTGCTGACTGTTGCCCTTGTTGAGCCGAGCGGCGGAGAAACGGCTGTCTATGACGATGTCGGCATTATTCCCGATGTTGCGGTGGGTGATGATTCGGAGGCTTCTCTCCTTTCACCCGAAGAGGATACGGTTATTCAGACGGCTGTTAATGCGCTTTCGTCAAACGGTTAAATAAACTGTTACCGGGTGAAAATGCTTCCGAGCTGCAATCAGAATGAGTATGAAAATTTTTTTCTATGATGTTGCTCCTCTTTATGACGAGGAAAATTTCAGAACAGCATATAATTCTGTTTCGGAAAAAAGAAAAGAAAAAACAGATGCCTTCAGGTTTCAAAAGGATAAATGCCTTTCCCTGGGGGCTGAACTTGTTTTATACAAGGCTCTTGACGAGTTGAAAATACCTGCGGATAAAAGAGCCGTTGCAACTGACGAAAAGGGCAAGCCGTTTCTTGCCGAATATAAAAATGTGTTCTTCAATCTTTCGCATTCGGGTAAAATTGCAATGTGTGTTACGGCTGAAAGTCCCGTTGGCTGTGATGTTGAAGAAATAGGTAAATACGGCGAACCGATTGCAAAAAATAAGTTTGCCCCCTCTGAAAGCAGGTATGTTCTTTCCGCTTCAACAGAAGATGAGAGAGCAAAAAGATTTTTCAGAGTATGGACTATGAAAGAGAGCTTTCTTAAAGCAACGGGCGTTGGTATAGCCTTTTCGCTTGAAGCCTTTTCCGTGGTTGATGAAAAAGGAAAAGCCCTCCCCGTAAATTACAGGGGAAAGCTTTTTGAAATTGAAAACATTGATTTGCCGGGCTATGCTTCGGCGGTATGCATACAGCGTGATTAAATGAATTTATCTTTTATCATTTCCGCAATATCCACAAGAAGTGAGCATACAAAGGAATAGGAAAAATATCCGCACGCACCGCTTAAAACGGAAACACCGCCACGCCTTGAAATGAGCATCATTCTCATTTTTTCATCGGGAAAATTTTCGGAAATGGCGTGAATATCGCCCTTGATTTTTTTGAAATAAATTTTGTTTGCCGAAAGAGCAAAAACAAGATTTACAAGTATGACAAGTCCTGCGGTAATCAGCAGGGGAATCTTGACAAGGGCTATAACCTGAGGAGAGAGTGCGGCTAACTCCGCCTGTGAAAGTGTACCGTCTGCAATTTTGTCAATATACGGTGCGTATAATTCACTGAGCTCTCCTGTTACGGAGGCAAAAACGAGCTGTGCAGAGGCAAGAAGTGCCGCAACAATTATGCCGAAGCCGTAAAGCTTTCTGTAAAAGAACCAGATGGGGCCGAGGAAAAATGCCGCCCAGTTGAATTTAACTCCGCCGTTTTCACTCTTTTTGAATGCATCAAGATACTTTGTAACATTTCTCTTAACAAAAACAGCAAGCTCACCGACCTTGATACCGCCGATTTCTTCATTTTCATCCATATTGAATGCGGCGGTAAATTTTTGCGCATCAAATTTCGGCATATTCAACGGAGCACCGCAGTTTTTACAGCAGTTGGCATCGGTATCATTATCTGTTCCGCAGTAATTACAATGCTTATTCTGACCGGCTTCGTGATATTCACCGCTTGCCTGTGCAGATGTGCTTTGATTAAGCAGAGCACCGCAGGCGCCGCAATGGGTACTGCCCTTCGGGTTTTCACTGCCGCAGATATGACAGATATCCGTTTCACTTTCCGTTACCGCTTCGGCAACTTCAGTTTTATCCGTAAAAGGTATATTGTTTGCTTTTTCTCCCGGAGCCCATATATAGCCTGTGCCATGGAGCTTTTCGTTTATGCAGTGCCCGTTTTCAAGCCAGCAGGAACGGTGCTGCGGCGTTGCGCATTCGGGGCACACGACAATATCATCCTCGCTGTGCAGATGTGCTCCGCAGCAGGGGCAGGGCTGATTTTCATAATTCATCAATGTTTGCCTTTCGTTTGCCGCCTGTTCGGACGGCGTTTTTATTTTGTACTGCCTATTCTACAACATCATTTTTGAAAATTCAACATCTCAAATGTAAATTATTTTTTTCTTTTGTTGCCGAATTGTAACTTTACTTTTTTACTATTTAATGTATAATATATCTTGGTTAACATTGATTTTATTTATGTTGGAGAAATGTATGATACAGTTTGAGGAATTAAGACTTTCACTTCTTGATTATAAAGAAAAACTTATTCAGCTTCGTGAGGCTCTCGGCATTGAAGCAATGAACGGGGAAATTGAAACTCTTGAAGCAAAAACCGCAGAGGACGGCTTCTGGAACGATATTGAAAATTCACAGAAGATTCAGCAGAGAATAAGTCAGCTCAAGGGTAAGGTTACGGCTTATGAAAACCTTTCGGCACAGTTTGATGATGCGATTGTTCTCATTGAGCTTGCCGACGAAGCGGAAGACCTTGATATGCTTGATGAGTGTAAAGAGGGTGCTGATGCTTTCGTTAAAAAACTCGAGGATATGACCTTAAGCACCCTGCTTTCGGGTGAATATGATAACAGCACAGCCCTTTTGACCTTTCATGCCGGTGCAGGCGGAACGGAGGCACAGGACTGGAATCAGATGCTTGTTCGTATGTATGAGCACTGGGCAGAAAAAAGAGGCTTTAATGTCAGTATGATTGACTTCCTTGACGGCGATGAGGCGGGTCTTAAATCAGCCGTTCTCCGAATTGAGGGCGAAAATGCATACGGTTATCTCAAAGGCGAAATGGGTGTTCACAGACTTGTCAGAATTTCTCCCTTTGATGCCTCCGGCAGAAGACACACATCCTTTGCATCCCTTGAGGTTATGCCGGAAATTGATGACACGGTTGAGGTTGAAATCAGCCCGGACGATTTGAAGATTGATTACTACCGTTCCTCAGGTGCAGGCGGTCAGAAGGTTAATAAAACCTCCTCCGCAGTCCGTATTACACATATCCCTACAGGCATTGTCTGTGCCTGCCAGGTTGAAAGAAGCCAGCATCAGAACCGTGAGGTTGCAATGAAGATGCTGAAATCAAAGCTTATCGAGATAAAAGAGAGAGAACATCTTGATAAGATTGACGATATTAAGGGCGAGCAGAGAGAAATTGCCTGGGGCAGTCAGATAAGGTCTTATGTTTTTATGCCCTATACCCTTGCCAAGGACCACAGAACAGGCTATGAGCAGGGCAATATTCAGGCGGTTATGGACGGCGACATTGACGGCTTCATCAATGCTTATCTCAAAATGGAATCATTAAAATCAAATCAGGCGTAAAGGCGTTATATGAAAAGATTATTTGATATTATCGTCAGCTTTATAATGCTTCTGCTTCTTATTATTCCGTTCGGAATTATCAGCTTGATTATTATGCTTGATGACGGATGCCCTGCGATTTTTAAGCAGTACAGAGTCGGAAGGGATAATAAACTTTTCTATATCTACAAATTCCGCACAATGAGAAAGGATACAAGAAACACCGCAAAGGGTGAGCTTTCCGAATCTGACGAGTGTATAACAAAAATCGGAAGAATTCTCCGTAAAACAAGCGTTGACGAGCTTCCGCAGATTATAAATGTTTTGAAGGGTGAAATGAGCTTTGTAGGGCCGAGACCTCTTATCCCGGAGGAAAAGGAAATCAGAGTTCTCAGACAGAAATACAATGTTTATTCCGTTAAGCCGGGGCTTACGGGCCTTGCACAGGTTTACGGCAGAGATACCCTTGATGATAACGCAAAGGCAGAGCTTGATAAGAAATATGTTAATGAGCAAAGCCTGCTGCTTGACCTTAAAATTCTTTTCAGAACGGTTTATGTTGTGCTGAAAAGAGAGAATGTTATTGAGGGCAGTGAAAAGGTTAATACAAGGTGAAAAATGAATAAAAGAAAAAAAAGCTTCGGCTTGTTTATCGGACTTATTATTGTTCTTGCTGTTTTTTGTCTTGCATTTTCAAAGCTCAAAACAAAAAAGATTGAAAAGCCGGATGTGAGCGACAGTTCCGTTTATTTTGAAAGCTCATCAACCGAGTCGGGAATAATCCAAAACACGGAATATATGGAGGGCTTTTCGGCAGAGTCATCCGCAACGGATACCACGAAAGCACAGAATGAAACGTTTTCCGGCTATGAGTATTCCTATGCCGGGTTTAATCCTCACTATGCAAACCTCAATGTTGCGGATTGGACTTTAATTCTCGTAAACAGAGATTATATATTACCCGAAAATTACAAGCCTGAGCTTGCAAGGTCTGTAACGAACGACCAAAACAGCAAATTGCTTGATTCTCGTGTTGCTCCGCATTATAATGATATGTACAATGCGGCGGCAAAGGACGGAATTTATCTGACAACCGTTTCGGGTTACCGTTCCTACAGTCGGCAAAAAACAAATTTTGAAAATAAAATACAGAAATATGTAAATCAGGGCTACAGCAAGGTTAAAGCCACGCAGGAGGCGGCAACAATTATTCTTCCGCCAGGCACAAGCGAGCACAATGCCGGCCTTGCAATGGATATTATTTCACTTGAACAGAGCTTTGAAAATACGAAGGCGTTCAGGTGGCTCAGCGAAAATGCGGCGGATTACGGCTTTATTCTCCGCTATCCCAAGGATAAGGAAGCTGTTACCGAAATAATCTATGAGCCGTGGCACTGGAGATATGTTGGCGTTGAAAATGCCAAAAAAATCAAGGCAAGCGGTTTGTGCCTTGAAGAATACCTCGGCGTAAATTAAAGAGATTTATAAGTGAGGAAATAAGGAGATGTGCATAGATTGAAAGCAAGCGAAAGCGTTAAAAATTATCCGTCCGAAAGGCGGATGTATGCAAATTATGTTGCGAGAAACATAAAAAAAATCTGTAAAGAAATCGGCCCGAGACTTGCAGGCAGCGAAAGTGAGTTAAAGGCGCAGGAGTTTATGGCAGAGGACCTCAAAACGAGCTGTGATGAGGTAAACATTGAAAGCTTTAAGCTCAGCACCTGGGCATTTATGGGATGGGTTCAGGTTTGTGTATTCTGTGCGGTTTTTTCGGCAATAACTTTTTTTGCAGGTCACTTTTTACCCGATTATTCAGTATATTTTGATATCGCATCAGCTGTTGTGGGAATTTTCGGAGTCGTCACCATTTTAACGGAATTCCTGTTCTATAAGGAAATGCTTGACCCGTTCTTCAAAAAATCCACTTCACACAATGTGGTGGCTGTCAGAAAGGCGGCAGGTGAAACAAAGAGAAGAATAATTTTCTCCGGCCATGCCGATTCTGCTCCCGAATGGAGATTTACCTATTGGGGCGGCAGAAAAATGGTTGTTCCCTCCATTGTAATCAGCATTTCGGGTTTTCTTCTCGTTCTTGTTTTCAGCATTGTATTTCTTGTTTTGACACTTACGGGCAAAAATCCCGTTGAGAGTGAGGCAATGTGGATATGTCAGATTATTTCCGTTTGCTTTATTCCCGTTTTCCTCTATATGCTTCTTTTCTATAACAAGAAGAGAATTGTTGAGGGCGCAAACGATAACCTCACAGGCTCACTTATTTCAATGGCAATTCCGAGATACCTTCAGGACCACGATATCCGCTTTGAAAATACAGAGGTTATGGTTGTAATCACAGGCTCGGAGGAATCGGGTCTTCGTGGCGGAAAGGCGTTCTGTAAGGCACACGCCGATGAAATCCTTGCGCAGAAGGATGTTGAAACGGTATTTTACGGAATTGATACAGTCAGAGATTTTGATTATCTTGCAATTTATAATAAAGATATGACGGGAACGGTTCGCAATGACCAACAGGTTTCCGAGCTTATCAGAGAGGGCGCTAAAATTGCCGGCTACGATGTTCCCTTTGCAACCGTTTCACTCGGCGCAACGGACTGTGCCGCAATAAGCCAGGCGGGTCTTAAGGGCTCGAGCTTTGCGGCTATGGACCCTGCCCCTGCAAGATATTATCACACAAGACTTGATACCCACGAAAATCTTGACCTCAAAACCATTGAAGCAGGTCTTGATATAGCACTTGAAACAGCATTCCTTTTCGATGAAAAGGGACTTAATAAATAATTATCATAGGAGACAATTATGAAAAAGAAAATTTTCGCACTTATCAGCCTTGTTCTCGTTTTCTCTCTTCTCTTTGCCTTTGCAGGCTGCAGTTCAACAGAGGAAGAGGAAGAAACAACCGTAATCAATGTTAAGACCCCTCTCCCCACGGACATCACCTCTTCATACGATGAAGAAAGCAGCCTTGTTACCGACACAGAGTATTCACCCGAAGCACTTGTTAAGAATACCGAAACAATTTTTGAGTATTTTAACATCCACATCAACGAGGTTAAAACAGGCTCTGCGGCAGTTGAAATGTCACAGAAAAAGAAAATTGCCAAGGCAGTTGATGAGAACGGTGACAGCATTAAAATGAGTGAAAACGATTATGTTAATGCCGCCATTACCGGTCTTGACAGCTATATGCTTCAGACTCCCGGCGAAAAAATCGAATACGGAGATGACCTTGTTGCATTTCTTCCCGTTAAAGGCGAAAGCTATGTAAGCGCCCTTACTCTCGATGAAATCGAAAGTGCAACCTGCGTTGATAATGAGCTTGACAGAGCTATTACGCTCACTCTCAAGAGCCCTGCTCTTCCCTCAACCATTGAAAAGGCATACGATATGGGCAACATTGACGATGTTATGGCAGAGTTTAAAAAGGCAAATGACTATATGTCGGTTGAAAAGCCCACTCTCACATATAAGAACTGCCAGATTATCATTCACGCCAATGTAGAAACAGATGAAATAACCGCCATTGAATATGTAAAGACAATGGATGTTTCAACAACTGTTACAGGCTTAGGCAAGCTTGAAAGCATCGGCAAGGTTCCCGTTATCTTCAATTATCAGAATACAGTTAAGTATTCAATTGACAGAACAGACCCCAACACCACAACAACCGTTGCCGAATAATTTAACACACAAAAATAAGGCTGTTACAGATTTTTAATCTGCAACAGCCCTTAATTTTTTTGCATTGTGTCAATTACTTGCTGACAACATCCTTAACCTTGTTAACAATATCATCAACGGGGATTTTGCCTGCTATATCCTTAACCTTTGAGAAGATACCGCCGAGGTCAATGCCCTTTACAACATCAACAACCTTGTTGATAACATCCTTGAATGTATCGCTCTTGAAGAACTCGATGATTCCGTCAAGTGCATACTTAAGACCTGTTTTGATATCGCCTGCCTTGATGTAGCCGAGAGCCTTATCCCAGTTTGAGTCTTTGTCAATATATTTACAATCTTTAGCGTGTGCTTCAAATGCAGATACGGAGTATGTTTCGAAATCACAGCATTCATATACGCCGTCATAATCCTTATCACATTTGTTTGTGCACTTTCTTAAATCTCCGGGATGTTTCTCGCTAAGGTGCAGATTGTAAGATTCTGCTGTTTCAAAACCGAGGCCGCAAATGTCACACTTTACAAAACCCTCTGCAAATGCAAATACGCTTACTGAGAATGCGCAGATTACTGCAAGTAAAACTGCAAGAACTTTTTTCATTTTAATATCCGTCCTTTTTTTATTTAAGCACATACTGTGCTCAGTTGAGTACAATAATATCATTTATTTATATTGCTGTCAATAAATTCTTAACTTTTTGTTAATAAATCGGTGATAATGACCAAAAGCAATTATCAATCCTCGTTTTTATCACGGATTTTATCAATCATATCGTTTGAAATTGTCTGTGTTTCGCCGTGCTTAACCTGTGACATACAGAGCAGGGCAAGTGCAAAGCATACGGGGCAGTAGAAGAACAGCGACCAGTAGTTGATTTCACCTGTTTGTGAAAATGCTTTTGTCAGGTCAAACATTCCGCCCACAAGAACGGGGCCGACGATTGAAGCGGAGAATGTGGCTGTGTAATAATAGCCTGTGAATGTTCCGACCCTTTCAAGACCGCCGATTTCAAGAACAAGGGGAAGTGTGTTGATTGTAACAAATGCAATGAGTATTCCGCCGAAAACGATGGCAACATACATAAGGGGCTGCCATTTTGTAAGTGCATAGGCAAGGAACAGGGCAAGAACACCAATCCAGCCGCCCATAATTGTTTTCTTTCTGCCGAATTTCTGACCGAGCTTTCCGGCAGGAACGGCACCTATAACGGTTGCAACCGCAAAAAGAGTTATGATAAGGGAAGCATCGGATTCTTCAAAATTAAGCTCATATTTTGCAAAGGTTGTAAAGTAAGTCTGAATTGAATCGGTTGCGTTGGAGTTAAAGAAGAGAGCGATAAGCATAAAGATAAGGCTCTTCATTTCACCCTTTGAAAGGCTCATTGATTTAATGGAATCTTTCTTTTTGCTGTTATTTTCATACTCTGCCGCAAGCTGTGCTGATTCCGCCTTTGAAATGCGGTTGTCAGGCTCTCTGACAAAGAATACAACAACAAAAAGGCAGATGACCATAACGATTGCACCGAAGAGGAAAACATTGTTTCTTATAACGCTTTCTTCCGCATTAGGCATAACAAAGCCTACTATTTTGCCGGCAACCGTGCCGAGAACAACACCTATGCCGCCCATAATGTTGATAACGGCATTTCCGTCACCTCTGATTTCGGAGGGGGTAAAGTCGGGCATCATTGCTACAACGGGTGAACGCCAGGTTGACATAATGAAATTGAAAACAATAACATCAAGCATAAGCACACCGAGGACGCTTATTCTCGGAATAAATATGAATAACAGAGCACAAAGGGGAATACCGTACATAAGGTAGGGTGTTCTTTTGCCGAAGCGTGTATGTGTTCTGTCTGAAATCTTGCCGAAAAGAGGTTGAAAAACAACGCCGAAAATATTATCAATAACCATAATAATTCCGACTGCCGTGCTGCCCCAGGCAAGGTTTGAGATTACAGAGTTTTCTTTAAGAATAAGGGGAACATAAGCGTTATAGATTATCCAGGCAATCTGAACAGCCATAAAACCGAAGCCGGTTAATGCACAATGACCGTAATGAAGCTTGCCGTTGCTTTTGGCACAGTAAAAAGTGTTGTTTGACATTTTTTCCTCCGTGAAACAAAATATTCGGCAGAAAGTTTTTCTGCTTGCTATAATTATATATATACCTTATGTTTTTGTCAACAATTCGTTACAACCTTGATATATTTATAACAGTCTTGTAAAAGGCGATTTATTGTGCTAATATGTGAAAATCAATAATAATTAGCAGGTGTGAAAATGGAGTTTGAAAATTTTGTTGAAAAAACCATAAATAAAAATACCGTTTTTCAGGGTAAAATAATCAATGTACGCCGTGATGATGCGCTTTTGCCAAACGGTGAAACGGCAATAAGAGAGGTTGTTGAGCATAACGGCGGCGTATGTATTGCTCCGCTTACGGAGGATAACGAGCTTATTTTTGTCCGCCAGTTCCGTTACCCCTATTCGGAGGTTATTCTTGAGCTGCCTGCCGGAAAGCTTGAAAAGGGTGAAGACCCATTTGAAGCCGGTAAAAGAGAGCTGGAGGAGGAAACAGGCAGAAAAGCCGGAGTCTACCGTGATATGGGCCTGTTTTATCCCACTCCCGGTTACTGCGGTGAGATAATTCACCTTTATGCCGCCCGTAACCTTACCGGAACAAAAATGAAGCTTGATGATGATGAATTCCTTGAGCCGGTTTTGATTCCGATAGAAAAGGCTGTTGAAATGGTGCTTTGCGGTGAGCTTCGTGACGGCAAAACACAGGCACTGATATTAAAAATCAACGAGTTAATAAGAAGAGGCGAATTTTAATGAAAAAAGTTATTCTTGCTTCATCATCTCCCAGAAGAAGGGAACTGATGACCTTGGCGGAAATTAAATACGATGTTTGCATAAAAAATGTGGATGAAACCGTTCCTGCCGGAATTTTGCCGGAGGATGCGGTAAAAATGACCGCAAGAAAAAAGGCGTCTGCCGTTGCTCAGCTGAATGACGATGCTATCGTTGTGGGTGCAGACACCGTTGTCGTTTATAACAATCAGATTATCGGCAAGCCGAAGGATAAGGACGATGCCGTAAAAATTCTCCGTATGCTTTCGGGTAAGGAGCACGAGGTTATAACGGGTGTATGCCTTGTTCATAATAAAAAAGCCGAAATCTTCAGCTGTACGAGCAAGGTTAAATTTTACGATTTGACTGAGGAAGAAATAAGGCATTATGTTGCGGGAGGTGAGCCTATGGATAAGGCCGGAGCCTACGGAATACAGGGCAAGGGCTGTGTGTTCGTTGAAAAAATCGAGGGCGATTATTTCAACATTGTGGGCTTGCCGATTTCAAGAGTTGCAAGAGAAATTAAAAGAATACAGGCAGAGGGCGAAACGGTTAAATGATAAATTCAGTTGATTTTCTTAAATCAAAGCTTAAAAATAATGAGGCTTTTTTAATAATCTCTCCCGTAAACCGCAGATACTTAACGGACTTTGATTCCTCGGACGGCTATTTGCTTATATCGAAAAAAGAATCTGTTTTTCTTACCGACAGCCGTTATATTGAGGCGGCAGAACGGACAGTAAAAAACTGTAACGATATTGCTTTGCTGAAAAAAGCCCTTGAGCAGCTTAATGAATTGATAAAAAGGCTGAACATTCAGCAGATTTATACGGAAGAAAACATCAGAGTCAGCGAGATTAAAGCCCTTGAAAAGAATCTTGAATGTTCGGTATCAGCCGAAAGGACAGAGGAGCTTCTGACTGAGCTTCGCCGGGCAAAATCGGAGGAAGAAAAGAATAAAATCATCAGGGCACAGAGAATTGCGGAAAGAGCCTTTGATAATATTCTCGGCTTCATTAAGCCCGGTGTTACCGAAAGAGAAATCCGCATTGAGCTTGAATATTATATGCTGAAAAACGGCAGTGAAAATCCGTCCTTTGAAACCATTGCAATAAGCGGAAAAAACACCTCTATGCCGCACGGCGTTCCTACAGATAAAAAGGTTGAAAACGGTGACTTTGTTACTATGGATTACGGTGCTGTTTTTGAGGGCTATCACAGCGATATGACAAGAACGGTTGCTGTCGGCTATATTACAGACAAAATGGCAGAGGTTTATAACACCGTTTTGAAAGCACAGCTTGCCTGTATTGAGAAGCTTAAACCGGGTGTTTCCTGCAAGGACGGAGATGCCGCCGCAAGAGATATTATCAAAAAAGCGGGCTACGGCGATTTCTTCGGCCACGGAACAGGTCACGGCGTTGGGCTTGAAATTCACGAAGCCCCAAGTCTTTCACCGAGAAGCAAGCATATTCTCACCTGCGGAGATGTTGTAACAGACGAGCCGGGCATATATATTCCCGGTGAATTCGGGGTCAGAATCGAGGATATGCTTTACATTACCGAAACAGGGTGCGAAAATTTGACAAAGTGTGACAGGAATGTTATAATTCTTTGATAAATGTTCTGCTTTGTCTGAAAATCAGAACAGGATTATTATTTTTACCCGTAAGCTTACACAGCAGGAGGAAAAAATGCAGGAATTATTGTCAATGCAAAATATAATCAAATATTTTGACGGCAATTTGGCATTGAAGGACGGCAGAATTGAAGTAAACCGTTCTGAAATACACGCCCTGATAGGTGCAAACGGAGCCGGAAAATCCACTCTTATGAATATTCTTTACGGCTTATTGACTCCCGATGGCGGAACGGTTCGATATGACGGAAAAGAAGTTAAATTCAGACATATTTCAGATGCCAATTCAGCCGGAATATTTATGATTCACCAGGAACTGAATGTTGTCAGGGATTTGACAGTTGCACAAAATATATTTCTTGGCAGAGAAATCAAAAAAGGCTTATCCGTTGATGATGAGCGGATGAATGCCGAAAGCAAATTACTGCTTGAAAAAGTCGGGCTTAAGGTCAATCCGGCAGAGAGAATGGGCGATTTATCTCCGGCTCAGCAGCAGCTTGTTGAAATTGCTTCAATTCTTTCAAAGGATTTGAAGCTGCTTATTCTTGACGAGCCCACCACAGCCCTCGGCGATGAGGATGTCAAAACTCTGTTTGAGCTTATGAGAAGCTTCAAGGCACAGGGAATATCCGTTATTTACATTTCCCACCGCCTTGACGAGCTTTTTGAAATATCCGATAAAATTACGGTTATGCGTGACGGCGGCTTTGTTGTTTGCGAAAACACGGCGGATTTGACAAAGGATAGGCTTATTTACTATATGACCGGCAGAACCGTAAGTATGCAGGCAAAGGCGGAAAGCGGCGTTGCGCCGGATGCTCCCACAGTGCTTGAGGTCAAAAATCTGAACACAGCCGAAAAGCTGAAAAATATCAGTTTTTCACTGAAAAAAGGTGAAATACTCGGCTTTGCAGGGCTTATGGGCTCCGGCAGAACAGAGGTCGCAAGGGCTATATGCGGGCTTGACCCTGTCACAGACGGTGAAATATATATCAACGGTAAAATGGAAAAAATAAAATCTGCCGTTGATGCCATTAAACTCGGAATGGGATATATTTCCGAAAACAGAATTGAAGAAAGTATTATCAAGGGTAAAAATGTTATTTTCAATACTGCGGTAAACAGCCTTGATGATTATGTTCGTTTTAATTGGGTTGATGATGAGCGTCTTACACGGGATGCGGTGAAATTTAATAATGATGTAGGCACTGTCACTTCGGATTACGCCTCATATATTGAGGACTTATCCGGCGGAAATATGCAAAAGGTTATCATAGCAAGGGCTCTGATGAAGAATTTGCAGATTTTTATTTTTGATGAGCCCACAAAGGGTATTGATGTGGGTGCAAAGGAAGATATTTACGCAATAATAAACAGGCTTGCCGGTGAGGGTCATTCAATCATAGTTATAAGCTCCGAAACAGATGAAATCAGAACTCTGTGTGACAGGGTGCTTGTTATGTATGAGGGCTCAATAGCAGGTGAACTTAAAGCCGGTGATGTTTCACCCGAAAATATTATGTATTATGCGGCAGGCTTGAGAGGTGACAGGAATGAAGAATAATCTTTTGGCAAAGGATAAGGTTAAAACTAAATTTGTTGAACAAAAGAATATGAGAATGTTGATTTTTACGCTCATACTTATGTCAGAAGTATTTGCACTGATAAATCACAACTTTCTCAGCACATATAACCTTGTAAGCATAGGTCAGTCGGTTGCACCCTATGCGGCACTTTCACTCGGTGCGATTTTTCCCATTGCTCTTGGCTGCACAGACCTTTCAACGGGTGCGGTTTGTATTGCCTCGGCGGTTGTTGCAGGCAAATTTTATGCAATGGGTATGCCCCTTGTTGCCACAATCCCGGTTATGATAGCTTTCGGCGCTTTAGCGGGCTTTATGAACGGTATGCTTATTTCAAAGCTTAAACTGCCGTCATTTATCGTAACCCTCGGAACAATGATGTTTATAAGAGGCGTTTCCGCTATTTTTGCAAATCAGCCGGATGTTCTTTTCCCCACAAACACATGGTATAACAAGGTGTTTTCAAATGTTAACGGTATTCCCGTTGGCTTTGCATGGATAATTATTATGGGGCTGTCGGTCGGCTGGTTTTTCAGAAAATCAAAAACAGGCAGACATATTTTGGCTGTAGGCAGTAACGAAAAGGCTTCCGTTATTGCCGGACTTGACACGGCAAAGCTTAAGGTTGTTGCCTTCACCGTTTCGGGCTTGATGGCAGGTATAGCCGCTGTTTTATGGAGCGCATCATTCGCCACAATAACCGTTGCAACGGGTAACGGAATGGAGCTTGACGCCATTGCCGGTGCTTATATAGGCGGCTCGGCTGCCGCAGGCGGTTCTGTTCACGCCGCAGGTGCGGTAATCGGTGCGATTCTTCTTGTAATCATCAGAAACGGCTTGAATTTCGTTCTTGCCGTGCTCAATGTTGAGCTTAATTCCACCTATGTTACTTATGCAATTACGGGTCTTATTGTTGTGCTTGCCGTTTTCCTTGATAAGACAAAGGGCGGACGCAGTAAGGCGGCAAACAAAAAGGGCAAATTTGATGCCCTGAGGAATTATATCATCCCTGTTATTGCCTTTTTGCTTGCACTCGCTATGATTGCATCAAATGTTATGCTTTTTGTCAATCAGAGAGAAAAGGACAGTAAAACGGTTGCTGTTATTATGAAATCGGAAAATTCCGCTTTCTGGATTTCCGTTCGTGCCGGTGCGGAGGATGCCGCAGAAGAAAACGGATATAAGCTGCTTATCAGAGGTGCAAAATCAGAGGATTCCTCCGAGCTGCCAACACAGAGAGAGCTTATGAGTGTTATGATGTCTGAAAATCCTGCCGGATTGGGAATGGCTACAATTGCAAACGGCTTTACTGATTTGCTTGAAGAAGCGTATGAAAGAAACATTCCTGTTTTCCAGTTTGACAGCGGACTTTATGCCGAGGATGTTGAAACAATAACAAAGTCAGAGAAAAATCCTCTTTGCGGTTTTATCCAGGGCGACAGCTTCCTGAACGCTCAAAAGCTTGCAGAGGCTGTTTATGAAAGGCTTTACAATAAAATAGCCTTGTCAGACGATTTCACTTTCGGCATTATTCAGCATGATAACACAGTCAATGCGGCACAGCGTACTAACGGCTTTAAGGAAAGAATCATTGAGCTTGCAGAGGCTGACCCGAAAACTGCCGGCAAATGCAGGGTTGTTGTTGAGGTTAAGCACACTGAGGCGAATAATGCCTACAAGGACGGACTTGAAGCCTTATATGAAAAGGGTGCGGATGCGGTATATATGACGGCGGAAAAGGTTATCAACCAGTGCTATGATGCCATTGCCGCATCAGGCAATAAATATGACGGTATGTATTTTATGGGCTTTGATTCCGGCGAAAAGGTAAGGCAGTGGCTTTATTCCGATATAAAATCCGAATTTATCTGCGGAATTTCACAGGACCCCTACACATTGGGCCGTCTGACGGTTGAAACCCTTATTAAAAATGCACAGGGCGAAAAGGTTGACGAGCTTACAATTGTTCCGGGTGCTGTATATAACAAGGAAAACTATATGGCGCTTTTGAAAAAGAAAGTTGTAAACTGATTTTTACCGTTTCAGGCAGCCAAATAACCATTATTACAGGCTGTATTTCTTCAAATATACAGTCAAAGGTAAAAAAGCACTTGAAAAAATGAGAAATATAGTATAAAATACACTGTGTAAATATATATTAAGGAGTTTGATTACTTATGGTATCAGCAGGCGATTTCAGAAACGGCGTAACCTTCGAGATGGAGGGTCAGGTTTATCAGATTATTGAATTTCAGCATGTTAAGCCCGGTAAAGGCGCTGCTTTCGTAAGAACAAAAATCAGAAATGTTATCGGCGGTGCAGTTGTTGAGCGTACCTTCAACCCCACAGATAAATTCCCCACAGCACACATTGACCGTAAGGATATGCAGTATTCTTACAATGACGGTGACCTTTATTACTTTATGGATATGGATACATTTGATATGGAACCCATCTCCGCAGGCACTCTTCCCGATAACTTCAAGTTCGTTAAAGAAAACGAGGTTTGTAAAATCCTTTCATACAAGGGCTCTGTTTTCGGCGTTGAGCCTCCTGTATCAGTTACTCTTCAGGTTACAAAGACTGACCCCGGTTTTGCAGGCAACACAGCAACTAATGCCACAAAGCCCGCTGTTCTTGAAACAGGTGCAGAAATCAAGGTTCCTCTCTTCATTGATGAGGGCGAAATGATTATTGTTGACACCCGTACAGGTGAATATTCTTCAAGAGCATAATCTTATTATTTGGAGGAAAGAACTATGTCAATGAGCGAAAAAGCAGCATATCTTAAGGGACTTGCAGACGGAATCAAGCTTGATGACGGCAAGGATACAGACCGCCTTCTCAAGGCAATTATCGACACCATTGCCGAGCTTTCGGATGTTGTTGACGATATTGATGAAGACCTCGATGTTTTCAGCGAACAGCTTGATGCTGTTGATGAAGACCTCGGCGAGCTCGAAGAATATGTTTATGAAGGAAATTGCGGCTGCAACTGTGGCTGTGATTGTGACTGCGATTGTGACTGTGACTGCGGATGCGGCTGCGGTGACGATTGTGACGAAGAAGAATTTTACGATGTAACCTGCCCCGAATGCGGTGAAACAGTTTGCGTTGATGATGAAATTCTTGATGAGGGCAGTATTGAATGCCCCAACTGCGGAACACTCCTCGAATTTGATTTCGACTGTGACTGCGATGATTGCGGTTGTGAAGACTGCGAAGAAGACTGATAAACATTTAGAAATCGGCGGACAGAAGTATTGCTTCTGTTCGCTTTTTTCGTGATGGAAGCACTAAAAAAGCAGACACCATAATAGGCATCTGCTTTAATATGGAGCGGATGACGAGGCTCGCCCGGTGACTGCCGTCACCGGCACGCACACGGACTTTCAAACAGTCCACCGGACTGTTTGAATTTGCAGGCAAACCGTCCTTTTCGAGCCTTACCGACATTGTGGCTAAAAACAAAGCAGACACCTTTTTAGGTATCTGCTTTAATATGGAGCGGATGACGAGGCTCGCCCGGTGACTGCCGTCACCGGCACGCACACGGACTTTCAAACAGTCCACCGGACTGTTTGAATTTGCAAGCAAACCGTCCTTTTCGAGCCTCTTTTTATATTCCGCAAAACAAAAAAGACACCACAATGGTGTCTTTTCCGTTTTGGAGCGGATGACGAGGCTCGAACTCGCTACCTCCACCTTGGCAAGGTGGCGCTCTACCAGATGAGCTACATCCGCAACTGCATTTGGTATTATAGCACATATATTATATTTGTCAAGTGAAAAAATTGTTTTTTTATAAATATGCCCCATATAAATGTTTTACATCTTTATAAAAAACCATATAGCCATATCCGATTCTTCACGGTTTGCAAACGCATAATAGGGGATAAGGTTGAGCCTTGCGTTTTCAATATCGTTTTTATCGTATTTTTTGTAAAGTGCTGTGCTCTCTTTTCTTCTGTAAGCGTTAACGGTTATTTCATAATAACCTCTGTCGCTGTTGTAAGAAAGCTTTTCCGAAAGGTCAGCATTAACAAAAAATGAGTTTAAGGGTAAATCACCGTTATCAATGCTTTCGGCGCAGTAAACGAGAGGCCCTCTGCAAATTGCCGTCTTGCCTGTATCCGCATCGGTTAAGGGATTGGCAACGGTTAAAAATACATTCATTGATAGCTCGGCAGTTAAACTGAAATTATCATCGGTTATGTCAAAATATGCATAGCCGTTTTCCTTTATTTCTTTGTATTCCTTACCGTTGATTTTCAGACAGTCACACCATTCGGGAACACGGATTGCAATTTGTTTGCCTTTTCCGTTTTTAACGGTGAATTTAAGAACACCCTCATTCGGGTAGTCTGTTTCAAGGGTTATAACCGTTGTGTTTATATCGGCTTTACCGCCGATAAACTGGTGAACATAAATTGTGTTTTCGTCTGTTGTATAAGCGTAATTACCGATTGATGCAATAAATCTGACAACATTCGGCGGACAGCAGGAGCAGCTGAAAACTTCAATACGCTGTGTGAGAAGTCTTTCGTTTGCCTTGCGGTAAAATGTGTTAAGGCGGTGACGGTTTCTGTTTATTTCAAGGGGATTTACATAGAAAAATGAATTTCCGTCAAGCGAAACACCGGCAAGAATACAGTTGTATATTGCTTTTTCGGCAATATCGTCATATTTTCTGTCAGGCTTAATGAGTGACATCCTTTTCGCAAACATTGCAAGGGCAATGGAAGCACAGGTTTCCGAATATGCCAAATCATTGGGCAAATCGTAATCCTCTGTAAACTTTTCACCCTCTGCGGAGGAGCCGATACCACCTGTTATATACATACGCTTTGAAGCAATGCTGTCAAAAAGTCTGTCACAGGCTTCAAAAAGCGAATTATCGTTTGTTTCCCTTGCAAGGTCAGCCATTCCGCTGTAAAGGTAACAGGCACGAACGGAATGACCTATGGCGGCTTCAAGCTCTCTGACCGGTTTATCCGACTGGTCATAGTCATTACCGCACCAGCTTCTGCAATCGCCGTCATTAAGGCATCTTCCTCTGTTTTCGATAAAATGGCGGCTTAGCTCAAGGTAACGCTTTTCGCCTGTACAGTTGTAAAGCCTTATGAGAGCAAGCTCAATTTCTTCGTGACCGGGAGTGCTGAATGAAGCGGATTTTTCCTTAACAAAAATTTTTTCAATCAAATCGGCATAACGGCACATAATTTTAAGGAATTTATCCTTGCCTGTTGCTTCGTAATATGCAACTGCGGCTTCCATAAGATGCCCTGCACAGTAAAGCTCGTGGTTATCACGCTTTGTAAAACGTTTGCCCGGCTCGACAACCGTGTAATAAATGTTGAAATATCCGTCCTCAAACTGATTTTTTTCAATCTGCTCAACAGTATCGTCTATAATCTTTTCAAGCCCTGAATCGGAGCAGATTTTAATTGTATAAGCAACGCCCTCAAGCCATTTTGCAACATCGGAATCCCAAAAGAAATGGGGCTTGTTTTCCATTCCCTCTTTCCATTCACAGCGAAACGCCTCAAACCTGCCGGTATCACAAAATCTGTTATATACGGTGGGGATAGTTGCACTTTTGTTGATTTCAAATCTCTGCTTCCAAAATCCGTCAAGCTCAATTTTATCAAAGTTTATTGCTTCCATATTTTCTCCGTCTTTTGAAAAGAAGCACCTTTTACAGTGCTTCCTTTAATCGTTATTATTTTAATTCTCATCCGGCTTTTTTTCACCGAAATTGATAAGAAAGTTGGCGGCAGTCCATACAATAAGACCGATAAAAATAAACAAATCCGCATTTTGAAATCCGTCAAGCCTGAAACGGCTGATGCTTAAGGCGGTGCCTGCAATGGTTGAGAGTATTCCGCTTCCGAGCAAGGCTTCAATAACATCAACCTTGTCGCTGAGAATATCGCCTGCAACGGAGTTGAAAACCGCAATCATCGTAATAACCGAAACAAGACCGAGGCAGGAAGCGATAAATACGGGCAGCTTTTTATTTGAGAAAATTGACCATATTATAATGAAAAGCGCACATATCAGCATCAGAGTAAAGAAACTTAAAAATATAACCAGCCTTGCATTGAGGGGCTGAAATTCCTTTGGCCACAGGAATGACGGCTTATCCTTTGAAAAAAGCTCCAATACCGATGAAAAATCGTCCTTTCCCATAGCAATGGCAATTATTCTTCTGAGAGAAAGTGAGTCAACAACTGCGGCGTTTGCAACATCAAGCTTTATTCCGAAATGAATAAAATTCAGATAAAGTGTGCAGGGGATAACCGCAAGCCCCAGCAGAATATTAACAATTCTGTATAATGCTTTCATTTTCAGCTTTCCTTTCCGAATTTACTTCCAGGAGGAGTTAAGGGCAACCGTACGGTTGAAAATAAGCTTATCTGCCGTGCTGTTTTTATCAACACAGAAATAACCCTGACGCATAAACTGGAATGTATCACCGGACTTTGAATCCGCAATGCCGCCCTCAATAAGACAGCCGTTAAGGATTTTAAGAGAATCCGGATTTATATTGTCAAGGTAGTTTACGCCGTCCTCACCGCCGGGGTTTTCAGCATTGAAGAGTCTGTCATAAAGACGGATTTCACATTCCTTGCTGTCAACGGCACTTACCCAGTGAAGTGTTCCCTTGACCTTTCTGCCGTCAGGTGAATCGCCGCCCTTTGTTTCGGGGTCATAGGTGCAGTGCAGGCAGGTGACATTGCCGTTTTCATCGGTTTCATAGCTGTTGCAGGTCACAAAATATGCACTCTTTAAGCGTACCTCGTTACCGGGGTAAAGTCTGAAATACTTTTTAACAGGCTCTGCCATAAAGTCATCCTGCTCAACAAAGATTTCTCTTGAAAACTTAACGATTCTCTTGCCGAGCTCCGGCTTGTCGGGGTTGATTTCAACCTCAATTTCTTCAACCTTATCCTCGGGATAATTATCAATAATAACCTTGAGGGGGCGGAGAACTGCCATGGCTCTGGGAGCGTTTGCGTTAAGGTTATCCTTAACACAGGCTTCAAGCAAGCCGTAATCAACAACGCTGTTTGCTTTTGAAACACCGATTCTGTTAATAAATTCACGAACTGCCGCCGCAGGGTAACCTCTTCTTCTCATACCGCAGAGGGTAACCATTCTCGGGTCATCCCAGCCGTCAACAAGCCCTTTTTGTACCATTTCAAGACACTTTCTTTTGCTCGTGACACAGTAATTGATGTTAAGGCGGGCAAATTCAATCTGTCTCGGAGGCTCTTCAAAGCCGATTTCATTGATAAACCAATCGTAAAGAGGTCTGTGGTTTTCAAATTCAAGGGAGCAGAGGGAATATGTTACACCCTCCTTTGCATCCGAAAGGGGATGAGCAAAGTCATACATAGGATATACGCACCATTTGTTGCCTGTCTGGTGGTGGGTGACATGGGCAATTCTGTAAATAACGGGGTCACGCATATTTATGTTGGGTGATGACATATCAATCTTTGCACGGAGAGTTTTTTCACCGTCTGCAAATTCACCCTTTGTCATTCTTTCAAATAAATCAAGGTTTTCTTCAACGGAGCGTTCTCTGTAAGGGCTGTTTTTACCGGGCTCTGTGAGAGTGCCTCTGTATTCTCTGATTTCATCTGCCGTAAGGTCGCAAACATAGGCTTTGCCGGCTTTAATGAGCTTTATTGCACATTCATAGATGAAATCGAAATAGCTTGAAGCGTAAAGGCATTTGTTCCATTTATAGCCGAGCCATTCAATATCTTCCTTTATGGCATCAACATATTCAACATCCTCCTTTGACGGGTTAGTATCGTCAAGGCGGAGATTACATTCGCCGTTGTATTTTTCGGCGGTGCTGAAATCAATGCAGATTGCCTTTGCATGGCCTATATGCAGGTAGCCGTTAGGCTCGGGCGGAAAACGGGTCTGAATACGGCTGTTTTTTCCGCTTGCCAGGTCTTCATCTATAAAATCGTGAATAAAATTTGAATTTGTTGCTGTAATTTCGTCCATATATTTTTCCTCGTTGTCTGAATAAAAATTGCGTTTGCATTAAAGAGAAGCAAGCATATCGTCAATTCTGCTCTTTATTTCTTCATTGCCGAGCAGCTGCATTATTGAATAAAGGTCGGGTGTGTTTCTTCTTGATGTGATTGCAATTCTGATTACGGTTGAAACATCACCGACATGGCCCTTAAAAGCATCGGGATTTTTCTTGAATTCTTTAACATTGGGTGTAAAGCCGAGCGGCTCGCATAAATCCTTGATTTTGGCAAACCAGCCGTCCTTATCATCCGCAAGGGAATAGGCGTTTTTATATGCTTCAAGGATTGCCTTTGCATCCTCATTTTTTATGTTTTCGGGGAGAGTGTAATCCTTTTGGTAATATTCGTTAAAGAAGTATGAAATATAATCCTTAACCTCGCTCCACTTTGCAATATCCTTTCGGGGCTTCGGGTTTTCTCTGTCAATATTGAGAATTGCGGTTGAACGGACAGGGTCTGTCGAAATAATATCATAAAACTCTTTGTCGTATGCCCTTGCCCATTCGGTAACTCTTTCGTAAACCTCGGCGGCTTTCATAACGGAAATGACATTTTTGCTGACATCGTTAAGCTTAACAAGGTCAAAAAGGCATCCGCTTGAGCTCATTTTTTTGAGGTTAAAGGGATAATCGGTTGCAGGAACACCGGGATTTGCTCTTCTCCAATCCTCAAAGCCGGAGCTGATAAGAGTGAGCAGATATTCAATAAGCGCCTCCTTCGGGAAGCCCTCCTCAACAAAGTAGCTGACTGCCGCCTCCGGGTCTTTTCTCTTTGAAAGCTTACGTTTATCGCCGGTTTCTTCATCTATTTTCATAACCTGCGGAGTGTGTGCGTATTTCGGCACCTTATAACCGCAGGCACGGAAAAGTGCAATGTGCTTGGGAACGGAGGATATCCATTCCTCACCTCTGATAACATGAGTGGTGTGCATAAAATGGTCATCACAGGTGTGTGCAAAATGGTAGGTGGGTATGCCGTCTGATTTAAGAAGAACCTCATCAATAATGTTTTCGGGCATTTCGATTTTGCCTCTGATAACATCATCAAAGGTTATTCTCTTATTTTCGTCGCCGTCTGAACGGAAGCGGAGAACCCAGCTTTCGCCATTTGCGATTTTTTCTTTTATTGCTTCAAGTGAAAGGTCACGGCACTTGGCATATTTGCCGAAATAGCCTCTGATTAAAGCGCCGTCCTTTTCCTGCTGTTCACGAAGTGCCGTAAGGTCATCGGAGGAGCAGAAGCAGGGGTAGGCAAGGCCGTTTTTAACAAGTGATTTTGCAACCGTCTGATATATTTCAACTCTTTGGCTCTGGGTGTAGGGACCGTAAGCGCCTTTTTCTGTGCCGAAGCCTGTAATACCCTCGTCAAATTCAACGCCGAATGCTTTCATACCGTTGGTGATTGCCGAAACGCCGTCATCAATTTCTCTTTTTTTATCGGTATCCTCAATACGAAGATATGAAACACCGCCGGAAACATGGGCTGTCATATTATCAACAAGTGCCTGAAAAAGACCGCCTATATGAAGATAGCCTGTGGGCGAGGGGGCAAACCTTGTTACCCTTGCACCCTCTTTAAGACCTCTTTCGGGGTAAAGCTCCTCATAATAATCGGGCGTTTTATCTATATTCGGAAAAAGCATTTCCGCAAGTTCATTATTCTGTTCGGGTGTAAACATCTTATTCCTCCATCCCCTTGAGTGCTTCCATTTCCGCCTTGTCAATTCTGATTTTGCCGTCCTTAAGAAGCTTAACATCATCTCTGTGGTAGATTTTCGGTGCTCCCTCCGGTGCGTTATCAAGCTGAACCTTGAGCCTGCCGGTAAGCAGAGAATAGTCCACAACCTGCCCCTTGCCGTCTGCCGTGCTGATAATTGCGCCGGGCTTCGGAGTGATTTTAAGAAGATAATCATAGGCGGACTGCTCGTATTTAAGGCAGCACATCAGTCTTCCGCAGGTTCCGCTGATTTTGCCGGGATTCAGTGAAAGACCCTGCTCCTTTGCCATTTTAATTGATACGGGCTGAAAATCACCGAGAAATGTGCTGCAGCAGAAGGGACGGCCGCAAATTCCGAGACCGCCTATCATTTTTGCTTCATCTCTGACACCTATCTGACGCAGTTCGATTCTTGTATGGAAGGTGCTTGCAAGGTCCTTGACAAGCTCTCTGAAATCAACTCTGCCGTCAGCGGTAAAGTAAAAAAGAATCTTTCCTCTGTCAAAGGTATATTCAACATCAACAAGATTCATTTCGAGCTTGTGTGCTTCGATACGCTGCTTGCATATTTCTGCGGCATCCTTCTCTTTTTTCTTGTTTTCGTTGTAGATTTTAACATCTGCCGAGTTAGCCGGGCGGATAATCTTTTTAAGGGGTTTAACGAGCTCATTCTCGTCAACTTCCTTATTTTCAATGGCAACCTCACCGCATTCAACACCTCTGACGGTTTCAACGATGGCGTGGTCACCCTTGTTGAATTTTTCGTTGTTCGGGTCAAAGTAATAAACCTTGCCCACTTCCTTAAATCTGATTCCTACAATTTCGCTCATATTAGCTCCTTAAGAGTGTGCATAATCTGCCTAAGGTAAGGTTGAGATTTGCATTCATATTAAGTGATTTATTTATTTTTTCCATCGATTCGCAGGCGGAAAGTAATGCACTTTTGGACATTCTTGAAGCCGCCTTTTCGGAGCACTCAAATTCGGGGGCTTGCTCCGCATTGAATTTCAGCCTTAATGCCGATGCAAACATTTCCGAAATGACCGGCAGGCAGGCATGAAGAAGCTTTTGATTTTTTTCAAAGGCTCCCGCCGCCTTGACAAGCTCAAAATCATTACCCGTTGCCGCCGCAAGGACTATTTTTTCGGAACACTCAATAATTTTCTCTTTCGGAAAATCATTGCTTATTTCGTTCACATCACCGAGGGAATATACGGTTGCTCTTGAAATAACGGTCGGCAAAAATACGGATTTGGTTGAGCAGAGCAAAATGAAAACCGTATATGCGGGGGGCTCTTCAAGGATTTTCAAAAAGGCGTTTTGCGCCTGAATATTCATAACCTGCGCTTCGCTGAGAATAAATATCTTTTTCTCCGCTTCATTCGGAACAACAAGAACTGAAGAACGGATTTCACGAATATCGTCCACTCTGTAAAGCAGATTGCCCGATTCCGTTTTGCTCGGATTTTGAATGATAATATCCGGGTGAAGCCCCTGCTCACTTTTACGGCAATGGTTACATTTACCGCAGGGGCGCTGTGCTTCATCATCACATATAAGTGCGGCGGCAATTTTATTGCCTAAGGCTGTACGCTCCTCTGCCGTTCCGCCCTCAATAATTGATGTGTGGGGAAATCTTTCCCCGGCAAGGGCTTTCAGTAAAGTGCTTTCTATATGAAGTTCGGAGTTAAAGCCGTTAATGGTCATATTCCGCCTCACAGATTATCATTCATCAAGTATTTTAAGGTTTCTTTCAATTACTTCTTTGCCCCGCCACGCAAATGCTCTGCCCTCAACGGGAGTGCTCTTGTCTATTACGGGTATGGCGCTTTCGATAAATTCTTTTATATAGGTTTGCTTTGCGTTTTTGTTATACGGGCAGACATTCTGACAAATATCACAGCCCCATCCGCAGCCGGATTGCTTAATGAGCTGTTTTTCTTTCTCTGTAAGCTCACCCTTTTTTTGCGTGATGCCCGAAAGACATTTTTCTCTGTCAATGCCGCTTTCTGAAACGGCACCGTTCGGGCAGGCTTTTATGCATTTTCCGCATCCTGCACAGGCGTTTATTTCATCGCCTGTCGGCTCAATGAATAAATCGGTTACAATTTCACCTATAAAGACAAACGAGCCGTATTCCTTTGTTAAAAGCAGGGAGTTAAGCCCTCTGATACCTATTCCGGCAAGGCAGGCGGCATACACCTCCGAAACCGGGGAATTATCCGCAAAGGGAACAAAACTGTTTTCCGGGTACTTTTCGGTCAGCTCCTTGCAGACCTTGTCAAGCAATGGAACGACATAGCCGTGGTAATCGCTGACCACCGCATATTTTGAAATGTTGCTTTCGGAATAACTGCTTTCGTCAAGCAGATAGGGGAAGGCAATTACTATTACGCTTTTTGCGTTCTTCGGCACTCTGCTTTTTGCCCTGCACTCGTGCAGGTTATCCTTGACCTTATCAAAGGAGCAGACACCCCAAAGACGGAAATTTTCATTTAAGATTTCGTTTATCATAAATCTGCTACAAAACTGCCTTTGAAAATGCAATTATCACAGGCAGGGTGAATATTGAAATCAGGCTTACAACCGCAACCGTTCTTGAAGCGAGGCGTGTATCCTGCTCGTATTTTGCGGAGAAAATTATGGTGTTGTTTGCCGTGGGGGTTGCGGCACAGATTGCTATTGTTGAAGCAATTGTTCCCGTAATGCCGAAAAGCTTAATGAGTCCGATTGTAACTGCCGGCAAAAGCAGAAGCTTAACAAACGAAACATTGAGCACCTTAACACCCTTGAAAATCGCTTTATAATCCGTATGGGCAAAATATGTGCCCACAACAAGCATTGCAAAGGGGGAGTTAAGGGAGGCGATTGAAATAATCGGTGTCTGAATAACATTCGGAAGCTTTACGGAAAAGATAAACAGAGGCAGACCGATTAAAACGGGAATAACTCCGGGATTTATTATAAGCTTTTTAATGCTGATTTTTTCTTTGTTTTCTTTTTTATCTCTGTTCATAATCCACACGCCGTGGGTGAAGCAGAAAATCTGAAAAGAGATAATTACCGCACTGCAATAGAAAACGCCCTCACTGCCAAGCACCGCATCAATAAGGGGCAGACCCATAAAGCCGGTGTTGCCGTACATAGCGGCAAAGCGGTAAACGCTTCTTTCTTTTTCGGGGCATTTTTTGTAAAGGTTGGAAACGAAAAGAGCCGCAACGGCGTGCATTAACATTCCCATCCCTATGGCGATAAAAAGTCCCTTTACAGCCTCTTTGCTGTATTCAAGTGTTATAAAGCTTTCAAGAAGCTTTGCCGGAACAACAACATAGAAAAGCAGGTTGGTGCATTTTTTTGCGGTTGATTCCGTGAACCAGCCTATTTTATCCATAACAAAGCCGACAGCGGCAATAAGGTAGAGAATTGCAACCTGTTCGGCGGCTATGAGCATATTGTTTACAAACATTTTATGCTTCGCTCTTTTCTTTCTTTATGATGCGCCCTGCAACGGCTGCAACGCTGAACAGCGCAAGAGCAAGGTCACCGATTTCAAAGGCGGAAAGCTCATACATCAGATTTTCGCTGCCCGTGATTACGAGAACGAGTCTCGGAACGGCAACAATAAAGCCGAGAAGTGCTCCGAAAAGACCGAAAAGCATAAGCTTTGATTCCGTGCCCTCACCGTTGACCTTTGAATTATTCTGTGCGTATGCCATAAAGAAAAGAGCAAAGCAGGCGAGCATAAGCATTTCAAGGAAAAGGTCGGAAACTCTTATATAGCTTACCGTTCTTGTAAATCTTGCAACAAGTCTTATTGCACTCCAGATTGCGGGGAAAAGTGAGAGAAGCTTGAAGATTTCACCGCATCCCTTTCCGCTGATGAACATTGCGCCGGAAAGTGCAAAATAGATACCCGATAAAATTTCACAGACTGCCGCCGATTTGTTAAGTGAAACAAGCAGAGCGGCAGATGTTGTTGTAACGGTATAAACCGGTGCTTCGGTTGAAACGGGTGTGAGAAAATCGGATATTCCGCCGTAAACACAAAGTATAGCGGAAACCAATGTAACGGCGCCGATTACGATGCTTCTTTTTGCCGTGCGGTCAAGAATCATATTTTTTCTGTCTTTTATTGCCATAACGAAAATTGCAGCAAAGGCCACGGCAAGTATTGCATAAAAAGCAATAACGGCGGCATCAACGCTGAGATAAAAGCCCGTTCCCGCCTCAATATTGTTTTTATACTGGAGCATCCTTAAGGGCAATGCGATTACGAGGGCAACCGCAAAAATAACAGTCGGTAACAATGAAACTGATTTTTTCAAGTCTTTCGCCTCTTTTTTGTGTGATTTATCTTTCGGAAATGGGAACATAATCAATTTTTCCGTTGACATTCTTATAAGCGGGGCGGATTATTCTGCCGCCTGTGAGAAGCTCTTCGATTCTGTGGGCTGACCAGCCGGCAACCCTTGCAACCGTGAAAATGGGAGTAAACAAATCCTGAGGAACGCCGAGCATCTTATAGACAAGGCCGGAATAAAGGTCGACATTTGCACAGATGAATTTGTCACTCTTCTTTTCGTCTGCGAAAATTTCGGGGGTCAGCTTTTCAATAATCTGAAGAAGCCTGTATTCCTTTTCAAATTCCGTTCCCTCTGCAAATTCTCCCGCCTTTGCACGGAGGATTCTTGCTCTCGGGTCGGAAAGCGTGTAAACGGCGTGACCCATACCGTAGATAAGACCTGAGCCGTCACCTGCTTCCCTGCGGATAATCTTTTTCAGATAATCGCCAACCATTCCCTCGTTGTTTATATCGGGAACATCGTTTTTTATGAAATCAACCATCTGTGAAACCTTGATGTTTGCACCGCCGTGCTTCGGACCCTTGAGAGCGCCGATACCTGCGGCAATGGCGGCATAGGTGTCCGTTCCGCTTGAAGAAAGAACTCTTGTGGCAAATGCCGAGTTATTACCGCCGCCGTGCTCCGCATGAAGCATAAGGCAAAGGTCAAGAAGCTTTGCCTCCTCATCGGTAAAGGCCTTGTCGGGTCTTATGGAGCGCATAATTGTCTGTGCGGTGGTGTGCTCAGGCTTCATCTGGTGAATATACATACTCTTATGGTAGTAATGTCTTCTCTTAACCTGATAGGCATAAACCATAATAGCGGGAAGCTGTGCAATAACATTTATGCACTGCCTTATAACATTTTCAAGCTCTGTTGAGTCCGGGTTATCATCGTAGGAATAAAGGGCAAGAACGGAACGAGCCATTTTATTCATAATATCGGGTGAGGGGGCTTTCATTATCATATCCTCGATGAAATCATCGGGAAGCTCACGGCAGACGGAAAGAACCTCTCTGAATTTTGCAAGCTGTGTCTGTGTGGGGAGTGAGCCGAAAAGAAGAAGCCATACAACCTCTTCAAAGCCGAAGCGGTTTTCCTCAACACAGGCGCTGACAATATCTTCAACATTTATTCCTCTGTAAGTCAGACGACCCTCCTTGGGAATACGCTCGCCATCGTTTATATAGTAGCCCTCAACGGCGCAAACTCTCGTCATACCTGCCATAACGCCTGTTCCGTCAGCGTTACGCAGACCTCTTTTAACATTGAAAGAAACATAATCAGAGGCTTCAATATGGTTGTTTCTTAAAATCTGCTCTCTGTATTCTGCAATTTCAACAGGTGACATTCTGGATTCTATAATTGCCATAGTGTTTTCCTTTCAGGGTGCGATGGAATTAAAGTGAATATGTACCCATATTTCAGAACATTATACAACGGCTGTATGTAAAAATCAATATTTTAATTAAATATATTATAAAAAGAGCGGGTATTTTCGTCAGAAAATGAATTTTTCGATTTTGAAAAATGCAAAATGCAAAACAAAACAAATTTTGCCTAAATAATTGACAAAACTGCAATTTATATATATAATAGTTGCATTATAAATCGGAGGAAGATATCATGAAGAAATTTCTCGCAATTATGATGGTTGTTGCCATCGCTGCTGTTTGCTTCGCTTCATGCGAAAATACAGAAGCTCCCGTTAATGAAACAAACGAAAAAATCTGGACTGTTGCTACAGACACGGTATTTAAGCCCTTTGAATATACCGATGCAAGCGGCAACTTTGTAGGTATTGATGTTGAAATTCTTGCCGCAGCAGCTGAAGAAGCAGGCTTCAAATACGAGCTTAAGAGCCTCGGCTGGGATGCTGCCATTGCCGCATGTCAGGCAGGTCAGGCAGACGGTATGATTGCCGGCGCTTCAATTACTGAAGAAAGAAAGAATTCCGGCTGGCTTTTCTCAGACGGATATTATAACTGCACACAGACTATGACTGTTGCCACTGATTCTTCAATCAAGGGCTTTGAGGACCTCAAGGGCCTTAAGGTTGCGGTTAAGACAGCAACACAGGGCGCTGCTTATGCAGAATCACTTAAAGACAAGTACGGCTTTGAAATTGCCTATTTTGAGGATTCACCCACAATGTATCAGGCAGTTATCGGCGGTCAGGCAGTTGCCTGCTTTGAAGATACACCGATTATGATTACATCAATCAAAGACGGTAATCTTCCTCTCAAGGTTCTTACCGCAACAGCAAATGACGGTTCCGATTACGGCCTTGCAGTTTTCAATGCCGATGAGCAGGAGCTTCTTAACCTCTTCAATGCCGGTCTTAAGGCAATCAAAGAAAACGGTAAATATGACGAGATAATCAACAAGTATCTCAGCGTTACCGAATAATTTGCAAAAGAATTTAACTTCTGAAATCCGGAAGGCCGAAAAAGACCTCCCGGATTTCGGGATTATCTAAACCCTTTCAAGGAGTCCGAGATATGGTCGATATAATCCGTAATTACGGCGAGCTGCTTTTACAGGCGCTTGGTCAGACTCTTATAATGGCACTTTATTCCCTTGTGTTTGCCAGCATAATAGGTTTGATTTTCGGCGTTTTGAGCGTTCTTAAAAACAAGGTGTGTAACATCATTGCACAGATTTTCGTTGATATTATCCGAGGAGTGCCCATGATTGTTTTGGCATTCTTCGTATTCTTCGGCGTTCCCTATGCTTTCAAAAATATGCTTCACATCAATTTTACACTGAGTGCACTTGATGCGGGTATTATATGCCTTTCGCTTAACTGCGGAGCATATATGTCTGAAATTATCAGAGCCGGTATTCAGTCTGTTGACAGGGGACAGATGGAGGCGGCACGAAGCCTCGGTATGTCATATTCACATTCAATGGCAAAAATTATTCTTCCCCAGGCTATCCGCACAATGATACCCAGCATTATCAATCAGTTCATCATTACATTAAAAGATACCTCCATTCTTTCGGCTATCGGCTTCCCCGAGCTTGTTAATTCCGCAAAGAATGTTGTTGCCAACACCTTTAAGTCCTTTCAGGTTTGGCTGATTGTCGGCATTATGTATCTCATTGTTATTACAATTCTTTCCAAGATAGCAAAAAAGGTTGAGAGGAGAATGAAAAATGAACACAGACATTCCCACTAATGTTAAAATTCATGTCTCTCACCTTAAAAAGAGCTTCGGTAAAAATGAAGTCCTTAAGGATGTTTCCGTTGATATTCACGAGGGAGAGGTTGTTTGTGTTATCGGACCCTCCGGCAGCGGAAAATCAACATTTTTAAGGTGTCTTAACCGCCTTGAGGAGTCAACGGGCGGAACAATAATTGTTGACGGCAACGATATTTCCGATAAAAAGCTTGATATAAATATGGCGAGAGAAAGAATCGGAATGGTTTTTCAGCATTTCAATCTTTTCGCTCATATGACCGTAAAAAAGAATCTTATGACAGCACCCCTTGACCGTAAAAAAATGAGCAAGGAAAAGGCTGAAAAAACAGCAAAGAAGCTTCTTGCAAGGGTAGGTCTTTCAGATAAGCTTGATGCTCTGCCTTATCAGCTTTCGGGCGGTCAGCAGCAGAGAGTGGCAATAGCAAGAGCTCTTGCAATGAACCCGGATATTATGCTTTTTGATGAGCCTACAAGTGCACTTGACCCGGAAATGGTCGGCGAGGTTCTCAATGTTATGAAGGAGCTTGCCGCCGCCGGAATGACAATGGTTGTTGTTACCCACGAAATGGGCTTTGCCCGTGATGTTGCAGACAGAGTTCTGTTTATGAGTGACGGATATATTATTGAAGAGGGTAAACCGGAGGATATTTTTGAAAATCCGAAAGAGCAGAGAACAAAGGACTTTCTTTCCTGCGTGCTTTAATCATAATTGATATAACCGGTTTATTGCTTTTTTACTTAATTCAAATATAAAAATAACGGACAGCTCGTTTTGAACTGTCCGTTAACTTTTACTTTCTTTGAAGCTGAGGGGCTTAAATTACTTAAGCTCTACCTTTGCGCCAACTTCTTCAAGCTTTGCCTTCATAGCTTCAGCATCGTCCTTTGAAGCTGCTTCCTTGAGAGTCTTGGGAGCACTGTCAACGAGAGCCTTTGCTTCGCCGAGGCCAAGGCCGGTGATTTCACGAACAACCTTGATAACCTTAATCTTTTCTGCGCCAACTTCAGCGAGAACAACATCAAATTCTGTCTTCTCTTCTGCAGCGGCAGCACCTGCTTCAGCGGGAGCTGCAACAGCAACAGCAGCTGCTGCTGATACGCCGAATTCTTCTTCTACAGCGTGAACGAGTTCTGAAAGTTCAAGTACGGTAAGAGCTTTGATTTCTTCAATCATAGCATTGATTTTTTCTGATGCCATTGTTTTTTCCTCCAATAATTTGAAAATTGATTTTTAATTTAATAAATTTTTTGCTGATTATTCAGCAGCGGGAGCTTCTGCGGCAACGGGAGCCTCTGCTTCACCGTTCTTATCAACAATAGCCTGAATAGCTCTTGCGAAAGCAGCGATGGGAGCGTTGAAAGCGTTGCAGACAGTAGCAAGAAGAATTTCTCTTGTGGGCAGCTTTGCAAGTGATTCAACAGTTGCAAGGTCAATAACCTTACCTTCAAGGTAACCGCTCTTGATTGAGAAATTTTTGTGTGTGTCGGCAAACTTTGCAAGGATTCTTGCGGCGGCAGTGTGGTCTTCGGGGCTGATAGCAATAGCTGTTGTGCCTTCAAGAACCTTGTCGAGGTCATCAAGACCTGCATTTTTGGCTGCAAGACCAAGGAGAGTGTTCTTAACAACTGAGTACTTAATGCCTGCTTCACGAAGCTCTTTACGAAGAACCGTATCATCAGCAACATTAATACCCTTATAGTCAACAACAACGCCTGCAACTGAATTCTTAAGAGAATCAGTAAGTTCAGCGACTGCCTGTTTCTTTTGCTCTAAAACTTTCTCACTGGGCATTTGATTTTCACCTCCATAAGAATTTTGACAAATTACAAAAGCCCTTTCCGCAATGCACGGAAAGGACTATAAACAGACAAAAATATTTTGAATGTTTCCTTTCTCGGCAGGCGGCTCAGAGACCATTATGCAATATGCACCTGCTGTCTTCAAAAGAACAGCATAGGTATATTATCACTCTTTGAGCGATTTGTCAACAATTTTTTGAAATATTTACGGATATTTACGGATTGGCGATTTCTCAAAGTAAATTCCACAGTGGAATTTGCGGTGGAATTTAGTCTGAGAAGAAAAAAGGAGTAGAATTTAGTCTGAGAAGGAGGCTCAGACTATGAGTAAAAAAAACAAACACATGACACTTGACGATCGAAT
>JAZLIZ010000004.1:0-18810 GCA_045617665.1 Acutalibacteraceae bacterium | reverse complement strand
TTCCTCGCTGCTTGGCGTGACACTGGTACTGAAACGCTTCTCCTTTATCGGCGACGGACTGTCTCATGTTGCGTTCGGTGCGATGGCGATTGCGGCGGTCGTTGGGCTGACCAATGATATGCTGCTCGTTCTGCCGATCACGATCATCAGCGCCGTGCTTCTCTTACGTACCGGGCAGAACGCAAAGATCAAGGGTGATGCCGCCATTGCGATGATCTCGGTTGGTGCGCTTGCCATCGGCTACCTGCTGATGAACATTTTCTCCACCTCGTCCAATCTCTCCGGCGATGTCTGCTCCACGCTGTTCGGCTCCACGTCCATTCTGACACTGACACAGACAGAGGTTATCCTTTGTACCGCTTTGTCGGTCGTTGTGGTGATCGCCTTTGTATTCTTTTACAACAAAATTTTCTGCGTTACGTTTGATGAATCCTTTGCCAAAGCAACGGGTACGAAAGCAAATCTGTATAACCTGCTGCTTGCCATTATTATCGCTGTCATCATTGTGCTGGCGATGAACCTCGTCGGCTCGCTGCTGATTTCCGCCCTTGTAATTTTCCCGGCGCTATCGGCTATGCGGGTATTTAAGAGTTTCCGGTCTGTCACGATCTGCTCGGCGGCGCTGTCAGTTTGCTGCTCATCGCTCGGCATTTTGATTTCCATTCTCGCCGGAACGCCGGTGGGCTCGACCATTGTCGCTGTGGATATTGCGGCATTTGTGATCTTCTCCGTAATCGGTAAAATATCGGGAGGTATTCGGAAATGAAAAAGATGATATGTGCGCTTCTTGCGCTTTTGATGATAATTGCTCTTGTAGGGTGCGGTACGGAGGCGAATAACAACAGCACACCCAGCGGCACACAAAAAGATAATACGAAAAGCATTGATGTTGACCTGACAAAACTTAGCAGTACAATGGTCTACTCCGAGGTATATGCTATGATGACCTCTCCGCAGGATTACATCGGCAAGACGGTTAAAATGAACGGACAGTTCGCACTTTATCAGGCAACCGATGCAAACGGTCAGCCCGTGCCGGATCAGATTTACTTCGCTTGTGTGATTGCCGACGCCACTGCCTGTTGCCAACAGGGGCTGGAATTTGTCCTTGCCGGTAATGCAAAGTATCCCGACGATTACCCCGAGCTTGGAACGGAGATTACGGTTGTCGGTGAGTTTCAGACGTATATGGAGGGAACTCAGCAGTATTGTCATTTGATTAATGCTGAGATGGAATAAGTGAAACTCGTGAAAGGGTGTGCTGATACGGGAAACTATAAGCCGATATGGGATGAAAATGTGAAACGGTTTTTTATATCCCGACAATGAAATCTATTAACTGATAATAAAATATGCAACAGGCTGAAACATTCCGGTAATATATCCGAAATATTTCAGCCTGCGTTTTTTGTTTGTTCGGTCAACTTTTCAAAGGTGTCTTAATTTATTTGACTTTTTATTATCAGGTATATATAATATAAAAAATTAATTATTTTAATTTTTCATCATCATAACAGCGAGGTGGCACTTATGGCAAAAAAAGCAATCAAAGGAAAGGCTGACCCCAAGCTTGTTGCTGAAATAAAAAATCTTAAAACTCTTCGAGAGGTTATTGAATACGGCACAAAAAAAGGCGGAGATAACCGCCATTTTATATTCCTTGATGAAAACAAAAAAGAGGATGAAAGAACCTTTAATCAATCCTGGAATGAAGAAATTGCCCTCGGCACATACTATTATATGAACGGTATTGACGGCGGCAAAAAGGTCTGCATCCTTGCCGAAAATTCATACGAATGGGTTATTTCATTCTATGCGGCGCTCATCGGCGGAAACATTGTTGTGCCAATGGATATTAAACTGACGGATGAAGAAATTATTGACCAGATTATCAGATGCGGCTGTGAAAGTGTCGTTTACACAAAGAAATCGGCACACTTTATTGATGCATTAAAGGCAAACGAAAACAATCCGGCTTATGCGTATTTCTGCGTAAGCGATTTTCCCGAATACAAGGCAAAGGGTAAAGAGGCGTTAGAAAACGGCGACACAAGAGTAATTGATGCTGAAATAAAGCCGGATGACCTTGCCGCCATTGTTTACACCTCCGGCACAACGGGAAAAAGCAAGGGCGTTATGCTCACTCATTATAATATAACCTCGGACGCCGTTGCCGCCTGCAGCGAAAACACAGGCTCCCACGCAATCGGTTTTTTACCTCTTAACCACACATTCTGCTGGGTCGGAGCACTGTTTTCCGGCTATCTGCTTGCAGAATGGGGCTATATCTGTGACAGCCTTAAGGATATTGCAGACGATATGAAAAAATATCATCCGCAAAATTTCTCTGCTGTTCCCCTTGTTGTTGAAACAATCTATGATAAAATATGGAGAACTGCAAGAAGAACAGGTAAAGAAAAGTCACTCAAAACAGGTCTTAAAATCAGCAAAGCCCTTATGGCAATCGGCATAGACAAACGCCGTAAGCTTTTCAAAACGGTTATTGACAATCTCGGCGGAGAGCTTGAGCTGATTATGTGCGGCGGTGCAAACTTTGACCCCGAAATAGAGCAGTTTATGTACGATATCGGTATTCATGTGCTTAACGGATACGGTTTAACAGAGTGCTCCCCTGCCGTAACCTGCAACAAGATGTATGATTATAAAATGGGCTCTGTCGGTAAGCCCTTCGGCTGTAACCAAATCAGAATTGTTGACCCGGATGAATTCGGTGTCGGTGAAATTCAGGTTAAGGGCACCAATGTTATGAAGGGCTATTATAACGAGCCCGAAGCAACTGCGGAAGTGTTTGACGGTGAATGGTTCAAAACCGGCGACTACGGCAGAATTGATAATGACGGCTTCCTTTTCTATGTCGGCAGAGAGAAGAATTTAATTGTTCTCACAAACGGTAAAAATGTTTCCCCGGAAGAAATCGAAGATAAGCTTAAATGTATTCCTTTTGTAAACGAAGTTCTTGTTTACGATGATGATAACAGGATTACGGCAGAGTTTTTCTTAAACGAAAAGGACTATCCAAACGCAAGGGAAGAGCTTAAAGCCGAGGTAAACAGGGTCAACGATTCCCTGCCCTCATTTAAGAGAGTAACAAAAACAAAAATCAGAGATGATGAATTTCCGAAAACAACAACTCTGAAAATCATTCGTCCGAAGAAAAAATATCAGTAAAATATAAGAGCTTTACGGCGGTCAGTAAACTGATTTTCGTAAAGCTCTTTAATTATTTATTTATATTTTTCGTCTGTGAAATGAGAATTACCACATATTATCCGAGCGTTCAAGGAAAGCATAAGCATCCTTAACCTCAATTATTTGGTCACCGACCTTAACGGTGCCGTTCCATTTGCCGAAAACCTGGTGGCAAAGGTTACCAACACAGATAACACGCATCATAGTGTAATTATCATAAACCGGGGTCATTTCCATATTAAAATCTTCATTGGGAATGGTGCAGGCCTCATCCTCATAGCTCTTGACAACCCATTTCATTCCCTTGCCCTTTTTAACCCAATCGGATGAAAGGGGCTTTACTATTTCATCTTCGTTTTCAAGCTTGAGATAACCGATTTTGTAGCCCTTGCCGTTAAGGAAAAGACAGCTTTCCGAAACATCCTTAAGGTCGCCGAAGCCCCAGCCGATTTCCCAGCCGAGAATATCGCCCGTATCAAGCTTAACGGAGCCGTTACCCCACCACCATGTTTCATGGAAGGGCCATACACCTCTGCCCCAGTCAAGAACACAGAATGAGTTATCTTCAAGGCCGTTGAAATCCATTTTAACATTATCGCCGACTGTTATCGTGCCGTTTGCAGCCATACAGTTGGTTTTCTGGTTAAAGTAGAAGTGCTGATTATCCTTTGTTTCAAAGGGGAAAGCTGCAACATAGGATTCGTGATTCGGGAGCATATCAAGAGTCAAATCAACATTAAAGGGCTTTGAGCCTGCCTTGCCGGTAAACTTGATTACTCTCTTTTCTTTGGTAATATCCATTTCAAAATCAAAATTTTTCTTCTGGAATGAATAATGGTGCGGTGTTGTTGCACCCTTGCTGAGGGTTGTAAACTTGCCCTTTGTGAACAAATCAAGAATCATAGTGCTGTAGGTTTTGCCGGTCTGCATATCAAAGCAGCCCACAGTTACCGCACCGCCGAGAGAAATATCGGCAATAGTAATCTGCATACAGTATCTTTCGTTAGATACCTGATAAAAATCCCATTCCTTAATTCTCCAGCCGGGAGCACCTATCATTGCTCTGTCATACTGATAAAGGTCATCTGTATAGCAGTAGCCTGCTTGTGTAAGTGAACCGTCTTCTTTAAGAAGCGGGGTTTTCTCGGTTATCTGCACCTGCTTTGCCATTGCAAAAACAGAAGCGCAAGCCGTAAGCATTGCAACTGTCAGTAAGATTGCAGATAATCTTTTAACTGTTTTCTTCATTGGTTTTTCCTCCGGATTTAATAAACTTTTTTCATTATGGTTAAAACATTGTTATTTCCGACTCTTTCGTATCTTATATCATCAGAAATATTTTTTGTCATAAAAATACCGAGACCGCCTATAAGCGGCTCTTCACCGAATTCGGGGTCGCTGAATTCAAGGGGGTTAAACGGAATACCGCTGTCGGTAATAACAAGCTTAACATAATCACCGACTATGGAATAGTTATAGGAAAGCTCACCGCCGCCATCGGGATAAGCATTAAGAACAATGTTTGAGCACATCTCATCCGTAATAACATCAACAAGGTTTACCTTTTCGGGGTCAGCACCTTTTTCTTTAAGGTATTCGTTTAAGCTGTCGATTATTTTTTTTGTGCTTTCCTCCGTTGCGGGAAGAATAAGCTCATTTTTACGGAATGAAATTGCAAGAACTGTTTCATCATCAAACTGTGCCGAATGTGAGGCAAAAGAATTAACCTCTGCAAGAATATTTTTGCAAACATCCTCTGCATTATCCCCCGCTCTTTTCAAAGCGTTGATAACATTTTCGGTGCCGAAGGATACATCGTCGGTATTTCTCGCATCGGTCAGACCGTCTGTATAAACAAACATAATATCGCCGTCATCAAGCGTCAGCTCGTGAAGTGTATATTGTGCATCGGTGAAAACTCCGAGGAACAGCTCCGGCTCCTCCGAAAGCTCTCTGATTTCATTGTTTTTATTCTTAATCAGAGCATAAGGGTGTCCGGCATTAACATAACCGCCCCTGCCTGTTGAACAGTCAAAGTAGCCCGTTAAGGATGTAATAAATACATTGTTTGTATTATGCCTGCACATCACATCATTTGCAATGGTGATTGCCTCAACAATATCCTTACCTGCCTCAATCATCATTCGCAGGCAGTTTTTGGAGCTCATCATAAACATTGCGGCAGGCAAGCCCTTATCCGCAACATCGGCGATTATGAAATAAAGCTTGCCGTCATATACGAAGAAATCGTAAAAATCGCCGGAAAAGTCCTTTGCCGGCAGCATATTCGCATAGGCATTGATTGTATCTATACCAAGGTCAAAATTGTTTTCAAGCACATAGCTTTGAATCTGTGCGGCACCGTCAAGCTGTGTTTCAAGGGCTGTGTTTTCAATAACCTTATTTATGATGCTCTCGTGTAGCTCTTTTGCGTTTTTTGTAATACTGCTGCATATTAGCGTTACGGTCTGAAAGGCAAAAAACTGTGTCAGAAATTCGTAAAGAAAAACATCCAATGCGTTCTGCCAGCCGTCAGAGCCGAGAATTAAATGATGCTCTCGAAACATCGTATTTGATTTATCAAGATGAAAATTGAGCAAAATAGCAATAATAAAGAGCATAAACTGTGCCGCTGCAACCTTGTTAAGAAATTTCTTATCGTAATACCTTGTCGCAACAATTATAGGCAAAAGCATTACAAAGAAAAACTTTCTTGAATGCATAAAATACACAAATGCAGTTGACAGGATAAAACAGCACATAAGGTGGTTTGTTGCCTTATGGCTCTTATAAGAAAACAACCTCGGAATTGTTGCGGAAACAAACATAAAGGCTATACAGGGCGGAAGAACATACTCCGCAATTTTACCGCCTAAAACCGCAATGCCAAACTTATTCAGCACAAGAAAAATTATTAATACCGCTGCCAGAATATAAAGGATAACAGACATCAGCCGGTTGGTTTTTTCTTTACTTTCGGCAGAAAGATTTTTTTGAAATTCCTCTATTGATTCTGTATTCATCATCATAAGTTGAAAATCTTTGTAAGGCCTGAAAGGTGAAATACTTCTTTTACGGCTGAATTTGCATTGATAATTTCCATCGGTCTGCCTGCCATCTTTTTATAAATGGTAACAACAATACGAAGACCCTTTGATGAAATATAATCAACATTTTCCATATTGATTATGAGGGATGCAATATCATCCGTAATATCTTCAAGAATCTTTTCAAAGTCACCTGATGTTGTTGAATCAAGTCTGCCGTCTATATTAAGCTTAAGGTTGTTGTTTTCAAGGATTTTAGTAATTGTCATAACCTTTTCCTCTTTAATCGTTTTGCATATTTATTGCTTTCTGCTTTTTTCTTTCGGGAAAATCTATTCTGAAAAACGCAATAATAATTGAGCACAGGCAGAAAACTTCGTTAAGCGACCCGGCAATGGATTTGCTTGCAACATCATAAACAAACCATGACAGGGAAACGGGAATGGTAAGTGCTCTGATTATAAACGGCTTTTTCATCCACATTGAAACCGTTGCAAAGCAGGTTCCGATAATCGGGAAAAGGCTGAAAATACCGTCCCATGTGATTATACCGAGAAAAACCGTTACAACCATAAAGATAACAAGCCAGCCGTTCCAGTTTGCCCACTTTTTATCTTCCTTTTGGCTGAAAACAACTGTTCTGATAACCTGCACGCCGTTAATAACAGCCCCTGTTCCCATACCGAGAACGCTGAAATGAATTGTCCATAAAAGACAAACCATAAGCTGCCACAGCATAAGTTTTTTTCTTTCCTTCTGCTGAAAACATATTATAGCTCCTGCCATTGCAAGAAAGCCGATAATCTGTGCCACCCCCATACGAGGGGTGGCAAAAAGTTCGCTGAAATATTCAATCATATCAATCAGAATGTATCCTCTGTGATGTAAACATAAGCAAGTCTGGGAATGTTAATAAGGAACTTGGGAAGCCAGTCGGCAAGCGTATAGGTTGCAAGGCCGATAAAGCTCGGAACAGTGCTCAGAATATAAACAGCTTCACTTGTTGTGTTATCGCCTGTGAATGTAATCTTATTTTTGCCTGTTTCCTTTTCGAGAACGAGTGAATCGGTGTTTGTGATATAGGGAGCATAATCTTCAAAGGTATATTCCGTTCTCTGCTCAATGTTATAATCAGCACCGGAGTCATCCTTATAAATATCATCGGAAAGGATGTATGAATTAAATGTAAGCTTACCACCCTCAATTTCAATGGTGTTGAAGCAGCCGCCGACATTTGCGGGATTTGTGCTGTTCCAGTCCTTGCCGTTCCAGTAGTTACCGTAGCCGTTCTTCTGAATTGTGAGGTTTGCGATAACATCTTTATCAACAAAAAGGCCCTCAAGGAATGAACGGACTTCATATCTCTTTGTGCCTGCCGTACCTGCAAGAACATAGGTTGTGCCGTTTTCGTTAACTCTGTTTGCCTTAAGCTTCTTTGTTCTGAGATACTGATGGTCATGGCCGCACAATACAAGGTCAACATCACAGGTATCGCAAACAGCGGTCAGAGATTTCTGAAGATAAAGAGCATCGGGCCACTTGCCGTCCTTACCGAAGGTGTAGGGAGCCTTGTGCATAAGAACGATTTTCCAGTCCTTATCGGTGCTGTTCATATCGTTTTTAAGCCATACGAGCTGTGCAAGTGAAATTGACATAAGGTCGTTTGTATTAACAACTGCAAAATGAGCATCGCCGTAATCAAATGAATAGTTTACGCCGTTCCTTGTCTGAACACTTTCGCTTGTGTCAAGATTAAAGAAATTTGTGAACCAGTATGCTCTTGCAAAGCCGTCGTGGTTGCCTGTTACGGGAGCAAGAGTTATGTTTGTGTTAATATCACGGAAGTATTCGTCATAAAGGTCCCATTCTTCATTGTCGCTGTCATTGGTAAAGTCGCCGTTGTTTACAACGAAATCAGCATCGGGCATTGTTTCGAGGGCGGCAATAAGAGTGTTAGCACCTCTCCACATATTGTTGGCGTTGCCGGCCTGAACATCGGCAATAGCAATTAGCTTTGTTGCATTATCCTTATCATCGGTTGTAAATCTGCCTGTAACGGCATCGTTTTCATCACCGATAACATAGGTGTAGGTTTCACCGGGAACAAGGCTCTTTACGACAGCCTTATGGCAGAAATTACCCTCCCACTCAAAAACATCCGAAAGAGAAACACTGACAGAGTTACCGACTTCGTCAAACACCTTGATTGCAGACGGAACATCGGTCTTTGTGTACCAGCAAATGCCTCTCTGTGTTGCAGGGTCACCGTTTACAACGGTTGAAACACGGAAAGGAGTTGCCGCTCCGAGTTCTTCGGTTCTGGGTGAGCTTTGAATTCTGCGAGTTGCAAATGCGGTTGAATAACAACCGAAAAGCATTACGAGAGCTAAGAGCAAAGAAATAACCTTTACGATACCTTTTTTCATAAGAATATACCTCTCTGTATTTAATAAAATATATGATACAGTAAAAAAACTGAACAGTCAACATAAATATTCACCGAAAAAAAGCAAAAATATTTGTTGTAAAATGCAAAAACTTTCGGAAACAGCTCAAAAGTTTTGTCAAAATCCTTGATTTTTTCGCAAATAACCTATATAATATAAGATAATTTATGCCGGTGTGATGGAATTGGCAGACGTGTTGGACTCAAAATCCAATTCCAGCAATGGAGTGCGGGTTCAAGTCCCGCCACCGGCACCATCCCGGAACCCAGTAATATCAAGGGTTCCGGGACTTTTTTCAAATAACTTAAATGTCTTATTTTTAACGCTTTTCGGCTTTGAAAATAATTATTTTCAAAAAGAGTCATTACATTTTTCAGTTGTCTTTTTCTGAATGTTCCTGTATAATGAATTACATTCCAAAAGAAAAGTCAAAAGGAACAGTATTATGAATTATTATGACCCTATGTTTTATCTGTGTTCCGAAGAAATGCCCTTCGGTATTCGGGTTGAAATAACACTTAAAAATGAAATAGACGGTGAAATACTCGAAACAGCCGTTAACACGGCAATAAAAAGATACCCGTATTTTGCCGTTAAGATTGTCAAATCCGGCGAAGAGCTTGTTACGGAAAAAAACGACCTGCCGATTAAAGTTTTTCAGGGCGATTTGCTTTACCCGCTTGGCAGTGCCGAAGTAAACTATCATCTTCTCGCATTATCATACTCGGAAAAGAAATGGCTGCTTCCTCATCCTACTATACTATCCCCAAAAAGAATTTTTACGGCTTGCGGATTATGAATATGTAACCGATAATGAATCCGTCACCTACAATTTCCGTGCCAAAGAATCCGATGTTATGAAATTCAGCCACGAAAACGACGCCAGCCCCTGTGCCCTGTTTTCTTCGGTTATGGCGAAAGCGATATGGAGTGTTCATAAAAGCGAAGCAAAAGACATTGTCAGCGCCATATCCTTTAATATGCGTCCCGGTCTTAAATCGTTCAACAGCTACAGAATGTTATGCAATGCTATAATGGTACGCTATCCGAAGCTGCTGGACAGCCGAAAAGTCAGGGATATATGCACCTGCACGAGAGGCTCCGTTATGATACAAAGTCAGCCTGAGCATGTGCTTTTTTATGCCGAGAATCATAAAAAAGCCCTTAATGAATTGCTGAAGCTGCCGGATATAAAAACAAAATTTGATGTTCTTTCAAAAACCGCCCTTGAGGATTCCGTTAATAACACATTTTCGGTAAGCTATGTCGTCAGAGTAGATTACGGCAATTTGACCGAGCATATTGAAAAAATACGCTTTTTTATTGACAGCTCCACCTATAAAACAATATTCCTTGAAATTTCCTCATTTAACGGATGGTTTTATATATCAATGCTTCAGGGCTTTTCATCGGATGTATATTACAAAGCACTCATAAATCAGCTTGAGGAAAGCGGAATTGAATATGTTGAGGAGGGTACCGAACCAATCAATTCGCCCACAATAACCTTTCCGGAATATTGATAATAACTAACGCAATCAAAAACCGAACCTGTCAGACTAAAAGACAGGCTCGGTTTTTTTATTTCTTTTCAATTTTCTCAATCAATGCAGGCAAATCACGGATATCGCTGATTATATAATCGGGGTCACATTCTTTTCTTATTGTTTCTTCGTCAAAGCCTGTTGTTATGCCTATGCTGACGCATCCGGCGGCTTTGGCGGCTTTTATGCCGTTAAGCGAATCATCAATGGCAATGCAGTTTTCCGCCTTTTCGCCGCAGGCCTCTGCTCCCTTGAGGAAAACATCGGGGAAAGGCTTGTGCCTTGTAACATCATTGCCCGAAACAACGCCGTCAAAGAAATCAGCCGTAATGCCGATGGCGTTAAGATTATGGCAGACCTTCGGAAAATCCGCAGCAGAGCATACCGCAGCCTTATATTTGGATTTGACGGCTTTCAGCATTTCCGGAACTCCGGGGTAAACAGCATCCGGATGCTGTTTGAGAATATCGGCATAAATATCATAAACAACCGCTTTCATTTCCGGCTGAAAGGGTACACCGTATTTTTCGGCAACACCGCCGATATATTTATTCTCTCCGGCGCCGATAAACGGAATAAAATCCTCGTATTTCGCATATACGCCGTATTGCTTCAAGCCCTCAATGGCAGCAATATTTATAAGCTCCTCCGTATCAATGAGAACGCCGTCCATATCGAATAAAACCGCTTTAATTTCCATATTTGCTCCCTTAATTCTTTTACTGCAAACAAATATAACACAGTAAAGACATTTTATCAATAATTTTTCTTGACTATTCTTCATAATAATGCAATAATATTTGCAAAATATTTATAGGGGGTTTTTGCTATGAATCTCAGTAAGATTATAGAAAACAGAGACATTTACGGTCAGTATATGATTGATGAAATCACTCATATCTGCAAAAATTTCGGTAAAAGAGACCCGGGCTCACAGGGTGAGCTTGATTCCTGCAACTATATGGCAGGTGTGCTTAAGGATTTAGGCTGCTACAAGGCAGATGTTGAAGCCTTCAAGGAAAATCCCGCTTCCTTCTTCGGCTGGATTTATCTCACAATAACATTCGTTCTTCTTGCGATAGTCGCATTCCTTTTTAACACTAAGTTCCACTCATCTTTTCTGCCGTTTGTTTCCATTATTCTTATCGTTGTCGGTCTTGCAATAATGGTTCTTCAATTCGGTTTTTATAAAAAGGCAGTTGATAAGCTTTTTGATGAAAAAACCGGCCACAATGTTACAGCCTACAAGGCACCCACAGGCGAGGTTAAGAGAAGAATCATCTTCAACGGTCACCCCGATGCAGCATGGGAATGGCCCGTTAACTACGCACTCGGCGGTGCATTCTTTGAAGCCCACGCAATAATCTGCGTTTTAGGCGCTGTATTCTACCTTGTTCTTTCAATTATCTTTGCCGTTAAATGTATTTCCGGCGATATAGGTGCTTTAGACGGCTTAAAAACAGCCGGCTTATGGGGACTTATCTTCGTTCCCTTTGAAATCGGTCTTTACTTTATGTGGAACGAAAGAAGAATTGTTGACGGTGCAAACGACAACCTTTCCGGCTGCTATATGGGTATTGCAATTCTCAAGGCTCTTAAGGATGAGGGCATTGAGCTTGAAAACACCGAAATCGGCGTTGTTCTCACAGGCTCCGAGGAAGCAGGTCTTCGTGGCTCAAAGGCCTGGTGTGAAGCACATAATCACGATTTTGACGATGTTCCCACATTCATTTATTCATATGATACAATTCACGACCCCAAATATCTTCTCGTAAACTACCGTGACCTTAATGCAACAGTCAAGGCTGACAAGGATGTTTCCGATTTGTTTTTGGAGAGCGCACAGGAGCTCGGCATCACCTGCAACAAGGGTATGGTTCCCCCTCTCGGCGGTGCAACCGATAACGCCGCATTCTCACAGGCAGGTATGCGTTCAACAGGTATCACAGGTCTTAACCACAAGCTTGAAAGCTATTATCACACAAGAAAAGACAGCTATGATAATATGAGCCTTCGTGGTCTTGCGGATTGCTTTGCCGTCAGCGTAAAGGTACTTGAAAACTTTGATAACGGTGCAAAGCAGTAAAAATGAAAAAAATCATTTCTCTTTTAACGGCATTGCTTATGATTTCAGCTTTATTCCCCTGTTCGGTATTTGCTAAGGATTCCGGTGAAAAGCTTCTTAAAGCAGACGAAAAGGGCAATTTCAAAATAATGCAGGTTTCCGATTCACAGGACCATGCCACGGCAGACGGCAAAAAGAATATTAAACTGCGCACATTAGACACAATTCGCCTTGCGGTTGCAACCGAAAAGCCGGATTTGATTGTTCTGACAGGCGATAATGTTCACCGTGCCGACAGCCTTGAGGATTTTGAATTTTCCGTAAAAAAACTTGTTTCAACATTCAAGGGCACTCCCTTTGCGGTTACCTACGGCAACCATGACCTTGAGCGTAACAAGGATAATGACGAATGCCTGACCTACAAGCAGGAGCAGGAAATCTACGAAAAATACGGTGCATTAAAGCTTAATCAATCCGGGCTGAATATTACGGATAACACTGATTATTCCGCATCAAAATACGGAACGGGATATCTTGATATTTACAATGCCGGCGGTACCGAAATCATCAACAGAGTCATTCTCTTAAATTCCGGCACCTATGAGGTTGAAGCGTCGGAGGCTGACCGTAATGTTATAAACAACGGTGAGGGCTACGGCAGACCCGGTGTTAATGCAAAAACCTATAAGAATACGGATTACGGTAATGTTGTTGAAGCCGTAAAGAAATGGACAGGCGAAGGCATTAAATGTATTTCTTATCAGCATATTCCCCTGCAGGAATTTTTCACAAGCGGAATTATTGTTGAATGTGAAAACGGCGGCGTAATTATGAACGGCCGTCAGCCGGAGCCATTTAAGGATAAACGCTATAAAAACACCGTAAAGGATATCAGAACAAATCAGTTTGTTGAGCCCTGCGGATGCTCATATTACAGCACAGAGGCGCTTTATAAGGCATTTGCGGAAAAAGGCAACACCCTTGCGGTTTGCTACGGCCATGACCATACAAATACGATTATGGCACAGGGCGAATGTTTCGGGATGAAGCTCACACAGGGTTACGGCGGAGGATTGCTGGTTTACCCCGGTGATTACGGTGAAGACAGCCCAAAAGCAGATTATAACCCAATGGTTTGTATCTACAATATAAACGGTGACATCTTCACAAAACAGACTTTGCCTTTCCGCACTCTGCTGTGCAAATACATTTTCGGCGGTTACTTTTTTGAATATATCAAGGATTCAATAACTGCCCTGTTTAAGTAAATAATCTTAAGGACGGACAGAAAGTTTCTGCCCGTCCTTATGCTGTCTGTTATATTGGTTACTGATTATTCATTAAAATTATAGTTCTCGTTTTCGGCGGCATCTGCGGTTTCCTCAACTGCCTTTTTTGCCGTTGATTTTTCAATCAGCACGAGAACAAGGCACCAGAGTGCGGCAAGAAGAACAAAGAGAACGCAAACAAGAATTGCATTATCCATTGCAAAGTTGATAAATCCGGCTAACGAGGGAATAAAGGATTCAACCTTACCGTAACATTCGCTGCTGTTGACTGTTCTTGTTGAATAAACATTAACATCATTGAGAGTGAGTGAAGCATCATCGCCGTAGAACTGAACATTGGTTATCTGGAGAACATCACAGCCCTCCCCTGTCTGAGAAGCAACGGCAACTGCATCGCCAACCTGATAATCCTGAGGCTCGAGAATTTTACCGGGAACAAGTGCGCCCTTTGTAATCTGAAGCTTCTCGTTATCCTGTGCCATAGTGTTAAGCGTTGTTTTGCCGATTGCCGCACCGTTATTATCAAGGAATACGGAAACGAAACAACCGAGAACAAAAACAACAACTGTTACGGCAAGCATAACGATTGAGATTATTTTACCTGCGAGAGCACCCTTACCGCTCTTAACCTTCGGCTCATCCTCTTCGTCGTCCTCATCATCAATTCCGTCAAAGAGTGAGAAAGGCTTCTTTTCTGCCTGCGGTTTTTCTTCGGCAGGAACTTCATTCTGTAAAAACGCCTCATTGCCGGGGAAATTTATTGCGGAATTAAAAGGCTTTTTAACAGGCTCCGCAGGGGCTTTAACCTCCTGCCGGGGAGCGGCTGTGCCGATTAACTGTGCAAACTCCGCATCGAATTCATCAATGCTTTTAAGCTTAAAATCTTCCATTTTCAATTCCTCACTTGTTAAGCTTTGCCTTGAGAGCTGCGCCCTCTGCCGCAAGGGCATCAATGAGGGCGGTAATCTTTTCAAGACCTTCAAGAGGATTTACCTCTTCTGCCTTTTCAGCGGGAGCGGCTGCCTTAAGAGTTTTGTTTTCTTCCTGAAGAGCCTTGCAAATTTTTGTTAGCTTTTCATTTTTGGCATCCGTATTTTTTGCATACTCAAAAATCTTTTTATATTCCGCCTTCAAAGCATCAATATACTTTTCAACATCTTCACAGCGATAGCCTTCGTTTTCAACATGGAACAAGTTTCTGCTTTCCATAACAACAAATCCTTTCAAAATCGGGAACATTCCCGTTTATACAGGGATAGTTTAACACACGGAAAAGAAAATATCAATTATTTTTTCAATTATTTACAATTATTTACAAAATAGTGAGGAATGAATTTATGTTGCAAAGGGATTAAACGGTTTTTCTGAGGTCAGCAGTATTCAGCCCGCCTGCATTGTTGCTTTATCGCTGTAATACTGTGCCTGTGCGTTCCACAATTTACGGTATTTGCCGTCAGACTGTGAAAGCAGCTCTTCGTGAGTACCCTGCTGAATAATTTTACCCTTGTCAAAAACAATTATGCGTGAGCAGAAGCGGCAGGAGGACAGGCGGTGTGAGATATAGATTGCGGTTTTGTTACCGACAATCTCATTGAATTTTGAATAAATCTCACTTTCCGCAATGGGGTCAAGCGCCGCTGTCGGCTCGTCAAGCACCACAAAAGCTCCGTCTTTATACAACGCTCTTGCAATGGCAAGCTTCTGTTCTTCACCGCCGGACAAATCAACGCCGTCTTTTTCATAGAGTTTGTAAATTGACTGTTTGAGTCCGTTTGGGAATTCCTTAACTCTTGTATACGCTCCCGACATTTTAAGGCAATCCCATACCTTCTGCTCGTCATATTCTTCTGCGCAGGCGATATTCTCACCCACCGAAAACGCAAGGAGCTTGAAATCCTGAAAAACGATTGAAAACAGCTTCAGATATTCCGAATAATCAAACTCACGGATGTCAATTCCGTTGACGGTGATATAGCCCTCATTCGGGTCATACAGACGGGCAAGCAGCTTTATCATTGTGGATTTACCGCTTCCGTTCATACCGACAACCGCAAGGTGTTCACCCTGCGATATTTTAAGAGATATATTTTTAAGCACAAGCGGCTCGGTTTCGGGGTAGCGGAAGCTGACATTGTGAAATTCAAACTCAAGGTTACTTGTGACGATTTCATCCGCTTTTCTTGTGCCGTTTTCCATATCGGAGGTAAGTGCGAGATATTCAAGCTCCTGTTTCATCTGCGGACAGTTTGCTCTGAGGTAGCCGAAGCAGCCTGTAATATCGGAGCAGGAATTTATGAGCTTTGTTATTGCTCCGTAGTATTCAACGACTTTGCCTGCACCGAATGCTCCCGTAAAAGCCTTTAATCCCACAAAAATATAAACCGCACCGCCGAGAATGTTTGAAATTATTCCTGTAACACTGCCGTAGGTTACCCAGATTTTAAAGCGTTCTTTGACATTACGGGTGATCGGCTCATAAATTTTGGTTTTCAGCTCTTCATTAAGCAGCGGTGCTTCGTTATAGATTCTTACATCCTTGCCGCTGTCGGTCTCGTTCAGATATTTTTTGTCGTAATGGTCTTTAAGCGGCCAACATCGGACGGAATTATAGCTTTCAAACTGTTTCTTTTCCGCAAGGCTTTGATATTTGACCGTCAGCGCAATGCATACAACAGTTATAACCGCAAGCAAAGCGGTAAAATACGGTGTGTCAACAAATTTCATTGCGCCGGTAAGTGTTTTTGTTGCTCTGCCGAAAGCCATACCCGATACCATAATAATTGCAATGATAACAGAGGCGGTGTTCGCTATTATCTGCGCCACCATATCTGCAACCCACTCTATTCCGTCGCCGTTATTCGCAGTTTCTTCAATTTTCCCCCGAAGCGTCTGAACGGAGGAGCTTTCCGCTTTGGCATAGTCAAGCGAAAGTGCTTTTCGTGAAAGCACGGCGCAATGCTTGTAGTAGCAGGAGTTGAGCATTGTGAGCCGGTGGAAATTCAGCCAGCGCATAATAAGGTCGCTTATGAGAGTTGAAAATGATGCAATCAGCACATATCTGAGCATTACGGAAAAATCCTTCCCCTGCGTCAGAGCCGTTATTACAAGTCCCGTGCAGTAAACGGTGATGTACGGTGCAACGATACGCAACGTCATCTGTACGGTATTTATCAGCAGATAGTGATTGCCGAGATAATCATTGATAAGGCCTAAACTTTTAAGAATAATCGAAATATCGTTCTTCAAGGCTTTTAACTTTTCTTTCAAAATATCGCCTCCTCTTTGTAATATTTGCTTTGTGTGTTAAACATTTCGGAATATTTGCCGCCGAGTGAAAGCAGTTCTTCGTGTGTGCCCTCCTCAAGGATTTTGCCGCCACCGATAAGATAGATTTTATCGCAGAAGCGTGTTGAAGAAAGACGGTGAGAAATATATATCGCCGTTTTGCCTGTGCAGAATTCACCGTATTTCATATACATATCGTTTTCGGCTATGGGGTCAAGTGCCGCCGTTGGCTCATCAAGAATAAGAATTGACGAATTTTTATACAGCGCCCTTGCAAGCAGTAAGCGCTGCAGCTGACCGCCCGAAAGATTTATTCCTCCCTCGTGCACCTCACGCACAAGCAGGGTGTTTTCCCTTTGCGGCAGAGAATTTACCTTTTCAATAAGCCCCGAAAGGCGCATACATTCAAAGAGGCGTTCACGGTCAATCTCCGATTCCTCGCAGAGTGCAATATTCTTTGCAATGCTTGCCGGCAGAATCGAAGCCTCCTGAAATACGGTTGAAAGAAGAGAATAATAATCCTTTCTGCCGTAATCGGATATGTTCACGCCGTTTACAAGGATTTCACCGCTTTTCGGCTTAAGAAGACCGCAAATCAGTTTCACAAGCGTTGATTTGCCTGCTCCGTTTACACCGACTATTGCTATTTTTTCGCCTTTTCCGATTTTCAGAGATATATTGTTCAGCGTATTCTTTTCCTGCTCCTCATAGGCAAAGCTTACATTTTTAAGCTCAATTTCACATTCGCCCATCGGCACGGGAACGGGGCTTTCTGTTTCGGGCTTTTCGGGAATATCAAGGAAATTTCTGAAATCGTTCACCTTGTGGTCAGCCTCAATAAAGGTTGCTATACCGTCGCAAAGCTTTGCAAGCCACATTCCGAAGCCGGTTATCGCACCGAAATAGAGCGAAAAATCGCCGATTGTCATCTGACTGCTCAATTTCAGCTTGATAAGATAAATATAAGCCGCAATGCCTATGGCAAATTTCAGCACATCCTCCAGAACGGTATTTGAAATGTGACCGATATTGACCCGCCTGTTTATGTCGGTGATATCAGCAACATGTCGGTTGATTTTTCTCATAATAAAATCCGTCATACCGTAAACACGAATATCCTTTGCCGAGGTAAAATCCTTTGAATTGTAGGTAACATAGCCGAGCTTAAGCTTGACTGCACTGCGTTCATCCTTAAGCTTATCCTTGTATTTCTGCAAAAGGAGCCAGCCGACCATGCTCAGACCGTAGCTCACAACAAGCACGGGAATGAACAGCCAGGAAGCCCGAACAATAATTGCCGTGAAAGCCGTAAAGCCAAACAGTGACGATAAAATCTCAACTGCCCTTGTCACATAACCGCAAATGCCGTCCTCCCAGCTTTCAAGGGCAGTCCACGCCTTTTCACGCTTTACTCTTGTTTCGCCGCTGATGTATTTCATATACTCCATATTCATAAGCTTTTTGTTGATGCGGGAATAAAACCACACATTGTTCATTTCTCTGAAATGGCGAAAGTAGTACTGGTCTGCAAACCACCGTGCATATCCGAAAACGATTATTACAACCGAGAGGAGAGCAATAATCGTAACCATATATCCGGGAGCTTTGTCATTTTCAAGGCAGTCAAGCACGAATTTAGGCAGATAGGCTGTAATAACCGAGATTATTGCCGCAAGCGGTGCCGAAGCAATATCACACGGTATAAACCTTTTGTCATAGGCGTAATGCTCTTTTATCATAAATTTAAGATTACCGATAACGCCGTATTTTTTGTCTTTGTTTTTTGACATCGTTTTCCTCCTGTAAAATTTCTTTGTAGTATAAAAAATAGACACACCTTTGTACCTTACACCACTTAACTCTTAATACTCTTTGCAGTTCTTTTTGTGTAAATCTGCGTTGTCGTCAATCGGAATACATGCC
>JAZLIZ010000003.1:0-1228 GCA_045617665.1 Acutalibacteraceae bacterium | reverse complement strand
TACAGAACAGCACATATTTTATCAAAACGAGAAGTGTCGTTTTGCCTGCTTTCGTAAGCCACGCAATATTTAATCAGGCAAGACAGTATAATTCAGGCGCTTCCGACAAAACGGAGGCGCATTTTGTATTTTGTAATATTGGGGTGAATTAAGATGCACATCTGCATTTGTGATGACGATAAAAGTCAGCACGAGATAATCAAGAACTACATAAACGATTTTTTGCTTCTTACGCAGAAGCCTGAAATCGTTTCACGGTTCAATGGTAATGATTTGATTAAAGATTGTATGTCGGGAATCAGTTATGACATACTTTTTATGGATATTCAGCTTGATTCCGTAAGTGGTCTTGAGGTTGCTCAAACAATAAGACGGCTTAATCCAAACGCCATTATCATTTTTGTTTCCAACCATCCGGACTATGTTTTTGAGGCGTTCAGTGTTGAGGCTTTGCACTTTATGGTAAAGCCCATAACCGAGCTTGAATTCAAGCGTATTTTTGTCCGCGCAATAAGTAAATACAATTCGCTTCATTCTTTTTTGCCCTCGGGATTTTTGAGCGACAGAGCAGTTATCTGCATCAATGACATACTGTACTGCGAGGGCTATAACCGCCATGTAATGATTTATACGGACAACGGTAAATATGAAAGCGTTGCCAAGCTCAGCGATATTTATGAAAAGCTTTCCACGCACGGATTTTTGCAGACGCATCAGGGCTTTATTGTAAATATGAGCCGCATCCGCCGTTTTGATAAAGAAAGCGTAACGCTGAATAACGGCACCGCAGTTCCCGTCAGTCAACGCAGAAGAACGCAGGCACTCAGAATATTTGATGATTATCTGAAAGGAGTTCTTTGGTAATGAAAGAAGCCGCAACGGCTTTATCGGGAATGTTTGAAATATTTATTGCGTATATGTTGTTCAGCAAGTTCGGGAAGGTAAGATTCAAAAAATCTGTCAGTATTCCCGTTATAATTTCAGCAACATTGCTTGAGGGTGTTATGACTCTGTTTTTCAGCATGACACCTGTTATGCCGCTGTTCTTTTTTGTTTCTGTATTCATAATTACGCTGATATTCGATTTGGGACTCCCTAAAAAGCTGCTCTTGTGTATATTGTTTCTTGTTATATCGATTGCCGCGGAAACGGTTACGGTGTACGGAGTTTGTGCAATATCGGGTATCTCCCTGAAAGAACTTAAATCAAGCAGTATACAGTATACGCT
>JAZLIZ010000002.1:0-1525 GCA_045617665.1 Acutalibacteraceae bacterium | reverse complement strand
CTTTGTGATTACGGTATCTGCTTCAATAGTGAGAGTCTGAACATCAGCCTTTGTTTCCCATACGCCGCCGTTGGGGTTAACCTGAATCTTTGAGCCGTAGGGTACGGTGGGTATTGTTTCGGGAGCACCGGGCTCTGCACCCTCTTTAGGCTCATCGTAGGTTACCTTTTTAGATTCCTTTGCATAAGTGAGAGTAAATTCATTTGCGCCGGACTTTGTGATTGTTATTGTTTCATCAAATGTAATGCTGTTATCCCATTCGCCGTCCGTGTAGCCCTTTGCGGGATATGCACTTGCAGGAGACTTAACTGTGCCCTCACCCGCTTCGTCCCATTCGCCGGACTTTGTGAGTGAAATAACGGTTCCGATTGGCAGGGTATTGCTGCCGGCTTCATCCCATGAGCCGTTAACAACCTTAAAGGTTACTGCAACCTGATATTTATCGGGCACACCGTCTGAACCGCCGGGGCCGATTTTATCATCTTCCCACTTTGCTTTCAAAGTAATGTTGCCGGCTTCATCCGTGCTGTTATCCCAGCCGATGAATACACAGTCTTTTTTAGTGGGAACAAAGGGAGCAAGAATATCTGTATCTTCCTTGATAACCTTTGAATATGTGTTATTGCCCTCGGGCTGAGGAGTCTTTGCGGTCCAGCCATTGGGTGTTTCATCATAACTGCCGCCGTTAAGCTCAAGTGAAACGGTTTTGCCGTATTCAATCTTCAAGGGATTTTCGGGCTCTTTGTAGCCCTTAATGGTCTTTTCGGTATAATAACTGATTTCTTTTGAATCTTTCAGATAAGTGAGAGTAAATTCAGCAGTGCTTGTCTTTGTGATGGTTATAATATCACCGAAATCAGCATCATTATCCCATGAGCCGTCTGTGTAGCCCTCTGAAGGATATGCCTTTTCGGGCAACTTGATTTTATGCTCACCCGCTTCAGACCATTTGCCGTCCTTTGTGAGTGTAACTACGGTTGAAACAGATGTTTTTGTTCCGGCTTCATCTATTGTACCGTTAACAACAGCAATTGTAACTGTTCTCTGATACTTATCGGGGATACCGTCTGAACCGTCTTCACCGAGCGTATCAGCTTCCCATATTGCCTTGAGCTGATAGAGAATGTCTTCACCGAGACCCTCTGTAATCTTTTCCCAGCCCATAAATACATAGTCTGTTCTTGCGGGCTTTGCAATTACTGTATCTGCTTCAATAGTGAGAGTCTGGACATCAGCCTTTGTTTCCCATACGCCGCCGTTGGGGTTAACCTGAATCTTTGAGCCGTAGGGTACGGTGGGTATTGTTTCGGGAGCACCGGGCTCTGCACCCTCTTTAGGCTCATCGTAGGTTACCTTTTTAGAGCCTTTTGATGTAAAGCTGTAAGTATAGGTTGTTGTTGCGGCGAAATCCTTATTTACCGTTACATCAGCACCTAAGGTTGCATTCCATGCACCGTTTTCATAGCCGTAAGAAGCTATCATTCCTGTGGGAACGGTTACTGTTGCCGTACCGTTTTCAGACCAT
>JAZLIZ010000001.1:0-78090 GCA_045617665.1 Acutalibacteraceae bacterium | reverse complement strand
AAGGGTTCGGCTGTTCGCCGATTAAAGTGGTACGCGAGCTGGGTTCAGAACGTCGTGAGACAGTTCGGTCCCTATCTGTCGTGGGCGCAGGATATTTGAGGAGAGCTGTCCTTAGTACGAGAGGACCGGGATGGACGCACCGCTGGCGCACCAGTTGTCATGCCAATGGCATAGCTGGGCAACTATGTGCGGAACGGATAAACGCTGAAAGCATCTAAGCGTGAAGCCGCCTCCAAGATAAGATATCCCATGGCGTAAGCCAGTAAGACCCCTCATAGACTATGAGGTTGATAGGTTGCATGTGTAAGCGTGGTGACACGTTCAGCTTGGCAATACTAATAGGTCGAGGGCTTGACCAATTCTTTCTTTCCTTTGTTCAGTTTTCAGGGTGTGTTGAAAAAACAAGAATTTTTACAGACTGCAAATTTGCAGTCTGTTTTTTTACATAATACTATCTTTATTATTTTAACTGTTGACAAAAATTTTCTATTGTGTATCATAGAATTAAATAAGTAATATCGGGGTGATTTTATGTATAAAATCGGGCTTTCAACTTGCAGTAAAATAATAAATGAAGAGCTTTTTGCTTCCTATAAGGAGGCAGGCATAACGGAAATGGAAATTTCTTTGCCTCGGCTCGGCGAATATGATTTTGATTATGATGCCGCAAAGAATTATGCCGAAAAATACGGTATAAATCTCTGGTCATATCATCTTCCGTTTAAGCCGTTTAAGTATGTTGATATTTCAAATCCTCTACTCTGTAATTCAACTGTTGAGTTCTTTAAGGTGCTTATAAAGAAAGGCGTTGATATAGGCATAAATAATTTTATTATTCACCCCAGTGCCGAGCCTGTTGCTGATGAAGAAAGAAAAATCAGACTTGAAACAGCAAAGGAAAGCCTTTTCAGGCTTGCTCAATTTGCAAAGGGTGAAGGTGCAACCATTTGCGTTGAGGACTTGCCGAGAACCTGTATCGGCAATAATTCTGATGAAATTGCAGAGCTTATCTCCGTTGATTCTTCACTTATGGTCTGCTTTGATACGAATCACCTTTTGTCGGAGGATATAACGCATTTCATTGAAAAAATCGGTAACAGAATAGTAACGACTCACATTTCAGATTACGATTTTATTGATGAAAAGCACTGGCTGCCCGGTGAGGGTCAGATTGACTGGCAGGCTCTTATTAAAGCACTTGAAAAGGTGAATTATAAAGGCGTATGGCTCTATGAGGTTGGCTTTGAATCTGCAAAAATGCCGAGAAGCCGTTTGCTTAACTGCAAAGATTTCGTTAACAACGCAAATGCAATTTTTGATAACAGATTAGCAGAATTCAAAATATAAACAGATTGCGGGGGAAAGAGTTATGCCGGGTAATTATTTGGCTGTTTTAGTTCTGTTGGTTATTGCAACAATCGTTTTTGCACTTGCCTGTGTTATTTTAAGGCGAAAGGGCAAATCCTTTGAGGGTATGCTGTGCAAATTTATGGCATCCTTCGGATTTATTTCAATTTCGGTATTCGGCAATTTTTCAAACAACCCTGATATAAGCTTTTTTTCGTTTGTGCTTGTAGCGTTAATGTTCAGCTTTTTCGGAGATGTTTTGCTGGGCATTAAAGAAATTGCCCCCACATTTAAGAAAAAACTAATTCCCCTCGGTATGGGCTATTTTTTGGTTGCCCATATTTTCAGCTTGCTTGCATTTACAGAAATTGCCGGCTTCAAATGGTATTTGCCGGTTATTGCGGCGGCAGGCGGAATAATAATGTTCATTCTCTGCTTTGTGCTTCCCGTTAAGGCAGGCACGGGCTTTAAGGCTGTTATTTCTGTTTATTACAGTTTCCTTGTCTGGAAGCTTGCAACCGCAGCGAGAATGCTTATTCTTGCACAGACGAGGGCAAACATTGTAATATTTACAGCGGCTTTGCTTTTCATAATCAGTGACACCTGCCTCGGACTGCTCTATTTTACACCGGTCAAGAGAAAGAATGTTCTTGTAACCGCTGAGCTTTCAACATATTATCCGGCACAGATTTTGCTGGCTATGTCCGTTCTTTTTGTTTGATTTCAAGGCGAAAAAATCTTTTTTTAATAAATTCTTCAAAAATTGTAACCTTAACCGAATTTTGTTGGTATATAGGGTGAAAGCGAAAGGAGATTTGATATGAGAAAGAAAGCTCTTGTAATTTCAGCGGTATTGCTTGTTTTGTTCGGCATAATTTTTGCTGTTAAACTGAATAAAAGCAAGGTTGAGGATATTTATTATTCCGTTCAGGATAACTTATTGGAAAAGACGGAAAACAGCGAATTAAAAACAGCACCCGAATCGACAGCGGAAACACACACGCAAATAGATATCTGCATTCCCTCCGAAGAAGATAAAATCGAAAGTCAGCAGGTTACAGCTCCTCCGGAAAGCTACAAGCCCAAATATACTCCGGCAATAAAAGCCGAAAATGAAAGCACTACGGAAAAAACTACATCTGCCGAGGTGCTTGAGCAGGAATACAACAAAAACGATAAAATCCATTTTGTCAGGTCATACCGTCAGACCACAAAGACGGCTTACCCCTATATTGTTGTTATAAAGAGCACGGAAGAGCTGAAAAGTTATTATGACGATAACAAAACGGTATGGTATTTTGATTCAAAACCCAATGGGGATGATTCTGTTTCCTTCAACGAAGCAATCAAGAAATATGACAATGAATTTTTCAAGGAAAATGCGTTGATTTTTGTTGTGACTGAAGAAGGCTCAGGCTCGATAAGGTATACGGATGTTAATATAGACGGAAGCACAATCAGAGCGAAGAAACACAAGCCGGAGGTTTATACCTGCGATATGGCATATTGGCATATAATTATTGAACTGCCGAAAACCGACCCGGCTTTTTCGCAAAAGAAATTTAATGTTGAGATAAGTGAATAATAAAATCTGCCCTTTGCCGTATGTTCTTAACACCATACGGCAAAGGGCGAAATTTGTTTGAACTTATTTTTGATACATATATGAAATTTACAACAGAAAAAAAAGACAGTTTAGGTATTGGCTCGATAAATATTAAACAAGCAGCGTAAATTTTGTCGAGTGACTCGACAATTTCGCAAAACAACCTATTGAACATCACAACAGTTAAGAGGCAGCACGCCAATTTTTCGAGCAGAATTGGGATGAAAAAAGCGATTTCTTCGTAAATCAACCTATTGACCCTCCCTGTTCCCTTGGGGCACTTTTTCTTGAATGTATTTGGATGTAGAAAGTGCATTTGCGAGCGAAGATAGTACCGAGGTACAGCGAGCGAGCAAAGGTCACTTAACAAAACGAAATAATTTATTCCTTATAAAAATTTTAAGTCAGCGATTGGATTTTTCCTTTCGCTGACTTTTGTTTGCTATATTTTATTCGTTTTGTGTTCTACGCCAAAGACATCAAGAAAAAAGCTTAGGTGTCGAAATAAGTCTTCCAAATCCCCGTAAGTCCCTCACCGAATTCGGTAAATACTGCGAGAAATTCAAGCGCTGACCTTTTAATTGCCGCAAACTTGGGTGCAACATATTCCGGGTGGCCGCCCTCGTTGGTGGTCTTATTGATTGTGAAGGTGTTAAAGGGCTCGTCTTCATCAAGAAGATATGATTTGATTACGATTGAATCCTCGCTGAAATCAATGAGGTTATAAATGGGGCCTGTCTGGTCTTTACAGTAGGCCGCTGTATTTTCTGAAACAGCTTCGCCGTCTTCAAGGTTTCTGGGCCTGTTGATTGAGCCTGAAACCATATAGATTGAACCCTGCGCATCGGTAACCTCGTTATCGGTTACGGTTTCAACAACCTGTGAATCGTAAAGAACATTTGAAATGCTGAAATAATGGCTGTGGCCTAAAAGAACAAGGTCAATTCCGAATTCGTCAAAGATGGGCACAAAAACAGGTCTTCTGTTATCGGTTGCATCTTCAAGACGGCTGCCGTCAATTCTGCCGTATAAATCGTGGTGCATTGTTGCAACTCTCCATTTAACATCGGGGTTTGCTTCAATGGCTTTCCTTGTGAATTCTCTGTGTGTTGTGGCGGCGGTGCAGTTGCTGTCATAAACAAGGAAAAGGGTATCGCCCTTAACATACCAGTAATCGTTACCTATGAGTGAATGAACACCGCCCTGATATTTGTTGGGGTTGTTGTTGAAGAATTTGTAGGCATAACCTCTTCTGTCATGGTTGCCGGGGCAGAGAGCAAAGGGAATTGATTTAAGCAGGGGAGAAGCAAAAACAGATTCATATTCGATTCTGTCCGCATAGGATGCCTGGTCGCCTGCCGAAATAACCAAATCAAGCTCTTCCTTGTTATTTGCCTGATTAACCGTATAATCAACGGTGTAGGACTGATGAACAAGGGGAGTTTCCATTTCATCCTGCTTGCGGCTTACATGAATATCGGTAACATACATTGCGGTAAAATCGTTGCCGGATTCTGTATCAAAGCTGTAAACGGGTGAAATATCGCTGCCGTTACCTACTCTGTAATAATATGTTTTATCCATATCAAGCTTTTTCAGGGTAACAAGATTTCTTTTGTCAAGGTGCTCTGTTGTTACATAGCTTGCATAGAATGTTTTGCGGTTTGACATATCCGGGTTTTCGGAAATCTGAACAAAGCCTTTTTCACTTGAAAGGGGAGAATACCAGGAGAGGTTTCTTTCACTCTCATTTGAGCCGGGCTGGAGGGAAATTGCTTTTCCGTCATTCATATAGCCTGCATAGTAATCAGCCCATTCATCTGTTGCATAAAGGGCGGATGAGCTGATTGAAAGGCAGGTGAAAACGGAGATGAGGGCAAGAGCGAGCGCAAGGATTCGTTTTGAATTCTTCATTTTTTTCACACTTTCTTATTATTTTCGGCTTGTAAAAAAGCCGATTATTTCAGTTTTTGAGGGACTGCATCGGGGCGGGGATTCTGCCGCCTCTGCGGATAAACTTTGCCGGGGAACAGGTTGAAAGAGGCATAACCGGGCCGCCGCCCAAAAGTCCGCCGAATGAAAGCTCATCACCGACTGATTTACCGATTGCCGGGATTACTCTTACAGCAGTTGTCTTTGAGTTGACCATACCGATTGCCGCTTCGTCCGCAATAATGGCGGAAATAACCTCGGCAGGGGTGTCACCGGGAATATTTATCATATCAAGACCTACGGAGCAAACCGCAGTCATTGCTTCAAGCTTGTTGATTGAAAGCGCACCGCACCTTGCGGCATCAATCATTCCGGCATCCTCTGTAACGGGGATAAATGCGCCGGAAAGCCCGCCGACATGGGAGGAGGCCATAACACCGCCTTTTTTAACTGCATCGTTAAGCAGGGCAAGTGCGGCGGTTGTACCGTGACAGCCACAGCTTTCAAGACCCATTTCTTCGAGAATATGGGCAACCGAATCGCCTACGGCAGGGGTGGGAGCAAGGGAGAGGTCAACTATACCGAAGGGAACGCCCAGCCTTTTTGATGCCTCTGAAGCAACAAGCTGACCCATTCTCGTAATCTTAAATGCAGTCTTTTTGATTAAATCCGCAACCTCTGTCAGGTCAATATCATCCCCTGCCTTTGCAAGGGCGGCTCTGACAACGCCGGGGCCTGAAACACCGACATTGATAACGGAATCCGGCTCGCCTGCACCGTGAAATGCACCTGCCATAAAGGGGTTATCCTCAGGGGCATTACAGAATACAACCAGCTTTGCAGGGCCTATACAGCCCTTGTCGGCAGTCAATTCGGCGGCCTTTTTAACAACGCCGCCCATCATTGCAACCGCATCCATATTTATACCGGTTTTGGTTGAGCCGATGTTGACGGAGGAACAGAGAAAATCTGTTTCGGCAAGCGCCTGCGGAATCGCCTCAATCAGCTCCTTATCGCCGGGGCCGAAGCCCTTTTGAACAAGGGCTGAAAAGCCACCGAGAAAGTTAACTCCGCATTCCTTTGCGGCTCTGTCAAGGGTTTTGGCAAGCTTAACCGCATCCTTATCGTCACAGGAGGCGAGAATCATTGCGGCAGGGGTAACGGATATTCTTTTGTTGATAATGGGAATTCCGAGCTCCTTTTCAATCTGCTCACCTGTTTTAACCAAATCCTTTGCGTATCTTGTGATTTTATCATAGACACGGCGGCACATTTCATCCGAACTGCTGTGACAGCAGTCAAGCAGGGAAATGCCCATAGTGATTGTACGAACATCAAGGTGCTCGTCCTGAATCATAGTGATTGTTTCGAGTATATCTCTTGCGTTAAGCATAAACTAAATCTTCCCTTTGTTTTTATTATAAATCAGATTGTGTGCATTGCATTGAAAATATCTTCATGCATTGCGTGAATGGAAAGATTCATTTCTTCGCCCATTTTTGAAAGCTTATCGGCAAAATCCGTAAAATCAACGGAAGCCTTGCTGATATCAACCATCATTATCATGGCAAACATATCCTGCAAAATACTCTGTGTAACCTCAAGCACATTTATGTTATTTTCGGCACATTCGTTTGAAACCTTGGCAAGTATGCCTACCATATCTTTACCTATAACCGTAATTACTGCTCGCATAATTTTCTCCTTTTGAGTAAAAACTGATTTATTCAACAAATCCGTCCGGGTTTTGTGACTGCCATCTCCATGAATCCTCGCACATTTCGTCAATTCCTCTTTCGGCTTTCCAGTTAAGCTCCCTGAGAGCCTTTGAGGGGTCGGAATAGCAGGTGGCAAGGTCACCGTCACGGCGGGGGGCTATTTCATATTTAATCGGATGGCCGCAGGCTTTTTCAAAGGCCTTGACAACATCAAGAACGCTGTAGCCTGTTCCCGTGCCTAAATTATATGTGAAGCATCCCTTTTCACCTATAATTTTTTCAACGGCTTTTATATGACCTAATGCAAGGTCAACAACATGGATGTAATCTCTTACGCCTGTTCCGTCATGGGTATCATAATCGTCACCGTAAATATTCAGGTGGTCTCTTTTGCCGACAGCAACCTGTGCAATATAGGGCACGAGGTTGTTGGGAATACCCTTGGGGTCTTCACCGATTTTTCCGCTCTTATGAGCACCGATGGGGTTAAAATATCTTAAAAGGCATACGCTCCAGCCGTTATCTGAGGCGTAGGTGTCACGAAGTATTCTCTCAATATAAAGCTTTGTTGTGCCGTATGGATTGGTGGTTTTGCCCTCGGGCATATCCTCTTTTAAGGGGGATTCGTTTTCTGCACCGTAAACCGTTGCGGAGGAGCTGAAAACGATTTTTTTAACTCCGGCATCTCTCATTGCTTCAAAAAGAATAACCGAGCCGCCGATATTGTTATCATAATATTCAAGGGGCTTCTGACAGCTTTCCCCAACCGCTTTAAGACCGGCAAAGTGGATAACCGCCTCTATATTATTTTCGGCAAAAACCTTGTCAAGCCCTGCTCTGTCACGAATATCGCAGACTATGAGTTTAACCTTTTTGCCTGTTATTTCTTCAATACGCCTGACACTTTCCCTCTTGCTGTTTGAAAGATTATCGAGTATAATAGGCTCGTATCCGGCATTGAGAAGCTCAACGCAGGTGTGTGAGCCGATAAATCCGGCACCGCCGGTAACAAGAATTGACATTGCAAAAAACCTCCTGCCAAAACTTTCATTGCACAATGGAATTATTATATATTAAAAAAATTAAATATTCAAGGGGAATATATGTATAACCTTACAGATACTTCGGTTGTTAAAAGAATATTGGAGAAAAACGGATTCAGATTTTCAAAAAGTCTGGGTCAGAATTTTATTGTTAATCCGACTGTTTGCCCCAGAATGGCAGAGGAATGCGGAACGGACGAAAACAGCGGTGTTATCGAGGTTGGTCCCGGCTTCGGAGTGCTCACGGCAGAGCTTGCAAAAATTGCGAAAAAGGTTGTTTCCGTTGAGCTTGATACAAGGCTTCTGCCCATCCTTGCCGATACTCTATCTGATTTTGACAATGTTAAAATAATAAATGAGGATATTCTCAAGGTCGATTTACACAAGCTGATTGCCGAGGAGTTCCCCGGTATGGATGTTTACATCTGCGCAAATCTTCCATATTACATAACATCCCCTGTTATTATGTCCCTGCTTGAAAGCAGATTGCCCGTTAAATCCATTACGGTTATGGTTCAGAAGGAGGCGGCGCAAAGGCTTTGCGCAAGGGTGGGCAGCCGTGACAGCGGAGCAGTAACCGTGGCGGTTGATTACTATGCACAGGCGGAAAAGCTTTTTGATGTTTCAAAGGGCTCGTTTATGCCGTCACCTAAGGTTGACAGCAGTGTTATCAGGCTGAACATTCGCACGAAGCCCTTGATTGAAATGGATAACGAAAAATTCTTTTTTGATGTTGTCAGAGCTGCGTTCGGGCAAAGAAGAAAAACTGCGGTAAATTCACTTTCCGCAGGTCTCGGTATGCCGAAGGATAAAATTGCCGCCGCACTTAAAAATTGCGGATTTGATGAAAATGTGAGAGCGGAAGTGTTTACTATGGAGGAATTTGCCGCGCTGACAAAGGAACTTGAAAAATGAGCGAAAAGATTTTTACAATAAAAAACGATTTCTTTAATGTACCCGTTACTCTTGACTGCGGGCAGTCCTTCAGATGGACGGAAAACGAAAACGGTGACTGGCAGGGAATTGCCTTCGGCAAAAAGCTTACCGTTCATCAGGATGGCGAAAATATTACTCTTATCGGTGCGGATGAAAAGGATTACCGTGAAATCTGGGAAAAGTATTTTGACCTTGAAAGGGACTATAAAAAAATATGTGAGAGCTTTTCGGGTGATAAAATGCTCCGTGAAGCGGTAAAAGCCTACCCGGGAATAAGAATATTACGACAGGAGCCGTGGGAGGCACTCTGTTCATTTATTATTTCACAAAACAATAATATTCCGAGAATTAAGGGAATAATCGAACGCCTTTGCGCCCTTGCAGGGGAGGATTTAGGCAACGGCGATTATGCTTTTCCCTCCCCTGAAAAGGTGCTTGAGCTTGGGGTTGAGGGGCTTGCACCCATCCGTTCCGGCTTCAGAGCAAAATATATAATTGATGCCGCCCGAAAGGTATCGGACGGCACGGTGAATTTTGAATTTATTGACTCTCTGCCTCTTGAAGAGGCGGCAGAGGAGCTTAAAAAGATTAAGGGCGTGGGTGATAAGGTTGCCGCCTGTACTCTGCTTTACGGCTTCGGCAAGGCGGATTCATTCCCCGTTGATGTCTGGGTAAAGAGAATACTTGCGGAAACATATCCGAACGGTTTGCCTGAATGTACTGCAGGGGTCAGTGGCATCGCACAGCAGTATTTATTTCATTACCGCAGAACGGTTAATCCTTAATTCAGTTTACGCTGAAGCCGAAGCAATGGGATTTGAAATTGAAATTTACACCGCTCGGCTTGTAGTCGTTCATAAGGCTTCTGAACTGGTTCCCGGACATGGTCTGATTGCCCACCTTTATGGTGTTTACATAACCGATATTGTTATTGTAAGCGGCATCACGGGATGTGATTTTAAGCCATTGTGACGGATTATCCTCAAGGGTAATTGCCTTTGAAGAATGTGATTTATTATAATTTTCAACTATTTTCCTGAATTCATCGTAGGTTACAGTAACCTGAACATAGCAGGGAGTTTCGGGGCTTGTTACACCGCCCTCAAGGCAGTCATAGCTCTTGCCGCCCCAGACTGATTCTGCGGAAACGGTTTTCCCTGCGCTGATTGAAAAGAAATATGTCTGGACCGCCTTACCGTTACAGCAAAGATACATCGGGTGAGGCTGGTCGCTTTCTTTTTCTATGTTCAAAACCGCAAGGCACGCCTTTTCAATGCTTGTGCCGTGGAAATCATAATCATAGTCATATTCCTGACCGTTTTTTATACCGAAATTTCTTAACTTTCCGTAGTTATAACAGCAGACCGCCTGTGCCTTTAAGGCTTCAAGGGGAGCGCTTGTGCCGATTTCAGCCTTTACGGTTTTGCAGAGAAATTCAAGCAGAGTAACGCCCTCTTTGGTAACCTTTGTTTCACCTGTTTCCTTATCCGTTGAGGTTTCAGGCTCTACAACATATTTTGAAACATCATCTGTTTCCATTGAAAGATAGGAGCCGGGGAAATAATGGGTGAGAATTTCACTGTATGAGCTGCCGTTTTTTGCCATGGTTATGGCACCTGCCTGGCTCATACCGACACCGTGACCGTAGCCGTAAATATCAAAGGTGATTGTGCCGGAAACAGGCTCCTTTGTTGAAGCCTCTGTCTTTTTTGCGGTTGTGACCTCGGCAGAGGTTGAGGATGAAGCCTTTTTGGTTGTTGATGTTGTTGCTTTTTTCGTAGTGCTTGCGGTTGCTTTTTCAGTTGTGGAGGTCGCCTTTTTTGCGGTGGTTGCGTTTTTTTCGGCGGTTGTTTCCGGTTTTTTGGTTGAGGTTGTTTTTTTTGTAGTGGTTGCAGTCTTTTTAGCGTCTGCTTCCGCTTTTTTTGTTGTGGCGGCTTTCTTTGAAGAAGTCTCCTTTTTATCGGATGCCTTTGCTTTGGCATCGGCTGTTGTTGCTTCCTCTGCTGTCAAAGCTTCTTCTTCAAGTGCCTCGATTTCTTCATCAGAAGGGCCGACCTCGCCTACACCGTTATCGTAATAGGTTTCTTCTTCCTCTTCGGAAGATTCTTCCGTCAATTCCGTGATAATCTCTGTCTGCTCCGTAACTGCGGTTGCTGTTTCGGGCGCATTATCACCGAAAGCGTAGACCATAACACCTATGGCAAGGCAAACCATTACTGCGGCAAGTATGCACACAATGGCGATTATCAAGCCTTTTTGAATTTTATTCTGAGGCTTTTCCGGGGGCGGATTTATTCCTTTGTTTGAAGCGTCATTCATCATTTCACATATTTTTACCATTGCCGCCGCAAGTAAATGCTTATCATCCTCATTAGGCAGGGCGTGGACTGTTGCCACACCTGCATATTCGGAATTTGCGACTGAAACGGTAACTGTTCCTTCCTCGACCTTGGAGATACAGGCTCCGAAATCGGTTTTGGCTTTTTCTTTGACTCTTTTTGCTTCGTAAGCAACGGGATTATCGTTTTTATTTTTCAAATTCCCCTCGCAGGAAATAATAAAATCGTTTCCTCCGGAGGATTTAATAACCGAAAAAAGAGCTTTTCCCTTTCCGGATGTTGATATTGCTATGGATTTTGAAGATTTATTGATTGATGAAATACAGTCTGCAAGCTTTTGTACAGAGGATTTTTCTGCTTTGAAAAGCCTTGAAGCACCGCTTGACAGAGTGTATTCGACCTTATCTCTTTCGCAGGGGGTTAGAAGGCAGTTGACATCGTTAAGGCGAAAGGCAATGGAGGAATAGAGGCCTGTTTTTGAAGCAAAGACCGTTGCCCCCTCCGGGATTGCCGTGTGCCTGTCATAATCGTGAATCAGTCTGTTTGTGCCGAGCTTTTCAACGATTTTTGACGAACGGAGAATTTTGCATCCCAGCTTTTTCATCAAAAGCAGCTTTACCTCGTTATATTGCTCGGACGGAACGGCAATTACCGCCGCCCTGCCATGAACTCCTCCTGTTACCTCGTTTATAAGCTGAACAGGGCTGTCAAAGGCGAAAAATCCGGGCACTTCGTCAGATGAAAGGTAATCGGAGATAAAGTCCGTATCCTCTCTTCCGGCACTTTTCAGAGTGTAGATATTAAATTGTGAGGGCACGGTATCACCTCTTATCGAAATACGGTTAAAAGCTGTTGCCTTTCAGGTTAATCAGACATCCCAGTTGCTGTCATTTGCATAGGGGTTATTTTTCTTGTAGGCATTATACCACGCCTGGGGATATCTCGGATTCGGATTTTCATAAGCGCCGGAGGTGTCAACGGTTGAGGATTCACCGTCTCTCTTTTCTCTTGCAACAACAACAAATCTTGCACCGTCAAAGTCATAACAGCAGGTTGAAAGAGTAAGGATGTTGTCAGTTGCGGTGATATCAACGCCGGTGGTGTAGAGCTTTCTCTTATCAATTTCTTTAATGTATTCCATAAACTTGGAATTGCCGAGCTCAATGAAATTGTAGGGGAAGAGATAGCCGTTATCCTGCGCCTTGGCTGAATTGGTGATGAATACGGCATATACGAACCAGGTGTGTGAGCCGTAAATCGTATCGCACTGAATTACAGGGGCTTTTTTGAAGCCGTCAATGTAATAGTAATCCTCCAGCATACCGAAAATCTTATCGTCATAGCGCATATTATGGCCGTAAACAACGGTGTTTCTCGGCAATGTTTCAAAGCTCTTGATTCTGTAATCGAAGAAAGGAACGCCGTAATCGGTCCATTTCTTATAGAAATTTCTCTTCAGGTAATAATCGTTATCCTTGCCCTGAACAATGGGAAGATTTATATCAAATTCGGGTATTGAAACCCAGCCGGTAAGGTCAGAGTTAATATCATAAAGCTTTGCATATTTTGCAAGCATACCCTTGGGGTACTTATCGTTTTCGGGCTTTTCTTCAATAACCGCAGTCGCATCCTCCGGGCTGTCGGTGGAAACGATTTCCGCAATTTCTTTCTGATTTTTCTTGAACTTATAAGGCTCAATAATATATGTATTTACGAGAATTGCACCGCTGATGATGATTGTAATGATTGAAACGGTGAGAACTATTTTGCGGATTATTTCTTTTCTGTTGCCCTTTTCTTCTTCACTTTCGCTTTTAAGAGCCTCTTTCTCGGCTTTTTTTGCCGCCTTTTCCGCTTTCTTTCGCTCTCTTAAGGGCAGGTCGTCATCCGCATCAATATCATCGGGGAAAAGACCCTCGGTTGATTTAAGCTCCGGCAGTGAATTTCCGCTGTAAAATGTGCCGTCATCACCCGAAATGCCGCCGAGATATTCGTTCTTCGCTTCTTCAAGGGGATTCTGTGTGTCTGCGGGGGCTTCGTTGTTATCTTTTCCGAGAAGAGAATCAAGCTCGCTGTCAAGGTCCTCGGGCAGCTTGACATTGGGGTCGGCAAGCTTTGAGGCTTCGCTGAATTCGGTGCTGACAGGGGCAATATTTGAGTTTGCTTCAATTCCCGCAAGAATATCCTCAAAGCCCTTTGCGGAATCGGTGTTGGATTTAAGGGAATCAATCATTCCCATAATGTCATCCTTTGCCTGTGCCGTTTCCTCTTTTGAAAGGGGAGGCTTCTGCGGAGCGGTAACGGGAATATCAATGTATTCATCCGGGCTCATCCACATATCGCCGAGGGGTGAGGCATCATCCGCCTTTGCGGTAATATCGTCAATGGTTCTGGGCACAATGGTTTCGGGGGTGCTGTTCATAATGGAATCGTAGAGATTCTGAATAGCATCGTCCAGATTCTTTTCGGTTTTTTCAATATCGTCATGAAGTCCGTCAATAACAGCACTGTTATCATCACCGTCTGAAAGAAAGGCGCTGAAATCAATTTCGGTTATCGCTTCATCATCGCTGATAGAGGTAAGACCTTCGGGCTTCTTTTCGTTTTCTGCCATATACATATCCTCCTTTTGGAGAGCATTGATTTCTGATTGATTTTATTCTGCGCTGGGTTCCCATTTTTCAGAATTTTTGTAGGGGTTTGTTTTGCCGTGGGAGTTATACCAAATCTGGGGCCGTCTGTAATCGGGGTTATCCTTAACAAGGGATGTATCTATTGATAAATCTTCGCCCTCATGGAGAAGACGGCCAATTATAACAAGCCTTGTATCAACGCTTTTACCGTAATCATAGGTGCAGGTTGAAAGGGTGATGATTTTATCTGTCGGTTCGAGTGAAACGCCTGTTTCATAGAGCATTCTTTCTTTGACCTGCTTTATGTAGCCGACCATATTGTTATCGGACATATCCGGGTAAATATAGTTGAGGAAATAGCCGTTATCCGATGACCTTTCGGTGGTTGAAAGGAATACCGCACAGATTTTATAGGTGTGTTCACCGTAAAGGGTGGAATATTTTATAATGGGATTTTTGATGAAGGCTTCCTTTTTCTTGTAATCGTAAAGAGAACGGAAAGCCTGCTTCGGGATGCCGGTGCTTCTGCCTGTGGTATGGCCGTAAATAACCATATTCTTTGAAAGCTCGCCGTTATTTCTGCAGCGGTAATCAAGATAGAGGTTGCCGTAATTTGTGGCACTTGTTTCGACTGTCTGTCTTTCGTAAAAATCTCTTGTGAGGTAACGGGAATTATCGTCACTCTGGAGAATGGCGGTGTCAATCTCTGTGCCGGGGATTGTAAGCCAGCCCACGAGATTATTATTAACAGCATAGGCATTTTTGAGCGAATCAAGAATATTATCGGGGAGCTTTGCGCCCCTAAGGTTATTTGATTTTACGCTCTCAAGCTTTGCGGCGGCACCGTCATACTGAACATCTGCCGGAACAAGCCAGCTGCCGGAGGGCTTTGCACTTTCCTGCTTCTTTGCCGATATATTCAGGGCTGTTAACCCTGCAAAGGAAATTGCACCGACTGCAAAAACGCAGGTCAAGGCAATCCATAATTTTTTCTGTTTCATAGTTTATCCTCAGCTTATCTGAATAAATCTTGCTTCTTCAGCGGCTTTTATAATCATCGGAGCAAAATCAAATGCTCTTTCCGCTTCTTCAACATATTGCATTGTCGGCCTTGTTTTCGGGTGCTTCGGGGTGAATACCGTACAGCAATCCTCAAAGGGAAGAATTGAAATGTCAAAGGTTTCGATTTTTCTTGAAATTTCAATAACCTCGTCCTTATCCATACCGATAAGAGGTCTGAAAACAGGGATTTCACATACAGCATCCGTGCAGGCAATGGCGGGCATTGTCTGGCTTGCAACCTGACCGACACTTTCGCCTGTAATCAATGCACCCGCATTTTCTCTTGCGGCGATTATCTGTGCAACACGCATCATCATACGGCGCATAATAACCGTGAAAATATCCTCCGGACATTCATCCTTGATTTTTTCCTGTATTTCGGTAAAGGGAACAACCCAAAGACCGATTTTGCCGGAGTATTTTGCCACCTGACCTAAAAGGGAATGAACCTTCTGCTCCGCTCTTTCGCTTGTGTAAGGGGGAGAGGCAAAGTGAACGGCTGTAAGCTCAAGACCTCTTTTTGCCATCATATAGCCGGCAACGGGGCTGTCAATACCGCCGGAGATGAGCAGAGCGGCTTTACCGGAGGAGCCTGTGGGCATACCGCCTGCGCCCTTAATCTGCCTGCCGTGGATATAGGCATAATTATCACGGATTTCAATGTTTACCGTAATATCCGGGTTATGGACATCAACGGTTAAATGGGGGAATTTGTTAAGAAGATATCCGCCCGCTTCCCTGCATATTTCGGGGGAGTTGAGGGGGAATTTTTTATCAGACCTTTTTGCTTCAACCTTAAAGGTGGAGGCACACATAAGGTCATTTTCAAGGTATGCTCCTGCCGTTGTAAGAATTGTCTGAAAATCCTTTTCAACTGCGGCGGCTCTTGAAAAAGCGGCAATGCCGAAAACCTTTTTCAGCTTTTCAACCGCCGAGTCAAGGTCGGTGTTTTCGCTTTCCGGCTCGGCAACAATGGTTGACTGGGCACGGATAAAGCTGAATTTACCTGTTTCACTCAAACGGTGCTTCATATTCTTGATGAGCAGGTCTTCAAATATATGGCGGTTAAGCCCCTTGAGGGCAAGCTCACCGTTTTTTATAAGAATAACTTCTTTCATTCTATTTACCTATGGCTCTTATAGTTTTTTTACCTTCCTCAAGCACAGAACAAAGGTAATCAATTTCTTCTTTGGTTGTATATCTTGAAAAGCTTATACGCAGGGGACTTTCCATTCTTTCGTGCGAAAGACCCATTTCCGAAAGCACACGGCTCTTTTTACCTTTTGAACAGGCGGAGCCGGAGGAAACGCAGACTCCTTTGCCGGAAAGGAAGTTCATCATCGGCTCGCTCTTAATGCCGGTAACGGAGATGTTGGTAATATACGGCAAGGCATCGGCAGGGGAGTTTATTTCAATACCGCCCATAGCCTTGAAGCGTTCAAGCATATAATCACGAAGCACGGTAACGGCTTCAAGCTCTTTTTCAATATCCGGGAGTACGCCTGCGGCGGCGCCGAAGCCTGCAATAGCGGGCATTGACTGTGTGCCGGGGCGGATTTTCATTTCCTGCTCACCGCCGAAAACCTTTGGTGCGATTTTAACGCCTTTTCTGATATAGAGAGCGCCTGCACCCTTAGGGCCGTGAATTTTATGTGAGCTGACTGTCAAAAGGTCAACGCCGAGGGCAGAGGGCTTAACGGTAATTTTGCCGAACGCCTGAACCGCATCGCAATGGATGAGGGCGGGGGCTTTTGCTCTCATAACTGCTCTTTTTATACATTCAACTGGCATAATTGAGCCGACCTCGTTATTAACGAGCATCATTGTTACGAGAACCGTATCGGAATTTACGGCTTCATAAACCGCTTTTTCATCAATTTTGCCGTATTCATTAACGGGGATTCGGATTATCTCAAAGCCCTCATTTTCAAGTGAATTGAGCGCTTCGTCAACGCTGGGATGCTCAACGCTTGTGGAAACGATTCTTTTGCCTGACCTTTTCAGCTTATGGGCTGCACCGAGAACTGCAATGTTGTTGCTTTCAGTTCCGCCGGAGGTGAAAAATATCTCTTCGGGAGTGCAGAAAAGCTTTTTTGCAAGCTCTTTTCGTGCGCCCTCAAGCACCTCGTTTGCACGGTTGCCCACATAGTGAAGTGAGGACGGATTCCCCCAATTATTCTGAATTGTATCGGTCATTGCGGCAACGGCTTCGGCACAGGGGCGGGTCGTTGCACTGTTATCGAAATATGCTTCCATAAATTAAACCACTATCCCAGACTAATCCATTATAACCGTATTATATACTATATTTATAATTATATCAATAGTTTTTTTCTTGATGTCTTTGGCGTAGAACACAAAACGAAAATAGTATAACTTTAAGTGGTAATCAGACTTCAAATGACTTCTGATTACCCCACATCTTATAAGGAAGATTATATCGTTTTGTTAAGTGCCTTTGCTCATTCGCCGTATAGAAATACTGTCTTCATTCGCAAATGCACTTTCTACATCCAAATACATTCAAGAAAAAGTGCCCCAAGGGAACAGAGAGATTCAATAGGTTGTTTTATAAGAAAAATCATTCAAATCAACCTATTGAACCGCACAGCAGATTAGAGGCAGTACGACATTTTATAAATCAGATGACGGCAGTTAAAAGGCAGTACGCCGATTTTTCGAGAAGAATTGAGATGAAGAAAACGCCCGTTTGAGCGAAGACAGTACCGAGGTAAGGCGAGCGAAAGAGGGCGTTTAGCAAAACAATATAATATTCCGAATAAAAAACAGGAGATAACCGAACTCATTAAAAGTTTGATTATCTCCATAATTTATTTATCGTTTGTTTTGCGTTCTTCGCTCAAGGCTTCCGAAAAATCAGAGAGAGGACTTGGCCTGATTGCAGAGCTCCGTAAAAGCAGCGGGGTCTGCAATGGCGATTTCGGAAAGCATCTTTCTGTTAAGGTTGATGCCTGCCTTTTTAAGTCCGTTCATAAATGTTGAATAGTTCATTCCGTTTGCCTTGCAGCCTGCGGAAATTCTGGTAATCCAAAGCTTTCTGAAGTCTCTCTTCTTCTGCTTTCTGCCGATGTATGCATAGTTACCGCTCTTCATAACTGCTTCTTTAGCAGTCTTGAAAAGAGCGTGCTTTGAGCCGTAGTAGCCCTTAGCGAGCTTGAGAACTTTATTTCTTCTCTTGCGAGTCATTATAGCGCCTTTAATACGAGCCATTGTAGTAAATCTCCTTTTCTAAAAATTATTTGTAGGGAACAAGTCTCTTAATCTGCTTTACATTTGTCGTATCCGCAACAGTAACCTTGCGAAGATTTCTCTTACGCTTTGTGGTCTTCTTGTTGAGAATATGTGACTTGTAAGCATGAGCACGCATGGGCTTGCCGCCCTTGGAGATCTTAAAACGCTTTTTTGCACCGCTGTGGGTCTTAATCTTAGGCATAGTTATATCCTCCTTAAATTTTTTTACTTTGAAGCCTTGGGGGCCATAAACATAAGCATCTGTCTGCCTTCAAGCTTTGCAGGCTTTTCAATTACGGCATTTTCGGCAAGTGCCTCGGCACAGCGCTCCATAATTGTCAGACCAAGCTCGGGGTGAGCCATTTCACGGCCTCTGAATCTGATTGAAACCTTGAGCTTGTCGCCCCCTGCCAAAAACTTTTTGGCGTGGTTTACTTTAGTATCAAAGTCGTGAGTGTCAATGTTGAGAGAAAGACGGATTTCCTTGGTCTCAATAATCTTCTGATTCTTTCTTGCTTCTTTCTCTTTCTTCGCCTTTTCAAATCTGAATTTTCCGTAATCCATAACCTTACAAACAGGGGGAGTTGCCATCGGGGCAATCTTTACAAGGTCAAGATTTTTTTCTTCGGCAATTTTGAGGGCTTCGGTTGCGGACATAATGCCTAACTGCTCGCCGTCAGGGCCGATAAGTCTTAACTCCTTGTCACGGATTTCTTCATTGATTTGCTGTTCTTGCTTGCTTATGCTAAGCACCTCCTAAAAATAAATGAAAAGCGAGGCCGAAAACACCGCCTCGCCGAAAAATCAACAGTCATTGCCGTAAAGCAAATTACTTATTGACCGACACGGGACGGAACCCGGAAGGTGAGAACGAACATCGCTCTTCTTTGTTGTGCACGCTATTTTATAATATGAAACGGAATTTGTCAAGTGTTTTTTTCAAAAAATGCTTCAACATCTTCCCTTTCGGGTATTGTTTCAGCCGCACCTGTCTTCTGAACAGCCAGGGCAGAGGCGGCAGATGCAAATTTCAAGGCGTGGTCGGCGGGTGCATCGTCATCAAGGAATGAGGCAAGAAAATAGCCTGTAAATGTATCGCCTGCGCCTGTTGTATCAACCGCATCAACCGTAAAGGCACTGACCTTTACAAAGTAATCTCTGTCGGCATAAATCGAACCGTCACCGCCGAGGGTGAGGATAACGGAACCGTCAAGAAGCATATCGGTAAGCTTTGCCGCAACCTTATCCGCTTCTGTTTCGCCTGTAAGACTCTGCCCCTCCGATTCATTGAGAATCAGATAATTTACATATTGCAAGGGCAGTTTTTTTACATTTTCGGTGAACGGCGAGGGGTTAAGGGCAAGCCTTATTCCCTTTTCGTGGGCTTTCATTATCATATATTCCGTACAGCTTGTTTCACACTGCATAAGAATAAGGTCGTCTTTTCCGAAGCTCTCAAGAATTTTATCACAGTATTTTTTGTCAATTTCGTGGTTTGCACCCGGATAGAGAATCATCTGATTCTGACCGTTTTTGTCAATCTCGATTATGGCGTGGCCGGAATAACCTGCCGAGATTTTAACAAGATTTGTGTTTACTCCGCAGGATTTCAGAAAGCTTGTGAGAAAACCGCCGTCAATACCCACACAGCCTGCCATACAGACATCAAGCCCTGCCTTTGCAAGGGAAACAGCCTGATTCAGACCCTTGCCGCCAACATGGGTTTCAAAGCTTGAGCAGTAAAGGGTTTCACCCCTTTCCGGAAGATGCTTCAGGGAATAAACTCTGTCAATATTCATTGAGCCGAAAACAAGAACCCTCATTTTATACATCTCCTCAACTCTGCAATTCCCTCTGCCGGTGAAATGCCTTTTTTGAACACACTCGATGAGCCGGCAACAAAAATATCCGCACCGGCTTCACGCATTTTTACGGCGTTTTCAAAGCTCACATTACCGTCAACCTCAACAGGCATACTTTCACCGAAAAGTGCCTTAACCTCTCCGATTTTCGGGAGGGCTGACGGAATCATTTTCTGCCCGGCAAAGCCCGGTTTTACGGTCATAACAAGAACGCCGTCAATTTCTCCTGCAAGCTCCCTGATTTCCGAAACGGGTGTTTCGGGGCTGACGGCAACAAACGCTTTTGCCCCCCTGCTTCTGATATATTCAAGAGCCTTTCGGATGTTTTCGGTGCTTTCAATGTGAACGGAAACCATATCACCGTTTCCGAAATCAAACCATTGCAGCTTTTCCTCCGGCTTTTCAACCATAAAGTGTATATCAAGGGGGATATCCGTCAGTCTTTTCATATCACGGCAATAATCCGTGCCGAGGGCAAAATTCGGCACAAATGAGCCGTCCATTATATCAATATGCAGGTATTCAATACCGCTTTTTTTAAATTCGGAAAGAGTTTCTTTAATTGCCGTTATGTCGGCACACATCATTGACGGGGAAATTGCGGTTAACATGGCAGCACCTCTGTTTATCGGGAATAAATCTTGAAAAAAATGAAATTGATGTTATAATACGATATTATCACAACAGGGAGGTCAAATCAATGGATGGAATCCTTAAAATTTTAGAGGGCTATTCACTTGTCACGGTTGTTGTAAGAATTGCTCTTGCGGCATTTTGCGGTGCGGCGGTGGGACTTGAAAGAACAAAGCGTTCAAAGGAAGCCGGAATAAGAACTCACATTATCATCGCATCAACGGCAGCCTTGCTGATGATGGTTTCAAAATATGCTTTTTCAGATTTGATAATTGTCGGCAGTGCGGCGGAAAACGGAATCAGAGGTGCCGATACTGCAAGAATTGCCGCCCAGGTTGTCAGCGGTATCAGCTTTCTCGGTGCCGGAGTAATATTCAAAAACGGAAATTCGGTTAAAGGCCTTACAACTGCCGCAGGAATATGGGCAACTGCCGCTATGGGTCTTGCAATCGGCAGCGGTATGTATATTCCGGGTCTTATTCTTGCCTTTGTGGTTGTTGCGATACAGATACTTTTTCACAGGCACAGCATAGGTGCGGACGCTTATTCGGACAATGAAATCATAATTGCTGCAAGGGCAACGGATAATTTCAAAGAAAAATTTTTCGGTAATACAGGTAAAAGAGAATATCAGCTCAGCTCAATGACTGTTTCAAAAAACAGCGAGGGTCAGGAGATTATTGAGGTTTCATTCAAGCCGAGAAAAGATTTTTCCCCTGCCGAAATTGAAAAATTCTTTGCCGAAAGCGAAGATATTATTTCTGTGAAGATAAAGGGATAACCGTTTCAATGGCATCCAGATATCTGTTCCAGTTATATCTGCCCAGATAGTGTCTGCCGCCGCCGAGGTGGTAGCTTATGTGACCGCCCTTTGCAAAATAACCGGGCTCTGCCGGCTCTGTTTTGCCGTTATATCCTGTTACTCCGAAAAGCTCAAAGGCGGGCGAAGCACCCTTACAGCAAAGCTGTTCGGAATAATAATCAGCCCATTCATCCTCATCCTGTGAGCCGATAAAAACACATCTCGGAGCACAGCAGGCAAGAAGAAAATGCTGGTCAAAGGGGCAGTTTTCGGGATTATCAACCCATTTTTCAAAGTTTTCACAAAACCAATAGGGAAAAACATTGTAAATTGCACGGAAGGTTTCGCTCTTTCCGTGCTTTATTCTTTCATAGGCGGCACCGGAACAGCCGGAGCAGTTTGAAATGACATATTTTATCCTCTCGTCATTTGCACCGCACCAGAGAGCCGTTTTGCCGAGCCTTGAATGACCGACAACGGCAATATTTTCCTTATCAACTCCCGGCAATTCAAGAACACAGTCAAGCACTCTGCTCATTGCAAATGCCCAGATTGAAATTTTGCCGTAGCCCGTGCCGTCCTCCGGCCTGTCAAACATTCCGGCAAGTCCGTTTTGCATATCGCCGTCATCAGAGGTTATGTTTTCATAATATACATAGCAAACGCCGTAGCCTCTGTCGATTATTTCTTCCATAGGGAAATAGCGGTTAAAACAGCTTTTGTTAAAATTTATGAACATAAAAACGGGGAATTTTTCTTTTTTTGCCGGAGTAATGAAATCCGCAGGGAGAGTGTATTTGCCCTTTGGAGTGTCAATAAAAATATTCAGCTTTTGAATCGGACCGTGGCCGGCACAGTTCTTTTCATCTGTTTCAACAATTTCAAAGGTTGTTTTGCCTGTAACGGGCGGAAGATAACCGTATTCGTTTTTTGCAAGAATATCAAGCATTTCCGCTCTTCTCAATTTGAAATCGTCTGTGCTTTTTACATAATTTCCGTTTTGAAATTTAAGCAGCTCGGGAAAGAAATCCATTTTTCGTCCCTCCGGTAAAAATAATAAAAGAGATTGCCGAAAAAATATGGCAATCTCCGAGTGGAGCTGGTAGTCGGACTCGAACCGACGACCTGCGCATTACGAATGCGCTGCTCTACCAACTGAGCCATACCAGCATTGCAATGATTATATAACAGAATTTTGCAATTTTCAAGAGTAAATTTGACGGCATAATTGAGCGAAAATCACAAAACACAAAGTCATAGAAAATAAAAGGATAATCTGACTTTTAATGAGCTCGATTATCCTTTGCTTTTTGATGTGTTTTGTTAAGCGATTTTTCGCACTCGCCGTATAGAAATACTGTCTTCGTGCGAAGAAATCGCTTTTTTCATCTCAATTCTGCCGTCAAATTAGCGTACTGCCTCTCATCTGCTGAGCGGTTCAATAGGTTGTTTTGCGAAGAATCGCTTTTTTCTGAAAACTGAAATCTGAAAACTGAAAACTAATTTACATGCTTTCCGGAACGGTGATATTGAACATATTGAGAATGTTTGAAAGAACGGTTTTCACGCAAAGGCAGAGAGAAAGTCTTGCCTGCATAAGGTCGTTATCCTCGCAGTTTACTCTGCAGGCATTATAGAACTTATGGAAAAGGGTTGCAAGGTCAACCGCATAGCGGGTAATCTTTGCAGGGTCATAGTTCTTTGCGGATGCAATGATTTCATCCGTTAATGATGCAAGGTGTCTGATGAGCTCCTTTTCTTCGGGGGCTGTGAGCAGACGAAGCTGAGGAATTGAACATTCCGCAGGCTCCTTGCCCTCTTCCTTCAGCTTGCGGAGAATTGAGCATATTCTTGCGTGGGCATACTGGCAATAGTAAACCGGGTTCTGGCTGCTCTTTTCAACAGCCATATCAAGGTCAAAATCCATCTGTGAGCCGGGCTCTCTCATATTGAAGAGGAAACGGACGGCATCAATGGGTATTTCTTCAAGCAAATCAACAAGGGTAATGGCTTTGCCGGAGCGCTTGCTCATTTTGACAACCTCGCCGTCCTTAAGCAAACGGACAAGCTGCATAAGAACAATGTCAAGGTTATCGCCGTTACAGCCTATGGCATCAAGAGCGCCTTTCATTCTTGCCACATGGCCGTGGTGGTCTGCACCCCAGACATCAATGGCTCTGTCAAAGCCTCTTACAAGGAATTTGTTGCGGTGGTAGGCAATATCTGCGGCAAAATAGGTGGGGTTTCCGTTTGAACGCACGAGAACCTCATCCTTAAGCTCAAGCTTTTCAATATCCTCTTCGGTTTTGCCCTCTCTTTTAAGTCTTTCGGCAAGAACCTCTTTGTTTTTATACCAAACCGCACCGTCCTGCTCGTAGGTGAGCCCCTTATCCTTAAGAATCTGTATGGTTTCGGCAAGCTCGCCGTTATTGTGCAGGGTGCTTTCAAGGAACCAGGTGTTATAGTGAATACGGTATTTTTCCATATTCTCTTTCATTGCGGCAATGTTTTTCGGCAGGGCAAAATCAACAAGGGCGGCTCTGCGCTCCTCCTCGGTTTTGTCAAGGTATTTATCACCGTGAATTTCGGCAAATTCCTTTGCTCTTTCAATAATATCGTCACCGTGGTAGCTGTCCTCGGGCAGCTCAACCGCATCCTCACCCTTGAAAAGCTGCTGATACCTTATATCAAGGGAAAGGCCGAATTTTGCAATCTGATTTCCGGCATCGTTTACATAAAATTCTCTGCTGACCCCGTAGCCTGCATAATCAAGCACGGCGGCAAGGCAGTCACCGAGAGCGCCGCCCCTTGCGTTGCCCATATGCATAGGGCCTGTGGGGTTGGCTGAAACAAATTCAACATTTATCTTTACGCCCTTTCCGTATTCGGAACGGCCGTAGCTTTCTTTCTTTTCGAGAATATCCTCAACGATGCAGGCGTTAAAGGTGGAGGAAAGGGTGAAATTAAGGAAGCCGGGGCCTGCAATTTCACATTTTTCAATGAATGTATCCTCAAATGCAAGGCGGTCAAGAATAATCTGTGCAATCATTCTCGGTGCCTTGTGCAAATCTCTTGCCCACACCATGGCGGCGTTTGATGAATAATCGCCGTAATCCTTGTTTGCGGGAATTTCAATGTTGAAATCCGTTAAAGGACATTCGGGAAATTCGCCGTCCGCAACGGCTCTGCCTGCCGCATCAAGAATTGCTCTGCGTATATCGTTTATTGTTTGCTTGACTAAAAGTGACATTATTCTTTCACCTCAACAAAAATTTTAAGTTCGTTTTCGGAGATAAGGTCTCCGTTACAGTCAATGCTGTATGCAAAATTCAGCGTTCCGCCGTCCTCATCAAAATCGGTAAACATTGCGTTTGTGAAAATGCCGATGTAGAGTGAGCCCTGCGGGGTTTCATACCGGCAGGTGTGGCGCTTGCCGTCCTCAAATATCATCCGGGTGTTGTAGGGGCCGTTTCGCATCATGGTGATACGCCTGTTTTCGATTCTCAGAGAGGTGTCGCAGTCGTTTTCGGTTTCAACGGATTCTTTGTATTTAATCAGAAATCCGCTGTCCTCCTTTTCGAGCGTTCCCACGGTCTGAAGCTTGCCGAAGTCCGGGTTGTCATCACCGTCTGTGAAATGGCGGTCCATAATAGTGATTGATGCTTCCATAACTGTTTTCCTTGCAAAAATATTCAGTTTAATATAACACCGCAGGGCGTGAGTTGTCAAGAATGAGGTTGAGGACTTTGCGGTGAAATATCTGCAAAAATTCGATAAAAAAGTAAAAAATATGCTACATATTTCCAAAACAGAAATATATTATATAATATATATGATATAATACCCACTAATTAAATGGCATATAAGGAGTAATATATACCTATGGCAGATATTTATGAAATTCTGAACAGCATTTATACCGGCATTCAGCCCGTTGCACAGGAGTGCGGCTTCAGGGTTGTAAAGCCCGAGGGCGTCGGTAACGGTGAATTCCCCGGAGTAACCGATAACGGAAGAATCTATATTGATTTTGAGGGCGAAAACAAGGCTTTCAAAATTGAGCATTTCAATGATAAAATTTCACTTTTAGGCGCAGCCAAGGAGGGGACGATTCTCCCCGGTGATTACAGTCAGCTTTCTCTCTCTCTGCTCGAGGCTGAAAACGCAAACGAAAAGGATGTCAGATTTGTCGTAAATGATTTTTCCGACACTCTGATTGAAACCTTCGGCACAAAAACAAAGAAGCCTGTTAAATCAAAGCTTCCCACTCCCGTTTCAAAGGCGGCGGCAAAGAGCGGCTCCGTTTCCTATGACCCGAACACTCTGGCAAGCAGATTTACAACCATATTCCCGGAGCTCAGGGATGAATATAAAGCAAATGTTGAAAAATACGGTCAGTTTCTTTCGGAGGATTTCTTCATAAACCACGGTGCTCCCAAGGTTAAAGAGGTTATCAACAGAAATAACGAAACCGAAATGAAGCGTATGTTCAGACTTTTCAACGAAATATATGAGGACGGCACAAACGAAACGCAGAGCCTTATCTGTGTAACCATTCTCGGTGAGCTTGAAAATGAAGAACAGCTTGCAAACTGTGTTGACTATATGAGCGATGATTTGACCGCCCCCGTAATTCAGGTTAATAAATTCCTTTGGTCAAGGGACGGCAAGGGCGCAAAAATCAAGCTTGACAATCCCCCGAAATATAAGCCCAAAAAGAAAAGCAAGGGTCTTGCCTCCAGAATAGGAATGGAAAATTAAGAGTAAATCAGAAGCACGGTAGAATAAACGAAAACACGATTTAAGAATGGTGAAAAAATGGATAACGAAATAATCGAATTGAATGAAGAAACACAAGCCGTTGAGGTTGAAGAAGCCGTTGAAAGCGTAGAGCTTGAAAACGGAGATATGGAAACCCTTGTAACCGAGGATTATGATGCAAGTCAGATTCAGGTTCTCGAGGGTCTTGAGGCTGTTCGTAAAAGACCCGGTATGTATATCGGCTCAACAAGTGCCTCCGGCCTTCATCACCTTGTTTATGAAATTGTTGATAACTCCATAGATGAGGCGCTTGCAGGCTACTGCACACACATCGAGGTTGAAATTGAGCCGGGTAATATCATTTCCGTAACAGATAACGGCAGAGGTATTCCCGTTGATATTCAGGAGCAGACAGGTAAAAGCGCTCTTGAGGTTGTGTTTACCGTTCTCCACGCAGGCGGTAAGTTCGGCGGCGGCGGATATAAAGTTTCCGGCGGACTTCACGGCGTTGGTGCATCCGTTGTAAATGCCCTTTCCGAGTGGCTGGAGGTTGATGTTCACAAGAACGGCAAAATCCACCGTATGAAATTTTCAAGGGGCTTTATTGTTGAGCCTATGAAAATAGTCGGCGATACCGATATTACGGGCACAAGGGTAAGATTTAAGCCCGACCCCCAGATGTTCACCGAAACAACCACCTATGATTACGATACACTCCATAAGCGTCTTCAGGAGGAGGCCTTCCTCAATGCGGGTCTTAAAATCAGCATTACGGATTCCCGTGTTGAGAGCGAAGAAAAGCCGGAGGAAAAGCGCAGGGATGTTATGTGCTACGAGGGCGGTATCAGAGAGTTTGTAACCTACCTCAACACAAATAAAACACCCATTCACGAGGATGTTATCTATATGTCCGGCAAAAAGGACGATGCAATGGCAGAGCTTGCCATGCAATATACAGACACATATAATGAGGTTGTTGTTTCGTTTGCAAACAATGTTCACACACCCGAGGGCGGTATGCATGAGGACGGCTTCAGAAGAGCGCTCACAAACGCCATTAACAAATACGGCAAAAAAGCAAATCTTCTCAAGGGTGACGACAAGGTTTCCGGCGAGGACTGCCGTGAGGGTGTAACCTGCGTTATTTCAGTTAAGCTGACCGAGGCACAGTTCGAGGGTCAGACCAAGGCAAAGCTCGGTAACAGCGAGGTTAAAACGCTTGTAAATTCACTTGTAAACGAAGCTCTTGAGCAGTATTTTGACGATAACCCCGGAGTAGGTAAGGTCATTATCGAAAAGGCTCTCACGGCTAACCGTGCAAGAGAGGCTGCAAGAAAGGCAAGAGAATCCGTCAGAAGAAAAACGGGGCTTGAATCCGGACAGATGCCCGATAAGCTTCAGGATTGTAACGAGAGAGACCCGTCACTTTGTGAAATTTACATTGTCGAGGGTGATTCGGCTGCCGGCTCTGCAATTCAGGGCAGAGATTCAAGATTCCAGGCAATTCTTGCAATGTGGGGCAAAATGCTCAATGTTGAAAAGGCAAGAGTTGACAAGGTTTACGATAATGAAAAGCTTAATCCGCTGATTGTTGCTCTCGGTGCAGGTATCGGTGATGAATTCAATATGGAAAAGCTCCGTTACCACAAGATAATCATTATGTCCGATGCCGATGTTGACGGTGCTCACATCAGAACATTGCTTCTCACATTCTTCTTCAGATATATGAAGCCCCTTATCGAAAACGGATATGTTTATTCGGCAGTTCCTCCTCTTTATAAGCTTACAAGAGGCAAAACACAGAGGGTTGCCTATTCGGATGAAGAAAGGGATGCAATTTCACTTGAAATGAGAGGAAATAATCCCGACACAAAGATTGATATAGCCAGATTCAAGGGCCTTGGTGAAATGGACCCGGATGAGCTTTGGGATACCACCATGGACCCGGAAAAGCGTTCACTTCGCCGCATTACTCTTGAGGATGCGGTTGCGGCTGACCAGATATTCACCCTGCTTATGGGTGAAGAGGTTGACCCCCGCCGTGAGTGGATTGAATCAAATGCAATTTATGTTGAAAATCTTGATATATAAGGAGGTGGAGTAAAAATGGCACATAACAGAGATTACAAGCCGGAGGATATTGCCTTTCCGGACCAGATTATTACGGTTTCAAACATCGTTGAAGAAATGAAACAGGCAATGCTGGATTACTCCATGTCCGTTATCGTTGACCGTGCGCTTCCCGATGTTCGTGACGGCCTGAAGCCCGTTCACCGCAGAATTCTTTATACACTCTATGAGGACGGCTTAACATCAGATAAGCCGTTCAGAAAGAGTGCAACCTGTGTCGGCGATGTGCTCGGCCGTTATCATCCCCACGGTGATGCTTCGGTTTATGATGCAATGGTTCGTCTTGCGCAGGATTTCTCAATGAGATATATGCTTGTTGACGGTCACGGCAACTTCGGTTCCGTTGACGGCGACCCACCGGCTGCCTACCGTTATACAGAAGCAAGAATGAGCAAAATCTGTAATAAAATGCTTGAGGATATCAACAAGGAAACGGTTGACTGGAACCCGAACTTTGATGAAACAAGAAAAGAGCCCAGAGTTCTTCCCTCAAGATTTCCGAACCTTTTCGTAAACGGCTCACAGGGTATTGCAGTCGGTATGACCACCAATATTCCTCCGCACAACCTCTGCGAGGTAATTGATGCCTGCGTTTGCGTTCTCGATAACTCGGAGGCAACTCTTGATGACCTTATGCAGTTTGTTAAGGGTCCCGATTTTCCCACAAAGGGAATCATTATGGGCAGAGCCGGAATCCGTGAAGCCTATGCAACGGGCAGAGGCAAGGTTGTTGTAAGAGCAAGAACGGAGCTTGAAGAATACGGCAGGGAGAACCGCACAAGAATTGTCGTTACGGAGCTTCCCTACCTTGTTAAAAAGCGTGCACTTCTTAAAAAAATTGCAGACCAGGTCAGAGAAAAGAGAATAGACGGTATCTCGGATATCCGTGATGAAACAGATAAAAACGGTATGAGAATCGTCATTGAGCTTAAGCGTGATGCAAATGCTCAGGTTGTTCTCAATAAGCTTTTCAGCCAGACTGAGATGCAGTCATCCTTCGGCATCATCACAAGAGCGCTTGTTGATGACCAGAAGCAGCCTAAAATCCTTTCACTTCGCAACTACCTTGATGAATACCTTGCGTTCCAGGAGGAGGTTATCAAGCGCAGAACACAGTTCGATTTGAAGAAAGCACTTGAAAGAGCGCATCTTCTTGAGGGACTTATCAAGGCGCAGGATAACATTGACGAGGTTATTCAGATTATCCGCACAAGCTATGACGATGCAAGAGAAAGACTGATGAGCCGCTTTGAGCTTGATGAAATTCAGGCACAGGCAATTCTCGATATGCGTCTTAAAGCCCTCCAGGGTCTTGACAGAGAAAAGCTTGAAGCGGAATATAAGGAGCTTGAAGAGAGAATTGCATATTACCGTCAGCTTCTCTCCGATGAAGTAATGCTCCGCAATGTTCTTAAAGAAGAGCTTATTGCCATAAAAGAAAAATACGGTGATGAAAGAAAGACCGAAATCGTTGATGTCAGCGGTGAGGTTGATATGGATGACCTTATTCCCGAAACAGACTGCGTATTCGCCTTGACAGAGATGGGCTATATCAAGAGAACACCCGTTGATGAATACAGGCAGCAGGGCAGAGGCGGTAAGGGCGTTAAGGGTATGAAGCAGAGAGAAGAGGATAACATAAAGATGCTCTTCACCTCTTCAACTCACGATTACATTATGTTCTTCACCTCATTCGGCAGAGCATACAGAGTAAAGGGCTATGAAATCCCGGAGGGCTCACGCCAGAGCAAGGGTACGAATGTTGTAAATGTTCTTCCCATAATGCAGGGCGAAAGAGTTACGGCGATGATAGCCGTTCCCGAATTCGGTCAGGAAAACTGTTATCTCTCAATGATTACCAGAAACGGTATTATGAAGAGAACATCGCTTGACATATTCAAAAACATCAGAAAGAACGGTATTATTGCCATTAACCTTGATGAGGGCGATGAGCTCGGCTGGGTTCGTCTGACAGACGGTGAGCAGAACATCTATGTTGCCACAAGAAAGGGCAAGATAGTTTCGTTTAACGAGCTTCAGGCAAGAGAAACCGGCAGACAGTCAAGAGGCGTTAAGGCAATTAAGCTTGCAGAGGGCGATTATGTTGTCGGTGCCGATATCCTTTCAAATGATAAATTCGTTCTGACTGTTTCGGAGGGCGGCCTCGGTAAGCTTTCACCGGCAGACGAGTATCCCATCCATTCAAGAGCAACCTCCGGTCAGATTAACTTTAAGGTTGATAAATTCGGAGAGGTTGTTACCGTTCAGTCGGTTAATAACGAAAATGACCTTATGATTATTACCGCAAGCGGTATGATGGTCAGAATTCCTCTTGATTCAATCACACCCCATTCAAGAACATCAAAGGGTGTTAAGATAATGAGCTTGCCGGAGGGTGACAGAATCATTTCCGCCGTAGCCGTTTCAAAAACGGAGGAGGAGCCCGAGGCTGAGGCGGAGGACGCCGAAAATGCGCAAGCAGAGGGAGAAGCAACGCAAACAACCGAAACAGCAGAGTAAGGAGTAATATATGAACATAGCATTGATAGCTCATGATGCAAAGAAGGAGCTTATGGTACAATTCTGCATTGCATATTGCGGAATACTCAGCCGCCACAACCTTTTTGCAACCGGCACAACGGGGAAAATGGTTTCCGATGCAACCGGACTTGAGATTACAAGATTTTTAAGCGGACATCAGGGCGGCGACCAGCAGATTGCCTCCGGGATTGCCTGCAACGAAATTGATATCCTCCTGATATTCAGAGACCCTCTGACAGCAAAGCCCCACGAGCCTAACGAAACAACGCTTCTCCGACTTTGCGATGTACATAATGTGCCCGTTGCCACAAACATTGCAACGGCAGAGGCTCTTATCCATTCCCTTGCAAGGGGCGATTTGGACTGGAGAGATATTGTTAACCCTAAGGAGTAATTTATGGCACTTGTTACAAAAGCGATAAAGGGTACTCAGGATTTAATGCCCGATGAAACAGGCAAACAGAGATTTCTTGAAAATACCCTTTTTGAAATAGCCGGTTCATTCGGCTTTAAGGAAATTCGCACACCCGTTTTTGAACATACCGAGCTTTTTCAGAGGGGCGTTGGCGAAACAACCGATGTTGTTCAGAAAGAAATGTACACCTTTGACGATAAGGGCGGCAGGTCAATCACATTAAGACCGGAGGGCACGGCAGGTGCTGTACGCTCTTTCCTTGAACACGGACTTTTCAATGAGGCTCTGCCACAGAAGCTCTGCTATCTTCTCAACTGCTACCGCTATGAGAAGCCACAGGCAGGCAGATGGAGAGAGTTTCAGCAGTTCGGCGTTGAAATGCTCGGCACCGCTTCACCTGCGGCAGATGCAGAGGTAATTTCAATCGCAAATGAAATTTTCAGCTTTCTCGGTGTTGAGGGGCTTGAGCTTCAGCTTAATTCAATCGGCTGCCCCGAATGCAGAAAAAATTACCATAAGGCTCTTAAAGAGTATTTTGAAACAAGAAAGGATGAGCTTTGCCCCACCTGCCTTGAAAGACTTGATAAGAATCCTATGCGTATTCTTGACTGCAAAAGTCCGGTATGCAAAGAAATTGCAGAGGGCTCACCCCTTATAATTGATTACCTTTGCGATGACTGTGCACAGCACTTTGAGAGCGTAAAGAAATACCTTGAAAAAATGGGTATTGATTTTGTTGTTAATCCGAGAATCGTTAGAGGACTTGATTATTATACAAGAACCGTTTTTGAATTTGTTTCAACGGGAATCGGCGCACAGGGTACTGTTTGCGGCGGCGGCAGATATGACGGGCTTGTTGAGGAGCTGGGCGGCCCGAAAACTCCGGCTCTCGGCTTCGGTATGGGCACAGGCAGACTTAAAATGGTAATGAAAGAGCAGGGCATAGAGCTTCCCGAGGATAATCCCTGCGATATTTACCTTGTTCCGATGGATGAAAACGCTTCCTTTGAAGCAATGAAAATGGTTTCCGGGCTTCGTTCAAACGGAATTCACGCAGAAACCGATGTTGTGGGCCGTTCACTTAAAGCACAGATGAAATACGCCGACAAAATCGGGGCAAAATATACTGCGGTAATCGGAAGCGATGAGCTTGAAAAGGGCACCGTTACCGTAAAAAATATGGCTACAAGAGAGACAAAAGAACTCCCCATTGAAGATTTTGAGGATAAATTCCTTCGCCTTACTCTTGATGATGCAACCGAGGGCATTGCGGCAGGTGATATTGACCTTGCTTCGCTTTTCGGTAAGCAGTAAGATTGGAGAATGAACAATGGATTTTATGACAGGACTCAAAAGAACCCATTATTGCGGCGACCTTCGTCTTGCAAATGCAGGCGAAAAGGTAACCGTTGCCGGCTGGGTTCAGAGGCAGAGAGATTTGGGATCTCTGATTTTCATTGATTTAAGAGACAGAAGCGGTATTGTTCAGCTTGCTTTTGATGAATCAACCGAAAAAGAAATTTTTGACAAGGCTTTTGCCGTCAGAAGTGAGTTCGTTCTTATGGCAGAGGGAACTGTCAGAGAGCGTTCGTCAAAGAATACCGAAATTCCCACAGGTGAAATTGAAATTGCCGTTTCGGATTTGAGGGTGCTTTCAAAGAGCGAAACACCGCCCTTTGAAATTGTTGAGGATTGCCAGACCTCGGAGCTTACCCGTCTTAAATACCGTTATCTTGACCTTCGCCGTCCCGACCTTCAGAAAAATATTATGATGCGTCACAAGATTACGAAGATTACAAGAGATTATTTTGATGAAAACGGCTTTATTGAAATCGAAACACCCATTCTGATTAAATCCACCCCCGAGGGTGCAAGAGATTACCTTGTTCCCTCCCGTATTCACAAGGGCAAATTCTATGCTCTCCCCCAGTCACCTCAGCTTTATAAACAGCTTTCAATGGTTGCGGGCTTTGACAGATATATGCAGATTGCCCGCTGCTTCAGAGATGAGGATTTAAGAGCCGACAGACAGCCCGAATTCACACAGATTGACCTTGAAATGTCTTTTGTTGATATGGAAGATATTTTCAAAATCGGTGAGGGCTTTACGGAAAGGGTTTTCCGTGAGGCACTCGGTGTTGATATCAAGCTTCCTCTCCCCAGGCTTACCTATAAGGATGCAATGAACCGCTTCGGCAGTGATAAGCCCGATACAAGATATGCTATGGAAATTTCCGATTTGACGGATGCGGTCAGGGGCTGTGAATTTTCCGTATTTACGGGAGCAATTCAGGCAGGCGGAAGCGTCAGATGTATTACAGCAAAGAACGCTTATTCCGTTCTCACAAGAAAAGAGATTGACAAGCTCACCGAAACCGCAAAGGGCAGCGGTGCAAAGGGTCTTGCCTACATAAGAATTGCGGAGGACGGCACATATAACGCTTCCTTTGCAAAGTTTATGAAGGAAGAAGAAATGCAGGCAATCCTTGACAAGGCGGATGCCGGGGCAGGGGATGTTGTGCTCATAGTTGCAGATGCTAAAAATTCGGTTGTGCTCACAGTTCTCGGACAACTCAGACAAATTGTTGCAAAGAAACTTGACATAATCCCCAAGGGACAGTACAATCTTCTTTGGATTACCGAATTCCCGTTCTTTGACTGGGATGAGGATTTGGGTCAGTATGTTGCAATGCATCATCCCTTTACTGCTCCTATGGATGAGTGCCTTGATTACCTTGAAACCGATAAAGCGAATGTCAGAGCAAAGGCGTATGACCTTGTTCTTAACGGCATTGAACTTTGCTCCGGCTCAATCAGAATCACAAACCCGGAGCTTCAGGGCAGAATCTTCTCTCTCCTCGGACTTTCCGAAGAAGAGGCACACACAAAGTTCGGTTATCTGCTTGATGCTTTCAAATACGGTGCTCCGCCCCACGGAGGAATGGGAATAGGTCTTGACAGATTGATTATGCAGATGTTAAACTGTGAATCACTGCGAGATGTTATTGCCTACCCCAAGGTTCAGAATGCTTCAGAGCCTATGACGGATTGCCCTGCAGAGGTTGACGGCGTTCAGCTCACAGACCTCGGCATAGGCATAATTGAACAATAAAAAAACAAATAATTTTCCGCAAAGCGGAATTAACGAAAGGTCGTCAGTTAAAATGTCCAGAGTTTACAATTTTTCAGCAGGTCCCTCAATGCTTCCCGAGAGTGTTCTTAACAGAGCGGCGGAAGAAATGCTTGATTACAACGGCACAGGCCAGTCCGTTATGGAAATGAGCCACCGTTCAAAGGCTTATGAGCCCATCATTTACGGTGCTCTTGACCTTTTCAAAGAGGTTCTTGCAATCCCCGATAACTATAAGGTTATCTTCTGCCAGGGCGGTGCTTCAACACAGTTTGCCGCAATCCCTCTCAACTTTATGAACAAGAGCGGTAAGGCTGACTATGTTCTTTCAGGCCAGTTCTCCACCAAGGCATTCAAGGAAGCACAGAAATACGGTGATGTTAAGGCTGTTGCTTCATCAAAGGAGCAGAATTTTTCCTGCATCCCCGAGCTTGACAAGAGCGAATTCAGAAGCGATGCGGATTATTTCTACATCTGCCAGAACAACACAATTTACGGTACCCGTTTCACAAAGCTTCCCGAAACAGGTAATGTTCCCCTTATTGCCGATGTTTCATCCTGCTTCCTCAGTGAGCCTATGGATGTTTCAAAATACGGCGTAATTTACGGCGGTGCACAGAAGAATGTTGCCCCCGCAGGTCTTACAATCGTTATTGTCCGTGAGGACCTTCTCGGCAATGCAAGAGAGGTTACTCCCACAATGCTCAACTACCAGACACTTGCAGATAACGATTCAATGTATAACACACCTCCCTGCTACTCAATCTATATGTGCAAGCTTGTTCTTGAATGGATTAAGTCAATCGGCGGCCTTGAAGCAATGAAGGCACGCAATGAAAAGAAGGCAGCCGTTCTTTACGATTTCCTTGATAACAGCAGGATGTTCAACAACCCCGTTAAGAAGTGTGACCGTTCAATGATGAATGTTACCTTCGTTACCGAGAGTGACGAGCTTAATGCAAAGTTTGTTAAGGATGCCGCAGCCGCAGGCTTTGTAAACCTTAAGGGTCACCGTTCAGTCGGCGGTATGAGAGCAAGTATTTACAATGCAATGCCCATTGAAGGTGTTGAAAAGCTTGTTGACTTTATGTCAGACTTTGAAAAGAATAATTGAGTAGAGGCGAATCAGAATGTATAATATTCTCACATTAAATAAAATAGCAAAGGTTGGTCTTGACCGGCTTGATGCCGCAAAATATGTTTGCGGTGATGCAATAGAAAATCCCGATGCGATTCTTGTCCGTTCAGCCGCTATGCACGAAATGGCACTCAGCGACAAAACGGTTGCAATCGCAAGAGCCGGCGCAGGTGTAAACAATATCCCTGTTGCTGACTGTGCCGAAAAGGGTGTTGTTGTTTTCAACACTCCCGGCGCAAATGCAAACGCAGTTAAGGAGCTTGTAATCTGCTCACTCTTTATGGCTTCAAGAAAAATTGCCGCATCCTATGACTGGTGCAAGGGTCTTAAGGGCGAGGGCGAAAATGTTGGCAAGCTTGTTGAAAAGGGTAAATCCGCATTCGCAGGCCCCGAAATTCTCGGTAAAACCCTCGGCGTTGTCGGTATGGGTGCTATCGGTGCTCTTGTTGCAGACAGCGCAAAGGCACTCGGTATGAGCATTATCGGTTATGACCCCTTCCTTAAGGATGAAGCCATTGCCGCATTTAATGCAAAGGGCATTGAAATTACCGCAAGCCTTGACGATATTTATGCAAAGGCTGATTATGTTACTCTCCACCTTCCTCTTAACGATTCAACAAGAGGACTTATCAATGCAGAAACAATCGCAAAGATGAAGGACAGTGTTCGTATTCTTAACTTTGCAAGAGGAGAGCTTGTTGATAACGCTTCAATCATTGCCGCTCTTGACAGCGGTAAGGTTGCCGCCTACATAACAGACTTCCCCACAGATGACCAGATTCTTCACGAGGGAGTAACTGCTCTGCCCCACCTCGGCGCTTCAACACCCGAGAGCGAGGATAACTGCGCTGTTATGGCTGCAAATGAGGTTGCCGCTTACCTCGAAAAGGGTGAAATCAAAAATTCCGTCAACTATCCCAACGCAAAGCTCCCCGAAAGCTTCGCAGTTCGCACCTGCCTTCTTCACAAGGAGGATGCTGACTTTGCCGCAAAGGCAGAGGCAGCCGCAAGGGCAGCAGGCGTTGCGGTTGCAAATGTATTTACAGCCGCAAAAAAGGGTATGGGCTACACCGTTCTTGATACCGATAAGGAGTTTGATGCTTCCGCAATCGGCGCAATCAAGGTCAGAGTTATAAAGTAAAATATTCTGTTTCTGGAAACAGAAGAAAATAAACCGCAAAAAACAAATAAAAAACAAGGAGAAATTACCATGAAAAAGTTCCTCGCAATTTTACTCACATTGGCAATGGTCCTCGCATTTGCTGCCTGCGGCGCAAAAGACGGAGAAGAAGAAACAACAACCGCTGCTCCCGAAGAGTCAACCTCTGATGAAGCAATAGCACTTGCAGAAGGAATTGATGCTACCGAAGAGAGCAAGGAAGATGCTACCGAGGAAGAAAGCAAAGAAGAAGCTTCAGAGGAAGCAAAGGAAGAAGAATCCTCAGAAGAAGCTTCAGAGGAAGAAACAGAAGAAGAAAAGCTTCCCGAAACAAAGGATGAAATCCTTGCCGCTTATAACAAGGCTGTTAACGGCGCTTATGCCGCAAAGGCAGGCTTCAGCAAAGAGCGTTACACCGACAATGATGTTATGGATATGAGCCTTGCTCTTAAAGCCTTCAAGGGCCTTGTTGAGCAGTTTGTAGGCATCGGCGAAAAGAACAAGTACACCGAAACAGTTGTTAAGGGTCAGTGGAGTGACGATGCAAAGAAAGAGTATCTCAGAAAGTCAACTCTTACTGCAGCAGACCTTACAGGCGCTTCCTGCAAGGATAACGGCAAGACAATTGTTGTTACCCTCAATGTTAAGGACGGCACAAGTAAGGGCTCAAAGGATTCAAAGTTCACAAAGGCTCCCATCGACAAGTGCGGTATCTGTGTTGGTAACGAAGATAAGGGTTACTATGACCACAAGACCGGCGAAGTTATTTACGGCGCAATCGGCGGAACTTATGCAGCAGCAAAGATTGATGAATCCTACTCAAATGCAAAATGCGTTGCTACAATTGATAAGGAAACAGGCAAGCTTGTTGATTTGACAGTTACTTACAATATCGCAGTTGCTATTGACCTTGGAATCGGTACAGGAACAGCAACAGGTGTGGCACATATTCTTTATAAGAACTTCAAATACTAAAATTTGACGGTAAAATAGGCGCAGAACGTCAAACAAACAGCATATAATTGATAGAGCCATCGGACAAAAAGTTCGGTGGCTCTTTTTCGGCGTATTATATTTGTTTGACTAACCGCCTTTACTCGCTCGCCGTATAGAAATACTGTCTTCGCTCGTAAAAACGGTTTCTGCATCCTATTTTCCTCGTCAAATTTGGCGTGCTACCTCCCAACTACCTTGATATATTTAAGTTGAAATCACAAAACGAATTAGATAATTTGTTAAAGGGGTAATCAGATTTCAAAAGACTTCTGATTACCCCACATTTTTATAAGGAATATTATATCGTTTTGTTAAGCGATTTTTCGCTTTCGCCGTATAGAAATACTGTCTTCAAGCGAAGAAATCGCTTTTTTCATCCGATTCTGCCTATCAAAATCGGCGTGCTGACCCTCATCTGCTGTGAGGGTCAATAGGTTGATTTGAATGTTTTTAATATAAACCGTATTTTCTATCCGTTATATGTCGTTTAGATAGGACAGTTTTCAGGCGATGAAATCGCCTGTGCCTTCCTTTGAAGGAAGGGTGGCGAACGGAGTGAGCCGGGTAGGTAGGGTGCGTTGGCAAACGCACTTTGATTTGCTTTGAGCATCAAAGGAAATCAAAAGTCACTACCTTGCAAAAAACACAAGAACTCCAAAAACAAACATTGACTTGAACGCTCAGATGCTGTATTATAACCAACAGATAGGGTTACCCTACGGTAGCGGTTACACTCTTGCCCTCGGAAAGGGGGCGGTGCTTATGGTTACATACGATTCGTTGTTTCTTTTTGGAGCTCTTATCGTTGCAATTATAACACTTGTTGTTGATATAACAAAAAGAAAATAACCGCCTGTCTCTCAAAACTTAGCGGTTAATTTCTTTTAACTCTATATTGAGGGCGTAGCCGTTATCGGTAGCCCTATCAACATCTATATAATAATTCATTCAAAGCAGTTTGTCAAGTGGCAGACTGCTTTTTGCTGGGGAGATACAAAAGTCTGTTGGTCGGCTGAAATAGGTTGTTGTTAAAGCGTGTTAAATTGAAAGGAAAACGCCTGTCAAAAACTGCTTGTTATTCTGTCAACAATTATTGTTTCGGTGTCGAAATCACGGGAGTTTTCGTGCAGAGTGATTATTCTGCCGCCACGCTCTTTGCCGTAGGATTGATAGCCGGAGCCTATGGTTTGGATAAGCTTTATTCCCTGAATTTCAGTTGTGAATGTGTTCACATGGTCGTGGCCGAAAAATGCGGCAACCACATCACCGTTTTTAACCCACAGGGGGAGCTGATTTCTTTCAGAGCCGGGGCAGGGGTATTCTCTCATAACTCCGGCTGAAAGTGTGCCGCTTTTTGCTTTGAAAAATCTGTTACCGCTTTCAAAAGCACCGTCAGCGTTTTCATCACATTCTTCAACTATATCCCAAAGCTCATTAACGCAAATGTGCTGAAAAAGTACAGCCGGAACGGGAACACCGCCGTTCTGTGCTTTAAGCTCCTTTGCTTTTTTATCATACCATTGAAGCTGGTCGGGTTTTATGGAAGCGTATCCCTCAAGCTGATTATGGTTTTCGTCACGGTTATAATCGTTTGAATCCATCAGCCAGATATTCCAGTTTATTTTTTCGCCCTTGCTGTCTAAAACGGGCAGAGCACAGTTGCCGCAGCCGTAAACATCCTCATCATTGTAACTGCTTCTGAAATTTTCATATTCAGCATAAATATTTATGTGATTTTCACGGCGGAGAAACTGCCTTATTTCCTGCCCCTCTGAATCGTGATTGCCGAAAACGATTGCAAGGGGAATGTTTCTTTTCTTAACAGGCTCAACGATTTTTCTGATTGTTTCAACAAAAAATTCGTAGGTGTATTCTTCCCAGTAGCCGCTGATATTATCGCCGCCGAAAACCACTAAATCCGGGTCGGACTGCTCAATACATTTTTCAATTACATTCATTGTTTCAATGTCACGGTCAACGGGAATCTGCCTGTCGGCTTCATCATCCATAAGGGGTGAAACCTGATGTAAATCCGTAATATGTAAAATTGTGAATGTTCCGTCATTTCGGAACTGTAAAGGCTTCTGCCTGTTTCTGAAATGTCTGAATGAAGCCGGATAACCTGCCGCCATATTTTACCTCTCAATAAACAGGTGAAGGAACCCGAAAAACGGATTTCTTCACCCGAAAAATTTTAATTAAAACTGAATTTCAACCATTGCGTGCATTTCAAGCTTGTCAATTCTGTATTTCAGCACGCCGTTTTCAAATTTATAATCAATTTCATTGCCTGCCGGAACAAATTTCACGCTTTTCGGTGCTTTATCAAGTTTAATTTCAACATCAATACCGTAAACGGGGATAATATCGTCAATAAATTCAACGCCCTTGCCTCTGACTGATGTGTGGGTGAACAAAATATGGTTGATAATTCTGTTTTCGTCCTTCTGCTCCTGAAGTGTAACAACACCCTTTGTGGGCAGCCCCTTGACGGTGAGAGTTTTCTCTTCGCCGATAAGCTCTTCAAGCATATTGGTAACAAGCTCTCTGCAATGAAGCTCGCCGTAATGGGCATAATCTGAAAATATTTTCCATGAAATATAGCCGATGTTTTCTGAAATTACAACGCCTGTTTCACCTGCACCGGGAACATCGGGGGCGTGCTGATGTGATGTAAAGTGATTCCATGCTCTGTTGAAATAGGGCTTTACATAGTCGGCAACGGGCTTAAAGCTTTTATCCGCCTCAAATTCAAAGGCATCGTTATACATTACATATTCAGTTTTGCCGTTTGTGAATTTTTCCGCATCAAGGGGTCGCATATATGAGGGTGTAAATTCCTTTTTGTCCGTCAGCTTAATGCCGGGAACGGCATCCTTACAGGATTCGCCTGTAACAAGAAGCTTACCGCCTTTTTTGATAAATTCCGAAATTTTTTCCGTTATTTCCTTATCGGCAATTACACAGTCGGGTAAAACAAGAAGCTTGTATTTTTCAAAATCCGCTTTCTTATCAATAATATCAAAAAGATAGTTGCCCTCAAGCAAAATACGGCTTGCACCTATATCGCTTAAATGTGTTCTGGGAATTTCAACCTGTGTTGATGCGGCTGAAAGAATCGCAACATCGGATACGGCATCAACATCACGGCACCACGCTTCTTTTTCTTCAATTTCTTTATATGCCGCACCTATAAGGCGGTAAGTCGAACGGTTAAGCTTGCCGGAGGGATGAAGCTGGTCACCGATTGAGCACTTTGCACCGAGTGCAACGGAAAGAGCCGTTTCATATCTCAATGCATTGGGGTGCTTGAAGCCGCCGAATTCTCCCCAAGTTGTATGGAATTTTCCGGTCATTCCCATATATTCCTTGCCTGTTGTTCTGCAATAGGCGGCAGACATCGGGAAATGGTCATAGCCCCATCCGCCTGTGGGCAGACTTTCAAGCTCTAAATGGCTGTCCCATCCGTAAAAATCTTCTCTGCCCATAGGGATGTTGCCTGCATTGTGGAAAATAGCGGTTGTTTTGCTGTATTTTCTGATTGTATCTTCAATTCGCTTGCAATATTTTGCATAGACTTTTTTTGCGTATTTTTTTGCATCCTCTTCCTTGAACGGGTCAAGGCCCTCTGCCTGCATACCCTTGATACAGGTGGGGCAGTAGCAGATTCTTTCATCGCATATATCAAAGAAAAGCTCATCAGGGTTATACATCTGCATAACCTCTTCAATCTGTCTGCAAACCTCGTCAAGGTAAGGTGTGTTAACACAGAGCGTATGGAAATGAACGCCGTTCATTAAATCCTGGCTTCTGTCGGGTGCAGGGCGATTAAGCCATTCCGGGTGTTGCCAGACAGCCTTTTCATCAAAGCCGACTGAAATATAAACCGGGGCTCTTATGCCTGCCTCTTTAAGTGCTTCGAGCTGTTGACCGAGCAAATCAATTTTAAGATTCGGGTGGGGTGCATTTACCTTTGAGGGGTAATATGACCAGCCGTGATGACACTTTGCAAAAACGGTGATTGAATCAACGTGACCCTCTTTGAGCGTGTCAATAAATTCTTTTTTGTCAAAATCGCCGCCTATGTTGTCAATAAGCTCTGATGTGTGAAAATCCAGATGAACCTGACGGAAAGGAAGAATATCTTTCATAGTTATTTTCTCCTGTGATTATTTGAAAAAAGGGCTGACAATTCAGCCCTGATTTTATGAATTTGCTGTGGTTGAGCTGCTCTCCGAAGGGGCGGATGAAGAAGAGCTTGCGGAGGATGATGAGCTTTCGCTTGCCGCACTGCTTGAAGAACTGCTGCTTGATGAACTGCTTGAACTCTCAGCTGATGAGGATGAAGAAGAGGAACTTGATGATTCTTCAGGCTTGCTCGTTGAAGATGATTCTTCCGGCTTTGAGGTTGAAGCAGTAGGCTCTGTGGTCGTAGTTTTTTTGGTTGTTGTAGTTGTAGTGGACTTCTTTGTTGTGGTGGTTGTTCTCTTGTATGTGGTTCTTGTGTATCTTCTTGTAGTCGTTGTTGTGGATTCGGTTGATTCCTCTGTTGAAAGGTCATCTTCCGTTGTGATTTCATCCGAGGTTTCATCCTCAATATTCCAGGTGGAAACCTCCGGCTCGGAGGTCGTGATGATATACTCAAAGGTTGTGGGTACTACCGTTGTTTCTTCCTCTTTTTTGTTTTCAACAATACCCTTGATTATGAGAGCGGCAAGAGCCAGAACTGCAAGCACAACAATGGCTACTGCGGCAATCTTCATAATCTTAATTTTATCAACAGGCGCCTTATATGCGTTTGCATCAGCATTTGCATAGGGTGAAACAGGCTCTTCGGCTTCATCGTCAGAGGTGTTATCGCCGTAGGAATTACGGTATTCCTCCGAATAATCGGGCGTTTCATCACCTACCATTGCCTCTGCAATGGGCATAAATACGGCTGTTTTTTCAGCCTCCATATATGCAGTAACAACGGTGACATTATCTTTACCGCCCTTTTCAAGGGCTTTTTTGATAAGCTTGCCGGTAATATCCCTTGCGTTATCGCCGTTTGAAATGATAGCCGATATTTCTTCATCGGAAACCATATCCGTAAGGCCGTCACTGCAAAGAAGAATAACATCGCCGTTTTCAACATCATCAATAACGCTGATGTTGGGTGAAAGGGGAGCCTCCTCCGGGAAAACGCCTAAATGCTTTGTCAGTCTTTTTGCATCGGGTATTTTGTTCAGCTCATCCTGTGAAACTGCCATAACATCCGCAAAGCCCTGCGCACGGGTATGGTCAAAGCTCATCTGTTCAAGAATACCGTTTGAAAAATGGTAAATTCTTGTGTCACCCATACTGACACAGATTGCCTTGCCCTTGACAATATAAACCGAAGCAAGAGTTGTGCCCATACGGCTGCCCCTTGCGGTTATTTCGTCACAGATTTTATCGTTGGCGTTGCTCAGAGTGTTTGAAATTGCAAATGAGAAATCCTCACCGCTTTCAAAAACATTTCCGGCAGTTCTTGCAATTTCTTCAATGGCAATGCTGCTGGCAATTTCACCGTAGCTTTCGCCGCCCATACCGTCACAAACCGCAATATGGAACGGCTCCTTCATATGCTGAACATAGGCACTGCCTTTTTTCAGTTCTCCGTTTGAAGTCAGTTTGCCGTTGAGAGAATAGTTATCTTCATTTTCTTTACGAACACGGCCTGCGTGTGTAACGGCACAGACATCTGCACTTAATTTTTTCATCTTTTCTCACCTTTTTCAAAAATGTGAATTGAGATTATTTTTCAAGAATTCCGTTTGAGGTTGCCCACTGATAATATGCTTCAATGCTTCTGAGTCTTGAGGGACCGAGGTTGTGGTCTCCTCTTGTGTACCAGTTCATATTTACACCTCTGAGCTTGCAGAGATACTTTGCGCTTGCGTTAAAGCCGGAGTCGATGGCGTTATCAAGGTTGATAATCTGCTCGTATGATTTGAATGCGGCTTCCTTATCGCCCTTTTCCCACTCGTTCCAGAACTTAACAAACAAATCTGTTCCGCAACTTGTGGGGGTTGAAACAATGCCTCTTGCACCCATTTCAAATGAGTCATAAAGGAAGGGCATATTTGCCTGAAGAACATTACTGTCACCCTGTACCTTGATTTTTTCATTGATTCCCTCAAGGGTGCAGGTGGTATCCTTAATTCCGTGGATAAGACCTGTTGCAACAAGCTTGCCGTAGGATTCGCCGTCCATACAGTGGGGCTTTAAGCCGGGGAATTCATAAAGGATAACGGGAAGCTCTGTTTTCTGTGCAAGTGAGGTGATGTAATCAACCATTTCATCGGGTCTGTCGCACATTCCCTTTGTAACAAATACAAGACCGGAAACGCCCTGAGCCTGAAGCTGTTTCATTTCGTCAAGCTCGCTTTCGGGGTCTGTTTCAAGGTTTCCTGTTGCAAAAACGGGAACACCGTTTGAATTTTTAACTGCAAGACCTGCAAGCTTAATTCTTTCTTCCTTTGTGAGTGAGGTCATTTCGGATGAGCCGCAGTTTGCAAAAAGGTGCTGGGGCTTGAAATGTGCCTGCCACTCAACATATTCCTCGTATGCCTTGTAGTCAACGGTTCTGTCCTCGTTAAAGGGTGTAAGAAGAAGTGAATAAATACCTGCAAATTCATCGTATTTCATTTTGAGTATCTCCTGAAAAATTAAGATGTGTGTATTATATGCTCCGCACTCGGAACATTGTAGCAAATTGAATCGTCCGAATAACCGCCGTCACCGCTTTCAGCCGGCGTAGAGTTACAGATTGATAAATCCATAAACATAGTCCAGCCTGTGTCATCCACAGCCACCGGGCAAACAAACTGGTCATGGCTGCTGACAACATCGCAATGGCCTGTTGCCGTGTTGGCGGAAAGGGCTACCGGGTGGAAAACCACCGTGGGGCGAATATAACTTTGTTTCATAATCAATCCCTGTTGATGATTATATCCCCAAGCTTTCTTTTGGGAACATAATGAACATCATTTTCATCTCTGTAATATTTTGTATCGCCGCCGTTTTCAAGGTCGGTAAGCACAATTTTTTCACTCGGTTTGCCTAAGGCAATAATCAGAACGGGATGAAAATTATCGCTGAGTGAAAGCTTTTCTTTTACCTCATCAGCATTGAAATTGCCTATCATACAGCCTCCGAGCCCCTTTTCGGCGGCATAGAGGAGAAGCGTCTGGGCAACAATGCCGATATCGGTGCTGTATCTGAAAGGATTGGGATTGATGTTCAAATCCTGGCAGATAACTATGAAGCCTGTGGGACACATTCCCGGGTGGGGGAGTGTCATTTCGGGCAGAGCCGCCGCCCATTTTGTCATAGATTGGATAAGCTGTACCTTATCCTTTTCACAGGCAATGTAATATTTGAAGGGCTGTTTGTTTACACTTGAGGGAGTGAATCTCGTTATATTAACAAGGTCCTTCAGCTCCTCTTCTGTGAAAACATAGCTTTCATCATAGCCTCTGTAGCTTCTGTTGGCTTTTACAATGTCAATGAGCATTTTATTTTACCAAATCGTCAAACAGACGGATGTTTTCTTTTGCAAGGGGAAGCTCGCCTGCCTGCTCCTTTTTGATAACTTCAACAATTCTGTCATTGATGGGGGTGGGGATGTCGCATTTTTTACCCCATTCACAGACAACGCCGTTGATTGCATCAACCTCACAGGGCTTGCCTTTTTTCAAATCCTGGAGCATTGAGGGTTCAAGAAGACGGTGCTTTTTCATGGCAATGGGGAGCAGGAAAATGCCGAATGCTCTCTTGATTGCACTCTTATAGTAGAAGAGCTTTGTGATATCCTTGCCCTGAACAGGAGCAAATTTTGCACCTGCGGCATGGCCTACATCAATGCACTCCTTCATACATCTTATGGCAACCTTCTGTGCATCCTTGTTTTCGGAAACATCACCGAAAAGACCGCCTACAACCGTGCCGAGGCCGGAGAATGTGGCGTTAATGAGAAGCTTTGACCAGCGGGCGCCGATAAGGTTTTCTTCCTCGTAAACGGGGCACATTTTTTCAAGAAGCTCCTTAACGAGGTTGAACTGCTCGTCTGTGATTCCCTCCATTTTGCCCATATGGAACGAAAGTGAATCCGGCTCGCTTGTCAGTGTGCTTTCGCCGGGGGCTGAAAGGGTTGCGCCCCATTCAACAACACAGCCGATTGTGTGGCTGTTGCCGATAATTTCCGCAATACCCGGCTCGGGGATACCGTTCTGAAGAGTAACGATAACGCCGTTTTCACTGAGCATGGGCTTAAGAAACGAAACAACATCGGGGTTAAAAAGCTGTTTTGTCATAAGGAAAATAATATCGTATTCTCCGCTCATTTCATCGGGGAAAAGTGCCTTGACGGGGGTTGAAAATTCAACTGCTCCCTTGATTACGGCACCTGTTTCTTTAAGGGCTGTTGTATGTGCTTTATTTCTGTTGACAAGCTCAACATCAACGCCGTTTTTTGTCATATAAGCGCCGAGAACCGTTCCGAGAGAGCCTGCACCGTAAATTGCATATTTACCCATAAAAGCTTCTCCTTATCTGCCGGAAGCGGCTGTTGTTCTGAGGGTAACATCGTGATAACCGCCCTCAACAATGCTTGTGGAGGAAACAACGGTCAGCTTTGCGTTCTTCTGCAGGTCGGGAATGTTGATAACACCGCAGTTGCACATTGTGGATTTAACCTTGTAAAGGCTCTTTGCAACATTATCTGCAAGGGGGCCGGCGTATGTAACATAGGAATCAACGCCCTCTTCAAAGCTGAGCTTTGCCTTGCCGCCGAGGTCATATCTCTGCCAGTTTCTTGCTCTGTTTGAGCCCTCGCCCCAGTATTCCTTAACATAAACGCCGTTTACCATAAGCTTTTCTGTGGGTGATTCGTCAAATCTTGCAAAATATCTGCCGAGCATCATAAAGTCTGCACCCATTGCAAGGGCAAGGGTCATATGATAATCGTGAACTATGCCGCCGTCTGAACAAACGGGAACATAGATGCCTGTTTCTTTGAAATATTCATCTCTTGCTGCCGCAACCTCGATAAGAGCAGTTGCCTGACCTCTGCCTATACCCTTTGTTTCACGGGTGATGCAGATTGAGCCGCCGCCGATACCGACCTTAACAAAGTCTGCACCTGCCCTTGCAAGGAAGAGGAAGCCGTCTCTGTCAACAACATTGCCTGCGCCGACCTTGACTTTATCACCGTATTTTTCACGGATGAATTTAAGTGTCTGCTCCTGCCATACGGTGTAGCCCTCGGAGGAGTCAATGCAGAGAACATCAGCGCCTGCTTCAACAAGGGCGGGAACTCTCTTTTCATAGTCAAGAGTGTTGATACCTGCACCTACGATGTAGCTCTTGTTTTCATCAAGAAGCTCCTGGGGATTTTCTTTGTGCTGTGAATAGTCTTTTCTGAAAACGAAATAAAGAAGCTTGCCGTCCTTATCAACAATGGGGAGAGCGTTAAGCTTGTTTTCCCATATAATATCGTTAGCGTCCTTGAGAGATGTATCCGCAGGTGCGGTAATCATCTTTTCAACGGGGGTCATAAATTCGCTGACCTTAAGGTCTGCATCCATACGGCTGACTCTGTAATCACGGCTTGTAACAATGCCGAGAAGCTTGCCGTTTGCAGAGCCGTCTGCGGTAACAGCCATAGTGCTGTGACCTGTTTTTTCAAGGAGCTCAAGAACATCTGCAAGGGTTGAATCGGGTTTAAGGTTTGAATCACTTACAACAAAGCCTGCTTTGTAATTCTTAACTCTTGCAACCATAGCGGCTTCATCTTCAATACTCTGTGAGCCGTAGATGAAAGAAATGCCGCCCTCTTTTGCAAGTGCAATGGCGAGAGTATCGTTTGAAACGGACTGCATAATTGCAGAGCACATAGGTATATTAAGAGAAATCGGACATTCTTCTTCACCCTTGCGGAATTTAACAAGCGGTGTTTTAAGAGAAACATTTGCAGGGATGCACTCTCTTGAGGTGTAGCCGGGGATGAGAAGATATTCGCTGAATGTTCTTGAGGGTTCGTTGCAGTAAACTGCCATAAATTATCACTCCTTGTCAATTATTGCTTTTCAATTTGTTTTCAAATAATTATTTGCTTTTCGGGGTCTGAAATCAATCAAACCGGATTGTTTTGCCTGTTTTTGAGGATTCGTAAACGGCATTGACTATTCTGACGCTCTTGATTGCCTCCATGGGAAGAATGCCGGGGTCTCTGTCATCAAGGCAGGCGGCAATCATATCTTCAACAACATAGTTGTGACCAAGGCAAAGCTTGGGGTCAAGGGCTGCCGCAGCGGCGTTGCCCTTATATTTTTCGAGCATTTCCGCTTCTTCGTTTTCGGGGGCATCAATGAATTTCCAGGTTCTGAGCTGGTCCTGATTTGCTTCCATTGAGCCCTTTGTGCCGTAAATCTTAATGCCTGTTTCAACACCGGGGTAAGCACAGGTTGTGCTGAGGAAGGTCGCTATTGCACCTGACTTAAAGGTGATTATTGAGCAGGTGTAATCCTCGGTTTTTATATTGTGGTTGAAAATCTTTGCCTTTGCGGTAACTGATTCAACATCGCTGTTCATAAGCCACTGCATAAGGTCAACGGTGTGAACTGCCTGGTTCATAAGCGAACCGCCGCCGTCCATTTCCCATGTTCCTCTCCAGCCGCCGTTATCGTAATATTCCTGTGTTCTGTACCATTTAACGCAGAAATCACCGAAAAGAACCTTGCCTACCTTTCCGCTCACAACGGCATCGTGCATAAGAGGCATATCGGGGTTGTATCTGTTCTGATGAACAACACCGGCCTTTAAGCCTGTTTCTTTTCTTGCCTCTTCTATTTTGAGAGCCTGTTCAACGGTTATATCAATGGGCTTTTCAACAAGAACATTTTTGCCGGCTCTGAGGGCTTCGCAGGCAAGCTCTGCGTGAAGACCGCTGGGAACACAAATGCTGACACATTCAATATCCGGGTTCTTCAGCATCTCGGTAAAATTTGTGTATGTGAGGGTGCCGGGCCATTTTTCCTTTGCCTTTTCAAGCTTTTCGGGAATAAGGTCGCACACTGCAATCAGATTTGCTCTTTCGCTGTTATAAGCAGCGCTTGCGTGGTTTTCGCCGACACCGAGTCCGACAACGGCATAACCGAGTTTTCTTTCCATAGCTTTTTATCTCCTTAAAACAAATGCTGAATCAGTTTTCAACATTCGTATATTTTGTGAATGAATACTTCAGACCTTTGTATTCAAGCTCCTCGCCCTGCTTTGTAAGAATCCAGTTTTCATCCTTATCAAGGTTGGGGAAGAATTTATCGGCAGGCTGTGAAGCCTTAACCTTTGTTACATAAACGGTTGTACAGTAGGGAACGAGCTGAGCGTAAATTGATGCTCCGCCGATAACATAAACCGTGTCTTTTTCAAATCTGCCGAGCAGAGTGAAAAGCTCATCCATTGAGCGAACAACCGTTACTCCGTCCGGGTTAAAATCCGGGTCATCGGAAAGTACTATGTTTGTTCTGTCAACCAAGGGCTTCTGATTGGGGAATGAAAGGAAGGTTGCCATACCCATAACAACAACATTGCCTATGGTTTTGCTCTTAAAGAATTTCATATCCTCGGGGATATGATAGAGCAGGTCGTTTCCGCTGCCTATTGCCCAGTTATCATCAACGCATACTATCGCTTTCATAAGCCTTATTCTCCTTAAACCGCAACGGGAATTTTTGCACTGAATTCGTGGTATTTGTAATCCTCAACCCTGAAGCTGTCTTTTGTGAAATCGTAGAAATCGGTAACGCTCTTATCAAGAGTTACCTTCGGTGCTTCAAGCGGGGTCTGTTTAATAAGCTCCTCAACAATGGGAATGTGTCTGTCATAAATGTGAGCATCTGCAATAACATGAACAAACTCGCCCGGCTCAAAGCCCGTAACCTGTGCAATCATACACACAAGGGCGGAATACTGTGCAACATTCCAGATGTTTGCCGCAAGCATATCCTGACTTCTCTGATTGAGAATGGCGTTGAGCTTGCTGCCGGTAACATTAAAGGTCATACTGTAAGCGCAGGGGTAAAGAGCCATTTCGCTCAAATCCTGATGCACATAAATGTTAGTCATAATTCTGCGGCTGCCGGGGTTATGCTTCAAATCCCAGATAACCTTATCAACCTGGTCCATATCACCCTCGGGGTAATGGTGCCTGACTCCGAGCTGATAGCCGTAGGCTTTGCCGATTGAGCCGTTTTCATCAGCCCAGGAATCCCAGACATGGGAGCCGAGGTCGTGAATGTTGTTTGACTTTTTCTGCCAAATCCAGAGAAGCTCGTCAACCGCACTTTTAAGAAAAGTTTTTCTCAATGTGAGCATCGGAAATTCCTTGCTCAAATCATATCTGTTTACAACGCAGAATTTTTTAATTGTGTGGGCGGGCGTGCCGTCCTCCCAGCGGGGCCTGACCTCAATGTTATCATCTCTGATACCGTTTTCGAGAATATCTTTACAGGTGGCAATAAATATTTCGTCTGCGTAGCTCATAATTTTCTCCTGTTCAATTCGTTTTATTCTGTCAGCATTTTAAGGTGCTTTTCAAAGGCGACACCGAATCTCGGGTCGGTTCCGGCTTCATAGGTATCTTTAATGGCTTTGCCCGTAAACTGCATTGCTTTTTCGGCGGCTGAAAAGCAGTCAATGCCTTTCATAAGCTCCGCCGTTAAAACCGAAGCGAATATATCGCCTGTTCCGTAATATGTGCCGGGGTATTTTTCCGCTGAAAAATGCCTGATTATTCCGCTTGACTTTTCAAAAACGGAAACGCCGGTTTTACCCTCTTCAATGCAGGTTCCCGTGAGAACAACATATTTTTTTGAGAGCTTTCCCAAATCCCTTAAAAGCTTTTCCGTTTCTATGACGGTGGGGGAAGCAATATATTTTCTGCCTGTCAGCAGACAGCCCTCCGTAATGTTCGGCACAATAATATCCGCTTTTTTGCAAAGGCTTTTCATTTCCTCGACAAATTTGTTATCGAAGCCCACATAGAGCTTTCCGCTGTCTGCCATGGCAGGGTCAATGACGACCAATGCGCCCTTTAGTTTTTCTGCCATATATTCAACGATTTTTGTCTGCTCAACAGAGCCGAGGTATCCGCTGTAAATGCCGTCAAATTCAAGACCGAGCTTCATCCAGTGCTCAAAGGACGGGAGAAGCTTTTCGGTAAGGTCGGTAAAGGTATAGCCCTCAATATTGCCGGTGTGAGTTGAAAGAATGGCTGTTGGCAGCGGATTACATTCAACCCCTGCGGCGGATAAAATCGGCAGGGCGGCGGTCAGGGAACACTTGCCGACCCCTGAAATATCGTGAACGGCAATGACTCTTTTCATTTGAAATCATCCCATTATAATTATATTTAATATATTATATATTACGGCGATTTGTTTTGCAACAAAAATATGAATTTTGTTAGAAATAATCATAAATTATTCTATAAAATCTCTCTTTTGCAATAATTTGATAAAAATGCTTTACTTATTATGTTTCATTGTGGTAAAATAAACCAAAATAATCCCGAACGGAGGACGATTATGGAACTTAAAAAAACAATTGCCGTGGTACTTGCTGTTGCAATTGCTTTCACCTGTTCACTTTCCGCTTTTGCGGCAGGCAGCAGTAAAGAGGGCTACAGCCCTGTTGCACGAGGCATTGATGCCGCTTTCGGTAAGGTTCAGGACGGCCTTTTTGCAGGTCTTACTCTTCTCAACAAGCAGAGGAATATTCCCACCTATGATGAATATGTTTCATCCGAAACAGAATATTTCTATGCCGGTAACGGCAAAGCCGCAACAGGCAACGGCTGGAAAGCCGGTTATGCCGCAAACAGCATTATCCCCAAGGAGTGGCGCTGTGATGCAGACGGCACACCCAATGAAAACGGCTGGTGCCTTGACAAGGCACACGCAGGCGGCGGATATCAGGCAGATATCAAGCAGATTTACAATGACCAGATTGCAAGCACAATCGTTCTTTCCGCAGGAACCGACTCCAACGAAAACGGCGTTGAAGATATCGTTGTTTTCGTAAGCATAGACGGTGTCGGTATTACAAACGGTGTTTGCAGAGAAATCCGCAAGGCGGCTTTTGAAGAGCTTAAAAAGATTAACCCCGAAATCACAGGCAAGGATATTCTTGCTTTCAATGTCAGCGCAACTCACTGCCATGCCGCCCTTGATACAATGGGTATGACAGTCGGCGTTATCCTTTTGACACTTGTTAAAGACCTCTTTGTTAAGAACGGTTACAGACTTTCACTTGACAAAACCTTCCACGATGCAATCATTGCTCAGACAGCCGACGCCGTAAAGACAGCATTCAAGTCAATGGAAAAGGGCACACTCTCATATTTTGAAACCGAAGAAACTGACGGTGCAAACGATAAATTCCAGAGCGGCGCCAATACAAAGAACTATTTCAGCGGTCTCTATTTTGAAAGTGTCGGCGGCGAAAAGACAATTCTCAGCAACATCGGTGCTCATCCCGTTTCAGCACACGCAGGCAACAACGGAATGCTTTGCACAGACTATCCCGGATTTATGAGAGTTGCAATGAAGGATGCCGGCTATAACCTTGTTTTCACCCAGAGCGCACAGGCAGGTGTAAGCACACCTGATGCCAAGGAGAAAACAGAGGCGGCAAAGGAATGGGCTGCAAGCTATAAGCTCACCAAGGAAGACTGGGCTGAGAGATACGGCGAAAAGTACGCTTCCAAGTACTTTGACAGAGATAAAAACTGGAAAGATAAGAATGAAGAAGATTATAACGGCTTGAGAGAAAAAGGCTTTGACCTTGCTCAACTCATCATTAACTCAACAAAGGAAGCAAAGCCCCAGACAGCCAGAATCCTTGTTAAGAGCGAAGAGAATATGCTCAGCCTTGAATACGGCCTTATGCAGCTCGGTGCTGTTTCCGGCATTATGAGCGAAAACCCCGTTAAGGCAAAGGGTACAGAAACAGGCTACGGCGTTATGGTTGAATCCTGCTATATGGAATTCGGCAATGATGTTGCCATTTATACAGTTCCCGGTGAGCTTTCACCTGCAGTTGCTTTCGGCACAGTTGAGGACTATGAAGGCACAACCCTCTGGACCGGCAAACAGAGCTGGACAGGTGAAGAATGGCAGTATAAGACCCTTTCGGATATTGTCAAAGAGGCATCCGGCGGCAAGAGTAAAAAGATTATCATAATGGGTATCACAAATGATGAAATCGGCTATAATCTTCCCGATACAATTTCTTATGATACCATCCTCGGCTCAATCATTTTCTACCACAACGGCAACGGTGATGAAATCAGTAACTGTATGCTTATGACAATCGGTGTTCATTCGGCATCGGAAATTGTCAAGAATGCGGCAAGGTTCTTGGGTGTAAATCCCGAACTCCCAGAAATTTGACGGTAAAATAGGCGCAGAGCGTCAAACAAAACCAGATACATAAGATAGAGCCATCGGACAAGAAGTTCGGTGGTTCTTTTTCGGCGTATTATATTTGTTTGACTAACCGCCTTTACTCGCTCGCTGTATAGAAATACTATCTTCGCTCGTAAAAACGGTTTCTGCATCCTATTTTCCTCGCCAAATTATTTTTCGGAGTAATTGGGCGAAAATCACAAAACGAAAATAGTATAACTTTAAGGGGTAATCAGACTTCAAAAGACTTCTGATTACCCCACAATTTTTGAGGAATATTATATCGTTTTGTTAAGCGATTTTTCGCTTTCGCCGTATAGAAATACTGTCTTCAAGCGAAGAAATCGCTTTTTTCATCCCAATTCTTCTCGAAAAATGGCGTGCTGCCTCTTAACTGCCGTCATCTGATTTATAAAATGTCGTACTGCCTCTCATCTTCTGTGATGGTCAATAGGTTGATTTGCGAAGAAAAACTATTCAAAACAACCTATTGACCCTCTCTGTTCCCTTGGGGCAGTTTTTCTTGAATGTATTTGGATGTAGAAAGTGCATTTGCGAATGAAGACAGTATTTCTATACGGCGAATGAGCAAAGGCACTTAACAAAACGAAATAATCTTATTCCTTATAAAAAGTTAAGTCAGCGATTGGATTTTTCCTTTCGCTGACTTTTGTTTGCTATATACTATTCGTTTTGTGTTCTACGCCAAAGACATCAAGAAAAAATTATTTATAGAGTGGGCGGGCGACATACGATGTATGCAGTACCTCATGTGCCTTGTGTGAGCCGGGCTCACCGAAGAACTCCTCATAAATTGTCTTAACGGCTTCACTTTCGTGTGACTTTCTCTTGGGAAGATTCTTGTCAGCCTCGTAAAGAGCCTTGCCTCTGATTCCCTTGAGGTCAACGAAGTTATGAACTGAAGCGGGCTGAACAGGCTGACCGCCGCCGTTTACACAGCCGCCGGGGCAAGCCATAATCTCAACAAATGTGTAGGGTGATGTGCCTGCCTTGATTTCTTCCATAACTTTCTTTGCGTTTGCAAGTCCGCTGGCGGCACAAACCTTGATTTCAAGGCCTGCAACATTGTAGGTAGCCTCTTTGATACCCTCTGTGCCTCTGATCTCTGTGAATTCAATGTTTTCGGCTTCTTCGCCTGTAAGCTCCTTAACAGCAGTTCTGAGAGCAGCTTCCATAACGCCACCGGTTGCACCGAAGATAACGGCTGCACCTGTGCCCTCGCCGAGAGGATTGTCAAATTCTTCATCGGGGAGAGAATTGAAGCTGATGCCTGCGGTTTCAATCATTCTTGCAAGCTCTCTTGTTGTAAGAGCATAGTCTATATCTGCATAACCGCTTGCAGACTGGTCATCTCTGCCGCACTCAAATTTCTTTGCGGTGCAGGGCATTATGCTTACATTAACAATGTTTTTGGGGTCAATTCCCATCTTCTGTGCATACCATGTTTTGATAACTGCACCGAACATCTGCTGGGGTGATTTACAGCTTGAAAGGTGGTCAAGCTCGCCGGGGAAATAGTGCTCGCAGTACTTAATCCATCCGGGTGAGCAGGATGTAATCATGGGAAGTGTTCCGCCGTTCTTAACTCTGCCGAGAAGCTCGTTTGCTTCTTCGATAATTGTGAGGTCAGCGGAGAAGTTTGTGTCAAATACCTTGTCAAAGCCAAGGCGCTTAAGGGAAGCAACCATTTTGCCCGTAACATTTGTGCCTGCGGGGTTGCCGAATGCTTCACCGAGAGTGACACGGATTGAGGGTGCTGTGTTAACAATAACAACCTTTTCGGGGTCATTGATTGCTTCAAATACCTTTGCGGTGTCATCCTTCTCATAGAGTGCACCTGTGGGGCAGTGAACAATACACTGGCCGCAGGAAACGCAGGAGTAATCATAAAGGTTCTTTTCAAAGGGAGAGCCGATGTGAGTATCAAAGCCTCTTGCGTTTGCACCGATTACGGAAATTGCCTGATTGTCACAGGCGGCAACACAGCGGCGGCAGAGAACACATTTGCTGTTATCTCTTATCATATGAGGAGCGGAAGCATCAAATGTGAATTCGGGCATTTTGCCTGCATAATAATTTTCATCTGAAACGCCGTAATCCTTGCAGAGCTTCTGAAGCTCGCAGTTGCCGGAACGGATACAGGTAAGGCATTCTTTTCTGTGAGTTGAAAGGATGAGCTCAAGAGTATGCTTTCTGCTTGTTCTTACCTTTTCTGTGTTTGTATAAACCTCCATACCTTCGTTTACGGGGTAAACGCAGGCGGTAACAAGGGAACGGGCACCCTTAACCTCTACCATACAGATACGGCAGGCACCGATTTCGTTCATATCCTTGAGGAAGCAAAGTGTGGGTATTTCAATGCCTGCATATCTTGCGGCTTCAAGAATTGAAATGCCGGCAGGAACACTTACAGGAACATCGTTAATCTTAATGTTTACCATATTTTCCATTGTTGCTTTCCTCCTTTCTTAACCTTTACTGATTGCACCGAAGCTGCAGTTGCTCATACAGGCACCGCACTTGATACACTTTGTTGTGTCAATAACATGGGCTTCCTTAACCTTGCCGGTAATAGCACCGACAGGACAGTTTCTTGCACACTTTGTACAGCCCTTACATTTATCCGGGTCGATTGAGTAGTTGAGCAGAGCTTTGCAGACACCTGCGGGGCACTTCTTGTCAACAACATGGGCAATATATTCTTCCTTGAAGAATTTAAGGGTTGCAAGAACGGGGTTGGGAGCTGTCTGACCAAGACCGCAAAGGGAGTTGGCTTTAATATAATTTGCAAGCTCTTCAAGTCTGTCAATATCCTCAAGTGTGCCGTTGCCCGAAGTAATCTTTTCAAGGATTTCCTTCATTCTCATTGTTCCTACACGGCAGGGAGTACACTTACCGCAGGATTCATCAACGGTGAAGTTGAGGAAGAACTTTGCAATATCAACCATACAGTTATCCTCGTCCATAACGATAAGTCCGCCTGAACCCATCATACAGCCGATAGCAGTAAGGTTGTCATAGTCGATTTCCGTGTCAATAAGGCTTGCGGGGATACATCCGCCGGAGGGTCCGCCTGTCTGGGCAGCCTTGAACTTTTTGCCGTTGGGAACGCCGCCGCCGATGTCTTCGATAATTTCACGCAGGGTTGTGCCCATGGGGATTTCAACAAGACCTGTGTTTGTGATTTTACCGCCGAGAGCGAATACCTTTGTACCCTTTGACCTCTCTGTTCCCATTGATGCAAACCATTCTGCACCCTTGAGAATAATCTGGGGAATATTGGCAAAGGTTTCAACATTGTTTTCGGTTGTGGGCTTTGCAAAAAGTCCCTTAACTGCGGGATAGGGGGGACGGGGACGGGGCTCACCTCTGTTGCCTTCAATTGAGGTCATAAGAGCGGTTTCTTCACCGCAGACGAATGCACCTGCGCCAAGGCGGATGTGAAGGTCAAAATCAAAGCCCGAATTGAAAATATTTTTACCGAGAAGACCGTATTCCTTAGCCTGTGCAATGGCAATTTCAAGTCTTCTTACGGCGATGGGGTATTCTGCACGAACATAGATATAACCCTCTGTTGCACCTGTTGCATAGCCGCAGATTGTCATAGCTTCAACGATACAGTGAGGGTCGCCCTCAAGAACGGAACGGTCCATAAATGCACCGGGGTCGCCCTCATCGGCGTTGCAGACAACATATTTCTGGTCTGCTTTGTTAGCGGCTGTAAAGCTCCACTTTTTGCCTGTGGGGAATCCGCCGCCGCCTCTGCCTCTGAGTCCCGAATCCATAACGCACTTGATAACATCCTCCGGTGTCATTTCGGTAAGAACCTTACCGAGCGCGGCATAACCGTCAACGGCAATGTATTCATCAATGCTTTCGGGGTTGATGAAGCCGCAGTTACGAAGAGCAACTCTCTTCTGTGTCTTATAGAAGTTGGTTTCGTTAAGTGAAACATGCTTTGAAGCTTCTTCTTTAATATCTTCGTCTACATCGCTGTAAACAAGGCGGTCAACAAGACGGCCCTTGAGAAGATGCTCTTCAACGATTTCGGCAACATCCTCCTTCTGAACATGGCTGTAGAATGTGCCCTCGGGGTAAACGATAACAACGGGACCTCTTTCGCACAGACCGAAACAGCCGGTGGGAACGATTTTAACTTCCTCCTCGAGGCCCTGCTTTTTGATTTCCTCCTCGAAGGTGGACATAAGCACCTTACTGCCGGATGATGTACAGCCGGTGCCGCCGCAGATTAAAACCTGTGAACGAATCATAACTATTCAAACCTCCATTATGAGATAGCGATTGTGTATTCTGAAACGACATTACCGCCCTTGAGGTGCTTTTCGATAACCTCTTTTGCTTTTTCGGCGGTCATTTTTGCATAAGTAACCTTTTCTTTGCCTGCTTCAAAAATTTCAACGATGGGCTCATACTGGCAAACACCGATACAGCCTGTCTGTGAAACGGAAACCTTATCTGCAAGGCCTGCTTCGGAAATACCCTCAACAAATGCCTTAAGAACAGGTCTTGCACCTGCCGCAATACCGCAGGTTGCCATACCTACAACAACTCTGATTTCGCCGCTGCCTTCACGAAGGACAACCTTATCCTTCATCTTTTCTCTGATGGCAGCAAGTTCTTCCAATGATTTCATAAACTCTGACCTCACTTTTTATGTAATAATTTATTATAAATATAATTATAATCCTTTTTATTCCGCCGTGCCGTACTCTTCTTCAAGTGAGCCTCTTATCCACATAAGAACCTCGGCATTGTCAAGGGGAACATCACCGAGAACTGCTTTAAGCTCGTCTGTGTCAAGCGAAACATCAATTCCGTTACCCTTGTGGGTATAGACCCAGTGGGTTTCCGGGGAGCCTTGAATAAGGGCAACAACGGATGAAACCACATCACCTAAGGGGGTGAAATCAATATGGTCCGTAAAGAATGTGGCCCTGGTTGTTGTGCCGTGGCTTTCTATCTTATCGGAGGATATTATTTCAATTTCTCCGCCTGTCTGTTCACAGGCAAGCTTCAAAAGGGGAATACCCATCCCGACGCTTCGTGTGGTTCTTGTGGTGAAAAACGGGTTCATAACATTCCGAACCTGCTCCTCACTCATTCCGCAGCCGTCATCCGAAATTGAAAGGGTAAGCAGATTACCTTCTTCCGAAATGGAAATTTCAATATTTTCGGCTCCGGCTTTAACGGAGTTTTTAGCTATATCTAAAATGTTAAGAGATAACTCTTTCATTTTACGGTTTTCCTTTTAACCCGAAAGCTTGTTGATTAAAGCTTTTCTGATACTTTCTTCGTTTTCCTCGCAGTCAAGCTCAATGCAGTTCAGCCTTCCGTTTATATCCCATAAATAATGGGCATCGGAGGAGAATACAAACGGCTTTTCCGAAAGGACGGGATATTTTTCTTTGAATTCGTCTGCTCTGTCTTCATCGTGAAGCTCCGCACAGGGGAAAAACGGGTCACGGGGAAATGTGCCGAGGGTGGCGATTATTCCGTTTGCTTCTCTGTCAATATGTGCAGGGTAGCAAACTCCGCCGTATTCCCTGACCTTTGCCGGTGCTTCGTCAACGGTTATCATTGTGGCATTCGGAAGAAGATAATCTTCTTCACCGATGATTTCGTCTTTTTCGTCCATAAGGTATTGATGACCGAAAATATCAATGCGGTTCATAAACATAATCCGCTTTGTGTCAACAAAATCATTAAACGCCAATGCTTTTTCAACATCCGGGAAAAGGCATACAAGGTGAATTTCTTCAGCGGTTGTAAGCTCCATACCCGGTATGGGAACAATTCCGTTTTCTCTTGCGGCCTTGCAGAATGAGGGAGTGTTGCGGCAGGAGTTATGGTCAGTAAGCGCCATAATATCAAGCTTTGCAACAACGCCCATTCCGGCTATGTTGTTGGGAGTCATATCGTCATCACCGCAGGGTGAAAGACAGGAGTGCATATGAAGGTCATAATAATAATTTTTCTTCATAGCAAAATCAATCTGATTTTTCGCCTAAAAGCAGAGCCGCTTCATAGGCTGTCAAATCGGTTGTTAAAATGTTTATTCCCTTTGCAAGGGCTGTATCCGTGACATTCTGCTCCGGGATAACGCCCTCTGCAAGGATTATACAGGCAACATCAGCAAGGGTTGCAACTGCAACAATGTTGATATTGGACATAATTGTTATCCAGGCACAGTCTGCCTTCGCTCTGCCCATAACCCAGCTCAGCAGGTCGCCGATATATCCGCCTTTTATTTCTCTTTCGCCCTCGGGCATTGAAAGAGCCCTGAAGCCGGGGAGAGAGGCAAGTTCATTAACCTTCATGATTCTTTTCTCCGTAATTTGCGATGTATGCCTTAATGAAATCTCTGTAAGCGATAATGCAATCGTTCTGGTCGGCCTTGTTCAAAACAATATCCTCCGCAAAGGCACGGCAGGAGGGTGCTCCGCAGGAGCCGCAGTCAATACCGGGAAGCTCTTTGCGTAATGCCTGAATTTTCGCCATAAGACGCATAGATTCGCCTATGTTACTGCTTAATCTGTTGAGGGGCTTATATGACGGTAAGCCCTGAATAAAGCTTTCCGGAGGAATATATCCGTTTCGTGGAGCACGGCTCATTGAAACGGGCATATATCTTCTTAAGGTGTGAAGACGGTTTTTTGCAACATAGGGGTTTTCAATGGTGAGAACACCGCCTACGCAGCCGCCCGGGCAGGCGTTAAGCTCAACAAAGTCAACAGGGGGAATGTTGCCGTCCTCAATCTGGTCAAGAACGGAAATAACATTTTTAATTCCGTCCGCCGCAATGATTCTGTCCTCTGCAAGGGCGGAGGCTTCACCGCCGCACAGTGCCCAGCTAAGACCCGTTCTGCCTGCACCTGTGGTGACAGAGGGAGTCTTTTTGCGGTTCATTGCACCTATGAGCAGAAAATAAACCTCGCTCATTGAAACCACAACATCAACTTTGCTTTTGTATTCACCGAAGTTGTTTCTTATATAGCTGACCTTTGCAGGGCAGGGTGAGATGAAACAGATTCCGATATCCTCGCTTTTTAATTCGGGATGCTCTTTTTCAGCCTTTTTTCTCGCAAGGTCTGCGGCAATTTCAACAGGCGGAAGCAGAGGCATAAGGTTATCCTTGAGGAAAGGAAAGCGCATAAGAATAAGTCTTGTTACAGCAGGACAGGCGGTACTGATAACCGGCTTTTTTATTCCCTCTGTTTTAAGATAAATTCTTGTGTATGCCGTTACAAGCTCTGCGGCCTTTGAAACCTCGAAAATATCGTCAAAGCCTATATCGAGCAAGCCCTGAAGAACATAGTCAATATCATCAAGATTATCAAACTGGGCAAAAAGTGAGGGCGCAGGAAGTGCGACTTTATATTTGTATTCCCTTATGCGGTTGAACGAATCAAAACTGCTTTTCTTTGCCGAATGGGGACAGTTGCGAATACATTCACCGCAATCAATACAGTGCTGCGGGTCGATTGTTGCACAGCCGTTACGAACTCTGATTGCCTCTGTGGGGCAATGCTTCATGCAGGTGGTACAGCCGGTGCATTTTGCCGGGTCCAGCAGCACAGAATGGATGTAATCATTCATTACTGATAGTTCACCTTCATGGTTATTGTTGTGCCTACACCGACGGTTGAATCAATTTTCATTTCATCGGTGTACCGCTTCATATTGGGCAGACCCATACCTGCCCCGAAGCCCAGGGAACGGACATTGTCGGGGGCGGTTGAGTAGCCCTCCTGCATCGCTTTTTCAATATCGGCAATGCCGGGACCTTTATCGGCGAGAATTATGGTTATGCATTTATCGTCAACTATAACATCGGCACTGCCGCCGCTGGCGTGGATAACCATATTTATTTCGCCCTCATACATTGCAATGGATACTTTGCGGATTATTTCCGGGTCAATTCCGAGCTGGCGAAGATTTTTCTTAACACGAACAGATGCCTGACCGGCAGATGTGAAATTCTCTCCGTCAACATCATAGTGAAAGGTGAGGTCGTCAGCCATAGATTTCACCGTTGCCTTTCAGTCCGTTGGAGTAGAGCATACCGCATGCCTCAAACATACGCTTTGAGGTGGTGAGAACGGCTATTCCGCTTTCTTCGGCAAGCTCAATCATCTCATCAGACGGTTTTTTGTTTCTGACGAATATTACACAAACCATATCCATCATTTCAGCGGTGCGGATTGTCTGTGAATTGACAAGGCCGGTTAAAAGAGCAGCCCTGTCCTTAACAAAGGCGAGAACATCGCTCATCATATCACTGCCGCACGCCGAATAAACTTCTCTGTTAAGGTCATCACCGCAGAGAACGGTTGCATCAAGCAGATTTTTAATATCGTTAATTGTCATAGATTTATCTTTATTACTCGTATTTTGCAAGTATATCCTTAACCTGGTCGGGAGTAACTCTGCCGTAAACATCGTTGTTAACCATAAATACGGGAGCAAGTCCGCAGGCACCTACACAGCGGCACTCCTCAATTGAGAACTTGCCGTCTGCGGTGCATTCACCGGATTCAATGCCGAGAACATTGCAGATTTCGTCAAGAACTGCCTGTGAGCCCTTAACATAGCAGGCTGTTCCGAGGCAGACGGAAACATTATATTTACCCTTGGGTGAAAGGGCAAACTGTGCATAGAATGTGGAAATACCGTAAACCTTTTCGAGGGGAACATCCATACCGTCGGCTATCATAACCTGAACCTCAAAGGGGAGGTAACCGTAGATATCCTGAGCCTTCTGCATAACAGCCATAACAAGGTGCTTATCATGCTTGCTTTCGTTAATGACTGCCTTCAGCTCTGCTTCCTGCTCGGGAGTGCCCTGAAAAGGATTTTTGCTGATTTTTTTAACCATTGAAATATCCTCCAAAAAATTGTATGTTGACGGTAAAACGCAAAGCCGCATTACCTGAATTTAACTATCTATGGGATTATATCATACATTTTTTAAAATTGCTATATATATTTAATAAATAATCCGTTAAATTTAATTTTTTTCCAAAATTGTTGAAGATTTATTCCGAAAGTGGTAAGATAAACCGGTAATTCATAATTCACAATGCATAATGCATAATTAAGTTTTCAGTTTTCAGAATTCAGTTTTCAGAAGATTTCAGAAAATTCGTGTGAGTCAGGAGTTAGGATGTAGGAGTGAGGAGTTAGGAGTTAAGGAACCTGCGGTTGGCATTATATTCAGCAGGAAATATAATCGGAACGCCAAAAGGCGTGACCCATAACTCCACTCTCCACTCTCCACTTTCCACACTCCAAGCTCCACAGACTGAAATTCCGAAGTGGGAGGGAAGGCTTTGATAACCGGGTCAAAAAAACAGCCTGAATTCAGGCAGATAACCGTTATGATTTTAATGACGGCTTTTCAGCTTATATGTGCCGGCTGTGTTATTTTGAGAGAAGCGGAAATAAACATTAACCTTGTTTATATTTTCCTCGGCTATATTGCAGGGGAATGGCTGTTTATGTTTTTCGGTGTTCTCATAACGGGCAACGATTATTTTGAGCTTGAAGCCATTGCGTTTTTCCTTTCCGGAATCGGGATTACCGTTTGTGCGACCATAGGTGAAACCTATGCTCTCAAACAGGTTATTGCCGTGGGGCTTGGGCTTTTTACATATTTTGCCATTCTTTTGCTGATAAAAAGCGTGAGCGTTGCACAGGTGCTCCGTTACCCTGTTGCAGTCTGCTCAATCGCTTTGCTTGTTGTCAATCTTGCCCTTGCAAAAACAACAAACGGTGCACTTAACTGGATTGAGCTCGGGCCTGTTTCGATTCAGCCCTCCGAGCTTGTTAAGGTCGCTTTTATTCTTGTCGGCTCCGTTTCACTTGATAAGCTTCTTTCAACGGCAAGTCTTACAAAATATATTGTTTTTTCTCTGACCTGTGTAGGCTTGCTCTTTCTTATGAGGGATTTCGGAACGGCACTGATTTTTTTCTTTACCTTTATTCTCATAGCTTATATGCGCTCCGGCGATGTGAGAACAATAGTGCTTATCTGTGCCGCCGCATTGATGGGCGCATTGCTCATAATCTATTTCAAGCCTTATGTTGCCGACAGATTTGCGGCTTACAGACATATCTGGGAGGATATGGATGACGGCGGCTATCAGCAGACAAGGGTGCTGATTTATTCAGCCTCCGGCGGACTTTTCGGCCTCGGACTCGGAGAGGGCAGATTAAGAAATGTTTTTGCCGCTTCAACAGACCTCGTTTTCGGGCTTGTCTGTGAGGAAATGGGTCTTGTAATCGGTATATCGGTGCTTCTTTCGTTTGCCTGTATAGCTGTTTTTGCGGTCAGGGCGGCAAAGGGCTCGGCTTCAACCTTTTATTCAATCGCCGCAGTTGCATCTGCCGGTATGCTTTTGTTTCAGCTTGCATTAAATGTTTTCGGAATAACCGATTTGCTTCCGCTCACGGGCGTTACTCTGCCCTTTGTCAGCAGGGGAGGCTCAAGTATGATATGCTCCTGGGGGCTTCTCGCTTTCATCAGGGCGGCAGGCTCGCCCTTTAAGCTCCCTGCACCGGATGTGAGCGTTGCTCCGGCAAGGGTAAAGCAACCGCCTGTAATAAACGAAAGGCAGAGCAGAACAGCAAGATAATAAAATTCCGAATTAACAAAATAAACCGAAAGGAGAGATACAGTTGAAGAAAATAACAAGACGGGCAGCGGTTGTGTATATTCTTACTGCATTTTTCCTTATCGGCGTAGGTATTCTTTGCTATCAGTTTGCGGTTAACGGTGCTTCATGGGCATCAAACAAGGCAAACAGGCATATTTATTCAAACGGTACGGTTGTCAATGCCGGCACAATATATGACCGGAAAGGCGTTGTGCTTGCGGAAAGCAAGGATAACAAAAGAATTTTTGCCTCTTCGCAAAGCATCAGAAAAGCGGTTTTGCATATAGTCGGTGACACCTCCGGCGTTATTTCAACGGGAACACATAACCTTTACAGCAGCCGTCTTTCCGGCTATACCTTTACAGAGGGAATTTATAACCTTAAAAAGAACGGAACAGGCGGAGATTTAACCCTGAATATTGATGCAGAGGCGTGCCGTATTGCCTATGAAGCGTTCGGCGATTTTAACGGCACAATACTTGTCTGCAACTATAAAAACGGTCAGCTTCTCTGCTCCGTTTCAAAGCCCTCCTACGACCCGAAAAATGTTCCTGCGGATTTGAGAAGCAATAAAAAATATGAGGGCGTATTTCTTGATAAGGCGGTTTCGGGAATATATACGCCCGGTTCAATAATGAAAATCGTTACCGCCGCCTGTGCCATAGAAAATATACCCGATATATATGACAGAGCCTTTGAATGTGACGGAAAATATAAAACAAATGACGGCACGGTTATCTGCAACGGAGTTCACGGAAAGGTGAATTTTCAGCAGGCGCTTAACGAAAGCTGTAACTGTGCCTTTGCGGAAATCTCTATTGAGCTCGGGGCTGAAAAGCTGCTTGCAACCGCTGAAGGTCTGGGCTTTAACAAACAGCTTTTCGCAAAGGAAGTGCCCCTTGTAACGAGCCGCTTCAAGCCCTCCGATGAAAACAAGGCAGAGCTTGGCTGGGCAGGAATAGGGCAGTCAACAACCCTTGTAAATCCCTGCCATTTTCTCGGAATAATGAATGCAATCGCCAACGGCGGAACAGGCTATGCACCGGACAGAATAAGCTCAACGGGAACATTTTCGGCTCTTGTGGGCAGGATGCCCGTTTCAATGGTAAAAATGAATCCCGATACGGCATCAAAGCTTAAAAAGATGCTCAGGTCGAATTTTACGGATAAATACGGGGAAAGTAAGTTTAAGGGTCTTGAAATGTGCGGAAAAACCGGAACTGCGGAGATTGACGGCGAAAAAAGTCACTCCTGGTTTGCGGGCTTTTCACAAAGGGAGGATTTGCCTCTTGCCGTTATCTGCATTGCGGAAAATGCAGGCTGGGGCAGTGGCAGAGCTATGACCGTTGCCGGAAAAGTAATGAATTATTTTGCCGAAAATACAAAATAAAACAAAATTATCAGATGAGGTAAAGAAAAATGCCGAGAGACCGTGACCCCGCCCCCGGAGAGGTTTATCAGAAGCCTCCCAAGAAAAGCATAAAAGAATCTTTCACACTTGTTAAAAGATTCTTTCCCTACTTCGAGCGCCATATTCCTACACTGCTTCTTGTTTTAGTCTGCACGGGAATATGTGCCGGCTGTGAGGTTTATCTGCCGATTATCGTCAGAAACATAACCAATGTGGCAACAAACAATTTAGGCGATTTAACTCTTGAGCTGATTATCAAAACCTGCGCAATTTACGCTGTGCTCAAGGGTATTGATGCTGTTGCAAATTACTGCCAGTCCTATTACGGACACTGGATGGGGGTAAGAATCGAAAACAAAATGAGAGAGGATTTGTTTGACCACATTCAGACCCTTGATTTCAAATTTTTCGATAACACAAAGGTCGGCCAGCTTATGAGCAGAATGACCGGCGACCTTTTTGATGTTGCGGAGTGGGCGCACCATTTCCCCGAAATGGTGTTCACTACGGTTATAAAATTTATTGCCGGATTTTTCATCTTTGCACAGATGGATATTCGCTTTGCGGTTATCATTTTTGCAATGCTCCCGTTTATGATAATCTGCACCAAAAAGAGCCGTTCAAGTATGAAGGAAACCTTCCGTGAGAGCCGTTATCAGGTTGGCGAAATCAATGCCAAAATTGAAGATAACCTACTGGGCACAAGGGTTGTACGCTCATTCACCAATGAAAAAACCGAAAAAGAAAAGTTCGTTCAGGGCAGTAAAAGATATGTTGAAATAAAGAAGAAAAATTACAGATATATGTCCTCTTTCCATGCAACGGTAAGGCTGATTGACGGCGTTATGTATATAACCGTTGTTGGCGTCGGCGCATGGTTTATGCACACCGGAGTTACAACCGCCGGTGACTTTGCCGCAAGCCTGCTCCTTGTTTCAACTCTTTTGGGCTCAATCCGTTCCATAATTGATTTCAGCGAACAGTTCAGCAGAGGTATTACGGGCGTTGAAAGATTTACGGAGATTATGGATGTTCAGCCCGAAATCAAGGATGTTGAGGGTGCAACCGAGCTTACGGATGTTCAGGGTGAAATCGAGCTTAAGGATGTTACCTTTCAGTATTACGAGGGCAGAAGAACTATTCTCGACAAAATAAATCTCCGTGTTGAAAAGGGTAAATCCCTTGCGGTTGTGGGGCCGAGCGGCGGCGGCAAAACAACCCTCTGCAACCTTATACCGAGATTTTATGAGGCAACAGAGGGCGAAATACTGATTGACGGAAAAAATATTAAAGATTTTACGCTTAATTCTCTGAGAAGAAATATCGGCGTTGTTCAGCAGGATGTTTATCTGTTTTACGGCTCAATAAAAGAAAACATTGCCTACGGAAAGCCCGGGGCAACGGATGAAGAAATTATTGAAGCGGCAAAGCAGGCAGGCGCTCACGAATTTATAATGGCGCTTGAAAACGGCTATGATACCTACACCGGTGAAAGAGGTGTCAAGCTTTCCGGCGGTCAGAAGCAGAGAATATCCATTGCAAGAGTATTTTTGAAAAATCCCCCCATACTTCTGCTTGATGAAGCAACCTCCGCACTTGACAACGAAAGCGAAAAAATGGTACAGGAATCCCTTGAAAAGCTTGCAAAGGGCAGAACGACTCTCACAATAGCCCACAGGCTGACTACAATCAGAAATGCGGATGAAATTATTGTTCTGACAAGAGAGGGTATTGCTGAAACAGGCTCACACGAAGAGCTTATGGCAAAGGGCGGAATGTATGCGGATATGTATAAGCTGTACGGGTGATGGGAAATTAATTGACAATTCACTTGACAATTTGCTGCTTGTTTGGTAATATCTATATGGAAGATGAAACTTCTGCCGCTCAATACGGCTAGAATATATTGAACATGTATGTTTATCCTCCGTGAGTGACGGGGAGCTTCGGCGTAGAATATCATTCACTTGTATTTGCCCGTTTATACGGGCATTTATTTTTGGGAGAATAGTAATGAAGCTTGTTTCAATAAGTCAAAACCTGATTGACGCATTTCAACAAGATAAGGAAATGCTGAAAAAAACGGGCAGACCCTGTGTTTTGGTTGTAAGACTCAAATACAGAGGGACAAATTATAATTTTGCAGTTCCGTTGCGTTCCAATATTTCCGCAAACACTCCGAAACGCCAGTATTTCCCTTTGCCGACAAGAAGCACAACCAAATCGAGAAACAGGCACGGAATCCATTATATTAAGATGTTTCCTGTTGAAAAAAGGTTTTTGATTCGTTACAGAACTGAGGGAAATCAATTTGCGGAGCTTATAAAAAGAACAGTGGATAATAACGAAAAACAAATTATCAGAGAGTGTCAAAGATATCTTGATGAATATGAAGCCGGTAACAGAACTGACTTTTCAACTGATATTGATTTGCTTTTGAAAATACTTCAGGGAATGGGACAGTAAACCTTATTGTGTATCAGGCAAGGCAATTGATTAATTGATTATGTCCGAAATATGAACAACTTTTTCTTGACTTGTATGCTCTTGTCGTGTATAATACTTGCAGACGGTGTTATGCCGTGTATCTGCATTTGTGAGCAACAATGACAGAGCCATCCGATAAAAGACGGAGAATGAATTTTCATTCTCCGCCTTTTATCATTCAAAAGCAACTTTCATAAGTTAAAGAAAAACGGCTGATGTGTTTTTTGATACATCAGCCTTAAAATTTATCCTATTCTGTGTCCGTCCGCAATTTTTATTTTGCCGAGCAGGGGAATCTGTGCATAGCCGGTCAGGGTGTCGCCGTCAAAGGTGATGTGGGCAACAACCTCCTTGCCGGGCATAATTGAGGGGTATTCACAGGCGATTATCAGGGTGTTTCCGTCTTCTTTAACGCTGTTTATTTTTACACCGTTTCCGTCAAAGCCCTCAACATCAAATCTGAAGCCGTATTTACTGTTGTCATCAAAAATTTCAACTGTTCCGCTGCCGGAGAAAAACATTGTTTTAACCCCTGCTGACCATTTACCAAGTCCTACCATTGTGCTTCCTCATCAAACTGATTTTCATCAGCATCTTCAACATCTTCTATTGCCTGAGGCTCCTCGTAAACCTTGAGAATGATTTTTGTGCCTAATTCATAGCTCTTTTCGGCAATGGGAGCCATTGAGAGAACCTCGCCGTCCCGGTGATAGCCCTCGTTGGTTACTGTTTTTTCAACAACGAATCCCAGCTCTGTAAGGCGTGCCTCCGCCTCTTCAAAGGTTACGCCCACAACATTCGGCAAAACCTTTGTTTCAATGCCCTTGCTGACATAAATTACGATTTCAGTACCCTTTTCAACCTTTGTTTCGGGGGCAACGCTCTGCCTTATTATGTAGCCTGCCTGAACCTCGGCATCAAAAATCTCTTCAAATGTAATCGTAAAGGATGATTTGAAAACCTGATTTGTTGAAACATCAATATAGCTCTTGTTTTTGAAATCGGGAACGGGAATCTGCTCCTGCGCAGTCACCGTGGTATCCTCTTTGTCGGAAAAACGGAAATGAATTTTATCCTTGAGAACAGTCATCGAAAGAATGCCGAAAACCGCAACCCCGACAAATATAACGGAGAGTGCAACGGCAATCATTGTTGATGCACCGCTTGATTTTTTCTTGCTCTGTGCCGGAGCAGGCTTTTTTGCATTGCCGGGAGGAGTCTGAACAGGCTTCTGCTTCGGCTGCTGCTGAGTTCTTCTGTATTCCGCACCGTTTGCGGTTGCAACGGGTGAAGCGGAAAGCTCAGCACGAAGCTGTTCAACTGTTCTTGTTCTGTCCTGCGGAAGAATCTGCAGGGCGTTGATAAGTCCGTTTATAACATAGGCGGGGAGAGCCTCGGCAAATTTGCCGGGAACCATAAGCCTGTCGTTTGTCATTCTCTCCTTTGAGGGGATGGGGTCGGAGCCGATAAGCGAACGGTAAAGAACTGCCGCAAAGGCGTAAATATCCGTCCAGGGACCCTGCCTGCTGTCAAGTCCGTATTGCTCAACGGGGGCATAGCCCTCAAAAATCTGCGGCGGAAGCTGACCGCCTGTTGTTCTGATATCTCCTATTGAAAAGCCGGTGATTTTGATTTTGCCGTCACCTGCAATGATTAAGGTCTGGGGTGAAATACCTCTGTGAATTATGCCTGCGGAGTGCAGACTGCCTATGGTTGAAAGAATGGGCATAAGCAATGAGCGGGCTTTATCCCAGGGAATGTAACCTGTTTTGCTTCTGAGAAGAAAATCACGCAGAGAAATGCCGTCAAGGCGGTCGTAAATTGCAAAGCTTGTGCCGTAATCATCAACAAAATCGGTAACATTTATCAGAGCTGAAAGACCGCTGAGGCGGTGCAGCTTTGTCCATAAATCCTCAAAGGCGCAGCGAAGCTCCGCAAATGCCGTTTCACTGCCGAGCATAACCTGAAGATTAAGGCTTGCAACATTTCTTGTGGTTATTGAATCCGGCAGAAATTCCCTGATATTTACAGCCTTTTTCTCTGTTAAATCCCAGCCGATATAGGTTGCTCCCTCGCCGTTGCTTTCAAGCACCTTACCGATAAGATAACGGTTTGCAATAACTGTTCTTATGGGTAAAAACGGAAGCGATTGAACAGTGTCAATATGGAAACCGCAGTAGGGACATTTTTTCTCCTCTCCGATTTCCTTCATACAGCTCATACACATTGTATCCGTATCAAACATAGACTGACCTCCGTGGTGGCAGGCAGATTTTCAGCTTAATTAAAACCACTCTGCTCCAATTATATACAAATATATCAAAAGGGTTACGGCTTGTCAACGAATACAACAATTCTGTAACACATTTTCGGCAATTTGTATAATCTTTTTTGTTATATTTTGGCGCAACGAAAATCATTGATTTCTTGAAAATATAATATTTTGTGTTATAATTAAAAAGAATAATAGGGTTAGTGTGTGAAATTATGTCTTATTTCGCTTACCCGTCAGTCCTAAATGTTAAGGAAGTGAAATGATTGCCAAATGATAATCTGCCCCTCTACCTTTTTCACGAGGGAACCAATGCAAAGGCCTATGAATATTTAGGCGCACATAAAAGCGGCAGAGATTCCGTTACATTCAGAGTATGGGCACCCAATGCGGCGGCGGTTTATGTTGCCGGCGATTTTAACGGCTGGCAATCCGACAAATCACCTATGCAAAAAATCAGCAAGGGTGTCTGGGAATGTGAAATAAAAGGCGTTAAGCAGTTTGATGCTTATAAATATCTTATCCGTGCCAAGGACGGCAGAGAGTTTTACAAGGCTGACCCATACGCTTTCCATGCGGAAACAAGACCGGGTACTGCTTCAAAATATTACGGCGATTTGAATTTTAAGTGGTCAGACGGAAGCTGGCTGAAAAAGAGAAAAGAAAAAAACATCTATTCCTCTCCCGTCAACATCTATGAGGTGCATATAGGCTCGTGGCAGTTATATGAGGACGGCAACCCTCTGACATACCGTGATTTGGCAGACAGGCTTGTGCCTTACGCCGCTGAAATGGGATATACCCATATTGAAATGCTGCCCGTAATGGAGCATCCCTTTGACGGCTCGTGGGGCTATCAGGTCACAGGCTATTTTGCCCCCACCTCAAGGTACGGCACGCCGGAGGATTTTGCTTATCTGATTGATAAGGCACACAGAGCCGGTATAGGAATAATTCTTGACTGGGTTCCCGCCCATTTCCCGAAGGATGCCTTCGGACTCTATGAATTTGACGGCACACCCTGTTACGAATATACAGACCCCAAAAAGAGAGAGCATTATCAGTGGGGAACAAGAATTTTCGATTATGCAAAAACCGAGGTTCAGTCCTTCCTTTGCTCCTCCGCAATGTTCTGGGTTGAAAAATACCACATTGACGGCTTAAGAGTTGATGCCGTTGCTTCAATGCTTTACCTTGATTACGGCAGAGAAGAGGGGCAATGGATTCCCAACTCAAAGGGCGGCAGAGAAAACCTTGAAGCGGTTGCCTTTTTGCAGAAGCTTAACGAATCAATCTTCCGTGAGCACGGGGATGTAATGATGATGGCGGAGGAAAGCACCTCCTGGCCTATGGTTTCAAAGCCCACCTATCTCGGAGGCCTCGGCTTCAATTTCAAGTGGAATATGGGCTGGATGAATGACTGCCTGAAGTATGTTTCGCTTGACGGCCTGTTCAGAAAATTTAATCACAACTGCCTGACCTTTTCATTCTTCTATGCGTTCAGCGAAAATTTTGTGCTTCCCATTTCTCACGATGAGGTTGTTCACGGCAAATGCTCACTGATAAACAAAATGCCCGGCACTTATGAAGAAAAATTTGCAGGTGTCCGTTCATTCCTCGGCTATATGATGTCACACCCGGGCAAAAAGCTTTTGTTTATGGGTTGTGAATTCGGTCAGTTTATCGAGTGGAATTACAAGCAGGAGCTTGACTGGCTGCTTCTTGATTATGAAGCACACAGACAGCTTAAGCAATATACGGCAGACCTGAATAAATTCTATCTGAAAAATTCCGCCCTGTGGGAGGATGATTACAGCTGGAACGGTTTTCAGTGGATAGTCAGCGATGATTCCGATAATTCCGTTGTGGCGTATATCCGAAAGGATAATTCCGGCAAGGGTCTGATTTCACTCTGCAATTTCACCAATGTTACAAGAAAGGGCTACAAAATCGGTGTTCCCAAAGCCGGAACATACAGAGTTGCCTTTTCCTCCGCAGAGGCAAAATACGGCGGCAGGGGTGAGAGCACAGCTTTACCGGTCAGGGCAAAGAAAAAACCGATGCACGGCTTTGATTACAGCATTGAGCTTGACCTTGAGGGCTTGAGCACGCTGTATATCAGAATACCCGAATCAAGAAAGAAAAACGAAAACCAATGATATATAAATCAAATCGAAGGAGATAAGAATATGGCAAGAAAAACAGAATGTATAGCAATGCTTCTTGCAGGCGGACAGGGCAGCCGTCTGGGAATACTCACAAAAAATATAGCTAAGCCCGCAGTACCCTACGGCGGAAAATACCGTATAATAGATTTTCCTCTTTCAAACTGCGTTAATTCGGGCATATACACAGTCGGTGTTCTCACACAGTATCAGCCCCTTGAGCTGAATGATTATATCGGCAACGGTCAGCCCTGGGACCTTGACAGAGCAGACGGCGGTGTTCACATTCTTTCGCCCTATCAGCAGATTAAGGGCACGGAATGGTATAAGGGAACCGCAAATGCAATTTATCAGAACATCAATTTCATTGAGAGATATAACCCCGAATATGTGCTTATTCTTTCCGGTGACCACATCTACAAAATGGATTATTCCAAGATGCTTGATTACCACAAGGAGAAGAATGCAGATTGCACAATAGCAATGCTTGAGGTTCCATGGGATGAGGCAAGCCGTTTCGGACTTATGCTTGTCAATGATGACGGCTCAATTTCAGAATTTGAAGAAAAGCCGAAAAATCCCAGAAGCAACAAGGCTTCAATGGGCGTTTATGTTTTTACCTGGGAAAAGCTTCGCAAATACCTTATTGAAGATGAAGCAGATGAAAATTCAAGCAACGATTTCGGCAAAAATGTTATTCCCGCCATGCACGCAAACGGCGAAAGAATGTTTGCCTATCAGTTTGACGGCTACTGGAAGGATGTAGGAACAATCAACAGCCTCTGGGATGCCAACCTTGACCTGCTTAACCCCAAGGTTGACCTTGATCTTGATGATGACAGCTGGAAGATTTATTCCAAAACTCCCGTTGCTCTTCCCCATTTTGCGGGCGCAAATGCAAGGGTTGAAAACTCAATGGTTTCAGAGGGCTGTGATATTGACGGTAACCTTGATTTCTCTGTTCTTTTCTCAAATGTAACGGTTGAAGAGGGTGCCAATGTTAAATATTCAATTGTTATGCCCGGCACAACGATTAAAAAGGGCGCAACAGTTCAGTATTCAATAGTTGCTGAAAATGCGGTTATTGATGAGGGTGCCGTTGTAGGTAAGAGCCCCGAAAGTATGGATAATATTGATGACTGGGGCGTTGCAGTTGTAGGTAACGGTGTTCATATCGGAAAGGGTGCCGTTGTTGAGCCGAAAGCAATGATTGATGAAGATATGGGAGGTGCTGAGTAATGTTTGCAAAGAATGTTTTGGGACTTATTTTTTCCAACGCTTATGATGAGGTTCTTCCTCAGCTTACTGCATTGAGAACAATGGGCTCTGTTCCCTTTGCCGGCAGATACAGACTTATTGATTTTCCCCTTTCAAATATGGTCAATGCCGGCGTAACACAGGTCGGTGTTATCACAAATTCAAATTACCGTTCACTTATGGACCACATAGGTAACGGCAAGCCCTGGGACCTTTCAAGAAAGAACGAGGGTCTTACGATTCTTCCTCCTTTCTCATTGCCCTCAACAGGCAGATATGCCGGCAATGCTGAGGCTCTTTACGGAAGCATTGATTTTATCAGCGACAGCTCAAAGGAATATGTTCTGGTTACCGATTGCAATTTCATCAGCAGTATTGATTATGATGAGCTTGTAAAGTTCAGTATTGCAAAGGATGCGGACATTACCCTTGCGTATTGTGAAAAAATACCCGATGCCATTACGGATGCAACTGAATTTATCATTGACGGTGACGGAAGAGTTAAGGAGTCAAAATATATTGACTGCTATTCGGGTAAATGCAATTTTTCACTCAAAACAATGGTAATCAGAAAAACTCTGCTTGAAAGACTTCTCCACGAAGCAAACAGCAAGAGAATTGCAAATGTTGAGCAGATTATCATTGATAATGTCAGTCACCTTAAAATTTACGGCTACAGGGTTGAGGGCTATGTTAAGGTTATCAGCTCAATCAATTCCTATTACGAAGCAAGTATGGACTTGCTTAAGCCCGAAATCAGAAAGGCTATTTTTGATAAGGAAAGACCTGTTTATACAAAGACAGGTGACAGAATCCCCGCATTTTACGGCATTTCCGCAAAGGCAACCGATTCTCTTATTGCCGATGGCTGTAAAATTGAGGGTGAGGTTGAAAACAGTATTCTTTTCAGAGGAGTTACCGTTGCCAAGGGCGCCAGGGTTAAGGATTCAATCATTATGCAGGATACAATGATAAGCGAGGGCGCTTCGGTTGAATGTGTAATCTGCGATAAGGATGTTGTTATTAAGCCCAACAAGAAGCTTTGCGGTGATAAGAGTTATCCCGTTTGTGTCGGAAAGGGCATAGTTATCTGAGAAAAGAGAAAACAAAATGAAAGAAAAAGAAATCAAAGAAAAAACAGTTAAGGATAAGGCAAGTAAGGATAAGGCTCAAAATATTGTTACTGCCGTTATTGTGGGTATTGCTTTGATTCTTGCGGTGGTTGTTATTCTTGTGCAGACAGGTGTTCTGAAGAGGAACGAAAACGAAACCTCAGAGGAAGAAACCGTTATGGAATCGAGGACTGTTGTTCAGTCATCAATCAATGAGCAGGGCGAGGTTGAATATGTAACCGTTCTGGAATATTACCCGGCACCTGCCCATAATGCAAAGCACAGATTCTCAACAACAACCACAAAGCCCACAACCTCCGGCGAGGATGAAAGCAAGGAGGAATCGGAATCCTACACCGAACTTTCAAAGGTTGTTGCCGCAACGGATGCGAGCGGTCAGGTTCTTTATGATGAGAACGGCGAAATTCAGACCGAGGTTGTCAAATACACAAAGCTTGTTACCACCACAACGACAAAAGAGAGCTCAACCGAAACCACAACCGAGTATGTTCCCCAGTATTCATACAGCGTTGTAACGGATAAAATTCTCAAAAAGCCGAAGAAGGATAAGGAAGGCAATGTGATTACCGAATCTGTTCTTCTTAATCCCACAACTACCGAGCCTACCACAACTGACCGCTGGAGTGAAACGGAAACAACCACAAAGAAAATAAATATTACAAAGAATTATTCAGCACAGGATTCTCTTGAAAACGCAATTCTTGCACAGATAAATGATGACAGAGCGTTGCAGGAGCTTCCGCCTCTTACCTCTTCAAAGGAGCTTAAGGTTGATGCAAGAACAAATTCTCTTGCACTCTTTGAGCCGAATATTGAAAAGCAGACAGGCTATGCCAAGCTTTATACCTTCACATCAAGCTACGGCGGAACATCTCTTTACAACATAATTGCCACATCAGGTGCGGGCAAAACCGCAATGAGCACCGATGTTACAACAATCGGCATCGGCAGTTATAAATCCGGCGATAAATACTATACAACAATTATTTTCCAGTGAGGTTAAGAAATGAAAGTTTTATATGTTGCAAGTGAAGCGCTTCCCTTTGCGGCAAGCGGCGGCCTTGCGGATGTTGCAGGCTCACTCCCCAAGGCTCTTCGCAACCGCAGGGTTGCGGCAAGAGTTGTTATACCGCTTTACGGCACGGTAAGTGATGAGCTTCGCTCAAAAATGAAATTCGTAACCAGCATTATGGTGCCTTTTTCATGGCGCAGACAGTATTGCGGTATTTTTGAAGCAACCGTCAACGGCGTTGTTTACTATCTTCTTGACAATGAATACTATTTTAAGAGAGATACTTTTTACGGCCATTACGATGACGGTGAAAGATTTGCATTCTTTTCAAGAGCGGTGCTTGAAATCCTGCCCGTAATTGATTTTAAGCCCGATATTATCAACTGCAATGACTGGCAGACAGCCCTTATTCCTGTTTATTATTCAACCTATTATGCAAACAGAGAGGGTTATACAGGCATTAAGACCGTATTTACCATTCATAACATTCAGTATCAGGGAATTTACGGCAAAGAGATTTTAGGCGATGTTTTCGGGCTCGGCGAGGAGCACGCAAGCCTTGTTGAATTCGGTGACTGCATCAACCTTATGAAGGGCGGCATTGAGTGCGCCAACAAGGTTACTACCGTCAGCAGAACTTATGCAGATGAAATTCTTGACCCCTGGTTCAGCCACGGACTTCATACCATTCTTAAAGAGAGAAGCTACAAGCTTTCGGGTATTCTCAACGGAATTGATGTTGACGGCTATGACCCGGAAACCGATAAAAATATTTTTTATAACTATTCTGCAAAGGATTATTCCGCAAAGGCAAAGAATAAGGCGGCACTTCAGGAGCTGTTCAATCTGCCTGTCAGAGAGGATACTCCCGTTCTCGGCATAATTTCAAGGCTTGTTTCACACAAGGGCTTTGACCTTGTAACAAGAGTTATCTGGGATTTGCTTTCAAATGAGGATATGCAGCTTATTATTCTCGGCAGCGGTGATTGGGAATATGAGGCGTTTTTCAAGGAGCTTGCCGCCGCTTTCCCCGAAAAGGTCGGCTTGAGAGTAGGCTTTGTGCCCGATTTGGCAAGAAAAATCTATGCAGGTGCCGATTTGTTCCTTATGCCCTCAAAGAGTGAGCCCTGCGGACTTTCACAAATGGTTGCCCTGCGTTACGGCACAGTTCCCATTGTCAGAGAAACAGGCGGCTTAAAGGATACAATTACCGACAGCGGTGACGGTAAGGGCAACGGATTTACATTTAAGAGCTATGATGCTTATGATATGCTCAATGCAATCAAGAGAGGCCTTGCCGCTTATTATGATAAGGGTAACTGGCAGAAGCTTGTTGAAAGAGCCCTTAAATGTGATAACTCCTGGGGCAAGAGCGCAAAAGAATACATTGAACTTTACAAGGAATTACTTTAATGAAGACCTATAAAATACACCTTATCCGTCATGCTCTCAATGAGGGTGTGGAGGAGGGGAGATACATCGGCCATACCGATGTATCTCTCAGTGAAGAGGGCAGAGCACAGCTTTTACAGATGAAGGATGATTATATTTATCCCGAAACACAGGTTGTATTTTCAAGCCCGTTAAAAAGATGCACCGAAACGGCAAAGCTGCTCTATCCCGATAAGGAGCCGATTCTTATGGATGACTTAACGGAGTGCAATTTCGGTGAGTTTGAAAACAAAACTGCGGAGGAGCTTGCAGATAACGAAGATTTTGCTTCATGGATTAAGGGCGAAACCGCACCGCCGTTCGGCGAGAGCAGTAACGCTTTCGGCAGAAGAGTCTGCACGGCGTTTGAAAAAATAGCTGACGGAATGTTCAAAAGCGGCGTTTTTGAAGCTGCCGTTATTACTCACGGAGGCGTTGCAAGTGCAATTCTCTCCGCTTACGGGTTGCCGCAGGCACCTATGCACGAGTGGATGATTCCGAATGCCTGCGGATATACTCTGCTGCTCGACCCTGCAATGTGGATGAGAAGCAGAAAAGTTGAAGTTTATGCGGAAATTCCGGATAATAAAGAAGAATAAGGGAGAACTGAAATGATAAATATAATTTTCAGCGTGGCTGCACTGATTTTTGCCGTCATATATTTTGTGAAAGGCTCAAGAAAACAGGATGCAATATTTTTCAGAATTTACAATATCCTTCTTGTTTTGAGCGTGCTTATCAGCGCTGCAGTGTTAAAGGATGAATTGAGCAAAACCTTTGCTCTTTGTTACGGATTGATTTTCTGCTGTCATTGTGCGTTGGCGGTTGTTAAGGATTTAGGTAAAGTCCTTTCGTTCACCTTGGCTGCTATTGTTTTGGTTCTGAACCTTCCGTTGCTCATTGACCGGGTATCAGGTGTCGGCAACTTTGAAAAAATACTGAATCCCGGCCTTTCATTTACTACGGCTATTGTGCTTTTGATTATGGTTTTTGCAAAATATACGGATAAATCCGTAAGAAAAAAAGAACAGGCAAAAGAAAACGCCGCCGAGCCCGAAGCTACGGAAAAATAATAAAAGGAAAACGAAGCCATCTGTTAAACGGGTGGCTTCGATTTAATGTGGAGAGTGGAGCTTCGCTCAGTGAGGAGTGAGGAGCTGTTTAATCCGTAAATTCCTAAATTTAGGTTGATTACATCAAAGCATCCGTAGCATTCATTTCACTAATGAGAGCCGATAGATCAAGATTAAAAAGCTTGATAAAATCGGCTTTCTTTTTTGTGATTTTAGCACAATGCCA